>JADZFD010000059.1 GCA_020850225.1 Saprospiraceae bacterium | reverse complement strand
TGGTTATTAAAGCACAAAGTTAATCTATTTTCTGAAAATTTTATTTTGATCATATGATTTTTTTATGGTTTATAATGAAATATAATTTTTTAAAATTAGATAATTCAATCAAAAATCACAGATGCTCATTAAAACTATTTTGTTATTGTACCAATTACTTGAGTAAATGTCAGATTAACGCTGGTTAGGAACATTGCATCCACGTAAGTCTACGGACAAAATACTTAAGCTTAATTAAAGAATGAAGCTGTAAAATATGTTATTTTAAAGATTTATTGAACCAATGATGTAATCACACAATTTTATATTCAGTAAATTTGCACCTCAAATTGGACATTACAGCCCAAATCGTTTAATACATTAATATCAGATATGCTGAAAAATATTGAAATTCAAAATTATGCCATTATTGATAAGCTTAGTATTGGATTTACGGATGGACTGACTATTATCACAGGAGAAACAGGTGCTGGAAAATCTATTCTTCTGGGCGCACTTGAGTTGATAAGAGGCAAAAGAGCTGATTCAAAAGTGCTTTACAATCAGGATATTAAATGCTATGTTGAAGCTACGTTTGATGTTAAAGTTTATGACCTTAAGTCTTATTTTGAGGATGAGGGAATTGATTATCATGATGAAATGATCATCCGTCGTGAAATTGCACCCAATGGCAAGAGCAGGGCTTTTGTGAATGATTCACCCGTTACACTTGATGTGCTTCAGGTTTTGGCTGAACAGTTGGTCGATATTCATCAGCAATTTGATACGCTTGATATCCAGAAACCGGTTTTTCAGATGCAGATCCTGGATGCGCTGGCTGATAACAAAGCTTTACTTGCTGAATACAGCACTATGTATAAATCTTACAGACAATCCTTACATAACTACAATGAATTAATTATCAGAAATCAGAATGCAAATCAGGAAATAGAATTTCTGAATTTTCAGATGCAGGAATTTCATCAGGCCAACCTCAAAGAAGGTGAGTTGGAGCAACTTGAGTCGATATTACAAAAACTGACTGCATCTGAAGATATTAAAAAAAATCATGCACTGCTGGGTCAGGTTCTTGAGGACAACGAGTATGCTGTAAATAATCAAATCCAGTCAATACTCAATCAATATACAGGTATAAAGGATTTGGACAGTACTTATAGTAGCTTGTACGATAGGATATTTTCAGTCAGGGAAGAGCTCAAAGACATTGCAAAGGAAGCAATGCGGATATATGAGTCAACGGACTATGACGAGGAAATGATACAATCTGTGTCCCAGCGGTTGAATACCATCAACAGAATGCTGAAAAAACACAATGTCAATACACTTGATTTGTTACTGGAAATATCCGCTGATATCCAAAGTAAACTGGAAGGCTATTCAGATTTGACTTCGCATATTCAGGAACTTCAGTCACAAATAACTGATATTGAATCTAAACTCGGAATTCTGGCAGAACAGCTTAGTAATAGGAGAAAAAAAGTAATTACAGACCTTGAAAATAATGTACACAGTATGCTTGTCGTCCTATCGATGGAGCATGCATTTATTAAGGTTAGTCTGGATGCAGTCAGTAATTTTACGCCTACGGGTAAAGATGAGGTTTCATTCCTGTTTTCACCAAATAAGGGAAGTGCATTTCTACCGCTGAAAGACACTGTATCCGGTGGTGAAATGTCGAGACTGACGCTGTGTATCAAATCCCTTGTAGCTGGCGCACTCACATTGCCAACGTTGATTCTGGATGAAATCGATGCGGGTATTTCCGGTGACGTAGCTCAGAAAATGGGTGGAGTGCTGGCTGACATGGCCCAAAGTCATCAGATTATATGTATTACGCATTCTCCACAGATAGCGGCAAAGGCACAGACACATTATTGGGTACATAAGTACTATAAGGAGCATAGGACAGTAACAGCAATCAGGCAGCTTTCCACAGATGAGCGTATAATAGAGATTGCAAAAATGTTAAGCGGTAATCCTCCTACGGAGACAGCTAAAGCCAATGCACGCGAATTGATAGGTATCTGATGTATAAAAGCATAGCAGGCATATACAAAGATGCATTTTCGGGTTTGTCCGGGAATATATGGCTCCTTGGTCTCATTATGTTTGTCAATAGGGCAGGAGCTATGGTACTCCCATTTATGACACTGTACCTGACTAAAGAATTTAATTATACGCTCGCTGAAGCAGGATGGATTATGACGGGTTTCGGGGCAGGAAGTATAGTCGGTGCTTATATTGGCGGGCAACTCACTGACAAATATGGTTATTATTATATTCAGTTGATTGCTTTACTCGGTAGTGCAGTTTTCCTGATGTTTCTGCTTGTGTCCACTACTTTTATTACTATCTGGATAAGTGTGTTTCTGTTTTCGATGCTGGCGGATTCCTTGCGTCCAGCAAATAGTGTCGCCATTGCTATTTTTTCCAAACCTGAAAACAGGACAAGATCCTTTTCTTTGATGCGATTTGCAATCAATCTTGGATTTGCCATCGGACCAGCTATAGGTGGAGCTATCGCGCATTACTTCGGGTACAAATGGATATTCATTATGAATGCTGTGACAAGTGTTATCGCTGCGGGTATTCTGTATTATTATTTGCCTTACAATCCTGATCACAAACCTGCACCCACATCCCATGGCGCTCAACAAGGACTGTCAGCATATAAGGATGTACCTTACATCAAATTCATCGTGTTAACTGCTATATGGGCGATGCTGTTTTTTCAATTATTTACCAGTGTTCCGGTATATTGGTCAGGACAACTTAATTTGTCAGAAGCGGAAATCGGTCAACTTATAGGTCTGAATGGCTTAATCATTGTTTTGATTGAAATGCCTGTAATACGGCGTATAGAGCATATCACAAAATATATGGAAATGATTGCATTGGGTAGTTTGATGCTCATTTTGGGTTTTGTGATTTTGGGTACCGGCATCCTGTGGATTGGTTTTGCTGTTCTGTATATCGTTTTTATATCATTGGCAGAATTATTTGCAATGCCATTTATGATCAATTTTGCAGTTTCAAGGCCGGCAGAAGACAGACGCGGGCAGTATATGGCCATGTATTCAATGGCTTATGGTATAGCTAATATTATAGCACCTGTATTGGGAATGCAACTGGCTGGCACTGTTGGATTTTCGGCAACATACTGGATTTTTACAGGGCTCAGTCTTGTAGTATTGTATTTTTTTACCAGACTCCGGTATGCCAATGCTTTATAATATCTTACATAGTGCAATTGTGGCAGTTTCTAACTTGATTTTACTATTTATCCACTTGTATATTATGGTGTTTGTCCAATAATATTACTTATAAATATGATCGGTATAATATTTTATGATATACTTGTGTTATATTTGTAGTTTCTGTTTAATACTAAAAGGACTAAGTTCCTTCAAATTTTAATAATCTGTCAGTATGAAGTATTGTATTCAATATTTGTTGTTGTTTTTGCCAGTATGCTTATTTGCTCAGGAAAGGTCAACGGATAATTTTGGTGTCATTGTTGAAATTAATGAGAAGGATATGATTGGTCTGCTGCATAGGTTAGAACATGAAAGTGTTTTGAACAATATAAAATACCGTTGGATTACACAAGATAATTCTGTTGCTTTAATTGAATCCGGCGATGATAAAAATCTTTTTAAATGGTGTTTGCAACAGCCCGAAATATTATCATCATCATATAATGGCATACTTACTCCCCGTATCAGACCCAATGATAAGAGATTGGCTGAACAATACTATCTGAACCACATCAAGGCTTTTGATACCTGGAATTATATCACAGGAGGTACTACATTCGGTGGTGAAGACATTGTAATTGGGGTTATCGATAATGGGTTTGACATTCAGCATGAAGATTTGAAGGAAAATATCTTTACCAATTCGAAAGAAATTCCGGACAATAAGAAAGATGATGATGGAAATGGATACATTGATGACTACAACGGCTGGAATCAGAACAAAAAAAATGGAAATCATGACCTGAGAAGTCACGGAACCAATATATTGGGTGTACTTGGTGCAAAAGGCAACAACAGTACAGGAATCGCCGGAGTCAACTGGAATGTCAAATTATTGCCGGTAACAACAGGAGACCGTATCAGTGATATAATTGAAGCACTGGATTATTTCATCAGTATGAAAAAACTATACAGGCAAACCAATGGTTCCAAAGGAGCCAACATCGTGGTAACTTCCTATTCCGGTGGAGCACCATATTTATTCGCAGAAGACTATCCCGCATGGTGTGGGATGTATGATAAATTAGGGAAGGAAGGGATTTTGTCAGTTGGAGCCACAACAAATGAACCGGATAATGTAGAGGAAGTAGGTGATCTGCCATCAACCTGTACATCGCCATACCTTATCATCGTCAATGCATCGAATAAAAACGATGAAATGGAAGCCTCGACCGGTTATGGATATAAAAGTGTAGATATATCGGCGCCCGGAGATCATATTTTGACTACAGATCTGCAAAGCAATAATTATTACAGTACATCAACAGGAACATCCCTTGCTACTCCTATGGTAGCCGGAGCTGCTGCATTACTCTATGCGCTTCCCTGTCAAACTTTTTCTGATTTAATTAAAGAAAAACCTCAGGAAGCTCCCTTAGTAATTAGGGATGCAATCCTTAATGGAGTAGACAAAAAAGCATCAATGACAGGTAAAACAGTGACAGAAGGCCGGCTCAACATACTAAACACATTGAACATTCTAACAGGTAAATATTGTGATGAAACCTTAACTCCTGTCGGAACAATAACGATTAAAGATATTAAAAAGGAGGGAAGTCAATTGTCTGTCAGATATCAGGCTCCTGAAAATGCGACACTGAGTTTTCATCTGTATGATATGCTTGGTAAGGAAGTTCTGAACATAGAGACCAATACTTCTCAGACCAGAGACAATCTTATCCATCTTCCTTTCAACACAAGCCAATATGCGTATGGCGTATACATATTATCGGTAGTGAGCGGTAAGAATGTTATCAGCAAACAATTTATGTTGTATTAAGATACTTGATTCGTAATCAATACTTTAATTATTGAAATATATAATTTTAAATATTTTAGTCAATAATAACTATTTGCTTTTTCGGGTAAATTTTATTATACAATCATACTGAATTATTTTATGCATATTCAACTATTCCGTATATTTATTATATTATTGTACAAATTACTGATTTACTTTTAATTAATACAAAAAATTAAATACATCAATAATCAATGTTAACAGAATCAAAATTGATTTAACAGTAATTTAACGGGGCTAATGTAACATAATTGTTGATAATATCATTTAAAGTACTATATTTGTATTGTATTTTTTAAAATTTAAAATTATTATGAAGCAAATTTTATTTATCTTACTAGGCTTTGTGAGTTTTTCTTTGACAGCTCAGACAAAGTCAACACCTGTTGTTACACATCCTGTTAAAGAGGTAAAAGCAACTCCTGTTAAAGCAGAGGCTAAAAATGTTCCTGTAAATGCTGAAACACAAAATGCACCTCAGGCAAGTCCTGAAGCTGTTAGTTCAAAAGCCGTAATGACATTTGAGTCTACAGTCGTAGATTATGGTACTATCGAAAATGGTGGAGAGCCATTGAGAGTAGTTAAGTTTACAAATACAGGTACGGAGCCATTGGTTATCAAAAATGCAAGAGGTTCTTGTGGTTGTACAGTTCCAACTTGGGAAAAAGAGCCAATTGCACCAGGTCAAAGTTCTACTATAGAAATCAGATATGATACTAAGAGAACAGGACCAATCAACAAATCTGTTACAATCACAACAAATGAAGGATCAGATACACACGTTCTTCAGGTGATTGGCAACGTATTGCCACCAAAAGCGGACCAGTCTGTACCAGCAGCAGCGCCTACAATGATTAAAGGCAACTAAGATTTAATATTTAGCTTTAATAAAAAAATGTTTGGTCAGGAGTATATTTTGACCAGACATTTTTTTTATTTGTACACATCTATAAATCTCTATAGACTTTGTAAATATGATAGCTATTCTTTCTCCTTCCAAGACAATGAACGAATTTGTTGTATCAAAGGAAACCCTTACTAAACCCTTTTTCCTCAAAGAAGCCAAATTAATCAGTAATTATTTAGTTCGTTTATCAAAACCGGAACTGGCAGCATTGATGAAACTCAGTGATAAATTATCTGAGCAGACCTGGGAGAGGATTCAAACATTTCATAAGAGAAGGAACAAAGAAAGCTATCCGGCATTGTTCAGTTATACCGGTGAAGTATATGCCGGGCTGCATCATCAACCGATGGAGTTATCAGATATCCAGTACGCTCAAACCCACCTTAGGATTTTGTCCGGATTGTATGGTGTATTGAAACCCCTGGATGCTATATTGCCTTACAGACTTGAAATGGCAACACGTTTAAGTATAGGAAACTATAATAATCTGTATGCTTTCTGGCGAAAAAGAATAACAGACAATATCAACGAATCCATCAGTAACAGTCAAAGCCAATTTTTAGCAAATCTTGCTTCGGATGAATATACCAAGGCTATCAATCTGAAACAAATAACTGTACCAGTTATAGATTTTGATTTTTTGGAAATGAAAGATGGTATAAGAAAATTTATTTCCTTCAATGCCAAACGTGCAAGAGGACTAATGGCTGCCTTTATCATCCGAAACAGAATTCATCAACCTGAATATTTAGAGGGTTTCACAACGGAAGGCTATACTTATGATAGAGAAAATAGTACCGATTCCCGATATGTTTTTATAAGAACATAGGCAGGTAACGCATTATATTTTCCGGACCAGGTACTTATTCTTTTTACCATTTTCGAGCATCAGAAACCGGCCATGTATAAAATCTTCGTTGCGGATAATATACTCATGTGATGTTATTTTTTCCTTATTTATAGTTATTGCATTTCCTTGAATAGCTTTTCGTGCTTCAGATTTGGAGGATAGAATCTCTGTATGTACCAACATGTCCACTATGTTCACTACGTTACCCGTTTCTGCAATATTTATGTCTTTTGTCGGTATTTCTTCGGATATTGTACTAAACTGCTCCAGGGACATAGCTTTCAGGGCATTCCCATCCGTATTTTTTCCAAACAACAACTGACTTACCTGCATCACGGACTCAAAGTCAGTATCACTATGGATGCGTCTGGTCAATTCTTCCGACAGAATCTCCTTGAGGGCTCTCGGATTATCTGCGTATTGTGCTTCTAATGTTTCTACTTCTTCGCGTGTTTTTAAAGAAAAATACCGCATGAATTTAGGAAGATCGGCATCAGCAGCATTTATCCAAAACTGATAGAACTTGTATGGCGTTGTAAGGTTGGGGTCCAACCAGATATTTCCCTGTTCAGACTTACCAAATTTAGTGCCGTCAGCTTTGGTAAGCAACGGTGTCGTCATAGCATAAGCTTTTCCGTTGATGTTGCGTCGTATAAATTCCGTTCCTGAAGTAATGTTGCCCCATTGGTCAGAACCGCCCATCTGAAGTATGCAATTGTATTTATCAAATAAAAGTTGAAAATCATAGGCCTGCAATAACTGATAACTAAACTCAGTGAAAGATAAACCCGTTTCCAGCCTTGTTTTTACAGAATCCTTGGACATCATATAACTTACTGTTAGTGTCTTGCCAACATCCCTGAGGAAATCCAGAACATTCATATTATTGTAAAAGTCAAAGTTATTGACAATGATGGCTGCATTGGGTCCGCTGAAGTCCAGAAATTTTTTAAATTGTTCCTTCTGAAATGCGAGATTCCTGTCTACTTCTTCATAGGATCTCAAATCCCTTTCCTTGTCTTTAAATGAAGGGTCTCCGATTCTGCCGGTTGCTCCACCCATAAGTATAATGGGTTGATGGCCCGACATCTGAAACATCTTCAACAGCATGATCTGCACATAGTTGCCGATAGTCAGGCTGGGTGCTGTAGGGTCAAATCCGATATAACCTACTACCTTCCCTTCATTCAGTACATTTTCTGCTCCAGGTGTCATGTCATGTAGCATACCACGCCACTTCAATTCTTCTAAGAAATTCAACATTTATTTATCTTTTAATATTCAGAACGATTCAATAATATCGCTTAAATCAGTATTTTTGTGTTTCAGAGGCACAAAATTAGCCTTTTATTACGAAATTGAACCAGGTTCAAAATGAATATTGAGCATTTTATTGCAAAAAGAATAGCCTTTTCAGATAATAAGTCCTTCACAAAGGTGATAGTAAGGATTGCCATTGCAGCTATTGCCATATCTATGACGGTGATGATACTGACTACAGCTATTATATCGGGATTCAAAAAGGAGATATCTGATAAAATATTTGGATTCTGGGGACACATCCATATAACGGACAGTAATGTCAACCGGAATTTTGAAATTGTCCCTATTCCCATAAACAAGCCATTTTATGACAGTATCCGACAGCTCAAAGGTGTTGCATATCAGGAAGAACCCGGATATATTGATAATCTTTTGAAAAGAGATGCAGATGTGAAGTATACGCAGGGTGGGGTAAAAGGCGTGTATCCGTTTATTATCCTGCCCGGTTTGCTGAATACTAAAGAAGACTTCCAAGGCGTTCTGCTTAAAGGTGTAGATAAAAATTACAACTGGGAGAAAATGAATCGCTTTATTGTCGATGGGAAGCCAATACACTACGTTCAGGATAGTGTGTCTGATGAATTGCTGATATCCAGAAATATCGCATCGAAACTCCATCTGGAAACCGGGAACAAGGTGGTCCTGAATTTTATCCGTGATGAAAGCCAGATTAAAAAGAGATTTACAATTTGCGGTATTTATAATACAGGACTGGAAGAATACGACAGAAGGTTCGGTATCGTAGATCTGACCAAATTGCAGGAGATACTGGGATGGACAACGGATGAGGCTCAGGGTATGGAAGTCGTCCTGGATAATGTCAATGATCTGGATGTATATTCAGATTATATTTACTACGAAATGGTTCCGCAAAATTATTATGTAGAGTCCATCCGGGCGAAATTTCCTGGTATATTCGAATGGTTGAAACTACAGGATATCAATGAAAAGGTAATTATGCAGCTTATGATACTTGTTGCGATCATCAATATGATAACCGTATTGTTGATACTTATACTGGAAAGAACCCAGATGATCGGTATCCTGAAATCATTGGGTATGCACAACGGCAGTATCCGAAAAATATTCCTTTGGAATGCGGGTTATATCATCGGATTCGGACTGTTGATTGGCAATCTGGTTGGATTGGGGCTTGCGTGGTTACAGCAAACATTTAAATTCATCAGGTTGGATGAAGCCAATTATTATCTGGATACAGCACCTATAGATATACATCCCGAAACGGTTATTGTCATCAATATAGCCACGATGCTGATTACGATTCTGTTTTTGACTATCCCAACACTGATCATCACAAGGATAACGCCCGTAAGAGCGTTGCGATTTGAATAATCTCATTTTGATAAAGAAAAATTATATCACTTATCTTCTATTCGACTGGCCTGACAGGTTTTTTCGATTGGTCAGACACTTTGTTGCTGTCATTTTTAAGTCAGTATCCAATCCATTTCCGTCAAAAGGTGTTGGCAAATGGTTTTTTGATTTCTTTTTCTATCTTGGTGATGCTCTGCTCCTGCCGGAGTTTTACAGATTGTTATCGGGTGCTTTTTACTGTAATCTGAGATCAATGACGGACCGTGAACTATTTCTTGCCAGAACAATATTCGGAGATACGATTGATTACAAAAGGGTACGGATCAACAGTAAAGCCAGGCTGATTTCTGCAAAATATGCAGAAGCATACGTTACTTTTAATACAATTCATTATCATAATAAAATTCGTGATGCTGTCTTTATCCATGAGATGACACATATTTGGCAGTATCAGCGATTTGGCAGTATCTATATATCCAAAGCATTACAGGCTCAGAAAAGTACCGAAGGATATGATTTTGGTGGAGTTGAAGGTCTTTACAATGCGTTGACAACCGGCAAAAAACTGACAGAATTTAACTTTGAACAACAGGCTGAAATTATTGAAGCTTTTTTCAGCTCATTTGAGCAATGGGATAACCTATCACTCATGCATAAATCCACACTTGATTACTACTACCAACAGTTATATAGTTAATTCTGTATGTTATTGAATTGGCTGTATAAATCGAAAGATCAATCCTAATAAAAAATATAATGAATTATTATTTGGATTTGTTGAGCTTACCGTGATCTTCCAGAAACTTAGCCAGTCCGCTGTCTGTAAGCGGGTGATTGAATAATCCCATAATACTGCTCAGGGGACAAGTTACCACATCTGCTCCGGCTTTGGCAGCCTGTACGATATGCAATGGAGAACGAATGGATGCAGCCAGGATTTCAGTCATATATCCCTGTATAGAGTATATTTTTACTATTTCTTTAATGAGACCTATGCCATCCCAATTGATATCGTCCACTCTTCCGACAAAAGGGGAGAGATAAGTAGCACCTGCTTTGGCAGCCAGTATAGCCTGACCGGCTGAAAATACCAGCGTACAGTTTGTATTGATACCTTCTTCCGTCAGATAAGATATAGTTTTGATACCATCTTTTGTCATAGGTACTTTTACAACTATATTATCAGCCAGATCAGCCAGTTTCAGACCCTCGGCAACCATGGATTTAAAATCTGTGGATATGACTTCAGCACTGACATCTCCGTCAACCAGCTTGGCGATTTTCTTATAGTGTTTTAATATATTGTCTTCTCCTGAAATTCCTTCCTTAGCCATCAGGGATGGATTGGTCGTAACTCCGTCTAAAATACCTAAATCGTTAGCTTCTGTAATCTGGTCTAAATTAGCCGTATCAATAAAAAACTTCATAGTGGAAAATATAATAAGGATAGAAAAAAGAGGAAACATACCGCACCGCTCAACCTCTTACCCTTGCTGTATTTCTACCCTGGGGGAGTTCAGAGGGAGCTGGTCGTATGCTCCTCAGGGCGCAAAGGTAGCATTATAGTCCGATACTTAAAATATTTTGCTGAATCTTTTTTTATTTTTTCCTGAAGGTAATGTATCTTGTCCTAAAACAGGTTTACACCAATCTCCCGTCAATGAGCTCGATAATCGCATCGCTGTTACGGGCAAATTCCTCATCATGTGTTACGGTGATGATAGTATGCCCTAAATCTCGGGTAAGATGTCTGAATATGTCAAAAATTACAGCCGTATTTTTACTGTCCAGGTTCCCTGTAGGCTCATCACACATGATGATATGCGGATCATTGATGAGTGCCCTGGCTATAGCAACCCGTTGTTGCTGTCCTCCCGATAGTTTGTTGGCAGGTTTTAGCGCCTGGTCCTTAAGTCCCAGCATGTCAAGTTTTTGTATGGCTTTTTCCTCAATCGTTGCTTCGTCGAGTAATCCTAATTTAAGCGCAGGAATCATAACGTTTTTCAGGCAACTGAATTCTTGTAGCAGATAATGAAATTGGAAAACAAAGCCAATTTTTTCATTACGTAGTTCAGCAAGTTCATCGTTACTTTTGTGGGTAACCAACGTCCCGTCAATCCATAACTTACCATCGTATTCCGTATCCATGGTTGATAGTACATAAAGCAAGGTAGATTTTCCACTACCCGATTTTCCGATCATACTTAAGAGCTGCCCTTTTTTTACACTAAAACTTATATCCTGCAGTACCTGGAATTTTACAGGATCATAAAAGTGCTTGGTGATATGCTGTGCTTCAAGAATATTCATGTTCTCTTATTTGCGGAAAATGGATATCGGGTCAACATGAGCGGCTTTTCTGGCTGGCAGATATCCTGCAAAAAATGTGATTATTCCTCCTACCAGGATACCCTGAAGGAATTTGCTCAATTCATATCCAATCGGGAAGTATCCTATATCGCCTCCTATATATACCCGTTGTAGCAAAAAAATGAACAGGGCAGCTAACATAATTCCACCTGTCATACCCATAAATCCGATAGCCATCGCTTGTGATAAAAATATTCTGACAACATCCCTGCCTTTGAAACCGATCGCTTTAAGGATGGCTATATCGTTGATTTTTTGGGTTACTGTCATATTGAGTATGTTGTATATACCGAATCCGGCTACAATAAGAATAGTGAGAGACACAAACGTAATTACTAATCTCCGCATTCTGAATGCAGCCATTATGGATTCATTGGCTTCAAGCCAGCTTTCAGATGCATAACCTGTCAGCGTACTTAATGTCCTGCTTTTAGCTGTTGCATCTTCAGGATTACTTACACTTACATTGATGTCTGTGATGTAACTATTACTTTGCGAAAGTAATTGCTGAGCTGCAGTTATATTGATATAGGATTTTGTTTTATCAAGAACGCTGTTATTTGTTTTAAAAATAGCGACTACTTTCAGGTTTCTGCTGATTCCTTTGGAGGAAGTTATATTGATGTTATCATCAATACCAAGACTGAGGTTTTTGGCTATTCCCTTACCTATAGCAATAGCGTTTACATTGTTTTGAAGATGGTCATAATTGCCTTCTATTATGTTGGATTTTATATCAAACATCTTGTCTGCTTCCTCCGGACGGATACCCGTAACAGTACCCGGTACCTGTAATTTGCCGATGTTATAGAAGACCGTAGTTGTTATTTGAGGAGAAACAGCAGTAACAAAGTCTTCTTTTTTAATGATTTCTATGATTTCATCGGGATTGGATATACCATCACCTGATGGAACTATCTGAGGATTGACAATCATATCAATCATTTGATGGTCCGGGTGTAATGGTTGGCTGATAATGTCGTCTTTAAATATACGTATATGAGGTGAGTTTTTAAAAATGGTATTATTGGATACCCTGTCAAATCCGACCAGCATACTATTCATAAAAATGTACAGCGACATTCCCAACAGAACACCGAGCATAGCTATCATTGTCATTTTCTTACCGGTGCGGAGATATGTAAAGGCAATGTCTGTATTGATATTATGCATCTTATTGTTTTATTGGAAGGAGTATATCATCAGATGTAAGACCTTCAAGCACTTCGACATAATCCGTGGAAACTATACCTGTCCTGATGATGGTAGTACTGTCCATGCCTTTTATCATTACCTTATTGCCATAGCCCATATAATGCCGGGGTATAAGTAAAGTATTCTTCTTTTCACCTGTTAGGATGTTTGCCTCCAGAGGCGTACCATATATATTGAGTGATGCAGGAATGGTATCTCTCAGTAAAATTTTGCAGAAAAAAGATTGTGATTTGTCGTCAAATGCACTGAGTATTTCATCAACCTGACCGTATAAAACACGGTCTTTTGCAGTGTTCAACTGCAATTTTACCTCCTGTCCTTTTTTTAATTGCTGAATGTTTTTTTCATCAACCGTTAGTGTGATTTTAATTTTGGAAGGATTGGCGACTACTGCTACTACGTCTCCTTTTCGGACAAAATCTCCGGTGCTTTTAAGCTTTTGGATTACTTTTCCCGGCCTTAATACACGGATTGAATTATAGGATTCGGCAATACTGTTGTTCTTATACTGTCCGGCAATATTGATTTTTTGCTGTTCTGCCTGCTGAAAGAGTACGTCATATTGTTTCTTAAGGGCATTGACATTGGCAAGTGCGTTTTTATAATCCAACAAGACATTTTCATATTCCAACCGGGAAATGCTTTCATTCTTAAGGAGCCTCTCATATCTTTCGGATTGTTGCTGGGTTTGCCTGAGTTTTTCTTCGGCAAAACTTATATTTTGTCTGAGTTGCTGAAGGGCAGGCGCATTTTTACCGGTATTTTCCTCAGCTATTTTAAGTTGTTCCCTGGCAGTCGAGGTATTAACTTTGCTTGCCGGGTTGTCGATAGTGGCTATTATTTGTCCGGTTTGGAATACAGTGCCGATTTCAAAATCTGCTTCAGTTAATATACCTTCACTTTGAGCTGTCAGATTATAGGAATCGTCCCATTCCAACTGACCGGGAGCAAAAACCCATTCGCGAATATCCTGATATACAGGACGTACTTCATTTTTGTCTGTTTTATTGCACCCTGTATGTATGAATATGACCAAAGGTAACACGATAAAGACATTATATTTCATAGACATCTCTTTAGTATTGATTTAAGATTTTTATTCTACCGGTTATAAATGCTTTGTTGGCTAATGACGTTACTGTTTTTAACTGAATGGTAAGCAAATCATTTTGTGCTGTTAACAGGCGATCTAAGGGCAAAACATTTTCCTTATACTGAAGCAGATATTTTTGATAGGAATCTTCTTTCAGGCTCTGTAATGCTGTGTAATTGTCGTATTGTGATATCGCTTTTTCGAGTTCTGTTTTTAGTTGCCTGCTTTCGGTAAGTGATTCCTGTGTTGCATGTTGCTCATTCAGGCTGAGTGTTTGCAATTGATATTGTTTGTTTTTAATATTGCTGATTCGCTGAACTGTAGGAAATTCCCAACTCAGGCGTAAACCTATATTGTTGTAAGTAAAGGATGTCGCATCTGAAGCCAAAAAAAAGTCATTACTCAAATGTTGCCAGTTGAAGGAAGACACAAAGGACAGAGTAGGCAGATACTGGTATTGCAGGCCTTTGATTTCCTGGCGCAATAAAGCCGATTGCAGTAATATTCCCTGTAATGTCAGTGTAGAACTGATGGATTCAGGTACATTACTCAGCGTATTTTGAACAAGGTTCTCCTTTATTTCAGGCTTGATCTGATTTTCAAAAAAGAGGGACAGGATTTGTTCCTGGATTTCAATATTTTTTGCTGTTTGCTCCTGGTTGTCCTTAATTATAATCATATTGGATCTGGCATCATTTACATCTTGTTTCCTTATGATTCCTTCATCGTATTTACTTTGCACGATGCTTAATATCTGTTCGGCAACAGCCGTATTTTTCTTTAAAATTTCATACTGACTCCTTAATGACAGGATATTGTAATAAGTTGCATTTACTTTTTCATAAACATCCCTTTCAAGTAGTAGTTGCTGGTTTTTGATGTATTTTTGGTTGATTTCAGCATATTTGATTTGCGACAATGAACCCGGATTCAGAATGTCAAATTGAGGCTGTATGGTAGCAAGTGTAGCATATTGCAGACCAAATTGTATCTGTTTGAATGTACCGGGTTCAGCACCAAAAAATTCACCCGGTATGAGATTCCTTTGCAGCTTGGTATAATCTGTAAAGTTGAGGTTGACAGGTATTCTCGGGTTAATGGCATTCCCTATGGATGATGTATATGTCAATGATGCGATCTTCTCCTGAATAGCAGCGTTTTTAATGATGTAGTTATGGGTCTTCATATCCTGCCATAATTCCTCCAATGAATTATATTGTTTTATATCCTGTGCAGGTAAACTACCTGTCGGAATTATAAAAAATGAAATACATAGCATAAGAAACGTTAGTCTTTTGCTATTCAAAATAAGTTGTCTGCATTTAATCAATAGCTGAGCTGCAAATACTTGCACGATAGGAATAAAAATAAGATAAAATAAAATTATAAACACCGGCTACACGTGTTTGTATAAATATCACTGCAAAGTTAACACAGTATTACTGATTCACAAAAACCAAAGAATGATTTAACAGGATATAAGCGGGAATAATATAAAAAGTAATCTCTTTGTATCAGGAACCAATCAGGAGATTTTATAGATGATTTGGGCAAAAAAAATAAAGCACCGAAAATATCAGTGCTTTATTTGAATATATGCTATATGCTGCCGGAAATTTTTATTTTTTCTCTTTGCCGGCTACAAGATAATCCTGGAGTGCTTTCAAATCATTCCATTTTCCCTGAGCAGCCAGGTCGGCCTGCTGTGCCCAGGTTCCCGGGTCAGCAAGTGAAAACCGGGATCCCGCAGCTGTAAGTATCTCCTGCAATTTTTCAGTAGAAGTTGCTGCCAGTGCTTTCCATGTTTGAATGCCTGCATTATGCAATAATTCTTCAATCTTCACGCCGATACCTTCTACAGCTTTCAGATCGTCTGTTTTCCATGCTCTGAGCAAATTGTGTTTGATCAGCCACTTCTCCAGCTTGGAATCAGTCTCATGACCCGGATCGGTATCTCCTCTGCCGGTATCGAGTGACTTTTGCAGTGCTATCAATTCATTCCACTTGCGATTGTCAGCTAAAGCAGCTTGCTGTGACCATGTAGTTGGATCGATTATTCTGTATTTATCTCCGTATTTATCCAGGATAGCACGCAGCTCTTCCGGTGATTTGGTTGCCAGTATACCAAAAGAATGGATGCCGTTCTCATTTAATACTTCCTGCATCTTGGGCCCCACACCCTCAATGATCTGTAAATTGTCCGTACCTATGGCCGCAAACCATGCATCACCACTATCAGATGGGGTAGTTACTGTGCTGGTCGAAGATAAGGCTGCTTTTGCCACTACGCCGGAATCTTTAAGTGAGAGTGCTTTTGACAGTTCTAGTTCAGATTCTCTTAGTTTGCCACGGAGGATAGCCAGATCACCTTCAAGAACAGATTTGCCGTCTTTACATGCTTTTAGTGCTGCTTCCAGATCACCAATACGGAGATTTAACTGATTGATTTGGTTTTCAAGGTCGCCAATTATAGATTTATATCGTGCCCATAGCAGATAGCCTAAAGCTAATCCAAGTAGAAATGGTAGTAGCCAGGTAAGCCACCAGGGAAAATCACAAAATGAAAAAAGATTTATCATGGTTTTAAGTTTTAAAATTATTGAATGACTTGTAATTCTGTACGTCTGTTTTTAGCACGCCCTTCATCGGTTGAATTGTCAGCTATAGGTTCTGTTTTACCTTTGGATTCAACTTTAATTTTTCCTGAAGCAACGCCTTTGGAAATCAAATATTGTTTAACTGTGTCGGCGCGTTTTTTGCCAAGAACCAAATTGGCTGCGTCAGAGCCTATATTATCTGTGTGTCCTGTCAGCAATATAGATTCGCCCGATTTTATTACTCGTTCTGCAACCTGATCCAAATAAGCCTCTACATTCTTATTGTCTAATCTTGAAGTCGAATTATATCCGAAGTATATAATTGTTTTGTCAGCTACTTCCTGAATGTGCGCTGTGGTGACTCTTTGGGCAAATGATGCGGCGACATCGTTCATATTGATGCGACTGTCTGAACAATCTACACCTTTTGTAACCACTGTGATCTTGTCACGAACCGAAGCATCAAATAATAATTTTGTTTCATTTGCCCGGGCAGTTGCAATTTCTTCTGTCTCAGGTGGAGTCAGATTTGTACAATACCATCCTGTGATTTCCAGCGATGTTGTATCTGTGATTAATCCTGCTAATGAATCTCTCATGGATGGCCAACCATTACCGGTTACAGGTGTACTGCTATTGTAAGAAAACAACAGAGGCCCGGACGACGTTGCCAGTATTGAATTTTCTTTGGGAACATTTGAAAGGTCACCTGTACAGCACTGATTGTGATTCTGGTAATATAGCCATCCTAATATGAGATAAAGCAAGATAATAATTGCTATAAGAAAATTTCTCATATGTTATTATGGTTTAATTAAGAATGTTGAATAAAACGGTAAGTTATGATTTTGTTGTCAATAAAAAAAATATTTCTGAAGATATTACGTAATTTTATATGGATAAGAAGCAATTTGTTGGTTACATAGTTTTGAGTTAATGATTTTGTGGTTTTTATAATTTGTTATAAAGCCTTGGTTTTTTAGTTCTGTGTTGATGAATGATTATGTTTGTATATGGATTAGGTTGCATATGATTATGCTGTATACGTAATAAAAAAAAGCATATATGTCGATAATATACAACAAATACATATATAAATAATGACACATATGAAAATATATTGTCTTCAGGTGTATGTTTGTTGATAGTAAAATTTAACCGAATAAAAGATTTCCTAATTATCAATGTTATGTATTAATGGTAAAAGTAGTCGGCTGGTTTGAGCTAACATTTAATTTTTTTACCTGCACCAGCTTATTTGTTTAATGTGGAGATGAATTATTAGAAAGAACTTATCCCACCAAACACAAATTGTCATCATAGGATGCTAAGACGAATACCTGCCAGATTAATGCGTAATCATGGCGTACATGAACAAGTAATTGACTACTATGAGAAGTTACAATAATTTTATTTTGAAATTTAACTACATATTGTACACATTATGATTAAATTTACGGCATTAAAATAATCTTGAACACTATGCAGAATAAAATTGTAACCCTTGACGAATTTATTATCCGCACAGAAAAGGAAAATCCCAAGTCAACAGGAAGTTTCAGCAGGTTATTACGTGACATCGGAATAGCAGCAAAAATTGTAAACAGAGAAGTCAACAAAGCTGGCCTGGTGAATATATTGGGAGTTGAGGGCAGCACCAATACGACAGGTGATGCTGTTCAGAAGCTCGATATTTTTGCCAACGAAAAATTTATCGAAACGCTGTCTTATAGTGGAGAAGTTTGTGGAATTGCTTCTGAAGAAAATCAGGATATCATCCAGGTGAATAACGGAAGTGCTGTTAATGGACAATACGTAGTAGTAATGGATCCTTTGGACGGCTCATCCAATATAGACGTCAATGTCTCAGTAGGTACGATCTTTGGCATATATAAAAGAAAAAGCCCTGTGGATGGACCTTGTGAGATGGAGGATTTTTTACAGAAAGGAACAGAAATGGTAGCTGCAGGATACGTACTTTATGGAACATCCACATTGCTGGTATATGCTGCTGGTCAGGGAGTCAATGGTTTTACACTAGATCCGAGTATAGGCGAGTTTTGCCTTTCTCACAGGAATATCAAAATGCCGGCAGCTGGTAATTATTACTCCGTCAATCAAGGCTATTATCTGAAGTTTGACCTCGAAATGCGCAGATACATAGATCATTGCTCTGATTTAAATTACAGGTTGAGGTATATCGGAAGTATGGTGTCTGACATTCACAGAATCATGTTTCAGGGCGGTATATTTCTATATCCCAATACCCGGAAATATCCCAAAGGCAAACTAAGGTTATTGTATGAATGTTATCCTATGGCTTATATTATTGAGCAAGCAGGAGGATCAGCACTAACCTGCAAATTGGAACGTATTATGGATGTCGAAATCCATTCCCTGCATCAGACATCTTCTATAGCCATGGGTTCAGGAGATATGGTGAGAGACATGAAGGAATTTGTAGAACGTTATGGTGCTGTAATCCAATAATTATTATGAAACTCCGTTTGACAGGATTATTCATATTGCTTATTGCCTTGGGTGCAGCAGCACAGATTACAGTCAGAGTAGTTTCCATACCGTTGAATACTCCTAATAATCAGGATGTATACATAGCAGGTTCTTTCAACGGATGGGACCCGGGTGCAACTCTATATATTTTACATCCAAATGCAGATAAAGTCAGGGAGATAACATTCACTCCATCAGTAGGAACACACGAATTTAAATTTACGAGAGGATCATGGGCTACTGTAGAAGGCACTTCTCAGGGAAGTTATATTCCTAACAGAAAATTTACTTATAATGGTACGCCTTCAACGATTGATCTTACCATATCCGGATGGGAAGGATCGTCCAATGTCAATTCAACTGCTTCAGATCAGGTTAGTATTCTGACAGATTCCTTTTATATTCCTCAATTGAACAGATACAGACGTATTTGGCTGTATTTACCTAAAAATTATACAACGTCGACGCTATCTTTTCCTGTGTTATACATGCATGATGGACAGAATCTGTTCGATAAGAAAACGAGTTTTGCCGGCGAATGGCAGGTAGACGAAGCATTGGATAGTTTAGATAAATCAGGATATAATGTTGCTATAGTAGTAGGTATTGATAATGATGGTGGCAAGAGACTGGATGAGTACTCTCCATGGTTAAACAGTAAATATGGTGGAGGTGAAGGCGATAAGTACATTGATTTTATTGCCCAAACTTTGAAGCCTTATATTGATCGGAATTACAGAACCATCCCTGATGCTGACCATACGGGTATTATGGGCAGTTCTATGGGAGGTTTGATTTCAATGTATGCCGGAATTAAATATCCCAATGTTTTTGGAAGGATAGGTGCCTTTTCATCTTCTTACTGGTTTTCATCACAGTGCTTTGAATACGTAAATTATACGGGCGTAGGAACCAATAGTTATTTTTATATGATAGCCGGAGACAAGGAGGGAGGAAGTCAGGTGAAGGATATGAATACCATGTACGAAGAGTTGAAGCAATCCGGTGCATCTGATGCTCAGTTATTTAAAACAAGTCATATTGACGGTCAGCATAGTGAATGGTACTGGAGAAGAGAATTCCCGAAAGCCTTCCTATGGTTATTTGAAAAAAAAAGTACAGGAACTATAGATAATAATAACACATTGTCATTTTCGATGTATCAATCCGGTGATTTTATCTTCTTTAAAGATATAGATGGTTCGGACAGACAATCCATATTATTTTATGATATATCAGGTCGTTTGATAGCTGAAAATCCGGTTTCAAATGCCGTAGATATAAATAGACTTGGTTTAAATAACGGACTGATTCTGATTAGAATAGGTAATGTTACCAAGTCAATCTTTATTAGACGGTAATCAGTTTGTACCTATTAAGTTTTTGTGATATAGGTATAATTCAGACATTACATTACTGCATTAAGCCGATTTTATTCAGTGGTAGGTATTACTGAACATATGCTGCTAAGTTACCGGAATTTGATTTTTTAATATTTTGCCTATTTTGAGTGTATCTGCGTAGAGTGCTATCTTTAGATTGATATTCCTGGGTATATATTCCACTAATTCGTTGATAATCATACAGATTACTTCGGCTTTATTGATATCAATTACCTTTTCCATATTTTTGGCTACTTCCTTCTCACTTTGTGTAAGATGTATATTGTCACTATGGGTGAGTAATCTGAAATTGAATTGTCTGAAGAAGTGAAGACCATATTCCAAAAAACTCTTTTGCTCTTCTTTATTCAACCCATCCACTTCTTTTATCCATTGGTTAATCTCTAAGGGGTCAGACTTGTATGCTACCCGTAGCCACGAAATAATCAGATGTGAGTAATCGGCCTGCTGGTTATTACTTATAGCCATGGCGAGATTAAGGTTGCCATCAGCAAGATGGGCAATCTGTTCCGCTTTTTCACTGGAAATATTCATATTATTGCCAAGATAATTGACTATATCTGCATTGGTAAAAGGCGGTATTTTAATCAATTGACACCTGCTAAGTATCGTCTGGAGTATCTGTTCCTGATTTTCAGAAACAAGAATAATAAAAGTGTTGTCGGTCGGTTCTTCAATCAGTTTTAACAGACGGTTGCCTTCATTGCCCAAATATTCAGGAAGCCACATAATGAGTATTTTTTTGTCTGACTCATAGGCTTTCATATTGAGTTTGTGCATGATATCAACGCACTCCTTAGTATTGATGTTGGGTGTACTGTTATGCTCATTGATAAAGTCAAACCAATCAGATTTACCCATAAAAGGATTCTGATCCAGTATGGTACGCCATTTGGGTAAAAAATCATCACTTGTGGTGCTTTCTCTTTTTTTGTCTCCCTGCCGTACAACAGGAAATGAATAGTGAATATCCGGATGAATGTATTTATGCGATTTACGGCAATGGGAACATGTACCGCAACTATCGTTCGGAAGCCTGTTTTCACACATAATATAAGACGCAAGTGCCAACGCCACAGGCAAACCACCGGCACCTTCCCTGGACAGGAAAAGTTGGGCATGCGGAATCCTCCCGGTATCAACAGATTTTATCAGTACTGTCTTTAGTTGATGCTTCCCTTCTATATCTTTAAAAAACATAAATTAATATTAAAATAATCGTCTCCTTTTCAACTCTGTACTGCTTAAGTGTTCTGAATCTTTGTTGAATGGGTTTGGCATGTAGCACATGAATAAAAACTATATGGACAAGAAATTGAAGATTGTATAATAGTATTATATACGCTTTTCATAAAGACAAAGATACTTTATATTCATCAAATACAACTTAACTTAAGGTGGTTTTGTTATCTGACTTTAATTTTTTATATTTACATCCGTATAAAAAATCATAATCAGATGAGAGTTTCCGTATTCAGAAGAGCCCATTTCAATGCTGCTCACCGATTGAATAATCCCCAATGGACTGAAGAAAAGAACAAAAATGTCTTTGGTGTATGCAATAACGATAATTACCATGGACATAATTATGAACTGGAAGTAAAACTGACCGGTGAAGTAGATCCGGAAACTGGTTATGTTTATGATATGAAGGATCTCAGTGATATGATTAAGGTAGAAATTGAGGACAGGTTCGATCATAAAAATCTGAATTTAGATACAGAAGAATTCAGGAGCCTGAACCCCACGGCAGAACATATTGCCTTCGTGATATATAACATTCTCAGATCTAAGATAAGGGAGAATCTGGATATTTCAGTAAGATTGTGGGAAACACCTCGTAATTCAGTACAATATCCTGCATAAAAAAGTCCGTGGCTCATTAATGAATCACGGACTTTTTTTTATCAAACAACAGAACAAACTATGCGCCTGTATGTATTTTGTTCAATTTGGCAGTTTTAATAATTTTATCATTTTTATCCAGCATACGTACCAGATACATTCCAGATTTTAAATCACCTATCAAATGCTGAGCATTATTATAATGGAAGAAGGTTTTAACTTCTTTACCTAACATATTGTATAATTTGATTTTTTCGACATTCCGACTGTTACTAACTGAAAAATATTCCTCTGAAGGATTCGGATAAAGTACAATATCATTTCCTAATTTTACATTTATGGTATTGGTAGTGTTAAATGCATGGACATCTATAGGTATACGATACAACTCAATAGTCCTGTCCTCATCACCATACAATACCAATTCAAGCTTACTGTCACCTGTTATGCCATAAGGAAGCATATAGACATACCAGGCTGTAGTTCCTCTTCCCATATAATTTGGAATAGCTTTTGGATTTTCATCTTTATTTTCAAGGTAACATAAATTTAAATCACATACCTGTGTTCCCCAGCCTTTTTTCCATGTAACAGAATCTTTAAAAAGAGTCCAATGCACTTCATATGTAGTATCTGCATCTACAGTTATCAATATTTTCTTTTTTGTAATCAATGTATCAATATGGGCATTGATTACAACGGTATCCGGTTTGTGACTAAATTGGCAATAACCGTTAAATGCAATAAAAAATGTCAGTAAAGTAAATATATATCTCATGTATTTATTCTTAAAATCAATTCAATCAGGCTCCAACGCTGGATTTTTGTAATTTAACAGATTTGACAATCTTATTTTTGTCATCCAGCATTTTCACAATATACATACCGAATTTGATATCAGTTACGTCATATGTTGAGCTCGATGTATTATTGAACGTTTTTACTTCCTTACCAAACATATTGTAAATGACTACTTTTTTAATTGCAGGTGTATTTGTAATTTGAAAATAATCTATCGTCGGATTAGGAAACACCTTAATGTCATCCGTTGCGTAATCATAACTTGCACTATTTACTGTAGGTGAATTCTGGGCTTTAACCTCAGAATTTACCAGTAAAAATAAAGCGAAAAACGAAAAAAGTAAACATCTCTTCATGCCTGAACATTTTATTAGGCAAAAATACATTATTTATTTATACCGGACTATAAAAATAATGTTAAATTTTTGTTTTTATGTTTATTTTTGTGGTATGAGCTGTATTTTAAGTAGAAACATGAAGTTATATATAAGATTAATCATTAATATAAAGATGTAATTATGCAGATTGCTGAAGATGTCCGGGGATTTATGAATGAACAGGAAATATTATTGTATACTATTACTGCAAATAACGGTCAAAGTATAAGCATTACAAATCTGGGAGGCATAATACATAGTTGGAAATGTTACGATAAATTCGGCCACCTGGATGATATTCTATTGGGATGCAAGGACATGGAAGGATATCTGAAAGATCACCCTTATTTTAATGCTGTCATTGGTAGGGTAGCGAATCGAATCGCTTACGGAATATTTGTTCTGGATGGAAGGGAATATCAGTTGCCGGTTAATTTACCACCACATTGCTTGCATGGTGGAGGATTGGGTTTGGATAGAAAATTATGGCTAACCAGAATTCTTCACGAACAGGATAGTTGTTCATTGCATATGACTGCAACGATTTCAGATATGGAAGACGGAATACCAGGCAATCTTTTGGTTGAGATTATTTATATTTATACCGAAGATAATCAATTAATTGTACATTATAAAGCATCTACAGATTTAAGGACACTTTTCAATCCTACCTTACATTTGTACCTGAATCTGGGTGGTCAGGATCACCCAGACATTTTAGACCATCAGTTGTGGATTGATGCGGATCGGATTACTGAATCGGACGAAACACTCATTCCAACCGGAAATTTTTTAAATGTTGGGGGTACACCTTTGGATTTTAGAAAAGAAGAAATTATTGGTCATAAAATGAAAATTGACCATCCTTTGCTTTATAATACCAAAGGATATGATCACAATTATGTTTTAAACAATCATAATATCAATGCGCCGGTTGCAATTTTAAGTCATGCCCATTCCGGCAGATGTTTATCAATATTTACCGATAGACCGGCAATGCAGCTATATACAGGCAACTGGTTGGGAGATGTATCGGGTAAGACCGGAAAGTATAGGGATTACAATGGAGTATGTCTCGAAACACAGGCTTTTCCGGATGCTCCGAATCACAAACATTTTACAAATATAATATTGAATCCCGAAGAAACTTTTGAAAGTTTTACTTCTTATAAAGTGGGTATTATGTAATAATTTAGTCATACCAACTCAGATACAGTACCCTGGACAATAAATGATAGGTTAATTACATGATTAACTTCAATATTTTGATTCATAATAATTATGTTTTTCAGATATTCAAATCATTTGAACTGACAAGAAATGCGTAAACCTGATTCATATATATTACTGTATCTGTCCCGGGAAATTATCCTTTTTTATGTTCATAATCCCACAATTAGAGTAAGCGCAATCCCCAAATAGATAAACATTGTGTTTATAAGGTGGTTTTTTTATTAAAAATAGTAGAATACTTATAAAAAAAGTATGTTTCATTTTTGTAAATCGCTTAATTATCATACCTTTGCAGCCCGAAATTAAAATTTCGAGTTTTAAAGTATATTTTATTTAATCAAACACTTCAAAGAAAATATGAATCAATATGAAGTAAATTTCATCATCGATCCCGTACTGTCAGGTGATGAAATCAAATCGACAGCGGGCATGTATGAATCTTTATTGAAAGATCAGGGTTGCTCGATAGTACACGTTAATGAAATGGGTTTAAAGCAATTGGCTTATTCCATCAACAAAAAATCTTCAGGCTTTTATTATTGTATTGAATTTACTACACCTGTAGGATCCGTTATTTCTAAAGTTGAATTAGCTTTAAGAAGGGACGAGCGTATCATGCGGTTTTTAACAGTAAAACTGGATAAATACGGTGTTCAATACAATGAGGACAGAAGAAGTGGTAAAATCAGTAGTTATAAGAAAAAGGAAAGCAAGAAGAAACCATTTGACGGTGGAGCTGCTTCAACAACTGAAACTGTACAACCACAAGCTCAGACACCGCCAGTACCTCAGCCCGTAGTAAGTAATGAAGAAGAATAATTATTGATTAATACTTTAAAAAATAATATAAAATGGCATCTAGAGACGATATAAAATTCCTTAGTAATCCCAGTATTGGACAACAGAAAAAGAAGTACTGCAGATTTAAAAAATTTGGCATCAGATATATAGATTATAAAGATTCTGAATTCTTACTTCAATTTATCAACGAACAGGGTAAATTGTTACCAAGAAGAATTACAGGTAATTCTCTTAAATATCAAAAACTTGTAGCGGTAGCTGTAAAAAGAGCAAGACATCTGGCGATTTTACCATACGTTACAGACTTATTAAAATAATATTTAAATTCAGATAGAAATGGAAATTATCCTTTTAAAAGATATAGAAAAACTGGGTGATAAGCATGACATAGTGAATGTTAAACCTGGATATGGCAGGAATTATTTACTGCCGCAGGGACTTGCAGTTAATGCTAATGCAGTTAACCGTAAAAAACGTGAAGAAATCATTGCAGAAGAAGAGGCTAAAGAGGCAGCAAGATTGGATGAGTACAAAGCAATGGCAGCAAAACTGGACGGTCAGGTATTGAAAATCGGTGTTAAAGCTGGTACAACCGGAAAGATATTCGGTAGCGTTACCAATGTTCAGCTTGCTCATGCTATTAAAGATCAGTTTGATCTGGAAATAGAGCGCAAGAAGATTGTATTACCCGAAGAAGTGAAGGAATTGGGTACTTATACAGCTACGCTAAACCTGCATAAAGAATTTACTTCCAAAGTAGATTTTGAACTGATAGAAGAATAAACACTAAATATTCGATATTAAAAAAAATAGAGTTTTTAGTCCGTTGGATTGAAAACTCTATTTTTTTACCTGGTATTACCATAATTATCACCTTGAAAAAGATGCCAATCAATAATGGGCAATACAAAATTGATTAAAGTTGTTTTATTTCAAAAAAGCTTTGTCATTCAGCAATATATAGTTGTCATTCACTTTTAGTGCGATACTGTCAGGAAATATATCTTTGAAAATCTCTTCGAAATAAGAAGTAGCTGCTGTAGCATCATGTGGTTCCCTGCCTAAATGATTAAATAATAATATCCCACGATCCGTCAGGCACGATTTTGTATCTTCAAGAAATTCACGGGTGAGAAATATTTCGGGAATTTTGTCATCAATAAAAATGTCTATACAGATCATATCATAGCGATATTCACTCTGTTGAATAAAATTCCATGCATCTGCCTGTATCATCTGAATTTCGGATTTTAATTCGTCCAAAACATATTTTGATGCGAGATAGATAACCGTGTCATCAATTTCTACACCAGTATAGCTATATCTTTTATCAAATTTCTTTTCAAGCATATAAGGAATACTTCCCAACCCAAAACCCAGTATCAAAACATCGCTGATATTACTATTATCTAAATCAAGCTGAGTGAAAGTGTCGGTAAAATTACTGTATTTATCTGCAAATGAATAAATAGCATTGGGAGTACATAACTGATATCTGCCCTTACTAAGCAGTACATGCAGGGATTCATTATAATCCGAAGACATTGATTCTATATGTACATCTGTAACATAACTCCATAAATATTTTAAAAGTGAAAGTTTCATTATAAATTTATTTTTTCGGACACCTGATCCAATACTTCCAGAATAGTATGTACGCCCTCTCTGATTTGATCAGGAGTGATAATCAGTGGTGGAGCAATCCGGAAAGATCGATTGTCAAACAAAAAATAATCGGTTAGTACTCCATGTTCTAAACATCCACTGATAACTGGTGTCAGCAAATCTGCGGAAATCAATTCTACAGCCATCATCAATCCGGAAGATCTGACTTGTCGTATCGCAGGATGTATAAGCAACGAATGTAAAAGTTGTTCTTTTTGGGTAACACGTTGAATGTAATCAGTTTCTGAAAGTGTTTTTAAAGTGGCCAATGCTCCTGCTACACACACAGGATGACCGCCAAATGTAGTGATATGCCCCAAAGAAGGTTGCTGAGCCAGTTCCATCATCAATTGTCTTGCAGCGACAACACCACCTATGGGCATACCGCCACCCATACCTTTAGCTATTAAAAGTATATCAGGTACGATACCATATTTTTGGTGAGCAAACATATGGCCTGTACGACCAAAACCCGTCTGAATTTCATCCAGTATCATTAATGTACCCGTTTCGGTGCATCTTTGTCTGACCTTTTGCAAATAGGTCTGCCTGGGAGTGATAATGCCATTTTCTGCCTGTACAGGTTCCAGTATCACACAAGCTGTCTTTTCTGTTATCAGATGCAAATCTTCCTCACTGTTGAATGCAATGTGATGAACTTCAGGTATGCCCGGAGCGAAATGCCGTGAAAATGAATAATCACTCCGCAAACTCTCTGCAGCTATGGTGCTGCCGTGATAAGCATTTTTACATGAAATAATTTCTCTTCTTCCGGTAGCCTTTCTTGCTAATTTAAGAGCAGTTTCTACGGCTTCAGTACCACTGTTAACATAGTATACAGTGTCCAGTCCATTGTTAAGGATTGTGCTTAGAAGGGTAGCATATTCTACCTGTGGGCTTTGAATGTGCTCACCATAAACCATTGTATGCATATAGATAGCTGCCTGTTTCTGAACAGCTTCTACAACGGCAGGATGGCAATGTCCCAGTACACTTACTGATATTCCGGAATCAAAATCCAGATAGGCTTTGCCTTGATGGTCATAGATATACATACCCGATGCCCGGCTAACTTCCAGCCCGATGGGGTTCAGGCTGGTTTGCGCTACATGTTCCAAAAATAACCTTCTGTAAGAAGACATGATATTTTGTTTAGATTACAAATATAGTCAATTTTTCTCAGAATTTATAATAGTTATGTTATTTGACTATATTTTTTGAAATACATTTGAACGTTTGAAGTAGTACTATTATTCATAGTATATTATTGATAACATGAGCAATAAACACTATATTCTTTTAATTTTGCGTATAATATGGTTATGGACCTTATTGTAAAAGGATGTATTGTCAGCTGGTTGTGTATAGTTTTTGCAATAAATGTATCCGGACAAAACGCTCCCGGTACGTTGCAAAAAAGGTATATGGTACTTGATACATGTGTTATGCAGGTATCTCCCTATACGCTTATGCCTACCCTTATTGTAACCACACAGAACAGAGATACGCTGAGCGGCTGGCAAATTGTCAATAATAGTATTGTTTGGGATGATTCCATATGTATACGGTATAAAGGCGATACTGTTTTATTACAATTCAGAACGATGGGCTTCAATCTTGAAAAGCCCGTTTATATCATGGATACTTCCTTGCTTTCATTTAAGGAATTAATGCTGGGGTCGGGATATGAATACAGACCTGATTCCGACAAAAACCCGTTGATAGATGCCAGAGGTCTGGATTACAGGGGAAGCTTTTCAAGAGGGCTTTCTATTGGAAATAGTCAGAGCCTTGTACTTAACTCTAATTTTGATATGCAGATGATAGGTGATTTGGGCAATGGTTTGAAAATAGTAGCTGCCATTTCTGATGATAACCTGCCCATTCAGGCTCAGGGCAATACACAGCAATTACAAGAGTTCGATAAAGTCTTTATACAGGTAACCAAAGATAAGACGTCTATTACGGCAGGTGACTATGATTTAAGAAAACCCAACAGCTATTTTATGAATTATTATAAAAAACTGAAAGGGATTAGTCTGGCAACCACGATGCACAGCAATAAGGGAATCGACATCTATAATAAGGGCAGTTTTGCTATATCCCGGGGTAAATTTGCACGGCAGACTTTAGCTACTGCTGAGGGCAATCAGGGACCATACCGGCTTCAGGGCAATAATAACGAACGGTTTATAATCGTACTTGCAGGTACTGAAAAGGTGTATTATAACGGTATTCTGCTGACCAGGGGGTTTGATTACGATTATGTCATCGATTATAACCGTGCTGAAGTGACATTCTCACCATCCAGAGTCATAACCAGAGAATCGCGTGTAATTATTGAATTTGAATATACAGATATCTCCTATCTGAGATCTTTATATGCCACCCAAACTGAATTTAAAAGCAAAAAATGGAGCGTTAATTTCAATTTTTATTCTGAGCAGGACAGTAAGCAGGGAACTGGCGATATTCAACTGGATTCCACAGACCTTTTGATACTTGCTGATAGTGGTGACGACCTTACGCGTTCAGTGCGTTCGAGTATCCGTCGGCTTTCTGAAAATGACAGTCCAGATCCATCCAGAGTGTTTTATGCTGGAGCTATTGATCCGACAAATCCATCCAATATAATCTTACGATATACAGAAAATCGCGACAGCGCTATATATACAGCCGTATTTACTGAGGTAGGCCAGGGGAAAGGGGATTATATAATCGACAGTAAATCTATTAAAAACGGCAGGGTGTACAAGTATGCTGGATTCAATCAGGGAGCATATTTACCTGTTGTACAACTGGTTCCTCCTGAGCAACGTCAGATGTTTACACTAAATGGCCAGATTCAATTGAACAGACATGCTTCCGTGTATGGAGAAATAGGTTTAAGCAATGTGGATTTGAATCGTATCTCGGCTCTGGATAAGGGAGATAATACGGGTTTGTCTTCATTTGTTCTGTATAAGGACGCCTATAATCTGGATACGTTGGGCAAATGGCAGCTCAATACTTCTATACAGCACGAATTTGTTAACCGAAATTTTGTAGCACTGAATCCGTACAGGTCAACAGAGTTTTCAAGAGACTGGAATTTGCCTGCTGTCACGGGAAAAGGAGATGAAAATCTGTTGAACAGCTTACTGCTATTGAAGAACAAAAACGGATTCGTATTTCAGTATGGATTTGATCTGTATAACAAAAGAGATGTTTACGATGGCAACAAACATAAGGTGTCATTTCAGATTGAGCGTAAGAAATGGGGAATAAAGGGATTTACGGACTACTTGTCATCTACTTCAGCAATCGCAGATCAGACGACTTCATTTTTAAGGCCGGATATGGAGGTATTTTATAAAATGGGTAGTCAATTGCAATGGAAATTAGGTTTCGTTTATGGTGGAGAATCCAATTACCTTACAAGTATACAACAAGATACCTTGAAGAAAGGTAGTGTTGCATTTAATAACTTTAAATGGTATCTTGAAAATGACATTTCCGATAATTTTGGAACAAAGCTGGCTTATTCCTTGAGAAAAGATTATCTTGCTAAAAAGGATGCGTTATCTGAAGCATCTGTAGCTCATGAACTGGAATGGGTAAGTAAATGGACAGTTGCTGATTATTCCGATCTGCAATGGAGTATAATCGGAAGAAAGTTGTCAGTTGAAGATGCAGTATTACTACCCAATGAAAAAAGTAAAAATACAATATTGGGTAAACTGGATTACACGCTCGGCATACTAAATCAGGGTATCCGGTCAGTAACTACCTACAATACCAATTCAGGACAGGAACCTAAGGTGGAATATGTATTCAAGAAGGTGGAACCTGGTTTAGGAGATTATGTATATATAGGTAATGAAGAAAATTCCAATCTCAATAACATACAGGATTTCAGATACGATCCAACCAATCCTAACAGGAGTTATATCAGGCTTTCTTTGACCAATAATGAATTTATACGGACAAACAACATTGAATTGAATCAAAGTATTCAGATTGAACCTGTAAAATTTAAAAAGCCGGCAGAAGGTGTAAGATTCAGTAATTTTTACCGTTTTTTATCCCGCTTTTCCACAACGTCCAATTATAGAATATCCAAGAAATTATTAGACAGAAGCAGCTCGGCTTTAAGTTCCTTTTTGAATTTTGGTCTGGAGGATACAACATTGGTTAGTTATAATTCAATAATCAACAATACCCTGTTTTTCAATAAGGGTAATGTAAGATATGATATTCAGATTGGCAACAGAAATTCACAGAATAGGACTTTACAGGTGAGTGGTCAGGAAGATAGGGGACTTATAGAGTATTTCTTCCGTTCAAGGTTAAATATATTTTCTAAGGCTGATTTGTATTTTATAGTAGAACAAGGTCAGAAAAAGTACACTTCTGAAGCATTCAAAGACAGGAATCTGGACATTGTTATTTCTAAGATAAATCCGGAAATCAGTTATCGGCCATCTGAAAATATCCGTTTAATCGCCCGGTATGAATATCAGGATAAACAACAGAGAATCCTGACCAAAGATGTTGCCTATATCAATAATATCACTAGCCAGTTGTCCTGGCGTAAGGCTACTGAATACAATCTGGACATGTCGTTGAGTATGGTGTGGATTAAATTTTCGGGTTTAGCCAATTCTCCGTTGGAATACGATATGCTGGATGGTCTTAAAAATGGAAGGAATCTCCTGTGGAATGCCGTTTATACAAGGAGGATAGCCAAAAATATGGATCTGACATTCAATTACGAAGGTCGTAAATCAGGATTATCTCCTATTGTACATATAGGCAGAGCTCAGGTAAAAGCTACTTTCTGATTCTGTTACTGTTGAGAATAAGTTACTTTCAAGCTTTATGGGTATCAGGAGAACCTGATCCGGCTTGATTTTTACTTAAATTTGTCGCAGAGGCTTTGTCTGAAACTTTCAGTGACATTGGGTCTTTTTACATTGTTTTTGATGAAATCCCTGAAATTAATTTCATTATCCATTATCTGTTGAATCTTTGGGTTTTGATTCATGATTTCCAGGAGATTGGATTTTTCATCCTGTGGGAGTTGGTTGTCCAGAAACAAGTCAATCATGTGACATATGGTTTCAGATGAGTCGATATTTCTCATTGTACATTTCTGTTATTTCTATAATAAAATTATTCCTCTTCTTGTATACTGTTTTTTATCTTATTCTGACCGCGCATATCCCTGTAACCCAAGTCCAAAGCATACTTTTTAAGCTTTTCCTTGAGCATATTACGTGCTCTGAATAATCTCGAACGCACGGTACCAATAGGTAATTCAATGGTTTTTGCTATCTCTTCATAAGAGAAATTCTCAATATCACACATCAGAATGACCTCTCTGAATTCTTCCGGTAATGACATCATAGCCATCGTCACTTCGTCGCCCATTGAGTAGTCAAATATCTCTTCTCTCAAATCCTCATATGTCTGGTTTTTGGATTCATCCGAAGATTTAAGACTCGTGACATCTTCTAAATTGACCTGAATGGGTTGCTTGACTCTTTTACGATATTCATTAATGTAAGAATTCTTTAAAATTTTAAACAACCATGCTTTCGCATTAGTTCCCTCAATGTAATTATCTATGGATCGGTGTGCTTTCATATAGGTCTCCTGGACCAAATCGTCGGCATCATCCTCATTGTAAGTTAGGTGAAAAGCAAAGGTCTTCAGAGCTTCCATGTGAATGAGAAGCTCCGTTTCAAAGATAATCTGACTTTTTGTTTTTCGTGCCATACTTGTTGAGAATGCAAAAGTAGTTTTTTTTATCGGATTTAGAAAAGTTTTTGATTTGTATGGTGTATTTGTTAGTAATATACCTTTCCCTTTACTCCTTAATAATGATATTGTTTAAAAGATAGCTCATCGAAAAAAAAAGCTGTCCGAATGGATATACTTCAGACAGCTGTTTTATATTTCGATTCAAGATGCTGAGCAGGAATCAGATAAATTATACAGTCATAATTTCTTTTTCTTTAGCGTCAAGAATCTTTTCAATTTTTTGGATATAGGTATCCACTATTTTTTGGATTTCCTCTTCCTTCTTTTTACCTGTATCTTCAGCAACTCCTTCTTTCACTTTCTTTTTGACAAAATCTATTACTTTATGTCTTTGTGAGCGGATTGCTATTTTGGATTCTTCACCTGCAGATTTGGACTGCTTGACCATTGTCACCCTTCTTTCTTCACTCATAGGTGGAATAACCAAACGTACTACTTCACCGTCATTCATCGGGGTTATGCCCATATTGGCTTCGAAAATAGCTTTTTCAATCGATGCAAGCATTTTCTTCTCCCAGGGTTGAATACTTATGGTACGTGCATCCGGTGTACTGACATTGGCTACCTGTGATAAAGGTGTCGGACTGCCATAATATTCAACCATAAGACCATTTACCATGGCAGGTGATGCTTTCCCGGCACGTATTTTATTGAGTTCAAAAACCAAATGTTCCAGGGCCTTCTCAAAACTATCTATAGATAACTGAATTTGACCATCTATTTCTTCTATCATAATCCGATTAATTGTATCTGAAAGTAAATATAGAATAATTAATATTATTAATCATTGCTGCCACCCATAAATCTTAATAAAAAGTATAAAAACATAACCAGTGCACCTAATGCTGAAGCAACGTATGTCATAGCTGCCCACCATAATGCGTCTTTGGCCCCGTCATGTTCTGAACCCTGCATATATCCGGATTCATCCAGCCATGCCAGCGCTCTGTTGGAAGCATCAAACTCTACTGGAAGGGTAACTACACTAAAAAGTGCAGTCGCTCCGAATGTCCCTACCAGAATGAGCATCAGAGTACCACCGAATGCAGATCCGATTCCTGACACGATTCCAAGCATCACACCCATAAACAGGAATTGCTGGATACTGGAACTAAACTGAATTAAAGGTACCAGTCTGGATCTTAATGTAAGCATGCTATAGGCCTGTGCATGCTGTACAGCATGTCCTACTTCATGGGCACTCACAGATGCTGCACCGATACTGCGTCCGTTATATACATCCGGTGAAAGATTGACGGTCTTATTGGCAGGATTATAGTGGTCTGACAAATATCCCTGACCCTGAAGTACCTGTACGTCATGAATTCCATAATAACGCAACATATCTTCAGCTACTTCCTTGCCGGATTTACCATTGCTGACAGGAACTTTTGAATAATGTGCAAACTTGGATTTAAGTCTGCCACCTACAACCATCCCCAATATTGAAAAAACGCCTAATATGGCAAAATACCACATGTCTACCATAAAATATTACTTATATTAGTTATTAAAGTTATTTTTTTTAATTCTCCTCTATAACCCATTACAGAATAAAAAAGTTTCAATAAAAGTTATATTATTTATTCAACGATATAAGTCGAAAAGATATAATGGTATTGTTATTATATACTTATGATATCAAAACCTGTATAAGGTACAAGTGCTTTCGGAATCACTATTCCCTGTTCTGTCTGGTGATTTTCCAGCATGGTCGCTACGATCCGGGCGAGGGCAAGCGCACTGCCATTGAGTGTATGAGCCAGTCTTGTTTTTCCATCGCTATCCCTGAATCTAAGTTTCATACGATTGGCCTGGAAAGTTTCGAAATTGGATACTGAACTGACTTCAAGCCATCTTCCCTGTGCTGCTGACCAGGTTTCAAAATCAAAGGTAAGTGCCGAATTGAATCCCATATCACCACCACAAAGTCTGAGTATACGGTAGGGTAGCTCTAACTTATTCAATAACATCGCTACATGACCAACCATTTCCATCAGCGTGTCATAGGAATGATCGGGATGTTCAAGGCGTACAATTTCTACTTTATCAAATTGATGAAGCCGGTTTAAACCTTTTACATCAGCACCATAAGACCCGGCTTCTCTTCTGAAACAAGGTGTATATCCGACCATTTTAACCGGAAAGTCAGTATGACTAAGAATAGTATCCCGGTAGAGGTTTGTAATCGGTACTTCAGCCGTAGGAATAAGATAGAAGTCATCTTTTTCACAATAGTACATCTGGGCTTCCTTATCCGGTAACTGACCAGTCGCCTTTGCAGATTCTTTGTTGACTAAGATAGGAGGCTGAATCTCATGATAGCCGGCATTTGCAGCTTCATCCAGAAAAAAGTTGATAAGTGCCCGTTGCAGTCTTGCACCTTTGCCTTTATATACAGGAAAACCGGAGCCGGTAAGTGTGACACCATCTTTAAAACTGATCAGATTGTATTTTTCAGCGAGTTCCCAATGAGGTAAAGCACCTGACCATAGTGCAGGTATGGGTTTTTCCCATGACTTATAAACTTCATTGTCCTCCGCCTTGCTGCCATTAGGTACACTTTCATGAGGTACATTGGGAAGTTGTATAAGTAGTTCATCGATGTTGTCTTTTATGGATTTAAGTTTCAAATCCAGGTTTTTGACTGTTTCTTTCAGCGCTGCTACTTCCTCTTTCAGTTGGTTCGCTTTTTGATGCTCCCCTGTTTTAATTAAACCACCTATTTCCTTTGCTTTTAGATTGGAATCGGCTAAAAGTTGATCCAATTCCGTCTGAGTAGACTTCCGGGTATCGTCTGCTTCAACTATGGTGTCTATCAGACTGAGTAAGTCTTCACTGATATTTCTTTTTTTTAATCCTTCTTTTACACGGTCTTTTTGCTCCCTGAGTATACCTATTTCTAACATTCCTGATTGATTTTTATATGCATTTTATTAAAAATGCGACTATTTCCAAATTTTTTGCAAAGATAGTATTTTGAATGTCAAATAAATTATTTAATTTTGCACCATCAAAAATTTTACATAAGACTATCCCCTGCGGATTGTATTTTCATAAATATACATCTTTTTTCAATCAGAAAGCTATTTCTGACTCAGTTCTGAATAAATTCTTTATACACATTATAACTTTAAGTTAAGAACACTTTTTATGTACGACATATTGCAGCTAAATGATATGCTGGTGCCACAGTTGAAAGAATTGGCAACAAAAATTGGTTTGAATGATATAAAAAAGCTTAGTAAACAAGATCTTATATATAAGATATTGGATTATCAGGCTGTTCAGGTTAAGAAAACACCTGTGGAAACAAAAGTGGAGTCACCCAAATCAACACCTAGGGCTACTCATGTAAAAAAACAATCCAGTGCTATTTTGATAAAAGAGGACGCTGAAGTCATGGTTGAAGAATTACCTGAATCTAAAACAACAGAAGTATCCGGAACAACTGCTGAATCTGCGAACAATAAGGATAAATCAGCAAATCAGCACAATAGAAAACGTGTAATCAAACCTGCCAGGACAGAAATAGTTAGCCCGGTAGAAAAAGTTGATAATGTAAGGGAAGAAGTAAAAGAAGAGAAGGTAGTTGATGATAAAACGGAATCTCCTGTACATCAAAATGTAAAACCTGCACATCAACCTGCACATTCCAAACAGTCTGGTGCCAAACCACATGGTGTACAGAACGATAAGCAAAAACACCAGCACAAAATCCAACAGACGGAAAACAAGCCGGCCGTTCAGGCAGTAACTCAGGAAGCAAAACCTGCAGAACCTAAGTTTAGCCCGGATTTGGATGGGGTAATCGATAGTGAAGGTATCCTTGAGTTGATGCCGGAAGGATATGGGTTTTTAAGATCTTCGGATTATAACTATCTGTCTTCTCCGGATGATATCTACGTATCACCTTCACAGATTAAACTTTTTGGCCTCAAAACAGGCGATACTGTTTTGGGTTCAATCAGACCACCAAAAGAAGGAGAAAAGTACTTCGCTTTATTAAAAGTACACAGTATAAATGGTATGGAGCCTATGAAACTGAAGGAACGGGTTCCATTTGATTACCTGACACCATTATTTCCCAATGAAAAATTCAAACTGACAACACATCCGTCAGGTAAGGATTACGGCAACAGAATGATTGACCTGTTTACACCAATAGGTAAGGGTCAGCGTGGATTGATAGTAGCACAACCTAAAACAGGAAAAACATTTTTACTCAAGGACATAGCTAATGCCATAGCCGATAATCATCCGGAATGCTATCTGATCGTGTTGCTTATAGATGAAAGGCCTGAAGAGGTTACGGATATGAAACGCAGCGTAAATGCTGAAGTAATAGCCAGTACTTTTGATGAGCCGGCAGAAAATCATGTGCGCGTTGCAGGTATAGTACTCGAAAAAGCCAAGAGACTTGTAGAAAGCGGCCATGATGTGGTAGTTTTACTGGATTCCATTACGAGATTGGCACGTGCCTATAATACGGTTGCGCCTACGAGCGGACGTGTATTGTCGGGTGGAGTCGAAGCCAATGCATTGCATAAACCAAAAAAATTCTTCGGTGCTGCCCGTAATATTGAAGGTGGAGGATCCCTGACGATATTGGCAACGGCATTGATCGATACAGGATCGAAGATGGATGAGGTAATCTTTGAGGAATTTAAAGGTACAGGAAATATGGAATTACAGCTGGACAGATCTCTTGCCAATAAGAGAATGTATCCTGCTATAGATATCACACGCTCCAGTACAAGAAGAGAAGAGTTGTTGTTGCCGGAAAGTATCCTACCCAAATTGTTTATCCTTAGAAATCACCTCGCTGATATGAAGCCGGATGAAGCAATGGAGTTTATTAAAAAACATATGACAGGTACACTCAGTAATGATGAATTTATCATTTCCATGAATGGATAATGGCAGCTCAAAAGAATTTTTACCTTATTTGAGTATTTTTTTGTAATTGTAACATATTTTTTATACTTTTGCGGCTCTTTTTAAATACCGTAAGTAATTTCAGCTAATTAAGAAGGTTTTTTATTTTAAATATACATATTTCAATATATAAATCATGAAACGTACATATCAACCATCCAAGAGAAAAAGGGTCAATAAACATGGCTTCAGAGCGAGAATGGCTACTAAGAACGGAAGACGTGTACTTGCCAAGAGAAGGGCAAGAGGTCGTTATAAACTTTCAGTTTCTGACGAGAAAGGCGTTAAGTAAATCCAGTAATGATTCTATAAATGTAAGATTCTGAATAACTTGTAAAGATATTCAGAATCTTATTTATTTGTATCGATATCAAACTACTTTTATTTTTTGTATGGAATCATTTTGTATTCTTCTACTGAAAAGCGCCAAATTTTATGTATGATGTTAATGCAATTATAATTTCATCAAGAAGTCAGAAGTACAGGTAAAATAACCTGTAAAAAGTATATCATTAAATCTGAGAATAGGAATAATTTACGTAAGATTCATAGGACAATTTTTAGAATTCTGTGAATTGTCATTTCTGCATTTTATCTCTCATTTTGCGTTATTGGTGTTTTAATTATATCAGACAATTTTTATCTTTGGATATTAGTTCAAAAGATGTGTTGGATGATATCTTGACTTAAGTTTGGAAGTACTGATATGTAATTATAAATACATATAAATCAAGTATATATAATAAACTAATGTGATTGATACCGTGTTGTTTATCAGGTGTTACCAAGGTTAAATGGTTTATTTTATATTATTTGAAAGGAAAGTCTTAACCTTATTTTTTATGGTATACCAACATACCCATGACATATCTCAAACCTTATTACCATAGTTGAGAACGTAATCAAATTAATTCTCAAAACCTTATTACCTTAGTAGTAGCAAAATTCCATAATCCTAACAAAAATATAAAACCTTATTACCTTAGTAGCAGCAGCAAATTGCATAATCATAACATGAACCAAAACCTTATTACCTTATATTCATTGTGATGTTAACAGGTAACATATGGTGATACACTTATCAAACAGATTAAACTTATTACTGTAACATTAGTTATGATATTTTTAAAAGCTATCAATATTACGTATGGCAAATATCAATAGATTGAAGGGTAAAAACAGGATTCAGCATACATATAATGCAGGACACCAGATATTTGTCTATCCATTCAAAATGATTTGGCTGCAAAGAGATGAAAGAGATACCAAAAATTCAGTTTATTTCAGTATTTGGGTTGGAAAACGTAATATCAGAAAGGCAGTGGATCGGAATATGGTTAAAAGAAGAACCCGCGCAGCCATTCAAAACTACAAAACACTGATTAAGGATGAACTGCAACAATCATATGATATAATATTGATTTATGCTGGCAAAAATGTAATGGATTTCAACCCAATCGAAAAATCCATTTACACATTGCTAAATAAGTTAATACGACACAGCAAATAGGCTTTTCTGATTGTTTTAATCTCATATATATAAAAATAATTGTATAATACATATTACAATAATTTGTTATATATTAAAAAAAATGTAAAATATTTCTTAAAAAATTTAGTTACATTGGTATTTATATGTAGCTTTGCATTCTGATAATGTGCTCATCAAAGGATGCAGATAGTCTTAATAATGTCTAATTATCAGGTAGTCAATAAAATGAATTTTAATTTTGTAATTTTTTTTTTGCAACATTAAACTATGTTTTATGAATAAATAATCTCCGAATTACATCCAATATCATTTGTAAGACGATATAATGAATGATAGTATTGTTGATGTTAGTTCAGATGCTAACGGCTAATTTTTTATTTTTTTTATAATTTTTTAAACCAAAACTCAATCTCATGAAAAAATGTAATTTTTTCCCTTATTTGGTTGTAGTACTTATGATGTTTTTTGGTATGTCACTGAATGCGCAGTCGTATTTATCCTCTAAGGATGCGATTAAAGCAGTACAAGGTGCTATTAACCAGAATATCGGTATGTCTACTACTACTAAAACCCATGTTCCGGTTACAGGAACGGTAGTTACTGCCAGAGAATATCAGGCAAGTTTGGACAGACCTACTAAGGTCAAAGCATTGAAAGTTGAATACGGCAAGATTCTCTTACAGGAGTTGAATGCAGGTATTCCCGTTAAAGATGCTTTATTGAAAGCAGCTTCTGTCATGGAGATTCCTGCTAAAACCAGAGGTGAACTGGATGTTTTTCAGGAAGTCGATACTTTTTTCAGAAATCTATTGGCTAAGTAATCAATTTATTAACTCAAACTCAAAATATTAAAAAGTATGTTTAACAAAGATACGAAATCAACGTATGCAGGTGCTATGAAGGTTTTGGTAGCTTTACTGGCATTTAGTGTTGTCAGTATAGCAGCTATGCGTTTATACACACCGGCATCCAATGAAGGAACTACGGAGTCCGTAAGTTCTGATAATACTTTAAAAAGCAGTACACTTGCAGATGTAAGCAATGCTGCAATGGCACCTTTGGCATGTACCAATAGTTCTCAGTATGGCTCTGGTACTGTGCCTACGGCACCTTGTGTAGAAGTAATTTTAACTACTTGTAATTTCGTAGGTGAGTACGCTGTAGCGAATGGTGCTGTATCAGGCAATAGTTATATATTTGCTTCAAGTGTATCTACCAACTATCTGACAATCAGACAAGGTACATATAATGGAACAGTGTTGGGTGAAGGAGTCACTCCGGTAACAGTTACAGCAACTGCTAATACGACCTTGTATGTACACATCAACTCTGACGCATCATGTGGTTTATCAGGAAGTGGTTGTATAGCTACTACAGTGTCATGTGCAAGTTGTACACCACTGCCTTCTGCTTATTGTGCTGTCACTTCAACAGGTAATACATCTTATGGTATTAAAAATGTGACAACAACAGGAGGTGTTGGCAATATCAACAACACAACAGGAAGTGGTAATTACACAGATTATACAACTCAGTTTGTATCAGCTTTGGAGGGTACTCCAGTTGATTTCAGTGTTTCACCTGTAATCAATTCTACTTTTGGATATGCAATATGGGTAGACT
>JADZFD010000058.1 GCA_020850225.1 Saprospiraceae bacterium | reverse complement strand
TTACGCTGAATTTGTCTCAACAGACCAAGTGTAGTATTATCTATTCTTAAAACCATAAGACAAATATACACATATTATTATTTTATATGTATATTTTTTTCGCATTTTATTTTATACTTGGTATAACTTTATTCTAATGGAATATATTATTAATATATTTTTTTTAACATTGAGTTGTACGAAGAACACAATTTAAAATGGCTTAATTAGCATTTATTTGTATCTTTGCGTTGTTAATAATATCTCTGATGGGATGTAATTTACAAACAATATCATGATATGATTAAGTACGCATTGATTTCTATAATACTGTATTATGTTGTCGTCAGGTATCTGCGACCAGGAGTGCAACAAGATAATCATAATGCTCAAAACAACAATCAGCCTAAAAACAATCACGAGGATGAATATGTTGATTATGAGGAAGTAAACTAATAGTACAGTGTCAGAAAATCTGGATTTTTCACCTTTGAATAGCTTGCTAACCGGTCGTCAACCCTTTGATGAAAATTATTCTGTTATCGAAGAAACAGATGATTTTGTTGTGATTTTTAAAAAGAGTGGTATTGCTGTACAGGTTACAGACAAACAAACAGACGATCTGGAGCGAATTCTTGAAGAGAAATACAAGGGCAGGGTATATGTTTTAAACAGAATAGACCAACCTGTAGCAGGTCTTGTGATATTTGGGAAGAACAAGGCTTTTACGCAGGAGTTTTCAGAAATGATCCAAAAAAGGGAAGTTAAAAAGACCTATCTGGCTTTAGTTGCGGGTGAGCCGAATCCGCAACCTACCATATTAAAACACTATATCAAAAAGCTGCATAACAGGGCTATGACTGCAGATGAAAAAATTGACGACTCCTATAAGGAATGTGAACTGAAGTATACATTAATAAAATCATTTGATAATTATCATCTGCTTAAAGTAGACCTGATTACAGGTCGGTTTCATCAGATCCGGGCTCAGTTGGCTACTGTTGGACTACCTATCAAGGGTGATTTGAAATATGGCTCGAAGCGTCCCAATCTGGACCGCAGTATAGGATTATTGTCCTATCAACTGGAGTTTGTACATCCTGTTACCAGAAAGGTATATAAGTTTACATCTGCACTTCCACAGAATGATGTGTTATGGGGTTTGGTGGATGTTGAAACGGATTTGGGTTCAGGTGTTAATCAATAATTTTTTTTCTAACAACAATAATTCATAGCACATAACAATACATGAGTAATAACGATAAACCATCTTTTACAGATATCAGTACAATCGGGGAATTTGGCTTAATCAGTCAGCTTACAGATAATAAGGTGTCAGTACAACCAAGTACTATAAAAAGTATTGGTGATGATGCAGCCATAATCAGAAATGAACAGGAATGCACTGTAGTTTGCACGGATATGCTGGTAGAAGGTATCCACTTTGACTTAATGTATACACCATTGAAACATCTTGGATACAAGGCCGTTGTCGTCAATCTGTCGGATATATATGCCATGAATGCAGAACCTAAACAGATTACGGTTTCTGTAGCAATATCGAGTAAGTATTCTGTTGAAGCCATGCAGGAATTGTATGACGGTATCTATACGGCATGTAAATTTTACAATGTTGACCTCGTTGGAGGTGATACGACTTCATCGCCCAGAGGCATGGTTATTAGTGTCACGGCTGTAGGTCAGGCAAACCAGCAGGATATAGTTTACAGAAATGGAGCTAAAAAGGGCGATATCATTTGTGTTACAGGTGATTTGGGTGCCGCTTATCTGGGATTGCAAATTCTGGAAAGGGAAAAACAGATATTTCTTGAACATCCCGGTGTTCAACCCGAACTGGAACCCAGTCAGTACCTGATTGAGCGACAATTGAAGCCTGAAGCACAGCGTGGTGCTATCGCATATTTCCGTAAGGAACAAATCATACCTACTTCCATGATAGATATTTCGGATGGATTGGCGAGCGAGATTATGCACATTTGTTCGAAATCGGGTGTAGGAGCATTTATTGAAGAAAGTAAGGTACCCATACATCCGGATTCTGAAAAGACAGCTATAGATTTTAAACTGGACCCGATAACCTGTGCCTTACATGGTGGCGAAGATTTTGAGTTACTTTTTACGATTGACGAAAAGGATTTGAATAAAATCAGATATATGCCTGAGGTATTCATTATCGGCGAGATCGTTGATGCAGCAGATGGTATCAAGCTACATACTTCAGGAGGGAATATCCATGAGATAACTGCGCAAGGCTGGAATCATTTCAGGCAATAATAATGGTACGGGAATAAGGTGATGCGGTGATTAATTCAGAATATCCTTTACATATATCTGATATACCAAAATTGCATTTTTACGAACACCAAATACAGGATTGGAACCAAATCCCAATGAAGAAGGAATATAAATGACTACTTGTGCATCTTTAGGAACTGCTTTCATACCTTCCTGAAGACCCGGTATGGCTTCCCGAAGAGAGAGTAGCACAAAGGTACCTTCCGTAGAACGATCAAAAACTTCGCCATCCAGATAGGTAGCTGTATATGCTATTTCAACCTTGCTGTTGGCATTCGGATACAGATCAGAGCCTTGCCTGTCAAAATGAATAAATACACCCAGCGTATCCTTATAGCTGATATTGTTCTCCTCCAAATAACTTACAATAGTTTCAATATCGGTACTCCCATTTTTGCTGCACGACAGTATCATAAAAAGGAAAATTGAAAGGAAGTATATCCGTAAATACCGCATATGAAATTGAATTTTACTGAATATCGAGCAGTTCGATGTCAAAAATCAATACAGCATTGGCTCTGTCCTTAACTTTAGAAGCACCATATCCATATTTTGAAGGGATAAATAATTTGCCTTTACCTCCAATGCCAAATTTTGGTATACCAATCTGCCATCCCTGAATAACATTGTATAGAGGGAATGACGCCTTTGTTGCAGCATCAAATACTACATCGTCTGCAAAATATCCCTTATAATTAGCTACTACTGTATTGGTTAGTTTTGGTTTTTCATCACCACCGGGTTGTTCTAATATATAGTATATGCCATGTGCTGTTTTTTCAGCAGTAAGATTGTGATCTTTCAGGTATTTTTCTATCAGGAGTATATCCTTATCCAGTTGTTCCTGTGGATTCAATTCGTCTTTTCCGCATGATATCAATCCAATTATCCCAATACAGAATAAAATTATAAAATATTTCATCATATATGATCTTTTTTAATCAGATGCAAAGATAGAAGAATTTTATAATTTTCTAAAAAGGTTAGTCAACTGAGCAGAAGTGATTCCAGGCTTGTAAACAAGTAGAACTAACTTGAAGGTAGTGAAATTACAATTCATCACCCCGCAGTATTCTGTATCTTTGTCTGGCATCTACAGCATAGGTGCTGGAGCTGTAGTCCATAAACAGTTTTTGGTACAATTCCATCGCTTTTTCTCTGTTATCGAGTTGGTAGTCGTAGAAAGTAGCCAGCTCATAGATAGCGTCATCGGCCTTGATTTCTTCGGGAAATTTTTCTATAATCAGGTTGTACATGGCTATCATGTCGTCTGTTCTTTTCAATTTTTTAAAGATCTGTGCCTTCATGTAATAGATATCATCATCCATATCATGATCGGGATATAGTATTAATATTGAGTCCAGTTTGGTCAGTGCTTCACTGTATTTGTTTTCAAATGTCAATAAATCTGCCTGAGCAAACATATTCAGCGTAACATCAGTAGTATCCATACCCAAATTTTCCAAAATAAATACTGACATATCAATGGCATCATTGGAAATAAGTTTGGACGTGGCTCCTTTCAGTATCTTAAATTGTTCCTGTGCCCATGCGAAGTCACCTGCATAATAGGAGAGTTTGGCATTTCTGTAACGGGCATATTCGCCGAGTTGTCCCTCTTTAAAGTCTTTGTCTACTTGGCTGAATAGTAAACTGGCTTCCCATCTGTCGCCATTCATTAGATAATAGTCACCCAGGTCTAATTTTATTTTGGCTATAAAATCGGGTTGTAAACCACCAAAATCCTTGACTTCTTCCAAAATCTGGATTGCAGTATCGAGTTCATTGACATAGAGTGCTTCAAATTCTGCATACTCCTGCATCATAACAGCGGTTTGTGAGTTTCTGCCCATATCATTCAGGAAAGAGGTGTATTCTTGTTTCAGAGATTGAAGATCTTCCTTTGTGTAGTTGTAGTTTTCAGTGACTTTAGCCTTCTTACTTTTGAGCAGTCCACGTTTGGAATCCAGATATAAGCCAGTGCTTTTACCTTTATTGGTAACTATATAATTATAGGCATCTATTGCATTATCGTAATCATTATCTTCAAATATAATATTGGCAAGGTTAAAAACCCGCATGCCATTTTCATTGAGTTGTCTGTCGAGTGCTTTTGCCTGTCGCAATGCTTTGTCATATTCTTTTTTCTGCATAAATGACCATTGCAGTAATTCCCCGTACTGAGGTATGTCAGGTTGTTCCTGAATTTTTTTGTAGAGTTGTTTCTGAAGTTCCGGATAGTCATCTTCATTCAAAAATCTTTGCAGACTTGTTTGGGTATTATTGCTGTTTTTTTCTCTTTCGGCAGTTATCAGGTAGTATTTAATCATGTTTTTGACATCACCCTTACGCCGGTACAAATCTGCAAGGTTATAAACAAACATGTTTTCTACCTTAGCGAGCTTTTCACCTTTCAGGTAGGTCTCTATAGCCAGGTCGTATTTGGCGAGATTGGTATATGTATTAGCGAGACTACCTATTGATGACGGATCCGGACCAAGATTGTCAATGGCTTTTCTATATTCTTTTTCTGCCTTATCTGTCATTCCCTGACGCTCCAGCAGGTTTCCATGTGTTACATATAATGAAACGTCGTTAGGGTTGTTTTTCAATTCGGTAGCGATAACTGTTTGTGCTCTGCTAAATTCATTGAGTTCAATCAGACACTGTATATACAGATTGAAATATGTTTTATTGCCCGGGGTTTCTTTATATAATGATTGGTACAGATCAGCGGCTTTTTCATATTCTCCGGAATTGAAATATTCATTTGCCAGGCGGTATTTTTGCTGACCAATAGCCATAACTGTAGACAGCAATACTATGCAGGCAGTTAAGAAAAAGGATTTAATCTGTATTTTTATTATATTACAAGTCATTTGTTTCATATTGATTAATCTGAATAACAAGATAAAAATAAGTATTGTTTTATTGAGTACTACCATCCGGGTATAAGATTCAATCCAAACCTGAATTTATCCCCACGTGACAGGGTACGTGCGTAATAAGGTTCCAGTATTAAAGCACCGAATAAATTGATTCGAAGTGAAATACCTGCTGAGGTGACAACTGCAGGTAAGGCATTTTTTATTTCATACACCGGATTGTGATTGCTGTCCAGTATGATATTGCCGTGCTCATCTCTTGATATCACATCTATCAATTTACCATCTTTCCAATCCCTGAAGTTGTCAAATGTCACTCCACTGTCTATAAAAAGGCTGATGTCTGACAGAAAAAAGGAAGATGATATCAGGGACAATCTTTTAGGTCCGGTAAAAGGAAGGCGTATTTCAAAACTGCCCATTGCCAGTTTGGAGCCCAGTACCTGACTATAGGTCAACCCTGTTTCTTCAAGGTTGAAGTTAAGAACAGAGCCTATACCTCTGACAAAGCCCATATTGCCCAAAAATACCGGATATACACTTTGCGTATGTTGTTCCCATCGGAAATAACTGAGGCCTCTGAAGGCAAAACTGACAGGTTTCACCCAAAAATATTTGCGTCCGTCCATCAGTAATCCAGTATATTTATCACTACCCATGAACTGCTCTAAACTTATTCTGTACCGATGTCCTGCAAGTGGGGAAGTCACTCCAAAATATGAATTGTCACCAACCAATGCAATATTGGCATTGGCACCGGGGCCATTGGCAATCGTATAGTACTGGTCAATCTGCAACGCATCACCCGTAGGAATTTTATTTTTTTCTGATCCTACATACTGGTATCCCTGATATTGGTTACCAATATAGTAATCGTTGTATTCGTCCCACCTGAAACTTCTCCAGGTACCGCCGATACCACCTTCCAGGCGGAGTATTGTACTGAATGGGTAATGGGCGAATAAACTCAGACTCTGATCAAAGATGCGTATCAGATTGGTGGATTCCCGTATAGCAGGATAATCTACACCATTGATTGTAACCTGATCGTTGTAATATTGCTGATAGCCAAGCCTGAGTGGAACATGGCTTAATCCTACACCCCAGGCAAGTCGGTTTTTGCGGTTAATATAACTGACTATACCTCCCATATCGAGAATTTCTCCATTGAGTGATACCTGAGTATAAAGTTGGTTGTTACTTAACAGGTCGCTAAAAAGCATTTCAACTCCACCTTGAAGCCCTGTAGCATTTCGGAATGAATTGTTGCTTACTCCTGTCACAATTCCGGTACCACCTCCTATATAATCTAGTTTGAATTTAGATTTATAAGGACTTGTACTCGTAGAAATTATAATATTTCTAAAATCGTCATTAGCATGGTTTATGTTTTTCTGAACAATATCAGCAACCTGTGGTTTGGAAGCTGGCAGTGTACCCCATTGTTCGTTTATATTAAAAGTATCGCTGACAGGTAAGTTGAGCAATTGACCTGAATTTGCCTGATAAACGGTATATTCTCCATTATAATAATGCGTATAAGCCAATTTATCATTTTTATGTGATGCTGAAATCATGGGAGATTCGGCGCTTATACCGCTGATACCTGTAAGGAGATCTGTCATTTGAAGAATTTTTCCAGATGCGGTTTCCAACTTGAATAAATTACGAAGTCCATCTTTTTCGCTGACAAAATATATATTGTTCTGATAGTCATATACAGGATTTAAATTATCAACACCATGGAAAGTGTCATAAACAGTAATAATACCTGTAGCATAATTCATTACTGCAAGATCCCGGGTGTATTTCCCGTTGCTTCCGCCTTCAAGTATACTGGTTCTGTCATAAGTAAAAACAAGGTGTGAGCCATCAGGGGAGAAATTTGCCATATTTTCACTGTACATATCATGAGTCAATTGGCGTATTTTACCTGATTTTTCCTGTATGGCATACAAGTCTACCTGCCCGTTTACAATACCTGTGACGACGATTTCTTTTCCATTGGGATGATAAACAGGATTTATAAATGCATCCAAAGAAGCCGGAGCGATTGTTTTTATTGTTTTACCAGTTAATACATCTTTGACAACCAGAATATTCTTTCCTTCCTTCACACCTACAATTACGAATTTTTTACTATCAGGGGACCAGGTGCCAGAAGATTCCATAAGGTTGATATAATCAAGATTTTCACTTCTGGAAAAACTGGTAACCTTATTCAGTATAGTTCCATTGTTGGCATCTGCAAGATATACATCAGTATTAAACAGGTCTTTTTCAGACAAAAAAACGACATATTTACCATTAGGGCTAATAGATGGGGAGACGTTAATCCTGCCTGCGTTATTGTCAGAAAGCAGTTTTTTCCCTGGAGGTTGTTCTTTTCTATCCTGAATCAATCCTGAATATTGTTGCTTTAAAGCTGTGTGCCACAGGCTGGAAATTGTTTTTGTATCCTGACCATATGTTGCTGCAAATCCACTTTCCAACCCATATTTTGCAGTATTTATAAACAGGGTATTTAACTTGTCATCACCAAAATATCCTCCTAAAAAGGCAATTATGGACTGTCCGTACCGATAAGGAAAATATGTATTGTTATTTAGTTTGGAGATTTCAGGAAGATTATCATTCAGTAAAGCATCACGCATCCACATGGAAGTAAATGGATCGGCTCTTCCTATTGATAAATATTCAGCCATGCCTTCGACCATCCAAAGCGGAGTGTTGACAAGGTTTTGAAATGAAGTTGAGTCGTTAGTAAGAATACTATTGTACTGGAAGGCATGCACTAATTCATGAATCAATACATGACGGTTATTTTGAAAGGAGTAAGTCAGCGGCATTACGATTCTGCTTTTCAGTGCTTCGGTGACACCTCCGGTACCTATACCTATTTCTCCTGATATTGTGTTGGTTTGCTGGAATTCAGCATGGTCATTATAGAGTATGACCGGGATTTTAAAATCAATATCCTGCTTGAAGACCATTCTGTGATTAATATACCATTGCTCCGCAATTTTTGACAAATCTGAAAGTAAGGTATCATTGTTCAGATAGTTGTTAATCTGAAAATGTGGAGTTTCAGTTACCTTAAAATCAAAACTCCTGTATCTTGGCTTATTTCTTCCAAAGTACTGTGCATAAGCATCAGATGAAGCAACAAAAGAAATAATAGTTATTATTATCCAGCGGTACATATTTCCTATTATTTATCATAAACATCTATATTACAACACAACATCTAAAATAAAAATTTTATAATCCTTCAGATTTATAGATTTATTAAGAGGAAATCAACTTTGAATACCCTGTTTTATGTTCTTTCTGTGATACAAAATTATGATTAAAATATACGAAAACCAACATGTGTTATTGTTTGGTTTTATTTATTTGTTACTAAAAACCAAATATTGCCATGGTTGTAAGGTAATAGTTTGATTTGTTGTAAAGGATCTTTTAGTATTTGTGAATATTTCTTTATAGTTACCTTTGACTGGTGAAATGCTACCTTTTTGTTCCTTGGATGAAAGATTTATAATAACAATGATTTTATCACCATTTTTCTCTCTTGTGAAAGCATAGATATTTTCATCATTACCTGTTAGCAGTTTAGTCAGCGGACCTCCGTATTTACCGTTCCATAATGCCTGATTGCGGTGCTTCAGATCGAATAGTGTTTTATAAAAATCAGCATATTTATAGTTACCCCATAATACGGTATCTTTCCTGAAAAACTCTAATTTTTTATCCATGGCAGATTCCTGACCTGTATATATCAAAGGAATACCATTGAGCGTAGCACTCAGAACAGCAAATGCCTTATGGCCATTACCCATACGTGCAAATTCGGTGTCAGCCCATGAGTTTTCATCGTGATTGGAAGTAAATAGCATCTGATAACCCTGTTTGTATTGTGCTGCTTTTTTAACCAATACTGAATCTATGTCAAGAGCCGTTTTTTTAATGATGTTTTTTTCACCCTCCTTTATGTTACCTTGAACCATATTGGCATTTTTTATTCTGTTTACACCCTGAGTTGTAGCTATTTCATTGAATGTATGGTGCATTTCCCAGGCGTAGTCTGCTATAAATGATCCATTATTGACAATAGCCGGATTTTCACCCTCAGACAACATAAACAATGGTTTTATACTGTAAAGCGAATCTGTACACTGAATCCAGAAATCTTCCGGAACTGCATGGGCGACATCCATACGAAATCCATCAATTCCTGCATTGTTGACCCAGAATTTCATAGCATCAATCATGGCCAATCTCATTTCTGCGTTATCGTAATTCAGATCAGCGACATCTGTCCAGCCCCATGATTCACCGGTGTTATAATCAATTGGGTCGGTGATATTTCCATTTTTATCTTTGGTATACCACTCCGGATGAGTAGTAATCCAGGGATTGTCCCATCCTGTATGATTGGGTACCCAGTCAATAATGATATACATGCCTGCAGCATGAATCGCTTTGACCATGTGTTTAAAATCATCTATTGTGCCATAATCAGGGTTGGTTTCAAGGTAATTGGCAACTGAATAAGGACTGCCCAATTCTCCCTTTCGATTGAGTTTACTCACCGGATTAACAGGCATGAACCACAGAATATCTATACCCATGGCTTTAAGTCTTGGTATATGATTTTTGAAAGATTTAAATGTGTTTTCAGTTGTAAAATGTCTTAAGTTGACTTCATATAACGTAGCATTTTTATGCCATGTGGGGACATTGGGTGTTCTGTTAACAGTGAGTTTCTGTTCTTTTATGATTGAACCTGTCGAGCAGGATGAGATATAAAACAGGATGAATATTAAAAATACAAAATGACTAAACCTATATTTTAATATCATTGTGAATGTGTTTTTTAATTTTTTAATATATATTAATTATGAGTACAAATATAGAGTTTTAAATGTATAGTTTCTATAAAATTTAAATGCTTAATCATAAATTTTTCATTCATGTAGTTTGTTGTTTGCTGTATTTTTTATGCTGGAGTACAATACAATTCATTATGAATGAAGGTTGACCACATTCTTGCATCATTATAAATCAGTTAAATATTTTATGTTTAAACGATTTGTTATAATGCCATATTAATACGTGACAGGTACAAAAATATACATATAAAAGACAAATTATCAAAAAAAAATTACATTACAATTAGTTTGTATATGTAATATTAGTATCTTTGCGCTTAATCAGGAGCAGTATGTATAGTAACTTACATTTACTGCCTGAGACTGAACCTAGACTTCTACTATAAATATTGTTTTTGGTTATTCTTAATTTTTGAATAATTAAAAAACGTATTATGAAGACATTATTGTCTATCTTATTGACATTAATTACTACTATTGGAATTAATGCACAAAACTGGGACGTCAGATTTAAGCAAACATCGGTAAACTGCCAAACCAAGCAGGTTTGTTATGATGTTCAATTTAAAATCAATGGAAATGGACCATTCGTATTGGCAGGTCAGAACTATAGGATTTATTATGATGCCTCTAAGATGTCATTTACTGCAGGTTCTTCCTATCTGCCATCGCCGGTTTATACAGATTTAGTACTTGTACAGAATGCACAGGTAGATGCAGATTACATTAACGGTTCTCTGCCATTTGAATCAACATTAGGTTTTTTAAATTTCTATATAGATTTGAATGACTACGTTAATGGTGGAATACCACTTTCTACTACAGACTGGGTATCCACTGCAAGTCTTTGTTTCGATGTAGATGATGATTTATTCTCCAATAACGGTAATTGCCTTGAAATGGTTTTTGCCAGGGAAGGTTATACTGATGAATATGCTTCTGCATTTATGCAGGCATCCAGATGGGTTGCACCCAATCAGACAACCGGTGCTGATGGGGTAGATTATTATGATTTAACTTCTACCAATGGCTCAGAGGCTTGTCTTGCAAGTTTATGTGCAGATACAAGTTCATATAATATCAGATTGAAGCTGGATACAGTCAATTGTGAAACTAATGAATTTTGTTATAATGTACAATTGCAGTCAAGTGGTGGGAATGATGTACATCTGGCAGGACAGAACTACCGTATCTATTGGGATGCAGAAGTAGCGTCTTTCAAGTCAGGTATGAGTGTGTTGCCAGTTCCGATGTATACAAATTATACACAGGTACAGTTATTTGAGAATCAGAATGCGAGTGGCTACGGCCCGTTGCCGTTTGAGGATCATTTAAGTTTCATCAATTATACGATGGACTTAACGGATTTGAATTCCGGAGGGATAGTATTGCCGGCTGGAGTATGGACGACGACGTCGAAGTTGTGTTTTACGGGTACGCAGGAATTGTTTGACAATCCGAATGTATGTATGGATGTAGTATTTGCACGTCCGGGATTGACGGATGGCTATGCTACAGCATTTATGGAAGTGGCAGAATGGATGAGTCCTACTAAGTTAATTAAACTTAACCCGAATTTATATTTTGACATGAATTCGCAGACGATGGGTTCGGAGGCATGTTTGGATAATGTTTGTATAGATACGAGTACGTACGACGTACGATTAACGTTGGATACAGTAAATTGTGATACGAAAGAATTTTGTTATGATGTACAATTGCGATCAAGCGGCGGTAATAATGCGCATCTGGCAGGACAGAACTACCGTATCTATTGGGATGCAGAAGTAGCGTCTTTCATGTCAGGTATGAGTGTATTGCCAGTTCCGATGTATACGAGTTATACACAGGTACAGTTATTAGAGAATCAGAATGCGAGTGGCTACGGCCTGTTGCCTTTTGAGGATCATTTAAGTTTCATCAATTATACGATGGACTTAACGGATTTGAATTCCGGAGGGATAGTATTGCCGGCTGGAGTATGGACGACGACGTCGAAGTTGTGTTTTACGGGTACACAGGAATTGTTTGACAACCCGAATGTATGTATGGATGTAGTATTTGCACGTCCGGGATTGACGGATGGCTATGCTACAGCATTTATGGAAGTGGCAGAATGGAAGAATCCTACTAAGCTTATCAAGATGAATCCGGACACCTATTTTGACATGAATTCGCAGACAATGGGTTCGGAGGCATGTATTACTCCATATTGTCCATGTGACATTCCTATTTTAACAGTGGGAGATGTTGAGTGTTCAGGTACAGAATATAGTGTACTCGTAGTTCATAACGGTCAGAATATCACATCCAGTGCTGGAGTTATTTCAGGTAATTACATTAATAATATACCTTTAGGAACATCTGTAACAATAACGAGCAGCAACAGAGCAGGATGTGAATCAACAATAATTGTAAACGGACCTTCAATATGCTTAAATACATGTGGATTCCCTAAATTGATAGTTGGACAGGGAAAATGTAGTAGTAATGGATTTTACGAAATAAGCTTTACAGAAAGTACTGGAGCCGTATTAAGTGTAAATGCAGGTACGATAAGTGGTAATAGTGTTATCAATATACCGATAGGTACAAATTTAATAATCACAGCTTCTAATGGTAATTGTGTGCTGAGTTATGAAGTTGTAAGTCCATCTGATTGTGATAATATCTGTGGTCAGCCTCATATTAGTGTGAGTAGAACAGAATGTGAATATGGTAATTTATCTTATAGCATTAATTTTATACAAACTTCCGGAGCTACATTGACGAGCAGTCATGGTACGGTGAGTGCGGGAGTAGTAAGCGGAATACCTGCGGGACAGGCAGTAACGCTGACGGTAAGTTTTGCGGGTTGTCCGGATCAGGTATTGGTAGTACCGGCACCTGTATGCGGTTGTGAGCGACCGGTACTGACGACGGGAGATGTAACATGTGCAGGAAACAGCTACAGTGTAATCTTCTTCCACAACGGCAGCAGTATCAGTGCGAGTGCCGGAACGGTAAGTGGGAATAGGGTTATTGATATTCCTTTGGGAACGAATGTAACGATAACGAGCAGCAACGGAGCCGGGTGCAGTAGTACGATAACAGTAACAGGCCCTGCAGTATGCCAGACGACGTGCAACTATCCTACTTTGAATGTGGGACAGGGTGTATG
>JADZFD010000057.1 GCA_020850225.1 Saprospiraceae bacterium | reverse complement strand
TTTTCTTAGTAACAGAACTACCGCAGTAAAAGCACTTTTTTTATTCATAACCTTTGATTGTCCTCAAAGCTAATAATATTAAGCTTTCCAGACGATTTTAGCATCATTTTTGTCCATTAAGCCTAAAAAGATACAATCAGCAAAAAAATACAACAAGCCGGTTGACGGCCATGCACCGGGTTTACGAGGTGATGATATCCAAAAATACATATCATACAGTATCAGTACGGATCACGAATGTTTTACCCTCGATGAAGCATTGGAAAAAGCAAACTTGGGTATGCATATTATTATCAGGGAAGGATCCGCAGCTAAAAATTATGATGCACTGCATACTTTAATACGTACTCATACACAGCAAACCATGTTTTGCAGTGATGACAAACATCCAAACGATCTACAACATGGCCATATCAATTCACTTGTCAAGAGGTCATTAGCTCTGGGATATGACTTATTCGATGTACTCCAGGTCGCTTGTATCAATCCGATAGAACATTACAAAATTCCTGTAGGTAGAATGCAAATTGGAGATCCGGCTGATTTCATCATCATTGATAACCTTGAAAACTTTAATGTTTTAGAGACATATATAAATGGTGAATGTGTTGCCAGCAACGGTATATCAACCCTACCGAAGAAGAATCAAAAACATATAAATAATTTTAATGCCGGAAAAATTGATGCACAAGACTTAAAAATCAGAGGGAATGAAAACGAGCATCCTGTTATCGTAGCTATTGACAAAATGCTTATTACAGAAAAACTATTTACAAAACTACCTCAAAAAGATGGATTTACAGAGTGTGATTCGGAAAATGACATATTAAAAATATGTGTAGTCAACAGGTATCAGAATCAGGATATTGCAACAGGATTTATCAAAAATTTTGGTTTGAAGGGTTGTGCAATAGCCTCTACAGTGGCACATGATTCACATAATATCGTTGCAGTAGGCGATAATGATATCCTTATTGCAAAGGCCATTAACATACTCGTTGATTCCGAAGGTGGATTATCAGCTGTATCACAAAATGAAATCAAACATATTGCGCTGCCAATAGCAGGTTTAATGAGTGATCAGCCGGTTGAAATCATTGGCAATCAGTATGAAGACATCAGTAATTTTGCGAAACAACATGGTTCCGTTCTGGAAGCTCCGTTTATGACACTGTCATTTATGGCATTATTGGTAATTCCTAAGATTAAAATCAGTGATTTGGGGATGTTCGATGCCGAAAAATTTGAATTCTACAGGTAATAGTTAGATAACAAATTCTTAACGGATGACCGTCAGATCTTGTTTTAGTATCTGCCTTTTTCCAAAGTAATCTGTAAGGTCTACGGTCATGATATAAACACCCGGCAGAACATAATTTCCTCTGAAAGTACCATCCCATCCGTCAAAGTCAGCGTTGAATTCCTGTGAATCGTCCGTAAAAACTAAATTACCAAGTCGGTCATAGATTGCAATTTTATGAATCGTTGCAGGGATTTTATTCTTATAAATCACCAATCTGTCGTTGATACCATCGTTGTTGGGACTAAAAATATTTGGAAAATAAACTTTCAATTCATTATCTACTTTAACTCTGATTTCGGCATGTGCATTACATCCGTTTTCGGTAGTAGCACTAAGATAAATAACCTTAGGAGTAGCTGTTGACAATGTCAGATCAAAATCATAGCCCAGAACATTACCAAGTTCATCAGTCCATACAACGGAAACAATATCATCATCCGCATAATTGGACGTAAAACTTAAAATAGCAGTTTCATTAAAAGCAATCTGAATATCTTCGTCTGTTGATATTTCAAAAACCAAGGGCTCAGCAATAGTATATTGTTCTTTAAGAACACAATCGTATTTATCTCTGATCTCCAGATCATAAACTCCCGCTGGCAAATCATACAAACTGAGCTGAGATATGGGTTTGTCATTCAGATAATATGTATAAGGACTGAATCCACCGTTTACATTCTGTATAGTTAGTTGACCATTATATTCACCGTGACACAATACATCATTGGTTATGGCATTAACGGAAGAAGGCTGGTTTAATTCTTTCTCGATGATTAAATCTTCAATTTTAACACAGCCATTATCCGGATTTTGCCCCGTAAGTCTGTAAATACCCGGACTGCCTGCTACCAAATCCTTGGAGGTAAGATTTGAAAGAATTTTACCATCATTGGTAGTCCATTTATATTCAATATCCGTCTCGGATGTTCGCGTCAAAATGTCAATTGAATTTGTATTGCAATGCCATTTAAGATTATTGTCAAATGTGAAGTCCGGATAAATCATTTTATCCTGGATGGCAATAGTCTGGCTGTTCCAGCACTTACTAACAGAAGCCATAGCGTCTACCCTGTACATACCCGGCTCCTTAACTTCGTGGGATAGTTTGGTAAGATAGCTTCCATAGAATTTTTGGTCAGGCGCTATTTTGTTCCATCTGATTGAATCAACGGAAATATTCGTTTTAGCTTCAACCCAAATAGCTGGATTACTGCATGTAAGATCATCTCCCGTCAACACAATATCAGGTTTCTCAAAATTGGTCTTCAGGACAAAGCTTGTATCCAGTGTGCATCCATTCATCCCTGTTAATTTTAAACGGTAAGGATTACCTGTAATTGCATTCAAAGAGTCTACAAAAATACTTAAGGAATGTATTTGTTTGCCGAAAGGAGTTGTCCATTCTGCGACGCTGTATCCGTTGACAGAAGATACATTGATTGCAGGACGTTCATTTGGAAAGGCACATCGTACAACAGGTACATTGGCAATTATCTCAGGTTTTGAAAAATCAGCTTTAACCGTTATTCGTTGAGTTGCACTACACGTACCACTTGGTGTTATAACATATACTGACAAAATATAATCTCCTGCTTCACTTACAGTTAGAAATTTATCATTCCCAACAACCTTATTATTTGCATCATTCCAAATATAATCTAAACGACTTCCCGCAGGTACATTATCTACTAAACTGTTCAATGTAATATTTGGGTTAAGACAATTCAATGTCTGAACGGTGGAATTGATATTCACCCGGATATCCAATACTTCAACAATAAAATTATGAACAAGAGAACAATCCTTATCATCTGTTACACTATAGGAACCGGCATTGGTATAATTTATACCCTGAAATAAAAATCCACTACCTTTACAAATGTACTGTGTACCTAAATCTTCTGTTTTACTTACACCAAAAACAAATTTTTGTCTGACGATATTACACGGATCATCATCACAAACGATTGTTGTATCACCTGTAATTAACTGACCACAAAAATACCTTGTATCTCCGGGACACACAAAAACAGGTGCAGCGACGATAACATTCTCAGGCAAAACAGTCACTGTCCAGGATTTTATAGTTCCTGAAGCAGCATTGGCACAGCTACCTACATAAAATGGGTTGAAATATGTTTCGGCATGTATAGTATATGTACCCGGTTCAGTAAAGACAATCTGAACTGATTTACCCGTCGAATCCTGATTATCAAAATATCTGCCTTTTGATGGGAAGACTGACCATCCGTAACAAACACTGTCTATCGGATTGAAACTTGGTGGCGGCGCACATGAGTTACTGAAATTAACGGCTCTTTCCGGCTCCAGTAAACTATAGGTTACCGGAGTAAATTTGTTTTCACAAGATACCTCAACAGGACCAGTTATATATCCAGGTTGTAAAGAAGAAGCATCCGGAGGAATAACAGGTGTAATATCGAGACCTTCAATCACTTCTATACGAAAATCACATACGGAACTTGCATAGCCGTCCAGAACAAAATAAACCAGTTGACCTGGAATAAAATTATTATAGGATAAATCAATAGTGCCTGATGTACTACCTACTTCGTCCTGACATGCAACACTGCTCGACTTTCTGCATTCTGAAAACAATCCTGTTTGAATACCTGTTTCGCTTAAATTGTTCAGTGGATGAACACAATTGTAGTAGTGAATGCGCAAATGAACCGTTTTACTACAGGCTGTAAAAGAAAACCAGGATGTATTATCAAACTGACCTGCATTTCCGCATACTCCGGCTTTAGGATTGCTGGCGGGATTATTCCAGAATACTTCAGTAATATTTTTTGTTCTCAGTCTGCCTATATAACCATCCAATTTGCTTCCACATATATACTCTGCGGTTGTACAAATTTCACCTAATGGTGCATTATTAAATTCACACTGTGCATAAGATTTTTGGTAAATAATAACGCTTAATAGTGAAATTATTGAAAAAAGAACAATATTTTTAAATCTTATTTGCAAAACGAATGCGATTTTCAGGTTCAGGTAATTATGTATAACTTACTAATACTTAAATATGTAAATAAACTTTAATATTAAATAAGTTTGTGATAACTAAAAAACAGCGTAAAGATACAATACTTTTCTCAATATGCTACTAATATAATATAGAAAATATGTATAAAAAATGTGCCAAAAATGAATTATTTTTAACAATTTTAGTCTAGAATGTTTTTATTGATATTCAAAGCTTTCAAAATACACGCATGTCATCGCTAAACTTATACAGGCATTTGAACACTTTGAACTTATTAAATGTCTTTATATAATAAATGTGTAATATTTAAAATCAGTTTTTATTACATTTTTATATATTATCATTTATTATGATACAAAATAAATTAAAAAACATTAAAAACAAATCCATGAAAACTTTAGTTATAGGTGCTTCTGTAAATCCGGAAAGATATTCAAATAAAGCGATACAATTATTAAAAGCAAATGGTCATCAGGTTGTTGCCATAGGTAACCGCGAAGGTATCGCACATGGTATACAAATTACTAAAATAAAAGAATCCTTTACAGACATAGATACAGTCACATTATATATCAATCCAAGGATACAATCCGAATATTATCAGTACATTCTCGATTTACACCCCAGACGAATTATATTCAATCCAGGAACAGAAAACCCGGAGCTATCCGACTTAGCTGAAGAAAACGGCATATTAACCGAAAATGCCTGTACCCTGGTACTGCTCAATCTCAAGCAATTTTAAAAAGAAAACAACTTACAGAAGGTACCCATCACCAGATTAAAACTTCAAACGTCAGCGAGCATCCCGATAGCTATCGGGATGCTCGCTGACGTTTGTGCTCTTTACCCTGAAGTCTGCTGTTTATTTCAAACTAAAAGCAGGGTCATGTTTACATTTATTTTTCGAGTAAAAGATTAGTTCCTTTTAACTGTAAAAAAATCTTTAAGCTCTTTTTCTGTCTTAAAATCTAAATCCAGGAAAGTAGCTGTTACAAATTTTTTGATATCCTGATAATCTCTTCCCTTTCTGTCTGTATACACATTCAATAGACGGTTAATATATCTAAGACTTAAATCCTTGATATGCTGATTGAATTTTTGGTTGTAGAAAGTATTAATATAAGAAACAAAAACTTTATTTATTTCAAAATACTCCTTATAACTATCTGTATCCAGATTATTCAGAAAACTCTCACAATATCCATATATACTTTCCCTGATACATTCGTTTTCTATACTAAGTCCTTTATGTGCTTCATAATATTCGCTCACTTTGGCAATTGTATCGGGATGTACATAACCTTTGAAATGAACAACATCCATCAGATTATAATATTCAGTAACACTATCAGCTATCTTCTTATTGATGATATTAGACATTTTCATATCTGCTTCGGGTGTTATTTCCACTTCATCCCTGTATAATTTCAATAACTTATGAAAATAGGACTCCACGAATCTACTATCATTTTTTCTGAAATTATCAATTAATGCAGATATCTTTGTCTTGGTAGCATCACTGACGTTGTAAAACATACCTATCAGCATGATCGTCTCAAGAAAGTCAGCTTCATGCTGGAATTCTGAATTACTAACAAAAGTATCTATACCCGGTAGAATACTTTCATTGTCAAATTTTTTATTCGCCCTGTAAATCAGGAACTGGTTTAGCGATTTTTTAACCAATCTAAAGTTAGTAAGGTTTTCGGGAAAGGATACAGTACTAAAATTCTGTCCCTTAAATTGTACTATATAATTGTCATACAACTCCTTTCTGAATTCGACATCCCTGAATCTATCTATACGTTGATGATTGAGGAATGTTTTAACCTTTTTATTGGTAATATCATTCATTAAATTGGTAACCCAAATATCACTACTCATGGCGAAACCGAATTGAACGGTCTGACCTATTCTGTTTTTAATAAAATCAAAATTGGCAGATTCTATTATAGCATGCAGTATGTCTTTAAAATGTTCCTGTGGTCTTATATATTTATAGTCTTCATCTATTTCGCCCCTAAGTACTGCATACCCTAGTATACGTGGTAAAAACATACCTTCAAACTCATTATCGAGTAATTCCTTTTCCAGAGAAATCAATTGCAGAGGAGACTGATTGGCCACAATCTTATACATTTCCATGATATGCGGTTCGAATGCTTCGATCATTTGTTTATAATAATCCTCCGTTTCATTTTCGTAAAATAATGCAAGCAGTTCAGATTGCTGAATAGCTGTCTTCAATTGTTCTAAATGATTTTTGTAATTCTGGGCTAATGCTTCCATAATTATTTACTTTTATATATTTTTAGATATTAAAATCTGTTTGAAACTTAATAATATTAAAGAAAAACCTGATAAAACTGTCGTTTTATCAGGTTTAATTCATTTCCATATCTTAATCCAACTGTATAATATTACAGTCTTATTTTCACTTTCTGTTTATTACTCTTCAGTTGATGGATTATCACTTTCTGTTTTTGTCTCTTCAGTAGAATCCGCTACATCTTCTATTACTTCATTGGCAGTTTCTACTACAGTATCTGCTACCTCTTCAACTGCAGCTTCTTCAATCACTGGAGTTGCAACTTCTTCAACGACTGCAGGTTTAGCTGGTTTAACTTCACCTGACACCTTTTGTCTGAATGCGTGAACTTCTGCTTTCGTACCTTCTACTCTCTTCGCAATTTTTGTTTCTTTGGCTTCAATCCATTGTGTCCATAATTCGTCTGCTCTTTCAAGTGTCAAAGCACCTTTTTTCACACCTCTCATCAGATGTTTTTTATAGTATACACCCTTGAATCTTAAAATAGCACGTACTGTGTCTGTAGGCTGAGCTCCTTTTGTCAACCAATCATAAGCAGCATTACGATCAATCTCAATGGTAGCAGGTTTAGTCATCGGGTTATAGGTACCGATTTTCTGAATAAACTTACCGTCTCTTGGAGCTCTTGAATCTACAGCAACGATATGATAAAAAGGTGCTTTTTTACGTCCCTGACGGGATAATCTCAATTTTACTGGCATTGTTAAAAATTATAATTTATTGATAAAAACAACCGAAATCCACTGACTGAGCAGTCTTTCGGTTTCTAACGGCCGCAAAGGTAAGCTATATATTTAAATTAATAAAATATTTTTAAAAATAAAATTTCACACTCAGTGTTGGTAAGATCGGCAATTGATTGACACGTTTGTAATTCAATCTGTCAAAATAAAAGATATTGGGTCTGTCATAGGCGTTTGTAACACTCAGATTAGCTTCCATTCCTGAATACTTCGTAAATTTTATCTTCTTTTGCAAGGAAAGATCCAATCTATGGTAATAAGGCAATCTTCCTCCATTTCGTTCGGAAGAATAAATTATGCCTATATCGTGTGGATTATTGGTTTCGTAAGGTGTGGTTACACCTCCCAGGTAGCTCTGGTAGTTATAAAATCCTCTGGTCTTTGTAAAAGGAAATCCGGAGCCTAAATTCCATCTTGCGCTCACTTCCCATGTTGCTTCCTTGTCCAGACTGTAAGTTGTAAGGAAATTCACGTTATGCCTTCTGTCAAATATAGTTGGATATATTTGCTCACCATCATCTCTGTTTACATAACCATGGCTGTATGTGGCCCATACATAAAATCGTGGTAATTCATATTTTATACTCATATCAACTCCATATGCAGAACCGGTTTCAGTTGTATAATCCGTCTCATCATTGTTTTCTTTATTTCTGTTGACAACAATCAACTGAGGAAAGTTTTTATAATATCCTTCCAGATTTAAGGTCATTCTTTTAGTCAGATCAAATTCAAAACCAGCGACAACATGATTGGATATCTGTAATTTATTATCTAATTTCTGCCCATTATAATCTTTAATTATAGACTCCGGACCTGTTAAGAATCCGTTGAAAAGGTTGACTACGTCTCTTTCATTGGAAGTGCTCAGGATGTTTTGTGTATACCGGCCTGCTGCACCCTTAAATCTCCAAACATCATTAATATTGTATTTAATACCAATTCTGGGTTCCAATGCTACTTGTCCCAATGCTGAATAATATTGAACGCGTATTGAAGGGTCAACTATAAGACTACCTATAATATGCCGGTATTTACTGTAAAAACCTAACTCTGTTGTATTTTGTTCATCAGCAAACCTGATTCCGAAAGGATTGGTAAACTCGAAATTGGTTCTGATACTTTTTAATTCAAGACCATATTTTACTTCGTTTTTATCACCGTAGAATGTAAAGCCAATATTCGCTGTCAGTTCATCTATATCTGATTTTCGGGGTTGTGTATCCTGCTCTTTGATTCCAACTTCATACGTAGAAAAACCAACAACACCGTCTACAATTATATTGGATTCAGAAGGAATCATATGAAAATTGATACCTCCACCTGTATTTTTCCAGTCAATGGTTGAAATTGCAGGATTATCATACAAGTCATTAAAATTAAAGCCAAATACATTAATACGGCTTCCATTGGAAGTGTTGACGGATATCTTACCATATAGATCCGTAAATCCAAAAGGTAATCCGGTTTCTTTGTCTTCAGTTGCATATGCATACAAAGATTTAGATGTATTTTCGATCAGGGATTTCTTGGCCGTCAGAACGTAGGAAACAGATGAACCACCTTCAGAAAATTTCTTTAATGGTCCTTCCAGCAACCCTTTTACCATGAATGGCCCAACACTTAATTGTCCGCTTTGTCTGTTTTTATTTCCTTCTCGTGTTTTAATATCTACGATAGCGGAAATTCTGCCACCATGATCCGCTCCGAACCCACCTGTAAGAACGTCAACATTTCTTATGAGTTCGGTTTCAAAAACAGAATAAAATCCGATTGAATGGAAAGGATTAAAAACATTAAGTCCGTCCAGCATAATCTTATTCTGTACAGGAGAACCTCCACGTATATAAATCTGGCCGCCCTGATCACCGGTAGAGATGATACCAGGCAAAACCTGCAAATATTGCACGATATCTGCTTCTCCACCAACCGAAGGCAATGCTTTAATCTGTTTCTGTGTTACAGCAATCTGAGAAATATTAACGTTGGTTCGTGTATGTTGCTTTTCAGCGGATACAGATACTTCTTTAAGGCTGACACTGCTTTCATTTATATATAATGCCTGGTATACTACCCCATTCTTTTTAACCTGAATATCAACAACAGCACTATCGTACCCAACATAATTTGCAATCAGTTTATAGCTGCCAGCAGGAATATTGGCCATATTGAAAAAACCATCCAGGTCAGTCATCGCAGTATGTTTGGTGCCCTGAATATGAACTGTACCATAGATAATGGGATTACCCGTCTCCTTTTCATAGACATTTCCCCTTACAGTACTATTTTGTGCACTAAGTGAAATATATAAAAAGCATGACATCAATAAGGTTATATATCTTAATTTCATACGCTGTTTAATATTTAGAGGCGCAAATGTAATAATTAATACATTAATTTTGAAATGTTGATTGTCTCCCTGATGACAAAATTGAAATTTTTAAATTCATAATACCATTTCATGCAGTCACAAGGAGAATTCCACAGCATTTTATTAAAATGTTGAAAAATAAATTAAAGATTATTATGATACATCAATATAGATTTGGATATTTGCCCTGTCATATACATAAAGTGCATATATATATACTATTGGTCAATATAATAATATGAATATACATTTTTATATATTATGATATTTTTAATAAGTTAGTAATTTCATTAATTAACTTGATTCATCCGATAGTATTTTAATAAAACCCATGGGCATTTTTGACAAGAGAATAAATTACAAGCCGTTTGAGTATCCCGAAATACTCAAATTTACTACGGCAATGAACAATTCATTTTGGGTCAATTCAGAAATTGACTTTACGGCAGACATACAGGATTTTCATTCACATCTCAGTGAACAGGATAAACTAATAGCTAAAAAATGTTTACTTGCGATTGCTCAGATTGAAGTATCTGTAAAATCGTTCTGGGGCAACCTGTATCATCATTTACCCAAACCTGAGTTTAACGGATTAGGTGCGACATTTGCAGAATGTGAATTCAGACATTCTGAAGCATATTCAAAACTTCTTGAAGTATTGGGCTATAATGATGAATTTATGACCGTTACATCTATTCCGGTTATAAAAGAAAGAATTGATTACTTAAGCGAAGCTTTAGCTGACAGTAAGTCCGATGATCGGGAAAAATATCTCGTTTCATTGATCTTATTTACAATTTTAATTGAAAATGTATCACTTTTCAGCCAGTTTGCTATTATTCTTTCATTTACAAGGTTCAGAGGTTATTTAAAAAATGTTAGTAACATTATAGCATGGACATCCGTTGACGAGCAGGTTCATGCCAATGCCGGCATCTACATTATCAATAAAATAAAGGAAGAATATCCTGAATATTTCAACGATGAAACGGAGCAACTAATATACAGAACAGTTGAAAATTCAATCCAGGTAGAATCCAGGATTCTGGACTGGATTTTTGAAGATGGCGTATCACCAGAACTTAAAAAGTCAGATATTCTGAATTTTATGAAATACCGTTTGGACGAAAGCCTTGAGCGCATCCATATGAAAAAATTGTTTAACATTACTTCTGAGGAATATCAGCCGATGAAATGGTTTGAAGAAGAGGTATTTGCCAATAGTTTGGATGACTTCTTCGCAAAAAGACCGGTTGAATACACAAAACATGATAAGAGCATATCTGCTGATGATTTATTTTAAGACTTTATAATTACGTATGGAAGGTAGACTTTGGTGGATCAATGAAGAAAGTGAGCAAATTCTCAACAGGGGATATTTGCTTAAAGGAGAAACGATTGAAGGCGCTATAGACCGTATAACGAGCGCTGCATCACAACGCTTGTTCAGGCCTGAATTGAAATCGGCATTTACAGAAATGATAGAACGGGGCTGGATGAGCCTGAGTTCTCCAATCTGGGCCAATATGGGGACAGAACGTGGATTGCCAATCTCTTGTTTCAATGTACATGTACCCGACTCTGTTGAAGGCATTACCCATAAATTAGGAGAAGTCATCATGCAAACCAAGATAGGTGGAGGCACCTCAGGATATTTCGGTGAGCTCAGGGAAAGAGGCAGTGCTGTATCTGACAACGGAAAAAGTTCAGGTGCTGTAAGTTTTATGAAACTATTTGATACGGCAATGGACACTATATCACAAGGAGGTGTACGGAGAGGTGCATTTGCAGCGTATCTGGATATTGATCATGCGGATATTGAGGAATTTTTAGCTATCAAAAACATAGGTAGTCCTATCCAGAACCTCTTTAATGGTGTTTGTGTCCCTGATTACTGGATGCAGGAAATGATAGACGGTGACAGAAAGAAAAGAGAGATATGGGCAAAGGTGCTTGAGTCCAGGCAACAAAAAGGTCTGCCTTATATATTTTTCACTGACAATATCAACAGAAACAGACCACAGGTATATAAAGACAAAGATCTGGTTATTCATTCGAGTAATCTTTGCTCAGAAATAGCCCTGCCTTCAACAGCAGAGGAATCATTTATTTGCTGTCTTTCATCGCTGAATCTTGAGCTCTATGACGAATGGAAAGATACTGAAGCTGTCAAAATTGCCATATTTTTCCTGGATGCTGTTTTGCAGGAATTCATATCCAAGACTGAAGGCAATTATTATCTGCAATCAGCTAATAAATTTGCCAAAAATCACAGAGCATTGGGTTTAGGTGTATTAGGATGGCACTCTTATCTTCAGAGAAATATGATTCCATTTGAAGGATTGGAAGCTAAGACACTTACTTCGGTGATATTCAAAGATATAAGAGACAAGGCTATAAAAGCCAGTCAGGAATTAGCAAGAATTTATGGCGAACCTGAAGTATTGAAAGGCTATGGTCTGCGGAATACAACATTACTGGCTATTGCTCCTACTACATCGTCATCTGCGATACTCGGACAGACATCACCGGGTATCGAACCCTTCAGTAGCAATTACTACAAAGCCGGATTGTCCAAAGGCAATTTTATGAGAAAAAACAAATATCTTAAAAAACTTCTTGTTGAAAAAGGAATTGACAATGAAGAAATCTGGCGTTCTATCATGCTCAATCATGGTAGTGTGATGCATCTGACTGAACTTACAGATGAGGAGAAGTCTGTTTTCAAAACTTTCAAGGAATTAAGTCAGATGGAAATCATTATTCAGGCATCTATTCGTCAGAAATACATCGATCAGGCACAAAGTCTCAATATTAATATACCATCAACTGTGGCTATTAAAGATGTAAATCATTTGATTATTGAAGCGTGGAAGCTGGGTGTAAAGACGCTGTACTATCAGCGTAGTCAAAGTGTATCCAAGGAATTTGTTAACAACCTTATGGTGTGCAGCAGTTGTGAGGCATAATTGTTTTAATAGTCTTAATTTTCATAAATCCTTAGAAAATATAGCTTTATTCTGATATCATCCACCTTCAGTTTTAAGGAATTTATTAAGGATTCTGTTCGTGGTGGAAAACTGTATAAAAAAGGCAATGAAGATACTTAAGAGTACAGTAAGTACAACATAGTACCATTGGAGTATCTCTGCGAAGATGCTGTTGGTATAAATGAGATAAAAGCATAATAGTAAAACAAATAAAATCATAACAGCTATTGATTTTACAGACATCCTGAAAGCTTCCCTCAGATAGGCCTTTTTAATGAATGACCTTTCTGCTCCGACCATTTGCATGGTTTTAATTTCCTTGATATCACTGTACAATGTCAGTTGAATCGTATTGTAAATAATGGACAACGACAATATTACAAAACACAGTGCCAGCACCAAAACGCCATATGATATACGTTCAAGATTCTTCTGCACCATATCCAGGCTTTCATTTTCATGATACAGGCTGATTACACCTTTTTCCAATTCTATACTCTTTTTGATTTCAGCTATTTTACTTTCTGAATATTGATCGGACTTAAGATTGAATTTGATCAGATCGTTGAATGGATTTCCTTCCAGTTCACTGCTGATGTTCATTTCCTTATTCATCAGTTTCAGTGCAGATTCTTTATCCAGAAATTCAATAGATTCCTTAAGTACTCCTGAAAAAGCTTCGATTGACTGAGTAATATTGTCTATTTCGCCTTGGGGCAAATCATTTTTTAACTCAACAAGTATATTGATGTTCTGCTTAACAATATTGGTAATATTGGTAGAGTGTAAAAAGATGAGCAGAAACAAAGATATTAATACCAACACAATTGATGTGGAAGCTGTAGCGTAAAATTGTGAAGGCTTTTTATTTTTAGACATTGATATAATTGATATACAAATATATTAAAATAATTATATACGTTCCATAAATTTTAATTATAAACAGAGCAATTATAATTATTGATGGAAATAAAAAAACCTTGAAGGCTTATCAAAAGACTTTCAAGGTTTTATATCTGATATTAAAAATAATTATCTTTTAACATACATTACTTCCTTTACAGCCTTTATAACCTTAGCTGGTGTTGGTAGATATTCATCCAGGAAAACAGAAGAATAAGGAAGGGAAGTATCTGCTGCATTGACACGTGTAACCGGAGCATCCAGGTAATCGAAAGCATATTTTTGCATCCCGTAAGCGATTTCGGAACTAACACCTGCGAAAGGCCAACTTTCATCAACCACAACCATTCTGTTCGTTTTTTTGACCGATTCAACTAACGTTTTGTAATCCAGTGGACGAATAGTTCTTAGGTCAATAACTTCTGCAGAAATACCTTCTTTAGCCAATTCATCAGCAGCCTGTTTGGCGACTTCTATCATTTTGTTATAGGAAACGATAGTAACATCCGTACCTTCTCTCCTGATTGCAGCCTTACCAATCGGAACGATATAATCGCCATCCGGAATTTCTCCCTTGTGTCCGTACATAAGCTCAGATTCCATCACACATACCGGATCATTATCTCTGATTGCAGCTTTGAGCAGTCCCTTGGCATCTGCCGGGTCAATACACGAAATGACCTTAAGTCCAGGTACATTTGCCATCCAACTTTCAAAGGTCTGTGAGTGCTGCTGCGCTAATTGGCCTGCAGAGCCTGAAGGTCCTCTGAACACAATCGGACACATAAAATCACTTCCTGATTGCGACATGGTTTTGGCAGCGTTATTGACTATCTGATCAAATGCCAGGACAGCAAAATTCCATGTCATAAACTCAACAATAGGGCGTAATCCATTCATGGCTGCCCCTACTCCGATTCCTGCAAATCCGAGTTCAGCAATGGGCGTATCTATCACGCGTTTGGGACCAAATTCATCCAACATGCCTTTACTTACCTTGTAGGCACCGTTATACTCCGCTACTTCCTCACCCATCAGGAAGACTGTTTCATCACGTCTCATTTCCTCTGACATGGCTTCTCCCAATGCTTCTCTAAGTGTTAAAATTCTGGACATAAACTTTTTATTTATCGTTTTAAAAAATTGCCGGAAAGCAAAATTATCAAATTTTTATCTATTTCTTTCGGTTTCCAGGAATTAATCAATATTGAACCTGGACTTAATTTTATCTGTATAGTCGAGTTTCTCCCAGGTAAAAGTTTCAACTTCCATGGATTTTGTATTTCCCGAACCATCTTTGAAATTTACAGTTTTAATTTCCGATTTTCTTCCCATGTGTCCATAGGATGCGGTGTCACTGTAGATAGGCGTTCTAAGCTTCAGTCTTTGCTCTATGGCATAGGGTCGCATATCAAAAATATCAGCCAATGTTGCTGCAATTTCGCCATCACTCATATTAACTTTGGCAGTTCCGTAGGTATTTACATAAATATTGGTTGGCTCAGCTATACCAATAGCATAGGCAACCTGCACCAAAACTTCATCACACAATCCTGCTGCGACCATATTTTTGGCAATGTGCCTTGTCGCATATGCTCCGGACCTGTCAACTTTACTGGGATCTTTACCAGAGAAAGCACCTCCACCATGTGCTCCTTTTCCACCATAGGTATCCACTATTATCTTTCTTCCTGTCAGTCCAGTATCTCCGTGAGGTCCGCCTATAACAAACTTTCCTGTCGGGTTGATATGATAGATGATTTTATCATCAAACAATTTAATCAATTCAGGACGAATCGACTTTAAAACACGTGGTATGACAATTTCTAATATATCCTTATAAATGCGCTGTCTCATTTCATTTTCTTCAGCGAAATCGTCATGTTGAGTTGAAACTACGATACTATCAATACGTACAGGTTTATTATTGTCTGTGTACTCGATAGTCACCTGAGATTTAGCATCCGGTCTCAAATAGGTCATCTGCTTACCTTCCTTGCGGACAGCAGCCAGTTCAGTTAGTATCCTATGTGACAAATCCAATGCCAATGGCATGTAATTATCAGTTTCATGAGTAGCGTAACCGAACATCATACCCTGATCTCCAGCGCCCTGTTCTTCCTTTACCACTTTGTCAACGCCCTGATTTATATCGGGTGACTGCTCATGAATCGCCGATAAAACACCACAAGAGTTGGATTCAAACATATATTCGGACTTGGTGTACCCTATTCTGCGTATTACGTCCCGTGCAATCTGCTGTACGTCCAGATAAGCTTTGGACTTAACTTCACCTGCCAAAACAACCTGACCTGTTGTAACTAATGTTTCGCATGCTACTTTAGATGAAGGATCAAACGCCAGAAAATGGTCAACGATAGCATCTGAAATCTGATCGGCTATTTTGTCTGGATGTCCTTCAGAAACAGACTCTGATGTAAATAAATATGGCATAATTATATAAATTTTATATATGTATTCATAAATAGTTTGCAAAAATACAACTTAGTAATGCTCATTACCAAACATATTAGTGCATTAATACTGGAACTCCTATTTAACACAACACGTTAATAATGTATTTCCATTCAGTAATCCTGAAAATTCATCTCCTATACGTATACTTCCTACACCCTGAGGCGTTCCGGTAAAAATCAAATCACCAGTTTGCAATGTAATAAACCTGGATATGTAATGGATGAGATAATCGAATGAAAAGATCATATCAGCGGAATCACCATCTTGTAATACATTACAATCTTTGAGTAGCTGGAATCGTATCGACTGCATATTCAGATGGTCCTTTTGTACAAATCCTCCTATACATGCTGAGTAATCAAAAGCTTTTGCCAATTCCCAGGGATGGCCTGATGATTTCAGTTTGTTCTGTATATCCCTTGCTGTAAAATCAATTCCCAATCCTACTTCATCATAATAATTACAGGCAAATTTTTCTGCAATTGATTTTCCATTTTTTTTAATCTTTATGACCAGCTCCAACTCATATTGTATATCTGAACTGAATTGGGGATAATAAAATGGTTTACCATCAGTCAACAATGCTGTTGATGGCTTCATAAAAATCAGAGGTGATTCCGGCACAGGATTATTCAATTCCTTAGCGTGATCTATATAATTTCGTCCGATACAAATGATTTTCATCCAGCTTGATTTTCTTGTATTCAGAAACTACTGAGGCTCTTCTGTGATAATACCGGTCTTTTTGCCAAAATAATCCACAAACATCTGCATTTCGTTTGCAAGTTCCTGATTATTGGTGGCTTTAAAATAAGTATCACCTAAAGAACGCAATGTTTGAAAAATAAATCTGTCCATTTCTACTACCTGCATTTCTGTTGTCCACAAATCTATTTTAAATGTATCTTTATATTCCTTATCAAACAAGGCTAGAGAAATAGCCTTACACTCTGAGAAGTCTGTTCCCTGAGGATTGGCATCTGATTTCCAACGTATACCAACAGGGAGTTTCTTATCATTCAAATCAATTTCAAGATCTATCTTTGAAACCGTCACTACTTCTTTACTCATATATATTTTTTTATCAATTTTAATTATTTTAAAGCTTGTTCAAAATCATTAATGATATCTTCAACTGCTTCTATTCCCACTGAAACTCTTATCAGATTATCCGTTATTCCGTTGGCTTCGCGGACTTTTTTATCTACACGCAGATGAGAACTTGTGACAGGGTGAAGAATCAGTGTATCCACGTCTCCTAGTGTTGGTGCCAGCGTACAATATTTTAGTTTGTTCATAACATGTATTGCAGTTTTGGCATTTCCCTGTACTTCAAAACTAAGCATTCCTCCGAAATATTTCATCTGGGTTTTAGCGACATCATGATAGATATTTTCGGCAAGACCATTATAGTTGACTTTAACAACGTTGGCGTGATTGTTTAGAAATTGTGCCAGTTGCAGCGCATTATCGCTGTGTTTTGACATCCTCAGACAAAGTGTTTTAATCCCATTATTCAATAACCAGGCATCCCAGGGATTGCAGGTTGCACCGATAAGTTTGAGGCTTGTGCCTATTTGATTTTTAAGTTTTTCATGATGTGATATAATAATACCTGCTATAGAATTTCCATGCCCATTCAGATACTTTGTAGTGGAATGTACCACAAAATCGATACCTAAGCCCAATGGTTGTTGTATCACTGGTGTACAGAACGTATTGTCGACACATGTCCAAAGCCCGTGTTTTCTCGCCAAACGTGCCACTTTATAAATGTCTATACATCGCAAAACCGGATTGGACGGTGTTTCAAAATAAATCATTCTGATATCCCTATTGGTCTGAATAGTATGTTCTATCTCATCCATATTGTCAAAATTACAATAAATAATTTTGATTCCCAATTGTACCAAAACTTTATTGAACAATTCTGTTGTGCCACCATACAAATCCTCCTGTGTCAGTATGGCATCACCTGATTTTAACAACGACATCATCAAAACTGAGATGGCAGACATACCCGAACTTGTCAGAAATCCGTAAGCATTTAATCCAGTGCCATATGCTTCCAGATCAGCTACTTTCTGGGCAACAATGTCGACCGTCGGATTACCATAACGGCTATAGACAAATCCATCCTTGTTACCTGCGAAGATGTCAGCACTTTGCTGTATATCATCAAATGCGAAGGACGATGTTGCATAAATTGGTAATTGATGCGGTGTTTTGTGTTTATCATCCCTGTATTCTTTAACGCAAAGTGTTTGTATACTTAACTTTTTGGACATATAATTCTTATTTTCTATTCTTTACATCTAAAAATCAACCCTTAATTTAACATTTAACCTTCTCCCTGTCAGATTGTTCGGTAAGGCATATTCTTCGTTCAGCAGTGTTTTTATCCAGTTTACAGATGCCTGATTAGCTATTCCCAAGAGATTGAATGCTTCAATACTCAACCAACTGTTCTGTGCAAATGCCAGAATGTGTTTGGGTTTGGTTTGTTTCCATTCCTGTTTCCATAGTTGAAAAGAAAAACCGACATCTATCCTTTTGTAAGGTTTGAGTCTGAAGAAATTTCTGAATTCAACATTGTTTTCTCTGGGTCCGTAAGGCAGACCAGTGCCGACCGAAAAATTGAGATTGACCTTAATATTTTCATTTTTGGGTAAGTAATCCTGAAAGAACATATTCAGCGTCATGAGTTGATCTGTTGGTCTGGGTACATCATTTACGACGTAGGGTGTTTTAACAGAATCGACAACTGTATATCGAAGATGGTTTACTCCATTTATTGCCTCACGAGCTCTTAAAAATGAAAGATTAATCCATGATTCTGCACCGGGTACGAATTCACCGTTAACTCTGAAATCCAACCCAGTTATATATCCCCTGGAATTATTCTCACCGGCATAACTTATCCGGACATTATCCACCTCGTATGATACCATATCGTCAAGTTTCTTGTAATACAATTCACTGATAATACGGAATGGTTTTTTGCTAATACCCGGCCAATCAAAATCATAGGACATTCCGCCAACCACATGGATGGATTTTTGAGATTTGAGATCTGTATTAACTGTACCATCAGGTCTGCGCATTTCTCTGTACACAGGTGACTGATTGTAGACGCCTCCGCTAAGTTTAAAAGAAATACTTTTATTCAGCAACAATGGTCTGTAGTATATCTGTACTCTTGGACTGAACAACAATTCTTCACTGATACTTCTGTATGTGGCTCTTACACCACCTATTATTTTCAATTCATGACTTTCACCTCTAATACTGAATGCATCCTGAACATAAGCCTGCCATTTGTCATTGTTCAGCTCATTCTGTGTCCTCAGGTATTTGGATACACCAATAGTATTCCCATTATACGGAAGTGAATATCCTGCAGAGTCCAGTCTTTCCCATTCATTTAGTTTGTCGTCAAAGAATTCGTGCTGATATTTGACACTCCATTGGAAGAAATGTGTCGGATCCAATTTGTTGTCTGCATTTTGTAACTCAAGTCCTCCTTTATACTCAATATTATATATCTGATTAAAAAGATAATTACGTGTATATGTATGTTGTGTTCCCGTACCTAAAACTGCAATCTCTTTTCCAGTATTCTGTCCTATGGCAGACTCTATCTGAGACAATCTGTAATATCCGAGTATATCATATTTTTCTTCTTCAGCTGCCCTGTAGCCTGAAAACAGCAATTTCATTACTAATGGATTTTTTGTTCTTTCAGGAACATAAATCAATGAGGCACCAGACATCGCATATTTAAAATTATCATTTTCCTGACCTTCAAAAATCGTATTGAGTTCTATCTGATAATCTATTGTACCCTTCTTACTTTTTCCGGAAGCAGGTTTAAAATTATAATTACTTGTATTATAGTTGGAGATCAGGCTCACCTGAAATACTTTAGAAAGTTCATAACTGATATAGGCCTGTACATCCATAAATGTGGGCACATATTCTCCTTTCACATCCAGTGAACTCAACAAATTGGCATTGGATTTATAACGCCATCCCAACAGGTAACGCAATTTGTTATATGCATTTTTTCCTATACGACTGCTCCCTTCGAGATGTAGTGATGTCCCTAATAAACTGGCTGTAGCACTTCCCCTGAAATCAGTTGGAATTTTATACCTGATATCCAGTACTGATGACATTTTATCGCCGTACTTACTCTCAAAACCACCTGATGAAAACTCCAGATTTCTAATCAGGTCAATATTGGGAAAACTCAATCCTTCCTGTTGACCGCTGCGTATCAATTGAGGTCTGAATATTTCAAAATCATTTACATAAATAAGATTCTCATCATAATTGCCACCCCGAACACTATATTGTGACGTTAGTTCGCCACCGGCTCCTGCATTTACACCCAGTGCGATATGCGGTAAAATACTCTCAAAATTTCCGGATGCTGACGGTAAAATCTTAAGTTCTGTAACTTCTTCACGGACCATACCAACATCTTCAATTTTTCCTGCCCGTACATAGATTTCCATACCGGTATTTTTGGAAGCCATTTCGACGTTGATATTGCGCTTCTGACCAGTATACATCGGAGCAATACTGACTTCTACATCCTCATAACCAACGCGTACAACTTTCAGTTTAATAAGCGTATTCGCTGGAATATTGATTTTATATAGTCCGTTGAGATCAGATTCTACAGCATTTTTGGTACCTGTCTGTAGAATAGTAGCATATTCAATCCCTTCTCCACTATCCAGATCTTTGATAATTCCAAATACAACCGGTGACTGTGCATTTATGTACCCTACAGTAAATAACAAACTTAATATCCGGAATATTCTATTCAAAATTGAGTTGAGGTTTTGACTGATTAGTAAACGTCAGATAAAAAAATATATTATTAAAAAGTACACGATTCAGAATCTTACTTTCTAACAGATAAGAACATCTTATATCAGGCATATAAGCCCTGAATACCCAGATTCTTTAAAGCGTATATGGCAAGTTTGGGATTCTCAGCACTAAAAACACTATTACCTGCCACCAATACATCTGCTCCTGCCTGAAGAATCACCTCAGCATTCTGTAAACCAACACCTCCGTCTACTTCGATCAAAGCCCTGGAATTGGTAGTTGTAATCATCTGCTTAACTGATTTAATTTTATTGATCGTATTATAAATAAATTTTTGTCCACCAAATCCCGGATTCACACTCATCAGGAGTACAATATCGATGTCTTCGATGATATCTTCCAATTGATGTACTGAAGTATGCGGGTTAATGGCAACACCTGCTTTTGCTCCGCTGTCTTTGATCTGCTGAATAACCCGATGTAAATGCGGACAGGTTTCAATATGTACCGAAATGTGATCGGCTCCTGCATTTCTGTATACATCTATATATCTTTCAGGTTTTTCAATCATAAGGTGAACATCCAAAGGCTGCTCTGCATATTTTTTGGCAATCTTAACTATTTCGGGACCGAATGAAATGTTCGGAACAAACATACCATCCATAATATCCACATGTAACCAATCGGCTTCTGTTTCATTTATCATTACGAGATCTCTGGCCAGATTTCCAAAATCAGCAGCCAGTAATGATGGTGCAATCAGGTGTTTAATCATAATAAATATAATAAAAAAACTCAATATCGGACACAAAGGTCACAATATTGAGTTTAATATTCAAATAAAATTGATTTTATCTCAGGATGAATACCTTATATGGTATCATCAACCTATCCGTTTTGATATTTAGCAGATACAAACCTTCGTTAACGTCATTCACATCCAGTGTGAATCCCTGTATATTGTCCGCATTCATTTGTCTTTCCTTAATCAATTGTCCGGTAGAACTGATTAATTGCAACTTGTATTCTGTAGCGAAAGGCTTTGAAATACGTATATTAATCTGGTCTTTAACAGGATTAGGAAACACCTGAATTCCATATTCATTTTGTATATCTTTTACTGAAACAGTAACAGGGATTGTCTTAACAATCGTATCATTTCCACATCCGTTGCTGGTGATAAGCGTGACGGTATATTCACCGCTTGACGCGTATGTATGTGAAGGATTCGCATCCGTACTGGTTGAGTTGTCTCCGAAATTCCATAACTGCGCTGATTGACCAGATCCTGTCAAAGTGAACTGAACCTGTCCACCATTATGAACATAATCAAAATCTGCATTGGGTATTGTTGTAACATTTACAGTTGAATGTAGTGTATCCGTACCAAAGTTATTCGTTGCAACCAGAATTACATTATAGGTTCCTGGTAAAGTATATATAACCTGAGGATTGTTTTCAGAAGATGAAGCCGGATTTCCTCCGTCAAAAGTCCATTGGTAACTGTTTCCACCCAATCCGGCAAACTGTATCGTTGCATCAGCACATAATACACCTCCGTTATTCGCAGTAAATGAAGCAACCGGATATGCACTGATAACAAACTGTATTGTATCTGAAATGGCTTGACCGCATTGATTCGTATTGGTAAGAACAACACTATATGTACCATTCTCAGGTGCAGTAAAAATCGGATTGTTTCCTGATAATTTTTCTGCAAATCCTGTTTTGAAAATATCCCAAGAAGAAGAAGTACTTCCACTTCCTGTATTTGTCAATACAATGGTATTATCCGTTATAACTCCTGTAAAAGATGCAGTTACCGGTGCAACAACGGTTACAAAACCCTGCTTGGTTACTGTACCCTGACCTGAAGAATTGTAAACAGTTAGGGTTACATCATAATTACCTGAATTGGTATATGTTACTGATGGATTTTTTTCAGTTGAAGTTGCAGGAGAACCACCTGCAAATGTCCATTCCCATGATGTAGTTGATGGTGATGAAAGATTATCAAACTGAACACTTCCTCCCGGGCAAATCACAGCAGACGCAGCACCAAAGTCAGCTGTAGGTGCCAGAAGCACATTGACTGAACTTATATATTCAGTCTCGCCACATCTGTTGCTTGCTTTCAGAGAAACGACATACAATCCTTCTGCAAGATAGGTATGGGAAGGATTTACAGCAGTGGAAGTACTGCCATCACCAAAATTCCAGCTTTGATTATTGCTATAATTAATTTGTTGAGTGAAATCCAGTTTTAATCCATCCGGTACATAGGTGTAAGATACCGTTGGCTTGGGATCTACTACTATATAATTGTCCAGTATTATCTGATTTGTTCCATTGGCATTTGTTACAGAGAGTGTTACGTCATATGTTCCTCCACTCATATATTGTACGACCGGATTTTCATCTGTTGATGTAGCAGGTGTACCACCTTCAAAAGTCCACAAATATGATGTCGGTGAGTATGTAGAAGTATTGGTAAATTGAACACTTTCTTCAACACAAATAGGTCCGGTATAATCCGAGCTGAATGAAGGTACAGGAGCAACTGCAATTATAACAGTAATTTCTTTATTTTTAGAAGAACAACCGTTGGTTACAGTTTGTACTACAGTATAAGTTCCGTTATCTGTATATATATGAACAGGGTTTTGTTCATTACTGGTTCCACCATCTCCAAAATTCCAACTTATAGTTGTTGCATAATGTGATGTATCTGTGAAAGTAACTTGACTGCCATTTTTCACATATGTGAATCCGGGCACTACAGTTTCATTGACTACAATATAATCTGAATATGTCAGAAACTTGGAACCCGCACCATTGATTGCTTCAAGTGTCACATCAAATGCTCCTGCATTATTATAAATTACGACAGGATTCTCTTCTGTTGAAGAAGAAGGAGTACCACCCGGAAATGACCATAAATAAGAATCAGCATTTGTGGATTGATTGGAAAAATTAACGGTTAGTGGGTTACATCCGGTATTCACATTGGATGTAAATTGAGCATTTGCCAGTACCAGGATTTCAACATTATAACTGGTGGTTGAATTTTCACACTGGTTTATTGCAGTTAGTGAAACTTCATATATACCATTCACAAGATATGTATGAGAAGGATTTACATCATAGGAAACAGCACTACCATCACCAAAATCCCAGATGTAAGAGGTAGCATATAAACTTTGATTAGTAAAGTTTACAGTTTTTCCATTTTTAGTATATGAAAAATCAGCTACAGGCGGATTAATACCATCTACATTAATATTTCTTATTTCCGTATCAGACGATGGTCCGTTGTATGCTATCAAAGTAACTGTATAAACACCAGGAGCTACGTATGTTACCAATGGATCCTTTTGAGTTGAACTGGCAGGACTTCCTCCCGGGAATGACCAACTGTATGTTGTAGCATAACTTGATGTATTTGTAAATTGCACTACAGGATTGATACATGGGTCCAAAACGGTAAATGTAAAATCAGCAATTGGAGCGTTTGAAGGTGTACATAAACTTAAACATGAAATACCACCATAATAGCTTTCAATTTCTGTTTTAGAAACAGCCTCCCAGAAATTGGTACTACTAACCGTAGGAGCCATTATTCCGGTTGAGCTATGATCTGCATTGAAATTGTGTCCAATTTCATGCGCCTGCATACATCTTTTGAGTTGAGCATCACTTGAGAAATCCTGAAGTACATTATATCTGTAGTTGGTACAAACCGTTCCAACCCAAGCCAGTCCGATAGTTCCTCCATTAAAATCCCTGTTCGTCCATAATGATGCTACATCATGACCAGTTGTAAATCCACCTGGTGCCCACGAAGTAAATGAATTTAGAAAAGCTCCTGAATCTGTACTGGAAGTCCATGGATCACAGGATGAACAGGATGAAATCCATTGTTCATTCAATTGAAATTGAAGTTCATCGGCGAAATCATCATCGTAATTGGTTTGAACGTTATTCAAAACCCCCAGATTGTGATTCTGTGCACCTGATACCGATCCGTATTTTTGTACCATTGAGTAATCAGCAGCTAAGTCGATTTCTATAGTATAACACTGATTGGCTCTGCCACTGATTTCAGTATGTTCATGTCTTTCAGGTCTGTAACGCTCCAATTCTTCTTTATACATCTCATAACCGCACTGTATTTGCCTGCTTGAAATGATGTCATCCGTATTGTAAACAATATATGCGTCATTTGTAGCATCTTTAACATAATGCCTGAGTGGTTCTATATACAAAATAGTTTCATCCGTTTCTATAAATCCATAAATAAAATCATAGTCAAATGTCAGGCTTACTTTACTATGCGGATTGCCTGATATACTGCCTTTCATTGGTAATGCTGTAGTACCTTTAGTAGAAACAATACCATCTTCTGAAGCAACAGTCAGTACATAATCGCTGCTGATAATATTGGAGTTCTGAAGATTCAAATCCCAGGAATACTTATCACTAAGTTTCAGAGAAACTAATCCTCCATTACGTTTGGTTTGAATTTGTTGATGTAAATTTCGGGAATCTGTATGTACAATATCATATTTCTTAAATTTATCAGACAACTTCATATCCGGCTGTGCTGATATTAATGAAAAAGACATAAAGAACAATAAAAACAAGAGTGATTTGTTAAAGAATTTCATAAATAAATTGAAATAAAATAATGAATTTTAAAAAATGTTACAAAATAAATACATTTTTTTATGAAATGCACCTTTTGAAAATATTTTTTAAAATAATTATTAAAAAATTAAGATTTGCAATAAATAAAATTTATGATAAATAATCTATATACATAATATTCACAATATTAATTACTATTAAGACAAAATAGACTTAATATACGTTTTTTTAATTGTAAAATTAGAGATAACATGAACTAAATCACTGTTTTGGACAAATTATCAACTGGAGGATATTTTATTCTTTTACAATAAAATCTAAACCTAAACTAAATATATGTGATACGAGTACGCCGCTGACACTTCCCACATTTGCCAAAGCATAGTCTACTTTAAGCCTTCCCAATTTTAATCCCAGACCAACATTAGGTTGCAGTTCAAATTTGCGTTGTGCTGTGTTCACAGGATTGATTACAGATTGAAGATTGCCAACTCCGCCTCTTACAAATACTTTATTAGCATAACCAATTTCAAGGCCAAAACTCGGATCTATATTAAATCTGTTGGTTGAAATGACCGCTGCTTTATATCCATATGTGGAAATATTGGCATCCAATTCACCCAGATAAGAAAAATTACCATTATGTATTTTGTAGGCAATACCCAGTACCAGTCTGGGAAGTGTAAGTTCAGTGCTGCTTACAGGAATATCATTATCAGTGGACTGAAACACCTTTTTTTCATCATCCGTCAGATTGAACGACCATGCGTTAAACGTAGTCGTGATATCCTTACCTGCCACACCCAATGTCAAAGAAGGTGTTACCTTGTAGAGTACACTTAAATCAGCGCCAAAACCCCATGCTTTTCCAAAGGAACCTATTGAACGGTGTATAACTTTGACGCTACCACCCAAAGATAATTTCTGATTCATACCTACAGCACGCGCATATGAAAAAATTCCAGCAAAATCGGCAGCAGAAAAATTTGTCACACGATCGTAGTCTATCGTTCCGTCCGGGCCTATCAGGCTCAGGGTATTGGGTATGTTATCAACTCCTAATCTTATAAACGAAAAAGCAGCTACGTGATTTTGTTCGCCTGACATTTTTTTGACAATGGATACATAATCATAATTGGCTATTCCTCCAAACCAGTTGGCATGCATTGCATTAATCTGCAAATCACTCTTAACATGAATCAGTCCGGATGGGTTCCAGTATCCTGCCGTACCATCATCTACTGAGGCTGTAACTGATCCGGACATCCCGTGAGCACGAGCTCCGACACCGATGTTTAAAAATTCATTGACAAACTTTTGTGCATTAGATGAAAAAAAACATCCGATACAAAAAGTTATTAATATCCATTTCTTACAAGCCATTTGCCTCTTACAAATTATTTTTATACAAATATATTAAACAATAAAAACAAAATTCTTCTTAATATTGTGAAATCTATATCAAATTCAACGCCAAATATTAAAGTTATAGTATACCTTTATCCCAAATAGTGAATTTCAATGCAAAATAAATTATTTATTTCTATAAGTAAAAATATATTAATACTTATTGTAATATTTATTACTTTTTCCTGTAAAACGCATCCAAATACTGATAATATTTACAACATTACCAAATCCGTCGAAACTGACAGTGCCATGGTAGTAACAGCACATCCGTTAGCAACTGAGATTGGGTTGGAAGTATTACGTGCAGGTGGCAATGCCATAGATGCAGGAATAGCTGTGCAGTTTGCACTTGCCGTATGTTATCCGGGTGCCGGTAATATCGGTGGTGGTGGATTCCTGTTGTACAGGGAAGCTTCAGGCAATACAGCAGCGTTGGACTACAGAGAGAAAGCACCCTCATCTGCAACAGAAACTATGTACCTTGATGAGCAGGGAAATCCGGTCGAAAATCTGAGTATTTCAGGTCCGCTTGCTGCAGGTGTACCGGGTACTGTTGACGGTATGATTCAGGCATTCGAAAAGTACAGTAGACTGAGAGACTGGAACAGATTGCTGCAGCCAGCCATTAACCTTGCTGCCAAAGGCTTTTTAATCACAAAGAACGAGGCAGAGCATCTCAATGATAATCAGGAAAAATTTAAAAAATTCAACCGCACTACTACTGCTTTTCACAAAGATATGTGGAAAGTCGGAGACTTGCTTGTCCAGAAAGATTTGGCTGAGACTTTAACCAGAATTGCAAAAAATGGCAGAGCTGGATTTTATGAAGGTACAACAGCACAACTTATACTTGATGAGATGAAAGGACAGAACGGAATCATTAATTTGAAGGATCTGAAAGATTACAGAGCTGTTTGGCGAAAGCCTGTCGTATATACATATCGTGGAAATGAAATAATATCCATGCCTCCACCCTCTTCTGGCGGTATCGCATTAGGTCAGTTATTAAAAATAATAGAACCATACGATATGAAAGCATTAGGTTTTCAGTCTGCTGCAGCCGTTCATCTTATCACTGAAGCAGAGCGACGTGTATATGCTGACCGTGCACATTATCTGGGGGATCCGGACTTTATTAATGTGCCACAGGAAACACTCTTAGATAGCACATACCTCACCCGGCGTATGGCTGATTTCAACCCACGTCAGGCGAGCAAAAGTCAAAACATACGGTATGGTACAACAGAAAGCGAGGAAACAACACATTATAGCATCGTCGATTCGTATGGCAATGCCTTGTCAGTAACGACTACACTCAACGGCAGTTATGGTAGTCATACTGTTGTAAGAGGTGCCGGCTTTATACTCAACAATGAAATGGATGATTTTTCAATCAAGCCGGGGACACCTAACCTTTATGGTCTCGTGGGTGCTGAAGCCAATAAGATCGAACCGGGCAAACGCATGTTGTCCTCAATGACACCAACCATAATATCCCAAAATGGAAAATTAAAAATGGTCGTCGGTACACCCGGCGGGTCAACAATAATTACTTCTGTTTTTCAAATCATCATCAATGTACTCGACTTTGAAATGGATATCAACAAAGCCGTTCAATCACCCAGATTTCACCATCAGTGGTTGCCTGATGTCATATACTGTGAAACAGACGCTATCCAAACAAAGCAAAGGAAGATACTGGAAAGTATCGGACATACATTTAAGAACAGAGAACCTATAGGACGCGTAGAAGGTATCCTGATTGATAAAAACAATACAATACACGGAGCAGCAGACCATCGTGGAGATGACGATGCCAAGGGTTTTTAAAAACAGAAAGCTTTGTATTTGTTCTGTTTCGATAAATACGGTTTATTTAAGGAAGTTTTTTACTTCCTTAATCAACTGATCTTCCTTAACATATCCAAGAATCCTTTTTTCAACTTTTCCGGATGGATTGATAATCAACATTAATGGATGTGCCTGCACCTGAAATTTCTTTGACAATTCTATGCCTTCACCTTTTTCAGCATTAATATCAATATTAATAAAGCTCTTATTGAAATTGTCGGCTACAGTCTGTGTTTTAAAAGTGGTCTTTTTTAGCATCATACAAGGACCACACCACACTGCATAAACATTCATGAATATCATCTTATTCTCTTTTTTGGCTTTTGCCAATGCTTGATTAAAGGTAATATTCTGAAATTGAATTTCCTTAATTGTCTTATCCGGATTCGATACAAATGAAGTAAAAACAAATGCGGCGATAACCAATAAACTTAAATTTTTCATGACTTAAAAGTATTTATTGCGATTATAACAATAAAAAACCATAATTGATGACAAATTTATCCGAAATTATCTGATTATTCCATTCATATCAATAACCGTGCATCCTTTTACACTTAATAATGCATGATTGACCATGGACGTTGCCAGTTCATTGGTTGGTATCGGACGGTATTTTTTTAATAATCCCAGCTTGTTTACAAATTGCAGAAAACTGACCACTACCCTTTCGCCAAGCCGGTTACTTCCCTTTCTTAGAAGGATGCCCGGCTTAACAATAATCAGAGATTGAAAAATCAATTTTCTGATACTTGCTTCAAGTTTCCCCTTCATTTTTGAGTAAAATAAATGAGATTCTGAATTGGCTCCGTGTGCAGATAACAATACAAATGTTTTTACATTATTCTCACTGGCTGCCACTGCAAAATTATACTGATATGTGAAATCAATTCTCCATTGAGCCTCTTTGCTCCCTGCTACTTTAAGTGTAGTACCCATACATGAAAAAGCTACATCACCCTGTACCAAATTATTCCATGATTCAGGCAGGTCAAAATCAACAATATGCACGATGAGTTTGTCTGAATGTAAATCCATTTTTCTCCTTACAAAAACATGTACTTCATGAACTTCCGGATTCTCCAATAATGCGAGTACCAGATCCTTTCCTGTTGCACCAGTAGCGCCGATAACCAAAGCTTTCATAACTTACAAATTATATACAAAAATACACTATCCTGCTACTTTTAACAAGAAAAGTGTGTATAAACAAATTGCACAAAATTTTGATAATATAATATTCCTGATATTGCCTATAACTAAAATCGAAGTAAGTCATTTTTTCTTAATATTGTTAAAGGCTATTGATTTACGCTGTATGATTTAAATAAACCGTGTCAAAACAAGCGATAGTGGTCGTAATGTCCAAAGTGCGTCTATCGCAAAAATAGTAGTGAACGCAAGAGGATAGCACTGCAGGAGATAGAAAAAGCATTTTTACTATGAAGAGAACGATACCCTGCAATCGCCTTTTTTGACATGGACTTTTTATTTGGTAATGAAAAAAGTAAAAGCATAGCCTGCGTTAGCATTCCAAAGGTATAGGTGACCGCAGGAAAAGGTGACAAAATACAGTGAAGCAATAAGATTTATAATAAAAAGTGCAATTTGTTATACACACGAGTCTGATTGATTTTCTTAAATCCGGTTTTAATTTTGTACATTTGCATAAAATTATTGAAATTCAGTATGAGCGATAACATTTCATGCCCACAGTGCAATTCACAGTATGTATATAGTATGGATCCCTTAATGGCTTGTTCGGAATGCGGATATGAATGGAACCCTGAGGAAATGCCGGAAGATGGCTTGATAGTAAAGGATGTCAACGGCAACAGACTTGCAGACGGCGATACCGTGATTGTTGTTAAGACATTACCGGTTAAGGGCTCTCCTCAACCTGTAAAGGCCGGAACCAAGATTAAAAATATACGTCTTGTTGACAGTGATCATAATATAGATTGCAGAATCGATGGATTTGGAGCTATGGCTATTAAATCTGAATTTGTCAAAAAAGCATAAAGTATTGAAAGTCATGAAATAATTGCTGTTCTGTAGTATGTGATATCATAATACGAATGATTTTACCTTAAGATTGTTGATTTTGTGCCCATTGAGGTATTCCTGAATAGTCATCAATTTTTTTCCGGCAGGTTTGATCATTTCCAGTTTAAGGTAGCCGCCTTTGCATTTTATATGAACATTTTTCTTTTGGTCCGTGTGAATTTCTCCGGGAACTAGCTCGTCCTCGACTAATATTTTATCTGCCTGCATAATCTTCACTTCTATGTCATCTATAATGCACCAGGCTGCAGGATATGGGCTAAGACCGCGTACAAAGTTGTACACATCTTCAACAGGTTTGTTGAAGTCAATGCAGCAGGTGTCATGATATATTTTTGGCGCAGGAGTTGATGCAATATCATCCTGAGGCTGTAGGATGTAATTGCCTGTTTCAAGCATTCGTACTGTCTTAAGGACAATTTCAGCACCCAGAATCATCATTTTGTCATGGAGTGTACCTGCTGTATCCGTTTCTTCTATGGGTAAATCTGCCCTTAGCATAATATCACCTGTATCGATTTCGTGTTTGAGTTTAAAGCTGGTTATTCCTGTTTTAGTTTCACCTTGAATAATAGCATGATTAATAGGTGCAGCTCCCCGGTATTTGGGCAGTAAACTCCCATGAAGATTGAATGTTCCCAGACGTGGCATATTCCAAACTACTTCAGGAAGCATCCTGAATGCAACGACGATAAATACGTCTGCCTGTAATGATTCAAGTGTACTTACGAAGTCAGGATCTCTTAGTTTCTCCGGCTGTAATACCGGAATTTGATAGGTAGTGGCGTACTTTTTTACCGCAGACTCAATACGTTGTTTGCCTCCTCTGCCGCCGAAACTGTCCTGAGCTGTTACGATGGCTGCAATATCATATCCATTTTTTACCAATATATCCAAAGAAGGTACTGCAAACTCCGGAGTACCCATAAATACTATTTTCATGCGTTGAGATTACTTGTCAGAAGGGACAAAGGTAGATATTTTGCTCTTATTTAAAATATATACATACAGTTTTGTGCGGTTTACCCGGTGATAATGATGTCCATATCAGAAATGTATGAAAATGATGTAAAAAGTAAGTTTTGTTGAATTTTATCTGTATAATCCATCTTTTTATATAAAAAATTTAACTATTCATCCTGATAGCATTAATATTGTGCCATAAATAACGTAGGTTATGTATGTAAAATGTTTTTTTTCGATTTGTTTGATATGGTTAAGTTTTTCTACCGTAAACGGTCAGACAACATATACACTCGAAGCGTGCATAAAGAAGGCAATAGCAACCAATTTACAGATACAAAACAGTGAAATAGCTTTGGACAATGCACGGCTGGATATTAAATTGGCGCAACACAGCAGATTTCCCAACCTTTCTTTCAATTCCAATGTAGGATGGAACTTTGGCCGTACCGTAGATCCTACACAAAACCTCTTTACGACCGAGACATTCTTCAATAACAGTGCTTCACTCAGTTCTAATGTTATTTTGTACAATGGCAACAAAATTAATAATATGAACAAACAAAGTGTTGCGAATTTGAAGGCAGCAGAGAAAGATCTGGAGCAAACACAAAAAGATATTTCACTTCAGGTTTCAAGTGTGTATCTCAATATACTTTTTGCAAAAGAAAACCTGCAGAATGCCCAAAATCAACTCAATCAGACAAAGGATCAGCTAAATTTGCTTCAAAAACAGATAGCCGTAGGCAATATGGCTGAGAATGACAGGTTTGAGATAGAAGCCCAGATTGCTGTAAACGAACAAACGGTTATTGAGAATAAAAATATTTTACAGCTACAATTGTTGAATCTGAAACAACTGATGCGTGCCAATCCGGATGAAGACATAGATATCGCTGTGACCGGCTCTCTGTCTCCATCCACTGATCCTGATCTGATATCATTTGATTACCTGTTTGAAACTGCTAAATCTAATCAGGCTACAGTCATGGCTTCCGAATGGAGAATGCAGAGTGCTGCTATCAATGAGAAAATTGCTCAAGCCGAGGCTATACCATCGTTGGTCGCCGGGGGTAATCTTCGTACGAATTATTCCAATAAGGGTTATAATATATCAGGCTACAATAGAGAAATAGTAGAGCAAGATATCATTTTCAACAATCAGCCTGTTACTATTGGTTTTCCTCAGAATATTCCGGTTTTGGAAAAAACGCCATATCTGGATCAGTTCAACAATAATTTGTCCTATGGTGTCGGCATTTCCCTGAATATTCCCATATATAGTAATTACAGTATCAAGGCAAACCAGCAGAAAGCAAAACTAAATTTGGAGCGGGCAAAAATAGGATATGAGCAAACAGTTGAAACTCTAAAAACGAGTGTAGCACAGGCTTATGCAGATGCCAGATCATCAAAAATGCGGTTCAATGCTACCGAAAAGACTAAAAATGCACAGTCGGTAGTATATAACAACGCTTTGAAGCGATTTGAGTTGGGAGCTACCAGCGTTTTTGAACTGAGCCGTTTGAAAACGATCCTTGAATCAGCCGAAATAAACCACCTGGTAGCCAAATACGACTATATTTTCAGGACGAGAGTGTTGGATTATTACCTTGGAAAACCAATTAATCTTAATTAAATACAGATAAATGCCTGTTATTCAGTATTATATAATATTTTTATTAAACATTTGATTGATGCAAAAAAATAAAAAAACTTCCTGGATTGTTTATGGGGTGATTATCCTGATGATAGTATTGGCAGGATATGCTGTCTATTCCTCTCGAACCAAACCGAAAGGAATATCAGTAAGTGTCGAAGATGCGGCTAAAAGGACTATATTCGAAACAGTTTCCGCAAGTGGCAAGATATATCCTGTTACTGAGGTAAAGATATCATCTGATGTTTCCGGAGAGATTGTCGATCTGTTCGTTAAGGAAGGTGATTCAGTGGTAGTTGGCCAGATACTTGCAAAAATTAATCCTGATTCCTACCTGTCAGCCGTTCAGCGAGGTGAGGCAAGCCTCAATGCTTCCAAAGCACAACTCGCCATATCAAAATCACAGATTGAGAGTAGTAAGGCACAGAAGGAGCAGATAGCAGCTCAACTTGAAAATGCAAAAACCGTACATAAACGCAACGAACAACTCAAAAAGGACGGTGTCATTTCTCAGGCAGAATTGGATCAGTCGCTCGCTACACTTCGTCAGTTAGAAGCAAATTTGAGAGGCGCTGAGGCTTCCATAAAATCAGCACAGCAAAATGCTGAAGCTTCCGATTACAGTATAAAAGGCGCTGTTGCAGGACTTAATGAATTAAAAACCAGCCTGGACCGTACTACAATCAAGGCCCCAACAAATGGCATTATTTCCAAGTTGTCGGTGGAGAAGGGAGAAAGAGTAGTAGGTACCATTCAGATGACAGGTACTGAAATGATGCGCATCTCCAACCTTAATGCTATGGAAGTTCAGGTAGATGTCAGCGAGAATGACATACTCAAAGTAGAACTGGGTGATAAGGCTGATATTGAAGTTGATGCCTATGTAGGTAAAAAATTCAAGGGCTATGTGACTCAGATAGCCAACTCTGCATCCAATCTATCTTCTCTGACTAATCAGGTTTCAACGGATCAGGTTACCAATTTTATAGTTAAAATTCTGATTGATGAAGCTTCCTATGCTGATATCGTAACAACTAAGGTAAAATACCCTTTACGGCCGGGTATGTCAGCTTCAGTGGATATTTATACTCATGAAGTGAAAGATGTTATAGCTGTACCCATTCAAAGCGTGACAATACGTGAAAAAAAATCTGAGAAAACTTCAGATGATATCGAACTAAAAGATAATCAAAAGTCAGATATTGAAGAAGTTGTATTTGTAATGGATGCGGATACAGCACGTATGATCAGAGTCGAATCCGGCATACAAGATGACGAATATATTCAGATAATCAATGGCATAGATATAGGAAACAAGGTTATTACAGGTCCGTATAATGTCATTAGTAAGGATCTGAAATCAGGTGACAAAGTACGGATAAAAGCAAAAGATAAGGATAAGTAAGTGGTAATAGTTTGTACAGATACCGCTAAGCGTTATAATCGGATAACACATAGACCTTATAATATGAAAAAGATTTTATAATTCAGTATATTTTATACACATTATAATCTTTTGATGGATGAGCGATAAGTACTTGTGCTGACATATAATGTTTTAACTTAATGATAACTGTACGGATAGCTAAATATTTTGTATTTTTGCACCTCAATTTCAATAATCTGTATAAGTATCCAACCCTATGTCGGTAATTGTTAAGGATTTAACCAAGGTCTACGATGACCGCGCAGTTGTCAATAATGTATCATTTGAAGCCAGGTCAGGTGAAATTCTTGGATTTCTTGGTCCGAATGGAGCAGGCAAAACAACGACAATGAAGATGATATGTTGCTACACACAACCTACATCAGGCCAGATAATAGTTGATGGATTTGATACTTCCATAGACCCATTATCAGCCAGAAAACACATCGGATACCTGCCGGAACACAACCCGCTGTATGAGGAAATGTATGTCAAGGAATTTCTTCAGTTTATAGCCAGTATTCACAGGATAGACAATAAAGCGAAAAGAATAGCTGAAGTAATCGGAATGACAGGCTTGGAAAAGGAGCAAAACAAGATTATCGGTACCTTATCCAAAGGATACCGGCAGCGAGTAGGTCTTGCCCAGGCAATTATTCACGATGCCAAAGTACTGATACTGGACGAACCCACTTCAGGGTTGGATATGAATCAGTTGGTGGATATACGTCAGCTTATCAAAAACCTGGGCAAAGATAAGACAGTAATTTTTTCTTCGCATATCATGCAGGAAGTTCAGGCACTTTGTGACAGAGTGGTTATCGTCAATGATGGTCAGTTAGTAGCAGATGAGTCCATAGATGTCCTGAGTGTCAGAATGTCGGGTAGTCAGCAGGTCTTTGTAAGGTTTGAAGAAGGTAAAACGGATATTGAACCCTACAAAAAACTTAATGGTGTAACCAGTATAACATTTGATCAGGGATTGTATATATTCTCCACGCAGGAAGGAAGAGATGTACGGGCAGATATTTTCCATACTGCCGTGCAACATAATCAGGTAATTATCGAATTGCGTCAGGAAAAAGCGAATATCGAAGAAATATTCAGAAAACTCACCAAAGCCGAAAAGTATGTATAGCATATTCACTAAGGAAATTCATGCATTTTTTTCAACATTGATAGGATATATAGTCATTGGTGTATTTTTAATATCCATAGGTTTGTTTATGTGGGTATTTTCAGAAACCAGTGTCCTGGACTATAATTTTGCTACTATGGATCAATTGTTTTCCATTGCTCCGCTAGTATTTTTATTTCTGATACCTGCAGTGACGATGCGTAGTTTTGCTGAAGAGTACAATAAGGGAACCATTGAAATACTGTATACGAAGCCACTTACTACCTGGCAGATAGTAGGCGGTAAATATTTTGCCAATATAGCGCTTGTGCTGTTTGCATTACTTCCTACATTGATTTACTACATTTCAATATATCAGTTGGGAGCTCCCAAAGGCAATCTCGATTCAGGGGCAATAATTGGGTCATATATAGGACTGGTATTTTTGGCCGGAGCCTTTGTTTCGATTGGTATGTTTGCATCTATGCTCACCCAAAATCAGATTGTAGCCTTTATTTTGGGCGCATTTTTATGTTTTTTCTTTCATTGGGCGTTTTCATATATTGCTATAATGCCGTTTTTTACCGGGACGATGGACCTGATAATTCAGAAAATTGGTATTAATTATCATTATTCGAGTATAAGTAAAGGATTGATTGATACCAGAGATCTTGTGTACTTTATATCTGTTATTTTCGTTTTTATTTATTCAACTGTACATATCCTTGAAAAAAGAAAATAATATGACATCCAGACAAACTTCTTCATTGGGTATTTATGTACAAATACTGATTATAATAGCTATTGTTATAGTTGTCAACATTATAAGTTCGTTTGTATTTACAGATGTTGACCTGACAGATGACAACAGGTTTACGTTAAGTAAGAGTACCAGGGATATTGTTGAATCAGCTGATGACAATGTGACCATCCGTATATTGCTGGAAGGTGAATTCCCTGCAGGATTCAAACGTTTGCAGACATCTGTAAAGGATATGATGACCAAATTCAGAGGCATTAACGGAAAAATCGTTTACGAATTTGAAGATCCGAATGATGGAGTGGCAACAGTAGTTGAGAAAAGAAGAAAACAACTTATTGAGGATAATATTATACCTGTTAATCTAAGTTATTCAGATGGAACGCAGTTCGTTCAGAAGCCTGTATTTCCTTTTGCAATCATCACTTACAAGGGTAGAAAATTTATTATCAACCTACTCGAAGAGCAAAAGCCAGGTGATGATGAAGAGGAGATTCTCAATAATTCTATAGCTCTGCTGGAATATAAGTTTGCCAACACCTTTCAGATGATGCAATCTCAGAAAATGAAGAACATTCTCATTACACAGGGAAATGGAGAACTTGAGGAAGGTCAATTATTCAGGTTGGAGAGCGAACTTCGCAAGTTTCATAAAGTTGGCCTGGTTTCTTTGGATTCACTGATCAGACTGGACAGTACAATTGATTTGGTTATTGTTGCTGCACCGAAAACAGCTTTTACCCTTCAGAATCAGTTCAAACTGGATCAGTATCTGATGGATGGCGGGAAGATAATATGGCTTATAGAGAAATTTGAAACTTCATTGGACAGTATTAATAAGTATCAATTCTATGTGCCCGTTGAAAATAATAATGGCCTGGACGATATGCTGTTTAAATATGGAGTTCGCGTTATGCCCGACCTGATAATGGATCTGGAATGCAGTCAGATACCGCAGGTCATCGGTATGGCAGGAGACAAACCACAGACAAGATTGTTTCCATGGCCTTATCATTTGGCTGTAGCATCAGCCAATAACCATCCAATAGTGAAGAATATTGATCGGGTAAATATGTTTTTCCCAAGTACTATAGATACACTTAAGACACATTCGGATATCAAAAAAACAATATTACTGAAGAGTTCAAAGTATTCAAGATCACAGTTGGCTCCCGTACGACTAACATTTGAAATATTAAAGACGCAACCTGATCCACAAAAATTCAATAGCGGCAACAGGCCGGTGGCAGTATTGCTCGAAGGAAAATTTGAATCTTTTTTTAATAACAGACTGACTCCGGATTTTCAGAATGTCCTGGATCAGATTGGTGTCAGATTTAAAGAATCGAGTAAGCCATCTGCCAAACAACTCATTGTGTCCGATGCTGACTTTGCCAAGAATCTGGTCAACAATTCCTCCGGTGTTACTGAAGATATTGGCTATAATAAATGGGAAAGGAGATATTATAAAGGTAATAAGGATTTTGTACTCAATTCAGTCGAGTATATGCTCAACGGTGAGCAAGTGCTGGAAGCAAGGTCCAAAGAGATTAAACTGAGACTGCTGGATGGTGTTAAAACCAGATCGGAACGATTGAAATGGCAGCTTATAAATGTGGTGCTTCCCGTAGTTTTACTCGCAATTTTCGGATTTATTTATCAGATTATCAGACGCAGGAAATATGCAGGTAAATCCATTCAGTAATAATTTAAATTTCAGGGAATTTGAATGTTTTGCTTATCAAATGAAATATTAAACGTATGATTGTGATTCCTGACAGGGTTTTCATACACGCTTATTTAAAATAAATAATAATGAAAAGGATATTTATTCTATTGTCTTTGTTGATTATTCTTGCAGGGTTGGCTTGGACACTGATTCAGAAGAGTAACGCTTCGGAAAAAGGAATCGTAACGGCTGACAGGAATTTTAGTGTCAAGGATATAGGTTCTGTAGATAAAATAGTCATCAAGCAACCCAAGTTGCAACCTATCGTTTTTACTCAGCAAAATAAGACATGGATACTGAATGACAAATACAGGGTCGATCCGGACGTATTTATAAACATAGAGACTGTATTAAAAAATATTTCCCTTTCATTCATACCGCCCAAACAGGCAACATCCAACATAATGGAAAGTATCAGCAAAAACGGAATACAGGTAGATATTTATACGGGCGATGAGAAACCTTCCAAGATATTCTTTTTAGGGTCTGATACCAAAGACGGAGACGGTACATATATGGTTATGTCCGGTTCTACACAGCCTTATGTCATGCAATTGCCGGGTCTGGTAGGTGGATTGAGATCGAGGTTTGAACAACCGTGGTACAACTACCGGGACAAAACGCTATTCAGATATGATACCAAAACTATCAGGTCCATCAAAGTAGAATACATATCAGATAACCTGTCATCTTTTGAGATTACAAATGGTTCCAATCCCACAATAAAACCATTACTGAATCTACCAGACAATCCGTCAGGAGCACCCAATGCACAATCACTAAAATACTATATAGACCAGTTTTCTAATATGGGAACAGAAGGTATTATCAATGACATACCTGAAGTAGATTCGCTGCTAACATTCGAACCCAATACGATACTGACTATTACAACTCAGGATGGAAATCAAAAACAGTATAAATTTTATAGCTATGATTATGTAGTCGAAGGAGAAAATAACCCGGTGACACAAAAAGAAATCTATGGTATCAACCGGCAGTACATTTATACAGATTTTGACAATACACTGTATTCTGCTCAAATGAGAGTAATAAGAAGAATATTCCTGGGATACAAGGATTTTTTTAAAGCCAGTAACTGATTTTCGAAATAAAGCTTTAGAGCATGTAATTTCAAGATTTCATCTTTGACATTACAGTCTTCCGTCATCTACGGATACGTCTTTCAATGCTTTCTGTATATTAATGTCAAGTGCCACGTGTGCCAAAGGAGAGGAATAGTCGTTGAGCTCCTTCATGGCTAATTCGATAGCGTCCTTGTTTTCTTCTGAAACCTTGGTTTTAAGGTTGTCATTCAGACTTTTCAATTGCTCAAGCACATCGTTAGTAAAAATCTGTTGATTTTGTTTAATAAATTTATCTGCTGCCAGTATGATGTTATTGGCTTCATTGATAGCTTCCAGTAAAGCTCTTTTTTGTACATCATCGCCGGCATTTTTGATTGAATCAAGCAGCATTAATGCCATTTCTTCCTCTGAAATACCATAAGTTGACCTGATTTCTACAGCGGCATGTACATCTGAGCGAAGCTCTTTGGCTTTCACGGTTAGAATGCCATCAGCATCGATGATGAAATGTACTTCGATTTTGGGTAATCCTGCAGCCATCGGTGGAATGCCCTGAAGTATAAACTCTCCCAATTTTCTGTTGTTGGCGACCAGATCCCGTTCGCCCTGATAAACAGATATTCTCAGATTTCTTTGCCCGTCCACGGATGTGGTATATTGTCTTCCTGCACGGTGAGGTACTTTGGAATTGCGTGGTATGATAGTATCCATCAAACCTCCAACCGTCTCAATTCCAAGCGACAAAGGCGTGACATCGAGCAACAGGATATCTTTTCTGTTTCCTGCCAGTATATCTGCCTGAATTGCTGCACCCAATGCGACTACTTCATCGGGATGTAGTGAATTATCCGGTTTCTTGCCGAAGACCTCCTCAAGCCTTCTGCTGACTAAGGGAACACGCGTAGAGCCACCTACCAGGATGATATTTTCTATATCATCTATCCTCATTTCAGCATCTTTCAGTGCTAGTATGCAGCAGTCAATGGTTTGTTCTATCAGGGGTGAAATTAATGATTCAAATGTCGGATTATCCAGATACAGTTCGTATTCTCTAACCTTATTATTGTAAACCATACCGTTACATACGGATATTTTGGCTACTTCAGCAGCTATTCTCAGCATTTGATTAAGGGCAGTATCTGATTTCAATTGCTCAGCAGCTATATTATGAATATCTGTCCAGTACGCAATGACGGCTCTGTCAAAATCGTCACCTCCAAGCAATGTGTCGCCATTTGTAGCAAGTACATCAAAAATGCCGTCTTCGAGATGCAAGATTGAAATATCGAATGTTCCTCCACCCAGATCGTACACAGCTATGTTGCTCTTGTGTTCCCTGTCAAGTCCGATACCATATGCAAGACTTGCGGCTGTTGGTTCGTTGACGATACGTAATACATCCAGGCCGGCAATTTTTCCGGCATCACGTGTAGCTTGTCTCTGTGCATCGTTAAAGTAGGCTGGAACTGTAATTACAGCTTTGGAGACAGGCGTTTTCAGATGCTGCTCAGCATCTGCTTTCAGGGCTTTGAGGATTTCTGCAGATAATGTAACCGGATTGTGAAAAGTATTGCCAACTTTTATTTTTACCAATTCCTGATCTTCACTGTCGATTATCTCATATCCGATACTTGTTCTCAGGGCTTCAATATCTGCATACGATTTTCCCATCAATCGCTTTACTGAAAATATGGTTTTGTCAGGGTCGCTTATAAGGTGGGTCTTTGCAGTTTCTCCTACTTCAATACTACCTTCATCCGTAAAATGTACTACTGATGGTGTCAATGCATTATGACCGTGTGAAGATATTATTGTTTGCGGTTCTCCGTTTTGAATATAGGCTACTAAACTGTTGGTAGTTCCGAGATCTATACCAACTATAATATCTTTACTTTGTTCTGAAGTCAGATCACCAGACTTCATATCTATAGAAAGCTTCATTTCTTTTCTTTAAATTTGAATAGCTATTGATAACAAATAACAGATTAAAAATATGATTGTTTAGTTCTATTTAAATTTAATCTAAATAGAAGCCTGATACGACTTGTATAGCTATGATATAAGAATTTACATAAGATTTTGATACCATGTTCATGTATTCTTCCAATTTTCTGGTATTGGTTGATAAATTAAATAGGCAATCCGTGATTTATGTATTGTATGGTATGGAACAAGTAATAAAAATCAGGAATACAGGATTGTTTCGTATATGAATACGGGTGACGTTTCAACTTTTAAATCAAAAAAGGGTACTCACGAGTACCCTTTTTTGAATATATCCTATGCACGGCAAGCATGCAAAGTTTGTACTTATAACCTTTTGTGGTATACTATTCTTCTTCAGAACTGCCAACAGGTGGAGTAACAGGAGCTACAGGAGCAGAAGCAGGTTTTGCTTTAGCAACCGGAGCAACAGTTTCCTGAACTTCATTGAGGGCAGGAATAATACTAATCCATGTTCTGTTATACTTACCTTTATGAAAAGACACTGTTCCGTCTACTTTGGCATGAACAGAAAAATCTTTACCAAGATACGTGTTATCACCTGCATGGAATTTAGTTCCGCGTTGTCTTACCAGGATATTACCTGCTTTAGCCAACTGACCTCCGAAAAGTTTTACTCCAAGTCTTTTACTTTTACTATCCCGTCCGTTATCCGAACTACCGACACCTTTTTTATGAGCCATTTTTCTTTACTTTTTTAGTTTAAATAATAAACTGCCAACCATCAGGTTACGCAGAGATAGAATCTATTTTGATTTTTGTAAAACTTTGTCTGTGACCAGTTCTTTTTTGGTATCCTTTTCTTCTTTTCTTTTTGAAGATGATGACCTTATCACCTTTTTGGTTTCCGATGATAGTGGCTTTTACTTTGGCATTGCTTAATACCGGCGTGCCTACGCTTACAGATCCATTGTTATCTATCATCAAAACCTGATCGAAAGATACGGATGTACCTGCTTCGGCTTCTAACTGGTGGACGAAGATCTCCTGACCTTCAGTCACTTTAAATTGCTGACCAGCTATAGTTACGATTGCAAACATAAGTGAAAAAATTTAATAATTTAAAAATGAGCACAAAAGTAAGTATATTATTATAAAATACAAACTAATCTGTTATATATTTTTAAAGATTGTATTTGAATATATAATGTGCTCCATTATTTTATAATAAAAAAAGGTGCAATCCTATTCGTTAGGACAACACCTTTTTATATATATTTTACCTGGTAAAAAACACTATTTAACCAAAATGTCCGAAACCGAATTATTTGTATTTGAAGATAATTCCTGTTCTATTGTATTGTTTTTCTCAGGCTGATTCATACCATGTGCATGTCCCGGACCTATACCGATATGTGGCGCAATCACTAAGGAAACGATTGACATCAGTTTAATCAGGATATTCATCGAAGGCCCTGAAGTATCCTTAAAAGGATCACCTACTGTGTCACCGGTTACTGCTGCCTTGTGCGGATCGGAACCCTTATAATACATTTGTCCGTTGATTTCAACACCCTTTTCGAATGATTTTTTAGCATTATCCCAAGCACCTCCGGCATTGTTCTGGAAGATACCCAGAAGAACACCTGATACGGTAACTCCGGCTAGTAAGCCGCCCAAAACTTCAGGTCCAAATGCGAAACCAACTATAACAGGAACGATTAATGCTATCAGACCCGGAGCAATCATCTCGCGGATGGAAGCCTCAGTAGATATAGCCACACATTTGTCATATTCAGGTGTAGCAGTACCTTCCATAATGCCTTTGATCTCTCTGAACTGACGGCGTACTTCTTCTACCATCTTCATGGCTGCACGACCTACAGCAGCTATAGCCAATGCTGAAAATATAAATGGAATCATAGCACCTATGAACAATCCTGCCAAAACATCTGCCTTATAAATATCTATGGACGATATACCGGAAATACCTACAAATGCTGCAAATAGAGCAAGTGATGTCAAAGCAGCTGATGCAATGGCAAATCCTTTACCAGTAGCAGCAGTTGTATTGCCGACAGCATCCAGCACATCCGTTCTTTCCCTTACTTCTTTAGGAAGCTCACTCATTTCTGCTATACCACCGGCATTATCTGCTATCGGTCCGAATGCATCAATAGCCAATTGCATAGCTGTAGTAGCCATCATACCAGCTGCAGCGATGGCAACACCATATAATCCGGCAAATTTGAAAGACAAAAAGATACCTGCGGCCAGTGTCAATATTGGAACAACAGTAGATTCCATACCCACAGATATACCACCTATGATATTGGTTGCATGACCTGTAGAACTTTGCTGAACTATGGAATTCACGGGTTTCTTGCCCATTGCTGTGTAGTATTCAGTAATCCATGACATAATGCCTCCTACGATTAACCCCAGGATAATAGCATAAAATACATCCATTCTTGTAAAATCTGTACCTCTGATGTTCATATTTTCAGGAAGCAGGAACGATACTAACGGGTAGGCTGCTATGGCAGTCAGTATGATAGCTGTCCAGTTGCCTAAATTCAATGCACCCTGTACATTGCCGTTATCATCCTTTACATGTACCAGGAATGTGGATGCTGCTGAAAAAATAAGTCCCAGTCCGGCTATGAACATAGGTAACATGATTGGGCCCAAACCACCTACATTATCGTTGGAAATAATCTCACGTCCCAAAACCATAGTTGCCAATATCGTAGCAACAAAAGAGCCGAATAAGTCGGCACCCATACCTGCAACGTCGCCCACATTATCACCCACATTATCAGCTATGGTAGCCGGATTTCGCGGATCATCCTCCGGAATGCCTGCTTCAACTTTTCCGACCAGGTCAGCTCCTACGTCAGCAGCTTTGGTGTAAATGCCACCGCCAACACGGGCAAACAGGGCTATGGACTCAGCACCAAGAGAAAAACCTGCCAGTACCTCCAATGCCTTTGCCATACCTAATCCATTGATGTCATCACCAACGTACAGGTTGTAACAAAGTATAAAAATCAAACTCAATCCTAATACAGCCAGACCAGCTACACCCAGACCCATAACTGTACCACCTGTAAAGGAAACTTTAAGAGCGTCCTTCAGGCTCGTACGTGCCGCCTGCGCCGTTCTCACGTTGGCTTTGGTTGCTATATTCATACCTACGTATCCGGCAAAAGCAGATGTAAATGCACCTACCAGGAATGTGATTCCGATTAGCCAGTCCGAACTTTCTACCAGCGTTCCTGACCATGCCAGCAGTATAGCCATCACAACTCCGAATATACCCAATACTTTCCATTCAGCTTTCAGAAAAGCAAGTGCACCGTCGGCAATTGCCTTGGATATAAATTGCATCCGATCATTACCGGCATCCTGCTTATTAACCCAACTGGCCTTAATCATCATGAAGATAAGACCTATCAGACCCGTTAAGGGCACTAAATAAACCAAGTTGTTCATCGTATAAATTTGTTTTAATATAATATTCAAAAAAGTCCGCAAAGGTAGTTCTTGCTGCAAAATTGACCAAATAATGCAGCTATTTTGTTTATTTATATTTGTTTTTATATTAAAAAAATTCTAAAACCTGAGTGATAAGCACATTATTAATACATGTTAATATTAGTGTAACAGATTAATTGTGTATCGTTTTGATAGAATCGGTTTAGTTTATACAGATCAGGTTTGAACTAACAGATAATCCTTGCAGCATGTTTGGCAAACTTTATCAAGCCGTGATATTGACCTCCATATTTTGAATTATTATCGAAAATGATAGACTGTTGTTGCCAAATTCAATAGCTTCCACACGTGTTTTACTCATGGACGGTAACAATGAAATCCTGTTGCTCAACACCTGAATAACTGGTATGTTTTTTAGATACGGATCCAATAGCTTTGTCAGGTCAACGGGTGTGTTTTCCAGTATTTTTTTTCGGATAGCACTTTCGATAAGCGGAGATGCCAATTTATAAATTACATTATTGGCCTGTACATTGACGTCTACATTTTTAACATCTATCGAGTGTGTTGATTGGATAAAGTCAGGTCTGCCCGTAATCGTGATTATACCATCGATGGGTTCGAGAAGATTAGCTTTTATTTCCAGCATATCTGTTTTTCTGATATGAACACTATCGAGACGGATGTTTTTTCCGCCTATATCTTTACCATCTATATTTTTTAACAGAATATCTGCGATACTATTGTATGAAAAAACAGCCTCTGCTCTCTGACAATCATTATCCGGTTGATTGTCATCCCATACAAATACAGGATTAAAGTCTTGTATTATTCCGGTCGGCTTATCCGAAAATTTAATATCTATATCAAAGTGAATATCCAGAGTAAGATGTGTTTTGTCGGATTTGAGGTGCCTGCTTATGATTTTGTTGAGTATGGCATTGAAGTATACTTTAGGATTTGTATAGACAAGAAAGTCGGTAGCATATTGCTGCCATTGATTAATAATCAGTGCTTTTAGATTCAGGTTTTCCTTTATTGCCGTATCTATTTTGGAAAGTATATTATCCTTCATAAAATGAATAATATAGTCGCTCAATGTTTCAAAGGGAATAGTTAAGGTACCTAAATGCACAATTGGTTTTTGCAGCCATTTGTAGTCAAGTAAAGTACTTTTAGTCGTGTAATCCAGATTTTCTTTAATATCATAGGCAATCTCTATAGATACGGATATGGCTCCTTCGCCTTCTACCGAGAAAAGTCCGGCTTTCCTGTAAAAAATAAAATCGATGGGTAATTCGGCGATTATGGAACTGGAACAATCTGAAGTATGGATTTTAAAATCTGTGTTATTCGTTTTCTTCAGCGTGATTTCATAACTTTCAGTAACGATTTTATGTTGACTATATTGTTGAATATAATCATTTATGAATTGATAAATAATTTCTTTTGAAAATCGCAGATTGAAATGTGTATTATTTCCGTCCATGTCTGGTAAGAATTCAGATTTATATTACAAATGTATAATGATATCATATAATATTATAATAAATAGGCAATAATATAAACAATTAATACTTTTATACCCGGAATACAGATTTAACAGACTAAGTTTACGTAAAATTTGAATTCGAATTTAATTGAATCTGTCAATGTTCCGGAATAAAACATTCAGTATAAATATATGAAATACAGATTGTTAAAACAAGAAGAACTCGAAGGGCTGAAAGATGAATTTGTACAATTTCTGATTGTCAATGGTATAGAAGCAGATCACTGGAATACCCTGAAAACTGAACAGAATGAGAAAGCACAGGGCATTATTGTTTCTTTCAGTGACTTTATTCTTGAAAGTATTTTAAACAAAGCCAGGTATCTAGAATTTTTTTCAGGAAATACTTTACTTGCTTTTAAATGCAATCCGTCTGAAATTGAATTGGCAGGTATAGAAGGGAAACGGGATTATATATCTATAGAAGAATTGATGAAAGATTTTGTTGACAATCCAGAGCGTTTTACCGGGTTTAAGCAAAAAAAAGAATATCAGCCGGAGCGGAATATGGAATTATTCAATATGCTTGAGTCCGGAGCGGTTATTACTGATCATATACTATTTGACTATATGGATACGGTAATTATTGATGATTGAACTGTTAGAGATGCATTTCGTGATAGTTTATTAATTGTGTTTAAGGTTATTACATAATACATGGATAATATATTTTTTAATAAGCTCAATATGGTATGAATGATCAGTTTTTTATAGAACGCTGTTCAACATTGGGAAAAAAAGCAGCCAATAATGGGAATGCACCCGTTGGAGCTTTGATAACAGCGGGAAATCAGATAATATGCGAAGCAGAAGAAAACAGTGCTGTCAAAAGAGATGTCACATGCCATGCTGAGCTTGAAGCCATACGAAAGGCAGTCATACTGTTGGATTCGAATGACCTTTCAGCATGTACCTTGTATACCACGCACGAACCCTGTGTGATGTGTGCATATGCCATAAGGTATTATAGAATCCAAAAAGTGGTATACTTGTCCAAGGTTGATAATTAGGGTTCTATATCTTCCGATATGCCATTGCTTACTACCACAAGAGTACCGCCACACTGGTCTCCGCCACCGATAATTATACATTATGGAAATGAATGAATTTATGCAACTCTATGTTCCCAAAAATTTGTAAAAACTAAATTATTGTACTTTAACTTAATTGATATCTGAATAGATGCGTTTCAGATGTCTGCATAAATTATACTAAACAGAAAGTATTATGAGAAAAAATAAAATCACAGGTTGTTAAGTATCAAGAAATTGCGATGTTTTAGATTTGTAAATCATTTACTATTGGGTATAATAGATCATAAATCCATCAAAACTACCGCAATCTACACACACATAACCGACCCTATGAAAAAAATATAATTTCTCCTATGGGTAATTTGGATTTAACAAAATGACAATATACCTTTGTAAGGAATATAACACAGTATACATATGGAATATATGCGCAAGATTGCGTATATACAGCCGTTATGTGCCATTTTTGAATGACAATGCGAATAGATACAGACAAACAAATGAATTTACTTAGTGATAAGAACGTTGCAATAATTGGTGGTGGACCCGTTGGACTGACTATGGCAAAATTATTACAG
>JADZFD010000056.1 GCA_020850225.1 Saprospiraceae bacterium | reverse complement strand
CAGCTTTCAATAAGATAACTGACCTAAATCTTATTAACAAATTAGCAATTGAAAGCAAAGAACCCAAATTGCGTCTGGAGGCAGTAAATAAAATCACTGACCAGAACATTTTATATAAAGTTGCTTTTGAAGATAAATACGATAATGTTAAAGTTGCAGCTATGAATAGACTCAATAAGACTTACCCAAGTCAATTGACAAAATTAGCAAGCGATTTTAAAGAATTGAATTTAAAATTGAAGGCTGTAGATTTGTTAACAGACCAAATTGAATTAATGAATATTTCTCAAAATAACGATAATTGGGATGTTCGTAAAGCAGCTTTCAAGAAGCTAAATGATAATTCATTGGATGTTTTAACTCGTGAAGCAAAGGACCCTGCCCTTGTTCTTTCCTCCAAGATTCGCTTGGGTCGAATTAGTTGGAATGAAGCCTTTTCAAGTAAAGATATTTCATTGAACCATGTAATTGGTGCTGCTGCAATTGTTGACACGCCTAAACCAACTTCATATAGTGTCGTTTCTGCTTGTCATAATTTCATACAGCTTGGGGATGCTTCTAGAATTCCTGAATTAGTCTATCTTTTAAACACATTTGGGGATGTCAAGTTGGCTGAGGACTACATGAATTGTGGTGAAAGTACTTTAGAAGATGCAGGTTGTAAATGGGGTAGAGCACATGGATATACTTGTACTACAGGATATGGTTCAAATAGAGTTCGTTGGGGTTCGAAAAAATAACCCATGCCCATAACAAAGTGTAGCAGCAATAAGGGTTTCGGTGATAATTCAATCATTCTGCCCCGCTCAAACTTCGGTGTAACTTGACAGGAAAGTAGCCCGCAATCCCTTACTGCTTCTACACTCGACCGTTATGTGTAATTTTAAAACGACAACCGTATGGACAAGATAAAACAAATATTCAAACAATATTGGATGACAATTACACTTGCATTTGGACTGTTGGCTATGGGAATAGTTTTGACAAATAAAAATGAAGAAATTGAAAGTTTGGGTTATGAGATTTCTGAACTTGAAGACAAGGTTTCTACATTGGAAAATGAGAAAGAAGAATTGGAAAGCGAACTTGTCGTTTGCAAATCTGAAAAAGACGATTTAGAAAGTAGTTCAAATAATCAATATTATGACAATTATTCATTGCAGAACGATAATAGCGATTTAGAATATAAAATAAGAAATCTCGAAAGTGAGCTTGATGATTGTGAACGTAAATTAAGAGACTGCAACTAATATGAAGACACTTTTATTAATTTGTGCGGGACTTTTGTTTATCGGACTATTAGACTTGCCGATTGGATACTATACATTCTTGCGTATTGTAGTGACAATTGGTTCAGTAGCGGTTGTTGTGACAGAGTATGAGAAGGGATTTAATTTTTGGGTAATTGCTTTTGGAATAATTGCAATTATATTTAATCCTTTAATACCAATTTACCTTAACGATAAATCAGCTTGGATGCCAATTGATATTATTGGCGGAATAATTTTTTTAATCAAATCATTCACACTTAAACAAAAATAAAATGAAAGCAATCTTTGTATCCTTGTATGGCGTATTCGCCATTACAGCAATTATCACCCACATTTGGACAGTAATAATTGCCTTTACTGAAGCAGGTTTTTTTGGTGGTATACTAACCTTATTCTTACCGTTCCTTGGAGAATTATATTGGATGTTTAAAATGTTTGGCGAAAATGACACATACGCTTATATAGCCTTGACACATTTAATTTTAGCTATTCCATTTTCAATGTTCGGACGTGGAGAAAGATAGAAAAACTACACATAACAGCACCTACCCAAAAGTGGCGGTTCAGTGGTTAAATCAAGCTTTGTGCTTCTATCAAAGTTTATGCTTGTTTGACAGTGAAGTGCTTCGAAATCGCCACCTTCGGGTAGCTGCAAAACGTTACCTGCAAGCGTAAAAACAGACACCACACAGAAAAAAAACTTTTGTAACATTGGTTACAGTAAATTCTTAAATATTATTACAACTTTGAAGCAATAATTTTCGTTCAAAATAAAATTTAAAATAATGATTACAAGAAAAATAATATTACTCTTTGTAATATTGCTTATAAACATATCAGCATTTGCGCAGACAGCACCATTTAATATTCATTTAGAACCTATCAATATTTCAGGTCTTGGTGGGCTTCAATCTTTTGCTGTTGGACAACACAATGGCAAATGGTTAATAGTTGGTGGACGACTTGACGGACTTCACCGAAGACAACCTTGGGCAAGTTTTGATATAGCAGGTCATAATAATCAACTCATTGTTATAGACCCTGTGACACTTCAAAAATGGACAGCCCCTATAACTACATTGCCAACTTCTATTCAAGAACAAATAAGTTCTACAAATATGAACTTTTATCAAGAAGGAGATTATTTGTATCTCATTGGTGGTTATGGATATAGTGCGACAATTGTCGACCACATAACTTTCCCTAATTTAACCGCCATTAAAGTGTCAGATGTAATTTCAGCAGTTATTTCAAACACTAGTTTTACTACTAATTTCAGACAAATTACCGACCCACATTTTAAAGTTACAGGTGGAAGATTACGCAAAATTTATAATACATACTACTTATTGGGTGGGCAAAGTTTTGATGGACGATATAACCCTATGAACAATCCTACTTTTACACAAGTCTATACAAATGCTATAAGGAAATTTACAATCACTGACGATGGAACGAATATTACTATAAATCATTTACCTTCCTATAACGATGCAACAAATCTACACAGAAGAGATTACAACGCAGAACCACAAATATTGCCTAATGGACAAGAAGGAGTTACAATGTTTTCGGGTGTGTTTCAGCCCACCGTTGATTTACCTTTTCTAAATTCTGTTACAGTAGATAGTAATAATTATACTGTGAACAATACTTTTCAGCAATATTATAATCATTACCATTGTGCAGTTTTACCAATTTATTCCACAAGTAATAATGAAATGCACAATGTTTTCTTTGGTGGCATTGCACAATACTATGATAGTGCAGGCATATTGGTACAAGACAACAATGTTCCCTTTGTAAAAACAATTGCAAGAGTTACAAGAAATTCAACAGGAATGATGTCAGAACACAAACTTCCAATAGAAATGCCTTCCTTATTAGGAGCAGGTTCAGAGTTTATTATGGACAAATCCATTCCTCATTATAATAACGAAGTTTTAAAGTTTGACCAATTTACAACGGATAGCACAATGGTTGGCTATATTTATGGTGGTATTAGTAGTACTGCTGCCAATATTTTTTGGACAAACAACGGAACCCAAAGCAGTGCAAGTAGTCAAATATTCAAAGTGTATGTAATAAAAAATACAACACTTGGTGTAGATGATTTAAATGAACAGAGTATAGGAACATTACAAATCAAAGTTTATCCTAATCCAAATGACGGAGAGTTTATAGTTAAGTTTAATTTGACCAAGATAGCCGAAACTAAGATTTCTCTATACAGTATGGAGGGAAAGAAAATAGAAGAACAAGTTTTAAAGAATTTGCAGGTTGGAGAAAATACATATCAACGAAGAATTAGAAATCTTGATAAGGGTGGTGTTTACTTATTAACTATAGAAACACCTTATGAAAAAGCAACTCAAAAAATAATTATTGAACCATAATATCAAAAACGCCAGCAGGTAACAGCAGTTTGGCAAAATGGCGGGTTCAGTGCTAAATTGAACTTTTGGTTTTTAAATGAACATTAGTGCTAAAATTAAGGTAAGTGCTTCTAAATCAGCCACTTCGCCAAGCTGCAAACCGTTATATAAAATTATCAGAAAAATTTATAGGAAAACACGGTGAAAATTTGCAATTTTGTAGGTCGCTTGAAAACTTAGTAGTTTTCCGGAACTATTAACTCGGCCAGCACGGTTAGTCGTTT
>JADZFD010000055.1 GCA_020850225.1 Saprospiraceae bacterium | reverse complement strand
GAAAGTGTCCATTGAGGGTTGTACCTCATTGGTGCACCAACGGGAAATAGTTGTTTCGTTTTTGTCGAGTTTTTCAGCAAGCCATTTGTTGGTCTTGCCTTGTTCCGCCAAAACAGCTTTCAGTCTGTTAATTGCTTTTTTGCTCATGTCAATTAGCATTTGGTGCAAATATATCAACTTTTACGGACAAACGGTCATTTATTGCTCTTTATAGCGGGTCGGCAAAATTGGCTCTTTTGCAAGCATGGGTTTGTGGGCTGGCTTCGAGCTGTTATAAACCGGGCATATCACACGGATAAAAACTTTTGGTAACCTGATCCTTAGTTGGACTGATTTTTCATGTTTTGAGCTGCAGCATCAAGTTCTTCATAAAATGCTTCTCCTTTTTTACGGACTATAGCGTCTTTTACGAACTTATAAAGAGGAATACTTTCCTTTTTACCGCGATCACATGCAGCACTGCATATATCCCATCTATCGTAATTCCACGCCTCAAAACCTACAAATTCATTGGTGGATATGCGTATGGGATACAGATGGCATGAAATGGGTTTTTGAAAGGGTATATTACCTTCACGCCAGGTTTTTTCGATGCCACACATGGCAATACCGAGATCGTTTCGCGTCATAAAAACGCAGGCACCGTCATCATGGCAGGATGTTCCCCATACCTTGTATTCTGAATAAAATTCAAAACCAGAGTTGTTTTTTAAGTATTCCCGTGATCTTTCAGGCAAATTATCAAGAATAATGTCTTTATATTTTTCGATAAGAGCCATTTCGTCAGTATCGAGTGGTGCACCATAGTCGCCTTCCACACAACAGGCTCCCTTACAGGCATTCAGATCGCAGGCAAATTGCTCTTCAATGATTTCTTCACTAACCAGTATATCCTGTATGATAAGCATATTGGTATATATTTATTTTTCTTTAATCAGCGACTGCAATTGTTCCAGATCCCGTACGAGCAGCCGTTTTCTATCGAAATGAATAATATTCTTTTTCCTGAGTTCATTCAGCAGAGTTGTAACAGATTGGCGGGATGTGGATGTAAGGCTTGCTATATCCTGGTGAGTATAAAAATGACGCAAGACCCATTCATACCCCACACGTTGTCCTTTTTTCTGAATGCTTTTAATAAGGAATTCAAGGATGCGTGTACGGGAATTTTTAAAAATGAGGGATTCCAGTCTATTCTGTTTTTCCTCAACTTTTTCACTGAATGTTTTCATAATAAAAACATTAAACTCCGTGTATTTATCGAGGATTGATATAAGTTTATCCCTGGATATGCTCGACAGATGTGTATTTTCCATTGCATATGCATATTCATTTTTGGGTGAATCAGGTATCAGCACAGATGCATTGAACAGGTCACCTTCTGTAAGTATATCCTGTACTGAATCTTTCTCATCTCCAATAATGGATCCGGTTTTTATCTTTCCTTTCAGTATAAAATAAATCTGGTTAGTCCTATCGCCTGCATGATAGATATATTCGCCCTTATTACAGATAAACTCACCGGAATATATTATTTCCTTCAGTCCGGGATTCTCATGAAGTATCGTATGTAAATCTTTTGTATCAGTATTCCAGTCGGGCATAGCATAAAGCCTTATCAAATCATACAAATGTAAATAGCCATTACGCGGATATTGTTTAATAAATGTATTGTAAAACTGATATTATTGATCGATTTTCAATCCTAACTTTTGAGAAAGAAGCCTTAAATCCGGATTTTTTTCAAGCATTTGAAGGTATTTATCCTTTTGTGACAGGGTTGGAACAAATTTATTTTCCTGATAATCCGGAAACTGACTGATATCTGTCTGTACGTTGAATACGAGCTCTGGTAATGCAAGGTCGTCCCTCAACCTATCCAGTAAGTTGGTTTCCTGCAATACCATATCCTTATTGACCTGATTGGGAACAGTGATTTGGATAATAAATCCATCGATTCTTAATTTCGCCAGTTGTAAAGCTGCCTGAACACTTTTGGATGTCGTTGCCTCAATGTATTCGTTCCATATCTGCTGAATACTTTCTACAGATAATATCTTTCTGGAAGCAGCTTTTATTTTTTCCTGTTTGCGTATATCGGCACGTAAGGCTTCAATACTGGTTTTTTTGAAAATATTTAATTCTGATTTATTTGTTTCGGATTTTACTGGTGGTGATAATGGCTGTGATGTATTTTCTGAAGCGGTTACTACATCCGTTGTTTTATCCGGTACAGGTATTTTTATTTCCATTTCTGGAATTAAAGGTGTTTCCTGCAATTTTACATTCAGACTGTCAGTTTTTTTTTTTCGTGTGCTGCTGAATTATCAAATATACTGACTTCAATTGCTTTGTTGATATATGCAAGTTTTGTCAGTGCCAGTTCGACCTGTAATCTTTTGTTTTTAGCTCTGGCGAGATCGATATCACACTGATTAAGGATGTTCAGCCCTGACAATAAAAAGGAGGTAGGTGCCAGTAGTGCCTGATTATTATACCTGATTTTTAGTTCTTCACTTAATTCAAGTATATGTAATGTTGCAGGTACTTTGGCTATCAGTAAATCCCGAAAATGTTCAGCCATACCTATGACAAATATTTCCGGATCGAAGCCCAGTTTGATAATTTCATCGAGCGTAAGCAGAATCTCTGTTATATCTTCTCTCAAACAGGCGTCAGTAATCCTGAAAAAATAATCGTAATCCAGGATGTTCAGGTTGGCTATGACGTCCTTATAGGTAATAATACCGTTTGCTGATGAACTGTGTATTTTGTCAAAAATAGTCAAAGCATCCCGCATAGCACCGTCTGCTTTAGTAGCTATCATGTGAAGGGCTTCCTTTTCTGCCTGAATATTTTCTTTCTGACAAATTTTTTCTAACTGTACCACTACATCTGCAGCTTGGATACGCTTGAAGTCAAATACCTGACAGCGCGATAGAATAGTTGGTATGATTTTATGTTTTTCGGTTGTAGCAAGGATGAAAATAGCGTGTGCTGGTGGCTCCTCAAGTGTTTTCAGAAAGGCATTGAATGCTGCTGATGACAACATGTGTACCTCGTCTATGATGTAAACTTTGTACTTGCCTGCCTGTGGTGCATATCTTACCTGTTCCGTCAATGCCCGAATGTCATCCACTGAGTTATTGGAAGCCGCATCCAGTTCGAATATATTGAAGGAAGCATTGTCATTGAAAGAAGTACAGGATGAGCAGGTATTGCAAGCAGTAACTTTGTTTTCAGGGTTTTCGCAATTGATTACCTTGGCAAGTATACGGGCGCATGTAGTTTTACCGACACCTCTGGGTCCGGTAAATAAAAATGCATGTGCCAGCTGCCCTGATTGAAGCGCATTCTTCAGTGTTCTGGCAATGTGATCCTGACCGATTACATCATCAAAGGACTGGGGTCTGTACTTACGTGCTGAAACGATAAAATTACTCATCACTAAGAGTCATACATTTTTGAATGTGCAAAGATAATATAAAATAATGAATATTTTTTGATCCGTATATTTTAACCTGAAACATAAAAGATAGCAAGTTATCAAACTGCCAGGTTAAAATGGATTTATTACCTGTAAAATTCAGAATTAAAATAAGCAGTATTCTGACTATGGTCTTTTACCTCAATGGTCAGGTTGTGTTTACCTTTTTCCAAATTTCTTAAAGGTATGGTCAGGGTTTGTGATTTAGCATCAAAGGGACAAATATGGAAGGTGTCATCTATCCACACTTTGATATGCATGGCATTCGTATATCCATTTTTTAAAACAGGCAAATTATCGGCGATACTAAATCTGAATTGGTTGAACTTACCAGCTTTTTGCAGGAAACTGATAGGTTTGATCCTTGGCGGAATGGTATCAAATCCCAGCGTATAGTTACCGAATTCGCTGATTGTAGTTTCCAGCTGTCTGCCATTCCAGCTACCTCCGCAATTCCATCGGGTATCTGAACCTTCACGGATGATGATGGCTTTGTCGAATAGCCTGTCAGGAATGGTTATATCCGGTGTTATTCCGATTTTTAAAGGAGTTTTAATGGGTTCATCCCTTTTGTGAATCCTGTATAATGTATTTTTGTTGGTCTGAATCACGGTATCCAGTTCTAAGTATATATTACGGAATAATGAGTTTTTTCTGAAACTGACGTTCAGGTTTTTTATTACAACATCTGCATTTTGGTGTACTTCAATCAGTGTTGCGCTGACAGGTGGTTCTACTGGTTTTTTTTCCGTATCAGATCTCTGAATCTGCAATTTAATCTTTCGGGCATTACCTGCGAAATCCTCAACTTCAAGGACAACATTCTTAGTGTCACCCGTTGTTATGTCTATGATACCATTCCGTTCATGCTGAATAAGGGACACATCATTTCCCGGATATCTGTAGCACAGATAATACATACCCTGATTTTTGAGTTTTGCTCCGTAATCAACAAAACCTTTAATATAACGGGATTGTTCGGCAGGTAATTTGTCCATGACAGAACTATAAACAAGTGTGTCGTTGACATACAATCTGATAGCGTACAACCCTTGCCTGTTAGCACTACCGTTGGTACGGTCATAAGCATTAAGAGATATACCGGCTCGGGAAGCAGGAACAGACACAATTCCGGATAATTCTATGGTTTCTGCATGATATGGTGACAGGTTAACCGGTTTTTCCCATACTTTATGCAATTGACTGTCGAGACCGTGTATTTGTAATTTCAACAATGTAGGCGGTATGTTGTCGGAAATGCCAAAACCCATCAAATATGGATTAAGTACTTTATCAGTAGCCGTTTCCCTCAATTCAAAATGCAGATGTTTGCCGAAGGAGTGCCCGGTATTACCCATTAAACCGACGAATTCTCCTTTACGAACAGGAAATATTTCAGCACTCAAATGCAGGTCTGTATCATAGGATTCATTTAAGAACTGATATTGGCGGATGTAATTGTCAATTGTACTGCTAAATCCGTCCAGATGTGCATACACAGATGTTAGTCCACTGGCAGGATGATCTATATACAGAGCCTGTCCATATCCGTCCGGCGAAATGCGGATGCGTGAGATATATCCGTCACCTATACTGAATATGGTGTCTTTTCCTGTTCCGGATTGCTTGATGTCCAGTCCGCCATGAAAGTGTGAATTGCGCAGTTCACAGAAATTACCGGATAATTTATAATCATGTTTAACAGGGCTTTCAAAGTCAAAATGTGCACGTATCTGATGATTCAACTGACCGTTTGTTACCGGAAGCGATATCATTAATAAGAAAACTACCCTCAAAAAAATCTTTAGCAAAAGGACAACAGGTTTGAATGAAATCTTTAACGTAATAGTTTCTGAACAGTTTTTACTATTATTGGTTCACAACGGGTATTTATATTTTGGTTCGGCACATTATGGAATGCTTTAACCTGACAATTTTCATTATCACAAGTTTGGCTTTGGGTTTGAGACTTTGCAACTCTTTATAGGCTGCTTGCATTGCTTTCAAGTACATCCTTACCTATGAGCTCAAAATGGTTTGTACAGTTTTTGATAGATCGTTATTTGCTGCTCATAGCTATATTTATCGTGATTGCTTACCAAATAGAGTTCACCAGTAGATTTATCTTTGTTTGTAAAAATTTGTTAGGTTAAGTATACCGGAAAATCCAGTCCTTTTATCCATACTTCTATTCGACTGTGTGGCTCGATACTAATAGCACTCACTGATTGAAATTTACCTTCAAGCATTTCACTTTTGCTCAAGGCAACTAAACGGTTGCTTTTGAGCGCTCCTACAAAATACTTCTTTAAGTCTTTGTGTACAAACTCAAAATTATCATTGGAAGAATACCATGTATCCTATAACACGGTGGAAAACTTAATGCGGTTTTTATGTGCCAAAATCTTTAGTCGTGCTCTGACCAGTTCGTTTTTGGTTACCTCGCTTCGCCGTTTGTCCATATTGGTTACAGGATCCTTGTACTTTACAGGTTTGCTTACTATCTCATAGGATACAGGAAGTTCTATGCTTTGACTCTTACCCAAATCCGTGTGATACAAAAAAACTAATCACATTGATACCTTTAACATTCCTTCCTATCTTATGATCATAGTGATAACAGATGATATCATTTTCAGTAGAATGGGGTTTATCAATGATAAAATCATCTACTGCAATTACTCCTTCAACTTGTTCAATACGCCTGACTTATTGGTTTGATGGCTTTCCGGAAATCTGATTGTGTCATTGATGTCTGAGCTAAAAACCTGCTGATTTGATCATGGCTGTATGCACCATCCAACATTTTGGACATTCCAACAGCCGAACTTAATCCAAAACTTGTAAGTAGATAATCGCTGTACAAGTCAATTAACGCTGGGTTTTTCATTGATTCATAATATACTAATTCGCCATCAAACGGTTAATGTATCAGATTATTATATTAATCCTGTATCAAACTTTACCTGAGATTGTTACAATAAAAAAAGCCGGAAATTACTCCGGCTTTTTTTTATATTTATAGGTAGAACTTAATTATTAACGGGCAGCTTCGAGTCGTATTGTAGCTCCGACATAAGGGCTCGACATATTAATTTTCTCTTTGAATGCCAGTGAACCTGCCAGTCTCCACTCTGAAGGTACATTGGTTAAATATCCACCATTGACAAGAATACTAAGTCTGGTTCTGTCTAATTTAAAACCAACACCCAGATCTACGCCTATGTCACCTGTAATAACAAAATTTTCAGCATAATTGGTTTCAACGCTTGAATTCAATACAGAGGTGATGGAGTTTCCATTAATACCCTTTACTAAATTCATTCTGTAATATCCTGCTCCCAACTCAATGTAAGGTGTAAAGAAGAAAGGTGAGTTCTTGATAATATTCCATCTTAGATCCTCTTTAACACCAATTCCGATGACTGAGGAATATCTGCCTTTGTCCAGTGTTCCTAATTGCTGGTAATAAAATACCTTTGGAAGGTTATACAGTCTGACCTGAAACTCCAATGCTTCTTCATCGAGTATAAAACCATTGTCGGCAAGAAGCGTTCTGGTATTGCCCAACGGACTGAAAAAGTATTTTCCACCGAAGGATATTATATTTTTGTATTTTGTACCACAGCAACTTCCTGAAGTACTGCATTTGTTTTCATTAATATTTTTACAACAGCTCATTTTTGAGTCTGAACACTTGCTGGTACATTTAGAACAGTTGCTGCTTTTGCAATGACCATCCATCATCTTTTTGGCACAACAGGATTTAGTAATAGATGTATCATTCATAACACTGTCTATTTCCATTTCGAGTTTCATCTTCTCATGGTCATGTTGAGCAAATAAACCTGTAGAAAACGTTAATAAACAGGCAAGTAAAAATAAATTAAGTTTCATTACTATAGATTTAAATATGAAAAAAATTAAATAAAACAACCTTTAAGAATTTCTTTGGTAATCAGATATGTAGGTTTTACACCATCCAGTCCCAGACTGCCCGATGCCAGTGTTCCACCTGTTTCCAACGGATTATCGGATGCATAATATGCATATCGCAGTACAACATTTTCGGATATACTTTTTCTGATTTTCGAAGCAGACTGAATGGCTTTCTGATAATGAGCACCTTCCATCTCCAGTCCGATAGCTTTCCATGAAGATTTTAAAAAATACGTTAGGATATCCTTATTTTGCAATGATGTACCTAATACGCTAATCATGGTTCCTTCGTAAACACCTAACCCGGAGTTAGCAAAATTGTCGGATGAAAGTGCATTGACAAACGGATAATTATCTGCAGTTCCTTCAAAAACATGTGCTGTAGGTATCATAATATCGCCTTTGTTACCTTCCAGGATCCCCGCCTTACCCATGATATTTACGGATGCTATATGCATGGGAAACCTTTTGTCGCCTACGATAAATGGCTTTAACAATTCATCCATAGTTTCGTATGCCTGCTCACCGAAAGCATAGTCCATAACTATAATGACCGGACATGAATCTTTATCCTTTTTTAAGAAATTCAATCCTTCCGGCAACAAGTCCGGATTGAGTTTGGCCGTGTCAAAAACCTGTACGCCGATATTGGTACCCTTAGTATTGGATATTTCATACATACCGTTTTCCAGGGCATATTCGTGTACCTGATCCCGTAAATCCTGGTTTTCACCCTGACTTAACAATTCAGCATATTGTTCGAGATTGATATATTTTACGGAATTACTCAGGGCGCATCTGGCATACAGCGTATTCATGACACTGTGCAGATTGGCAGAAATGATGTGTACGGGTCTGTCAAATAATTTGTTATTCCAAAGGACCTGTTTGATATTGTTAGCCCATTTTTCACCATAAACGTGGTGTCCGAGACTCTCACGTAATGCAGGACTGAAAGTTATCTCTCTGTCGAGGTCAGACAAATATTCATCCATACTCAATCTGCCTAAAGCATACACAATTTTAAACAGATTATTTACACCTTCAGACTTATCAAATTTTTCATATGCTGTCTGAACCTGATCATAAGTACGGCCGAGAATAGTATTGAGATAGGTAAATCCACTTTCTATATTAATTTCAAGGCCGTTATCCATGTCGTGAACCAACTTTTCGAGCATCAGCCACGAACGGTTTTTTCTACCCTTGATATCGAGACTGTTTTTACGTATTTTTTCTGCTTCTATGTACAGAAATGTAAGATGGGTAAGGATGTCATAAATATCACTGCCACCGCGCGTCATTTCAATAAAATACTGCTCTTCATCAACCCTGTAGCAATCCCGTTTTCGACGTGGAGGTACATGTTTTTCAAAGTTGGAATGGTTGAACCCTTCCCGTGATATGAGTTTGATATACCTGCATTCTTCAATGCCCAAAGGTAGTCTTTGGAAAATGTACAATAGTCCGTCCAGCTCGATTTTTTCCTCATCTGCTATTAATCCATAAATTTCGGGCCGTAATGACAACATGGCTTCAATCATGGATTCGCCGGAAACACCCAAGGGTTTGTATCCGCCTCTCTGAATAAGGTGCCTCATCGATACATACAGCCGTTGTATAGCTGCTCTCGATATTTGTGCCTGTGTTCGGTATTCCAAAGGAGTCTGTAACGTCATAAAACTCAAAAAAAGGTTAAGAGCCGCAAAGGTCGTAATTTATTTACAATTTATTCCTATATAATTAAGATTGATATCGGATGTCTGATGTTTTAATAAAGGATTTGTTCGTTTATCTGCTTATTTATGGTATTTATCTAAATTTTGATGATAAGTAATAACTTTAGTCACACTTTTGTCATTATTTTGATGCTAAACTAATTATCACAATATTTTATGAAAACATATTTAAGCATTATTCTGGTCATTATTGGCTTTCAGCTTCAGGCACAGTTTCCATTTGGAGGTAATAAAGGTCCGGTAATAAAAGGTAAGGTAGAAGGTCTGATAGCTGATTCCATAACTAATGAAGCGCTTAGTTTTTCCAGTATTGCACTAAAGAAGAAAGGAAGTTCCATAGCACTGAATGGTGTACTATCTGATGACAAAGGGTATTTTAAATTTACTGACGTCAGTAATGGCAGCTTTGATTTATACATTTCCTATGTAGGTTATCCTGAAAAAAAGATTACCTTTGAAACTACCCTGAAAAATCCTGACATCCATCTGGGTACCATAGTTCTATCGCCTTCAACCAATATGCTCACTGAGGTAGAAATAAAGGAAAACCGGGCTTTAGTCGAAAATCGGGCGGATAAACTTGTATTCAATGCTGAAAATGATGCATCCATTGCCGGAGGTGATGCAACGGATGTATTGCGAAAAGTGCCCATGCTATCCGTAGATCTCAATGGCAATGTATCTCTGAGAGGCTCACAGAATGTACGTATTCTGATAAATGGTAAACCATCCGGTATGTTTTCAAGCAATGTAGCCGATGCACTGAAAATGTTTCCGGCAGATCAGATTAAAAGTGTTGAGGTCATCACGTCGCCGTCAGCTAAATACGATGCTGAAGGAAGTGGCGGAATAATCAATATTATCACCAAAAAGCAAAATGTAGAAGGCGTAGCAGGAAGTATTAATGCTTCTATTGGCAATCGGCAAAACAGTTTGTTTGCCAATCTCAATGTTGGAAAGGGAAGATTTGGATTGAGTTCAGGAGCTGCCGTATTTTACTCAGTACCGGCTGAAGGAACCAATGATTTTACCAGGATTGACAAAGTGACAGGTGGTACAATTCTACAGTTGGGGACTCAGAATTCATCCAGGTTGGGAGGCAATGGTTCGGTAAGTGCTTTTTATGATTTTAACGGGTATAACAGTATCAATAGTACATTTACATACAGAGGATTTGGTATGGATATGGACGGAACTACACGCGGACAAATCAGTCAACAGGGTCTTATGGACAATTTTGTCAGATCAAATAAAGTCGATAATTTCTTCGGAGGCTTTGACTGGAATACGGATTATACACATAAATTTTCAGAGAGAGAAGGACAGGAAATCAGCGTAGGAGTTCAGTATATGAAGGACAACCAGAATCAGGACTATAATCTTCTGGAAACGCACGACTTTAGCCTGCTTAACAGGAATACTGTACTGAATAATGACGGAGACAATGACGAAATAACCATACAGGCTGATTACGTACATCCATTTACTAAAGCGATCAAACTCGAAACAGGTGCCAAAATGATCATGAGAAACATTGTCAGTGACTACAACTCTCAGGCATTTGACATCAACACCGGATATACACCATTGACAGAAAATTTTAATTATTTTCAAAATGTATATGCCGGATATACCTCGCTTAATTTTCTGATAGCAAGAAAATACTCACTTATTACAGGTGTGCGCTATGAACAAACCGACATTCACGGAAGTTTTGACAAAGCTACAGAATTAAATTTTGATAATATAAAATATGATAATATACTTCCCAATTTGGCTATAAGCAGAACTTTTTCCGGCTTCCGGACGCTAAAACTCGGGTACAGCAAGCGAATACAACGGCCGAGTCTGATGTATATCAACCCATTCAACAATAATCAGGATTTTGTAAACCGAACAATAGGAAACCCTATGTTGAATCCGGAGATTGTCCAGCAGGTAGAGTTGGGATATAATTTTACATTTAAGGGAATTTCTACTTTTTCTTCTTTGTTTTATAAGAAAACGGATGGTATCATTGAGCAAATATTGTCACTTGACGAAAACCAACTCTCTGTAACAACATATGAGAATATTGGTACCAACAATTCCGTAGGACTAAACACTTTCATTACCAAAACGATTAATCTCATCACCCTGCGTACAGGAGGAAATCTGGCTACCTACCATGCGAAAGGGCTTATCAATGGAATGACGGAAGAACGTAAGAGCTATGAATACAATTTGTTTTTGAATGGTGAAGTGAAAATTACCGGTACATTTAAGGCGGACTTTTTTGGATTCTTCCGTTCACCGGTACGTACAATTCAAGGAGACAATCCGGCATTCACCATCTATGGTATGGGTGTTCGAAAAGAGTTTAAAGACTGGAGCCTTGGTGTTACATTAATAGAACCATTTAACGCCAATAAATATTTTAAGTCAAATATAGAAACCGAAGCTATCCGTCAGTCTACTTCTTTTGGCATACCGTTCCGTTCATTTGGTATCAATGTCCGGTATAAGTTTGGTAGTGTCGATTTTAAAGAACGTACATCCAAAGTTAAAAACTCTGATTTAAAACAAGGAGGTGATAATCAGGGCGGTATGAACAATAATAATACTATGCAGAAGTAGATTGTAAACTATGTACGAATCATTTGCAGGCAATTGGTCATAAATCAAAAGGCACTTAATTTTCAATTGGGTGCCTTTTGATTTATGATATTTGCAATGTCTTAATAATCCTGTAAAACACAGTTTCAGCACAATGACGAAAACCGTGTTTTAGCAATTCATGCTTTTTCTATATGAATATGCAAAGAAAGTGTCTCTGACAACTCTATGATTTCTCCATTTGTAATGTTGTCAAGAATAATATCGACACCCAATACTTCTGATTTAATATAATCGCCAAATTGTACTACTGCTGAACGGACGCTATCATTATCTTCTATGTATATCGTTATCTTATCGGTTACATCAAAATTGCTTGTCTTGCGCAAGTTCTGTATCCTGTTGACCAATTCGCGTGCGGTACCTTCGGCTATCAGTTCGTCGGTCAAATTAATATCCAGTGCTACGACTATATCTCTGTCAGTTGCTACCTGCCAACCGGGAATTTCATCAAAGGTAATCTCGAAATCTTCCGGAAGGAGATCAAATGCAGTATCATCAATGGTAATGGTATATTGACCATCTTTCTCGAGTTGCCGGATGGCAGCCTGATCCATCTCCTGAATGATTTGTGCACCTTCTTTCATGTGTTTACCGAGCCGCTTACCCAATGTTTTGAAGTTGGCCTTTGCTTTTTTGGTTATAAAACCATCCGTTTCTGTTATATATTCAATAGTTTTAACATTGACTTCTGATAATATCAATTCTTTTACACTGTCAATCTGTGTTATAAATTCGGTATCTAAAACAGGTAACAGAATTCTGGACAAAGGCTGTCTGACCCGGTGTCCTTCTTTCTTGCGTATCGACAATACGAGTGAGGAGATACGTTGTGCGTAGTCCATTCTTTGTTCGAGCGCTTTGTCTATAACTACAGTATCTGACACAGGAAAATCTGTCAGGTGTACGGATTCAAAGCCTTCCAGTTGAGTCACGTCATTCAGTGATTTATAGAGCCATTCTGAAAACATGGGTGCTACAGGTGAAGATAGTTTGGCTATAGTAACAAGACACTCATACAGTGTCTGATAAGCTGCTATTTTGTCTTCAGAGTATTCTCCTTTCCAGAATCTTCTTCTGCACAGGCGCACGTACCAGTTGGATAAATGTTCATCCACGAAAGCCATGATTTTACGTGTAGCATTGGTAGGTTCGTAGTTGCTGTATTCTTCATCCACTTCCTGTATTAGGGAGTTGAGCAAAGATATAATCCACCGGTCTATCTCCTGTCTTTCGATTACAGGTATTGATTTTTCATCATATGTAAATCCGTCTATATTGGCGTATAAAGCATAGAATGACCAGGTATTGAACAAGGTTCCGAAGAATTTTCTTTTTACCTCATCGATTCCTTCGAGATCAAATTTGAGATTGTCCCATGGCTGAGCATTGGATATCATATACCAACGGGTCGCATCGGCACCATACTGCTCAATTGTCTCAAATGGATCGATTACGTTTCCAAGTCTCTTGGACATTTTTACGCCATTTTTATCGAGTACAAGCCCATTGGAAACTACGTTTTTGTAGGCTACACTTTCAAATACCATACTGGCGATAGCATGCAATGTAAAGAACCATCCACGGGTCTGATCCACGCCTTCAGCAATAAAATCAGCCGGAAATGTAATTCCCTTATCTATCAGGTCTCTGTTTTCCATAGGGTAATGCCATTGAGCATAAGGCATAGAGCCCGAGTCAAACCATACATCTATCAGGTCAAGTTCCCTTTTCATAGGAAGGCCATTGCCGGAAACCAAAACAACCTCATCGATATACGGACGGTGTAAGTCATCCGGAACAAGTTGTGTTAATCCCAATAGACGATTACTTTTTTCAACTTCCTGTTTCAGATGTTCTATGGATTCAATACATATTTCTTCTGCGGCATCTTCAGTTCGCCATATAGGCAATGGGATTCCCCAGTATCTCGAACGGGACAAGTTCCAGTCATTCAGATTTTCGAGCCAGTTGCCAAATCGCTTTTCACCGGTATGTGCCGGCTTCCAGTTGATGGTTTTATTCAGTTCGATCATCTTATCCTTCATAGCAGTGGATTTTATAAACCAGCTGTCCAAAGGATAATACAATACAGGTTTGTCTGTTCTCCAGCAATGCGGATAATTGTGCACATATTTTTCGACCTTAAAAGCCTTGTTTTCCTCCTTCAGCCGGATAGCTATCTCTACATCAACTGATTTTTCAGGTGCTTCTCCATCTTTGTAGTATTCATTTTTGACGTATTTGCCACCGATATCCACTAATTCAGCCCTGAATCTGCCCTGTAAATCCACTAAAGGAACCGGATTGTCGTTTTCATCCAAAACAAGCATAGGCGGTACTTCCGGTCTGGCTTCTTTGGCTACCTTTGCGTCATCTGCTCCGAAGGTTGGTGCAGTGTGAACGATGCCTGTTCCGTCTTCAGTAGTAACAAAACTACCACCTATGACCCGAAATGCATTTTCTGGATGTTGGTAAGGGAGCGCATAAGGCAGCAATTGCTCATAACGTATTCCTATCAATTGTTCTCCCTTGCACTCCTGAAGGATAAAGTAGGGGATTTTCTTGTCTGATTCGGTGTATGCATCCAATGCTTCAAGACTATCTGCCTTCAGGAACTTACCGGAAAACTGGCTTTCTACCAGGCTTTTAGCCAAGATCACTTTGATGGGTTGAAAAGTATATTGATTATACGTCGCAATCAGTACATAATCGATTTTCGGACCGACAGTAAGCGCTGTATTGGAAGGTAATGTCCAGGGCGTAGTTGTCCAGGCCAACATATGGATGTCACCAAATCCTGTCAGAAATTCCGGAAGAGATTCATGAATAGTACGAAACTGAGCTACTATAGTCGTATCAGTAACATCCCGGTAGCACCCCGGTTGATTGAGTTCATGTGAACTCAATCCTGTTCCTGCTGCAGGCGAGTAAGGCTGGATTGTATAGCCTTTATACAAAAGATCTTTATTGTACAATTGTTTTAACAGCCACCATACAGATTCAATATACTCATTGTTAAAGGTAATGTACGGATTATCCAGATCTACCCAGTAACCCATTTTTCTCGTGATATCGTCCCACAGATCTTTATATTGCATAACCGTTTTGCGGCACATGGCATTGTATTCATCAACCGATATTTTAGTGCCGATATCTTCTTTTGTAATGCCCAATTCTTTTTCTACGGACAATTCAATCGGAAGGCCATGCGTATCCCATCCACCTTTTCTTTCTACACGTTTGCCTTTCATCGTTTGGAAACGGCAAAACAAATCTTTGACAGTACGCCCCATTACGTGGTGGATTCCCGGTTTACCGTTGGCTGAAGGCGGACCTTCATAAAAAACAAAGCTATTGTCTGTCGATCGGTTTTCTACACTTTTTTTGAAGATTTCATTTTCCTCCCAGAATTTTCGGATAACTTTATCTATATGTGGCAGGTCAAGTTGCTTCAATTCAACATTGTATTTGGACATTATCATGTATATTTAACTTAAACGATACGTTTATTTGGTTCAGTCATAGTCTTACTGAATAAAAAAGAGTGCAAAGTTAATATATTTTGAGTTAATGTCAACAATATAACTTCAATGACTGCAGGGTTCTGTGTTCGGTATAAATTTTCAATTTCTGGGTGTTGTTTTTATTCAGAATGTTTTCTTGTTTCTGATACGAAGCAATGTCTTATCGAAACAACAAAAAAATTAATTTTACAGATAAATAAAAAAGTATATTTTATTATAAATTTTCCTATTAAAATAGTAATTTTGACTTGTGTAATTTATTGAGTCTCCCAGACAATTTGTATTTGCATTTTCCTAAGAATGGATTGCTGTTGACAAAATCAGTAATTTTTCTAAATATTGTTATATTAATTACACATAATTCATGTATTTATTCGAATAATATATATTAAATTTAATAATAATGTATTTTCGTTTCTTTATTAACCGTTATAAAACTTTTTGACATGACACCATTAAAAACCTCTGTAACATTCTTTTTTTGTCTGTTGATGTATGTGAACATAAGCGGACAGGCTATTGAATTAAAAACAGTAGCTTCAGGATTCAGCAAGCCTGTATGTATATCCTCTTCCGGCATCGTAGGCGATGACCGTCTTTTTATTGTTGAGAAAAGCGGACAAATCAAAATATTGCAACTAGATGGCGTAACGCTGTCTACTCCATTCTTAAATATTAAAAACAGAGTCAATGCTCAGGATAATGAACGGGGTTTGCTGGGTCTGTGTTTTCATCCACTATATAAGGAAAACGGATACTTTTTTGTAAATTATACCAATACCAGTGGCCATACGACTATCTCCAGATTCACGAGAAGCAGTTCGGATAGCAATACAGCGGATGCTGCAACAGAAAAAATCCTGCTCGTTATTGAGCAACCATATACAAATCATAATGGAGGAGATATAAAATTTGGTGATGATGGCTTTTTATATATAGGAATGGGTGACGGCGGTAAAGGTGGTGATCCTGAAAACAGATCTCAGAATCCTGCGACATTGTTGGGTAAAATGTTACGGATAGATGTTAATACAGAAAATGAAAAATATCTTATACCGTCTGATAATCCTTATACCAACAGTAAGGATACCCTGAAAGAAATCTGGTCTATGGGTCTTAGAAATCCATGGAGATTCAGCTTTGACCATACAAATAATGCATTATGGATAGCAGATGTTGGTCAAAATAAATATGAAGAAATTAATGTAGCCAAAGCAGATGCTGCCGGACTCAACTATGGTTGGCGGTGCTATGAAGGACAGGAAAAGTATAATGCAAGCGGATGTAAAGATGCAGGATTTTACTATTTTCCTGTTCACACCTATGACAACAGTTCGGTATCAGGATGTTCGGTAACAGGAGGATATGTCTACAGAGGCAAGCAAAATACGGATCTTATTGGAAAATATATTTATACGGATTATTGTTCCGGGTTGATACAGGCACTTTACAAAGATAGCAATGAAAGCTGGGTAAACGATGTGATATATGACAAACGTTCTTCAGGTTTAGCAACGTTTGGTGAAGATAACAATAAAGAACTATACGTAGCAAATCTGAATTCGGGAATTATTTATACCATTCATCAAAAGACAACAGGTATCAACCCTGGATCGCACAATCCGGTTACCTTTTCCATCGCTGATAATCCGGCAACTAGATTTCTAACGATACAAACTTCTGGTAGTATACAGCCCAATTCAAAGTGGATAATATGTAATACAGCAGGAATAACTGTTAAATCATGGATTGAAAAAGGAAGTAATACCACATTTTCAATAGATATCAATGACTTAACTGAAGGTGCATATATACTTTATAATGAAAGTATACAACAACATACACAAAAATTTATTAAGATATAATGATGGTTAAAAAAGGAAATTTCTTCTAGGGTTAGTAAAAAATATGAATAAGTTGCCGTGTGGTTCAAGAGAAATATTTAAAAGAGAAGTGGTGATTTTTATAATTTTATTTTTACTTTTACTCATTATTTCCTATTTGTTGAAAATGACATTATGAAAATTATTTAAAGTCACCGGCAGGAAGTAAGAACACCGATGAACTCAATTGCCTACGTAGATATTGAAATTAATCCTGTAAGTCAAAACATTGTTGATATAGGCAGTATAAAAAATGATGGAAATTATTTTCATAATAACTCTGTGACTGAATTAATTGGATTTCTAAAAGGAATACAATTTTTGTGTGGGCACAATATTTTTAATCACGACTTAAAGTATATTGGTAATGTAATAAAGGAAGCGGGTGTTGACTTTTCAAACATCATTGATACTTTATATCTTTCACCTTTACTTTTTCCTACCAAACCTTATCATGCTTTATTAAAAGACGATAAGTTGTTAACGGATTTCTCAAATAACCCTTTAAATGATAGTATTAAAACCAGAGATTTACTGAATGATGAAATAACAGCTTTTCTACATACTGATGAAGCACTAAAACAGATTTTCTATTTGCTGCTAAATGATAAAAAAGAGTTTCAATCATTTTTTAAATTTTTAAATTTCACATATGAAGCAGTTAAAGATATTGAATTTTTGATCAGACACAGGTTTGATAAGCAAATATGTAATCATGTTGATATATCTAAAATTATTTCTGATAACCCGATAGAACTGGCCTATTGTTTAGCGCTCATCAATTCATATGTTAAGTACAAAAAAATAAGTTCTATAACACCAAACTGGGTTTTAAAAAGTTACCCGGAGGTAGAAAAAATACTGTTTCGATTGCGCAACCGTCCATGTATAACAGGATGTGACTATTGTAATGATGCATTGGATGCACATAAAGTACTGAAAAGATTTTTTGGTTTTGAAAATTTTAGAAATTACGGTGGTGAACCTTTACAGGAGAAAGCAGTTAAAGCGGCAATAAATAACAAGTCATTGCTCGCAGTCTTTCCGACGGGAGGAGGAAAATCCGTTACATTTCAGTTACCGGCTTTGTTGAGTGCTGAAGTTTCAAAAGGATTAACCATTATAATATCACCGTTACAATCATTAATGAAAGATCAGGTTGATAATCTTGAAAAAAATGGTATCACCGAAGCAGTAACAATTAATGGATTGCTTGACCCTATTGAAAGAGCCAAATCCTTTGAACGTATAGAGGATGGTTCAGCTTCAATTCTATATATATCACCGGAGTCACTGCGTTCAAAAACAATAGAAAGATTAATTTTAGGGAGAAAAATAGCAAGGTTTGTCATAGATGAAGCACATTGTTTTTCGTCCTGGGGGCAAGATTTCAGAGTAGACTATTTGTATATTGGTGATTTTATTAAAGCAATTCAAGAGAAAAAGAATTTGAGTGAAGTTATACCCGTATCATGTTTCACGGCTACCGCAAAACAAAAAGTCATAGAAGATATACGGGAGTATTTTGATACAAAATTGTCGATTAACTTAGAACTGTTTACTTCTAATGTTTCAAGAACCAACCTTCACTATAAAGTCATTGAAAAGAATAATGAGGAAGAAAAATATATAACAGCAAGAAATCTTATTGAAGACAAAAACTGCCCTACCATTATATATGTTTCAAGAACGCGTAAAGCAAACTTACTTGCAGAAAGATTGTCTTCAGATGGATTCAGTGCAAGGGCATATCATGGTAAAATGGACAAACAGGAAAAATCAAAAAACCAGGAAGCCTTTATCGACGGGGAAGTTCAAATTATGGTTGCCACTTCTGCATTCGGGATGGGTGTCGATAAAAAAGATGTTGGAATGGTTATTCATTACGAAATTTCTGATTCATTGGAAAACTACGTACAAGAAGCAGGAAGAGCAGGGCGGGATGAGAACATAACGGCAGAATGCTTCGTACTTTTTGACGAAGAGGATTTGAATAAACATTTTATATTGTTAAATCAAACAAAACTTTCCATAAAAGAAATTCAACAAATCTGGAAAGCCGTAAAGGAAATCACAAAATTTAGATTAAAAATTTCTAATTCAGCACTCGAGATTGCCAGAAAAGCCGGCTGGGATGATAATGTTGTTGAAATAGAAACAAGAGTTACTACCGCTATTGCTGCATTGGAAGAAGCCGGATATCTCAAAAGAGGTCAAAATATGCCCAGAGTTTTTGCCAGTAGTATTCTGTCTAAAAATGCTCAGGAAGCAATAGATAAAATTAAAGTTTCGGAGAAATTTGAAGATCATCAGAAAGACAAAGCTATTCGTATTATCAAGAAACTATTTTCGAGTAAAAATAAAAAACAGGTTAATGAAGATACAGGAGAATCCAGAGTTGATTATATAAGTGATCATCTGGGAATAGTAAAAGAAGAGGTTATTAATATCATTAATCTGTTAAGGGAAGAAAAAATCATAGCAGATACCCAGGATTTGTCTGCATTTATCAATAAAGGAGGGCACAAAAATAAATCTTCGCATATAGTAGAAATTTTCAGCAGGATAGAAAACTTTTTATTACCTCTTTTTGAAGAGGATGAAAAGGGTTTTCATTTAAAAGAACTGAATGAAAAAGCTGAAAATCAAAATATTGCAGATATAAATATTAATAAAATTAAGACAGTTATAAATTTCTGGACAATAAAAAACTGGATTAAGTATAAGAATGCAGATTCAAAAAATCATATTGCCGTAATTCTATTACATCCTAAAGAAGTTTTAAAACAAAAGATAGAAAAACGGCACGAATTAGCCAAATTTATAATTGAAATACTTCACGAAAAAACTAATGAGATCCCTTCAGAAAGTGACATGATAAAAGATGAAATACTAATACAATTTTCAATACAGGAACTAATAACAGCCTATGAAAACAGTTCAAATTTATTTAAATATAAGATAAATATATCCGACATTGAGGATACACTGTTTTTTTTATCAAAAATTGATGCTATTAAAATAGAGGGAGGATTCATGATTTTGTATAATCCTTTGACCATTGAGCGGATTGAACAAAATTCCAAAAAACAATATACTAAAGAAGATTATCTGAAACTTTATCAATTTTACGAAAATAAAATTCAGCAAATCCATATCGTTGGCGAGTATGCAAAACAAATGCTCAACGATTATAAATCCGCATTGCAATTTGTAGAAGATTATTTTCAGTTAAATTATTCGTCTTTCCTAAATAAATATTTTAGAGGTAGCCGACAGAATGAAATCAAACAAAACATTACACCATCCAAATTCAGACAACTTTTTGGTGAACTATCGCCAACTCAGTTAAAAATAATAAAAGATAATGAAAGCCGTTATATTGTAGTAGCAGCAGGTCCGGGTAGTGGTAAAACAAAAATTCTGGTTCATAAGCTGGCATCACTTCTGTTGATGGAAGACGTTAAACACGAACAATTGCTGATGATAACATTTTCAAAAGCAGCAGCAACTGAATTCAAAAAACGACTATTAAAGCTCATTGGTAATGCAGCCTACTATATTGAGATCAAAACATTTCATTCTTACTGTTTTGATTTAATGGGTAAAGTGGGTAGTATTGAAAAATCTCAAAAAATTATTGAAAAAACTATAGAAAAAATAAAAAAAAATGAGGTTGAAATTAACAGAATAACCAAAACTGTACTGGTGATAGATGAAGCGCAGGATATGGATACAAATGAATTTAACCTGATTAATATACTGATTGAAAAGAATGAAGAAATGCGGGTAATTGCAGTAGGAGATGATGATCAGAATATATTTGAATTCAGAGGTGCCGATTCTAAGTATATGCAAGGGTTCCTAAACTTAAACAATGCGGTTAAATACGAATTAACTAATAATTACAGGAGCAAAAAAAATCTGATTGATTTTACTAATCAATTTGTATCTTCGATTTCGCACAGGCTTAAAATTACACCTATCGTTGCGAATCAATCCGATTACGGAAGTATTAAAATAGTAAGATATCAAAGTGCAAATCTAATTAATCCGATTGTACAGGATATAATAAATACAGGCCTTTCCGGCTCAACCTGTGTACTAACAATAACTAATGAAGAAGCACTGCAAATAACCGGTCTGCTTGTAAAAAATAATTTGTCTGCTAAATTAATTCAAACCAACGATGGATTTAATTTAATCAATTTAGATGAAATTAGATACTTTTTAAATCAGTTAAACTTAAGTAATGAAGATTATTTAATAAATGAAGAGATTTGGGAGATTGCTAAAAGGAAATTGAGAGATAAGTTTTGCCAAAGCAACAGATTGGAAATTTGTTTAAGTGTTATCAATGAATTTGAATCTACCAACATTAAAGTCAAATACAAATCTGACCTTGAAATATTTATCCGGGAATCAAAGCTTGAAGATTTTTTCAATGTAGCTGGAGATATTATTTTTGTATCGACTATACATAAAGCTAAGGGTAAAGAGTTTGATAACGTTTTTCTCTTGCTGGATAATTACTTTATCTCAGATGATACGGATAAAAGGTTGTTATATGTTGCTTTGACCCGAGCGAAGAACAACCTGTATATTCATAAAAACGGAATGGTATTTGACAATCTCAGAGTTGATAATCTGCAACGAATAAACAATAATGACCAGCAGCTTCCACCTGATCAGTTAACAATGCATTTATCACATACTGATATCAATCTTGGTTACTGTGGACTCGTTCAACACCGTATAAATCTTTTAAAAAGCGGTGACCATCTGATTGTTTCAGACGAAGGGTGTAAAAACGACAATGGAGAGTATGTATTAAAATTTTCAAGAAAATATATGGATTTTATAAAGGAACAGAAGAATAAAAAATTTTTTCCTGATAGTGCAAAAGTTAACTTTATAGTTTATTGGTATAACGATGAAAAAGAGATAGAAGTAAAAATTATTTTACCAGAAGTAAACTATAGGAGAAAAGATTTGGCCTAAGATTCATGCGTTTTCAATTTGTTCTTTATGATTTGAATCTAAGACATAGTCTAATGTAACAATCCCATATTTACAAGTGACTGATGTTTCGGAGTTTAGACATTATTGCGAAAACACATAAATACCTATAGTAAATAAATTGTTAATTTTTGTTGAAATAATGTATTAAAAATGGTTTCAAAGCTGTATCTTGAAGCGAAATTTATTAATTATGTAGTTTTCCTTTCCAGAAGTAAAAATTATTAATTTACATTTAAAGTCATATAAGTTATGAGTGTTGAAACCAAAAATATCAGAAATGTAGTCCTTTTAGGTCATTCCGGTTCAGGAAAGACCACGTTGACCGAAGCGATGTTGTTCGAATCAGGAGCTATCAGTAGAATGGGATCAGTAAGCAACGGAAATACAATGTCAGATTATACTGCTATTGAACAAGAGCGCGGCAACTCATTGTTTTCGTCTTTGATGCGTGTAAAATGGAGGGACCACAAGATAAATGTTTTGGACACTCCCGGATTTGATGACTTTGTCGGGGAAGTTGTTTGTTCACTCAAAGTTGCAGATACCGCTATAATGCTTCTGAATGCCGCTCAGGGAGTAGAAGTAGGTACAGAGATACTATGGGATTATGTCAATGAATTCAGGACTCCATTGCTTTTTGTAGTAAGTCAGATGGATCATGAAAAAGCAAATTTTGAAACAACACTGGAACAGGCTGTTCAGCGATTTGGCACGAAAGTGCTGCCCGTACAATATCCTTTGAATTCAGGTAGTGAATTTAATACGATTATTGATGCATTGAGGATGGTAATGTATGTATTTGGTCCCAACGGCGGCAAACCGGAAAAACATCCCATTCCTGACAGTGAAATGGAACGTGCCAAAGCCATGCATAATGCGCTCGTAGAAGCAGCAGCTGAAAACGAAGAAGGACTTATGGAAAAATATTTTGACCAGGGAACTTTAAGTGAAGAAGAACTGACACAGGGATTGCGCATTGCTTTGGCGCATCAGCAGATATTCCCTGTTTTTTGCTGTTCTGCCTTACAGGACAAGGGAAGTGGCAGAATTATGGGTTTTATCAATGATATAGCACCTTCTCCTGCTGATGTACCTCCATACAAATTGGCAGATGGCAGTACAAAGTCCTACGATGCTTCAGGTCCGACAAGTATATTTATTTATAAAACAATATCAGAACCTCAGGTAGGCCTTGTAAGTTATTTTAAGGTATATTCAGGTAAGTTGAAAGGAAGTGATGAACTGATTAATGCTGCCAACGATACACACGAACGAATTGGTCAGATTTTTGAATCTGAAGGTAAAGTACGCAATGCTGTCGATGTACTGCAGGCAGGCGATATCGGTGTAACACTCAAACTCAAAAATAGCCATACAAATGAGACATTGTACAGTAAAGGAGCCAAGATCGAAATTGACCCGATTCATTTTCCTGAACCAAGAATAAGGACGGCTGTAGTTCCTCCATCCAAATCCGATATGGAAAAGTTGATTAAAGCGCTTCATCAGATTGAGGAAGAAGATCCTACTTTAATTGTAGAGCAAAATGCAACACTCAAACAAACTATCATACACGGACAGGGACAATTACATCTGGATTTAATTAAGTACCGGATAGAAAAGGCATTTGGGGTACAGATGGAATTCGAAAGACCGCGCATTCCTTACAGAGAAACGATAACAAGAGTAGCCAATGAGGTATACAGACATAAAAAACAAAGTGGTGGAGCCGGTCAGTTTGGGGAAGTACATATGCGTATAGAACCGTATTATGAAGGAATGCCCGCACCAGACGGACTTACTGTCAAAAATATTGAGGTAGACGATCTGGATTGGGGAGGAAAACTGGCTTTCTACTGGTGTATCGTCGGAGGAACGATTGATGCTAAGTTTTCCAGCGCTATCAAAAAGGGTATCATGCAAAAGATGGTTGAAGGACCATTGACAGGTTCCAACTGCCAGGACATAAGGGTAAGTATATACGATGGTAAAATGCACCCTGTAGATTCCAACGATATGGCGTTCATGCTGGCTTCCATAGGTGCATTCAGAACTGCATTTAAGAATGCAGGCCCACAGATTTTAGAGCCTATTTATGAGGTCAATATCACTTGTTCAGATGAAGCTATGGGTGATATCATGGGAGATTTACAGTCACGAAGAGCCATTATAATGGGTATGGATTCAGATGGTATATATCAAAAAATCAAGGCAAGAGTACCCATTTCTGAAATGTACCAGTATTCATCTACCTTGCGGTCACTTTCGCAGGGTAAGGCTAAGTTTACCCGTAAATTTATTGAGTATGTTCCTGTAACACCCGATATTCAAAACAAGTTGATAGCTAATCACAAGGAAGAGGATTTGTAATACGAAATTCGTTTATAAAACAGACCTGAAATTAGTATAAAAAATAGTTCGGATAATATACCGAAATAAAATAACGGAATTTATTTGCAGATAAAGCAGGATATGTGTATTATCTAAGCAGATGGAATATTAACTCTCCTCTGGTATTTATTTCTATGGCGGGAGAAGGTATCCTAAATACATTCAAAGCTGAGAATACAGTTTTAAGGAAGGGTCTTTTAGTATTCAGGGAAGTTAAATTAAGGTCAGGGCCAATGAAAAACCGACGGTAACGCGGGTATTGCTGTGGATTGAGAACATACATATGATCACCGCTCATCCAGCTATTATCAAAGCCACCATACATATTACCTGCGCCGTAACCCAATGCCAGGTTCAGCCATTTTGGCCAGATATTATCCTCAGGCAGAAAGGAATGGACATCAAAGGAAGCCCAGTATACCTGTGCATTATAATCCTTGAGGAATCGTTCGTAAAAGGTATTTCCGTATAATTCCTGAGCTCTTTTGTACAGTGTTGAAACTCCTGTTTTATCGGTAGCATAAACGGCTGTTTTACTGTAATGTATGGGAATCGATGACATTTTGAGGTGTATGCGTTGTTCATTCCAGTAATGTTGCTGAAGTGCAAAAACAGAAGTGCCTGCAATATTGGCGGCCATATCACCCAATGAAAAACCCCATTTTGTCGAAAAACCATCCATAACTTCAATAGTGCCCTGAAACAGTGTTCCGGTTATAATACCGGTCAAAAGACTCTTTTTTTTACTTACTCCAGCCCACCGCATACCTTTGTATGCAATAATTCCCTGAAAGTAGGCACTGTGTACATGGCCTGCTTTATCCATTTGATTCCATTCATACAAATCATCAAACAAATGAAAGGATGTCTGATCATATTTTTTATACCAGGCATTGTATAGTCCGATTGAAAATCCGGTGTAGGTAAGTCCGCCGATAACAATAGCTGAATGTACACGTGAAGCGTTAAGGCTGTCCGCCGGAACTAATATTTTTTGTGCAGCCACTGGCTGAATTAGTAGTCCGAGTACCAAAATGAATGAAAGAATCCGGATCACATGACAATTAATTATTATAGCAAAGTTACCACTAAATTACCAATTATGTGGCTATTAGTAACCATATATCAAGAGATTATGAAATAATCTAAAACTTAAAACCTAATGTAAGGTTGCCTCTGGTCTTGTTCGTTTCTATCTCTGATAATGGATTTAATGAGGTGTCTTTAACATAATATGGATAATAACCTTCACTGTAATCTGATATCCGGAAGCCCAAATCTATAAAAAAATTGTCATCCCTGAATCCTATTCCAAAAGAAACCTTATTGTTGTAAAAATCATCGGCATTGTAAGCTGTACGCTCTATACCGTATCCCAGACGAACCCTGAAGTGTTCATAAGCGAATTCTCCACCTAAGCGTACATTTACTGCACTACCCAAACGATTGAGAATTTCACGGTTGACTTCCCTGTCATGAGCTTGTTCTGATGGATCGGAATTATATGACTTACCTTTATAACTCGCATTGGTATAATCAATATACTCGATATCACCGTTTAAAAAACCTTTGATTTCTCCGAATCTTAATATCGTACCCAAACTACCTGTAGCTCTCCAGGGTGTCGTTATATTATATCCAAATCCACCGTCCGGGGTATCATATTTATTATTAAAACTGCCTCTGGCATCTGTGAAAGCATATTCGATGCTGTTGCTGTAATCGTCATTCAGGCTGTACCATGTAGGGGAATGAAAACTACCACCCAACCTTATATTTTTATTGAATTTATAGACAAAACCCAATTTCAAATTAAAACCTAAGCCTGATGTGTTCAACCTTTCGGTAAGTGAAAGATGATCAAAATATTCCACTTCATCTGTAGCGCTATCTGTTTCCTTATATGTTTTTAATTCTTCAAATCTTGGAAAAGGCATGCTCATACTTATGCCCATATTCAGTCGGTGGTTATATTCTCCTGCCCATGCCAAGGTGAGTTCGTCAATGCCACCTCGACGGTATATGTCCTGCGTTCTGTAAACAGGCTGTTTGGTATTGGAAAAGTCTGTGTAATAATTATTGGAGGCTTCGTCTTTGAGTATGGCCCCGACATTATACGCCGGGTAGGCAACAAAATCATCCAGTTCATCCACTGTCAGGTTCTGTGCCTGCTCAGCAAAATAGGTAGTGATAGAACCGGGAACTATTCCACTAATGGTCGTATTGAGATTCAGATCTGCTATTCTGGAATAGCCAATTGCAAAATTGGAGCTTGTTAATTTGCTGCCCGGATCTGAAGCCAGAACAAAGCCAATATTATCCAGACCCAACTTGCTTGCTTTATCCCGTGTAGCGGAATTTTTATCCTGTGCAAACCATGCATTTGAACCCGTACTTCTCAGTGATGGAGTAATCATAAATTCGGATATCCTGTAGTCTGCAATACCGGCTGGATTGATGCTAACACCGGAAAAATCGCCCCCCATGGCACCAAAAGAACTGCCAACACCGAGAGTTCTTGCGGTACCTACATAATCTGTGTTGGACCACCTGACCACGTCGGTAATGTTTTGAGCATCTACAAAAATAAAAGCAAATAAAAATCCTATAGTAAAGCTATACTTCTTCATATCATTTGGGTTTAAAATAATTATATATTGAGATATATCCAATTGAATTTTAATATAAAAAGGCTGACAAAACAGAAGATTATCAGCCTTTTTATATATTATCCGGTAATATAGAAATACCGTTTATTATCTTCCTCCTCTCTGGCTGCTTCTGCTACTACCTGATGAAGATGATGAGCTACTTCCTGAATTAATACCACTGCCAGAGCCGGATGAATTGATTCTACTCCCGCTATTAAAACCGGAATTACTGCCTGATGGTGAAGAGAAACTTCTTGAACCAGTATTAAAGTCGGATCTTGACTGACTGGAATTATCCCTTGAAGGGCTGGTCTGATTATTTCTCTGCGTATTGTAATTCATATTGTTTCTCTGATTACCGAAAGGAGATATACTACTATTGCTCTTCTGTTGTATTCCGGATTTCTGATCATTATTTCGTACAGGGTTTCTGTCTGTTCCGGATGTATTGTTTCTTGTTGAAGGAGATACACCTGTATTATTCCTTGAGTTGTTGTCTCTGGTAGAATTATATATTCTTTCTCTCTGGTTCAGATTGCTGTTTTTGTCACTATTGCGTACAGGCTCAGTTGTATTGATATCCTCTTTATTTTTAACCCTGATGGAGCTGTTGTTATCAGAAGTATTATCTGTTTTAAGTCTATCATTTGCACCCACTTTTCTGTTTCCATCATTTACATCAGTGCCAACATTAGGTTTTCTTGGGGAAGCTTCCCTGCCATTAACGGAAGAGGATACGGCACCGCCTTTTCTGCTTCCGTAAATGGTGTTCTTAGTATTACTGTTGTTATTACTTCCGGGATTGTTATTATTGTACCATCCGTTATTATAGTACCCGTTTCCATAATATACATCACCATAGTAATAGTTATTGTAAATGTTATTGCCATAACCATTCCAACCCCATGGTCTGTAGTAGGAATTCCAACCCCACGGGTTATAATAGCTATTGAAACCATGGCAGTAGGAGTTCCATCCCCAAGGTCGATTCCAACTATTCCAACCCCAGGAGTTTCCGATATAGATATTTATACCACTGCTGTAGGAAGGGTAGTAATACCTGTCATAATAACTGTTACCGTAATAGTTGTTGTAATAGTTGTCATTGTACCACCAGTTATCAAATGAATTATAGTAGTATTCATTTGCTACTGAGGAATTATGGAATCTGTTGATTCTGTCACTGTAAGAATACTCATCATAATTAGAATATTCCTGATTGTCATAATTATAATCTTCTTCTGCATAATTATCATTATAAGCCAACGTTTTGTCATTCTCTGTGACGGTGTTGGTATAAGCAATTTTGTCCGTATCATAATCGTAATACAAGTCATCAAACTGAGCACTTAATTTGATGCTTAAAACCATTATGATGGCTAAAAATCCTGTTTTAAAATATGATGCTCTCATGATAGTGTGTTTAATATTTGTATTTTGAATGTAATATATACTCAATTTATAATAATTAGACTGCAATTTATTACTTTTGCGGCATAATATAGTTAAAAACGACTTAAAGTTTTAAATTCAACCGTTAAAGGGTGAATTATATCTACTTTTCAGTTATTCTTATGACGATAATTACATTCATAAAGTTTAATTTCATAAGGTATTAATTTATTTTTAACATATAGGGAAAATTAGTATTTCAGATTTACAATCAATAAAATGGCAAAAGAGATCACAGAGAGAGGAGAGAATTATTCACAATGGTATAATGATATAGTAAAAAAAGCCGGATTGGCAGAAAACTCTGCTGTCAGAGGGTGTATGGTCATTAAACCATATGGTTATGCAATATGGGAAAAAATGCGGGATCAGTTAGACAAGATGTTTAAGGATACGGGACATGTCAACGCTTATTTTCCATTGTTTGTACCCAAAAGTTTGTTTGAAGCAGAAGAAAAAAATGCTGAGGGTTTTGCCAAGGAATGTGCCGTAGTGACACATTACAGGCTAAAGAATGATCCCGATAATGCCGGCAAACTCATAATAGATCCGGAAGCTAAATTGGAGGAAGAGCTGATAGTAAGACCAACGAGTGAAGCCATTATCTGGAACACATATAGAGACTGGATACAGTCATACAGGGATTTGCCTATACTTATCAATCAATGGGCCAATGTAGTCCGTTGGGAAATGCGTACACGTCCATTTTTGCGGACAGCAGAATTTTTGTGGCAGGAAGGACATACTGCCCATGCATCTAAAGAAGACGCAATAAAGGAAGCCAGACAGATGCACGATGTGTATGCGGCATTTGCGGAAGAATATATGGCTATGCCTGTGATAAAGGGTTTCAAATCCGAATCTGAAAGGTTTGCCGGTGCAGACGATACCTTTACGATTGAAGCATTGATGCAGGACGGCAAGGCATTACAGGCTGGAACGTCACATTTTCTGGGTCAGAATTTTGCTAAGGCATTCAATGTAACCTTCAGTAATGACAGAAACGAAAACGAATATGTTTGGGCGACATCCTGGGGTGTATCTACAAGGCTTATAGGTGGATTGATTATGACACATTCAGATGATGATGGTCTTGTACTTCCTCCAAAGCTGGCACCCATTCAGGTAGTTATAGTACCTATACCCAAACCGGATCCGGCATTGACAGAAAAAGCAGAAGCTATAGCCGATGCTCTGAAATCACTGGGAATAAGTGTAAAAATCGACACCGACGAATCCAAAAGACCCGGATTTAAATTTGCTGAATACGAGATGAAGGGCGTACCCGTCAGATTAGGTTTAGGAATGAGGGACCTGGAAAACAATACTATAGAAGTAGCCAGAAGGGATACAAAGGAAAAGATGTCTGTAGATTTGGATATTATAGTACCCTATGTTGAGCAATTGCTCGAAGATATCCAGCAAAACCTTTTTAGCAGGGCCCAATCATACAGAGATGAACATGTAACACGGGTAGAAAACTTTGAAGCATTCAAAGACGTTATAGAAAATAAGGGAGGATTTGTGCTCGCCCACTGGGATGGAACGCCTGAGACAGAAGACAAGATAAAAGAGGAAACTAAAGCAACCATCCGTTGTATTCCGATTGATGCACCGGAAGAATCAGGACATTGTGTTTATTCGGGTAAACCATCCAACAGAAGAGTACTGTTTGCAAAAGCATATTAATTCATTTAACATATAAAAAAATCAAGACATGGCATTCGAAGTAGAAGGCATACTTTATAAAAAATTTGATACTGAGAGTAAGACGGAAACCTTTCAAACCCGTGAGTTTGTGATTAAGACAGATGAGCAGTATCCTCAATTTGTAAAATTTCAGTTGGTTCAGGATAAGTGTTCAGCTATTGACAATTATGCCGAAAACGATAGAATCAAAGTTTCATTTGATTTACGGGGCAGGGAATGGCAGGATAAGTTTTTTACGAATCTGCAGGCATGGAAAATAGACAGGGCAGGAGAAAGTACTGAAAGACCACAAGAGTCCACACCGTTTGTTGAGAGCACACCATTTACTTCAGATTTTCCGACATCAGATCCGGCGACTCCGGGTCAGGGAATGGGCGACAATGCCAGTGACGATTTACCATTCTGATAAAAAACACATGGATACGGATGATTTGCCTGAATGCGTCAGCAAATCATCTATTCATGATTTTTTTTGAGCATCTTAACAGATGCCATTTCCCGCATTTTGATCCGGGCATCATCCGCAGGGATACCGAAGTAGGTTTTGTCAGGCAGTAGATTTTTGGATATCCCGCTTTTAGCAAGAATGACCACATTGTCACCTATTTTCAGATTCTGTGCTATACCTACCTGACCATAAATAACACAGCCAGAACCAATGATTGTCTTGCCGGCAATTCCTGTCTGTGCCGCTATCAGGCAATTACTGCCGACTACCACACCATGGCCAATATGTACCTGACAGTCCAGTTTGGTGCCATTGCCAATGACAGTATCTCCTGATACGCCCCGGTTTATAGTACACCCGGCACCGATTTCTACATTATCCTGTATGATGACCTTGCCGCCGGATCTCCATTTTGTATACTTACCATTTATTTTTTTATAATAGAAAGCATCCGTACCTATCAATGCACCTGCCTGTATGCTGACATTGTCACCAATGATGGTATGGTCACCTATGTAGGCGCCTGACTGTATATAACAACCCTTGCCAATAGTAACATCGTGACCGATATAAGCACCAAAATCTATCTGAGAGTCTTCACCAATCTGTAGATTTTCACCTCTGTTGGAATTCAGGTAGTGCAGTGGACGGTTTTCCCAGACTATCTGATTGTAAACGGCAAAAGGATCATCTGTTATCAACAATGTTTTGCCGGGAGGACATGTAATATCCTTATTGATGAGGATAATTGTTGCATCAGAGTTCAGTGACTTCAGGTAATACTTTTCTACATCTACAAAGGTAATATCCCCATGTCTTACTTTGTGAATTTCGTTGATTCCTATTGCCAGATTGGTATCCTTTCCTCTTAGCTGCAGGGAATATGTACTTGCGAGTTCTGTTACAGGAACAGGATGTTTAAAATCCATATTATCGGATGTTTAGCTTTTTACGATTTGTGCTCTGACGAGTTTGAACATCAATCGGTTGATATCCTTGTCGTTCAGTTTCAGAACACCTTTGATAGTGATGGGTTCTACGGTATACTTGATTCCTTCCGTAGCTTCGACCTCCATCACAGTTTCCGGTCCGGCTCCACCACAAAAGAAACACATACTGAAAGGAAACGCAGAGAAGACAAATTCTTTATGCGATTTATATCCGTCAGTAGGAATAATGTAACCCTTGATGATGATTTCCTTGTTTTCAAGTGCACGAACGGTCTCGCCGAATACAGGCCTGTCTACTTTGAAGCCCATCAGTGCATCATATTCTTTCTTATAACTTACTTTGGACAATTGTTTCCAGACATCTTCCTTAGCCTGTGCTGCCACAGTAACCATGAAGGTGTTCATAGCAAATATAACTAAAAGTATTGTTCTCATACAATGAATTGTGACTTGTAAATCAAATATCTGTTAATTGTGCATTTTCCAAAGTATACAACAGACTCGAAGCATCCTTTGGATTTATATATAAAGTTCCTTTTACCTTCACTTTTCTTTCTGTGATTTTAACTTTTCTATTATCTTTCATAAATACCTGCATAGCTGTTTCCGGTCCTGCCTTACCACAGAAAAAGCAGGTACTTTGCGGATACTTACTCAACATGAAATGGCTCTGTGTTACCTGGCCGGTAAGCGGAATCATGTAACCCTCAATTTCGATTTCTTTGCCATCCAGTTTTTCGATGGCTCCGGAAATTTTAGGGATTTTGGTTTCTATCAGTAAATCCGGATTATAAGAAGACGTAAAGGTAACCATACCCAGTATCGTCCACATATCTTTGGATTGTGCAAGCATCTCCTGACTTTGCATCCATATAAAAATCAATATCAGGTAATATGTATAACGTCCGTTAAATGTTTTCAAATTATTGTTCTTATTACTATATGAACGAAAAGATCATCCTTTTTGATGCCTGATATGTGTTTTATTTTTTAGACAAGGTGGTATTTAAATCTGTTTTTGCAGCCTGAATGGCGGGTATAAAGGCCGCAATCAACCCCAATACAACAGCAATAATCAAAATAAAAACTTCTTCAGTCATCCAATGCAATCCTGTGAACACATATCTGAAATCGTCCTTCAGAAATTTGGAAACGAGCTCCATACCGGCATGTCCCAGAATCATACCTGTCAAATATCCCAAGAGTGCCAATATCATGCCTTCAGTAATAATCAGTGTAAACAGTTTCATTCTGCCAGCACCCAGCACCCGCATTATTGCGAGTTCGTAACGGCGTTCACGCATACTTTTCAATAATAATATAAATATGAATAAACCTGAAACGGTAGCAATAAGTATAGCCAATCCTTTTAAAACATCCGTTCCGATACCTATCATATTGTACAGTCTATTGATTTCTATCGCTGGTGAAGCTGCCTGCATTTCTGTATTTTCATTGATATTTCTTCCAAAATTCAATGCCTGAAAATTGGTTTTATTCTTAAATTGAATGAGCACGGAAGTGATTTCATTTTCAGGATGATGGGCAAGGTCTGCTTTGGAATTGTCGTGCTGATGCGCATCATCATGGTCGTGATGTTCATGGTGTTCATCTTCATCATGTTCATGTTCTTCGTCTTCATGATCGTGTACCTTCCATATCGAAGCGGTGTTGGTGAGTATCAGTTGGTCAAGGACAGAACCGGTACCTTCCAGAATACCTGTAACTACAAATGCATGTCCTTCATGCACATGATCATCCATGGACAATCCATGTGCACTTTCGAATGTATCACCCAACTTTAATCCCGTTTCTTCAGCCACTGCATTTCCGATTGTGACTTCGAGGTCGTTCTTCCACAGTTTACCAGACCTGATTTGTCCTTGATATAAGCCTAAAAAATCGTGGTTGGTACCTACAATTCTGTAGGATTTATAATTATCTCCCAATGAAAGTGGCACTGCCATTTTTATCAAAGGATGTCCTTCTCTTAGCAGTGGCAATGCGTATTGTATCGGAATATTGCCGGTAGGGTTGTCGATATGATACATATTGCACAATATCATCTGTAACGGACTTCCCTTGGCACCTACTACCAGATCGATGCCCGCGAGGTTTTTGTCAAATTTGTCTTTGAGCTGATCATTCAGGAGCAATAAAAACGTAATCAGCCCTACACCCAGTCCAAAGAGTATCGTACTCATCAGCAGGTTGAGAGGATTTTTCAAGATATTTTTAAGTGCTAATTGTACTGTATTCATTATCTTTCCAATATAATCTTACGATTGATTTTTTCCTTTAATCTGGTATCATGCGTTACGACAATCAGGGCAGAATCTGCTTCATGAGCCTGTTCCTGAAGCAGGTTGAGTACTTCGTTACAATTCATATCATCCAGTGCTGATGTCAGTTCGTCAGCCAGGATGATTTTGGGTTTATTGATCAATGCACGTGCAATGGCTACTCTTTGTTTTTCACCCTGACTCAAATCATTAGTATATTTTGACGATTTATCACCGATATTGAGCCTGTCAAGTAATGCCTGAGCTCTTTTTTTGTCGGTATTGTGTCCGGCTAACTGTTGAGCCAGCATTACATTTTCGAGGGAAGTCAACGATTTTACAAAGTGATTCTGTTGGAATACAATCCCGATATGCTTACCTCTGAAATGGTCTGTTTGTGTGTCCGAAAATGATTTAAAATCCGCACCATCTATTAAAATGCTTCCCTTCTGAATCCTCAGAATTCCTCCCAACAAGTGGAGTAGCGTTGTTTTGCCGACTCCTGAAGCACCCAATACCAAAAGTATTTCTTTGGAATCGCAGTATATATCAGGAAAAGTAATGGTCTCCTCGCCCGAGTATCTGTAGGTGAGATCTTTTGTCTGAATCATGTCACAAAAGTAATCAAAATAATGTAATCCGGGTAAGGTATCCGGTTTTTATAGCAAGCGATAAAATGATCCGGCAATATACAAGGTTGATTTTGTTTTTCACAATAGGATACGTTTTCAATCTGCTATCCAAAATGCCGATTTAATTGTATTTTTAGCCTTTATTATGCAATTATTGCAAATATTTTGGTATTATTAAATATAGCAACTTGTTCAAAGTATTTCTGTCGGTAATCAAGTATGTAATAATAGGATTCATTATTGTACTGATAATACAGCAACTCAGCAATGATGATACGGTACAGATATTCAAAACATATACAGAGCTGCGATTCACTCCGGGACATTACCTACTACTGACAGGAATCCTTATTCTGATGCCAATCAACTGGTTGCTGGAAGGAAGAAAATGGCAGATATTAATGTCTCCACATACGGATTTGAAGCTGAAGAATGCAGTCCGGATTGTATTGGCAGGAATTGCTGCCGGGATATTTACACCTGGAAGGATTGGTGAATATGCCGGAAGAGCTGTCACTTCTGACAGTAGCAAAAAAATAGAAGTTGTCTCTGCTACCCTGTTGGGCAGTATCGCCCAGAATCTGTGTAATATAGCGGGTGGACTGTTATTTAGTTATTATTTTCTTAAAAACGTTTTTCACGTTACAAATAACTACATATTGCCGTTGATACTGATGGTTGCAGTTCAGATATGTCTGCTACTCCTGTTGTATTTCCGCTTATCAAAAGTGGCAGTGGTTCTGGCAGAAAAATCAGTTTTTCACCGGTATAAAGATAAACTTTACGGACTGGGTATCTATACGAATAGAATACTGTTCAGGGTGCTTTTTCTGTCCTTTGTCAGATATGGTATCTATACCCTACAGTATGTGATGACGATGATATTGTTGAATGTCCAACTCCCGATAACAGAAACACTTGGTAATATTATGTGTATATATCTCATACAAACCGGAATACCATTACCTGCCATCATAAGTATTTTTGCCAGGGGAGAAATAGCAATTCTGGTATGGGGAACAGTTGGAGTAAGTAGCATAACGGCGCTTTCGGCTACATTCCTGATATGGTTGATAAACCTGATTTTGCCGGCTATTGCCGGGCTGAAAGTAATAGCTGGCACCAATTTTTACAGTTATTTTAAAAAAGAAGAACATGAATAAAAGAATATGGATATGGATGCTTCCGATAGTACTGATGTTAGTATCTTTTACGTATAGGGTACAGAAAATATCTGATTTGCCCGATAATGTTGGGAACAGTGCATTTAATGATGGTGAAAAGTTGGTATATAAAGTATACTATACGCTTGGATTTATCTGGATTCCAGCCGGTGAAGTTGATTTTTCCGTAACTGAGCAGGACGACAGTTATGAAATGAAGGCATTTGGTAAAACGTATCCAACCTATGCATCCATTTTTAAAGTCAATGATTACTTTTACACCAAGATCGATAAAAAGACGATGTTACCCAGTAATTTTGTGCGGATAGTAGAAGAAGGTAATTACAGGCTTTATGATAGTATCCGTTTTCAACAGGATAAAAAAATGGCTTCATCGTACCATGGAAAAACAAAACACACTACTTCAGTACAGCAGCATCAGTGGAACGGGAGCATGCAGGACCTGATATCCAATCTTTATAAATTGCGTTCCACAGATATATCAGGCTTTAAAAATGGGGATAAATTGAACCTTCAGATACTATTTGACAAGGAGGTATATCCCATCAGTATAACTGTTGAGAGCAGAGAGAAAAAACAAATTAAGGATCTGGGTAAATTTAATACTGTAAGAATTAATCCGGAGGTGGTTTCGGGCAATGTATTTAAGAAAGGGGACAAGATGCAAATATGGGTTTCAGATGACGATAACAGGATACCCTTGCAGCTTGAATCCTCAGTATCTGTCGGTTCAGTCAGAATGGTACTGAAATCCTATAAAGGACTTAAGTATCCATTATCCTCCAAAGTATAGAATCTGTTTGCTGATTTGCAAAACATATTTCCAGAGAATTGTTATAGAATTTTGAGCGTGCGCATGTGATGATTAAATTAAAAAACGATGTTCTATTCCTTAATTAAAAAGAATGTAATTGTAATTTTATCTTTCCTTCTGGGCGGAGCCATTGTTTGGTATTTTGCGGGAACTTCCTTGTTTGAAAGTAAAAAATCAGAAAGTTCAGTGGTTGTAATGGAAAGGATGAAGACAGTCACCAAGCTCATCAGTGTGGAAGGGCAGTTTTCAGAGATTTACAACTATAACGAATCGTATAAATATGATTTTTTTAACCTGTTCAGTAAGAAAATCCTGTTAAGGGTATCAGCTAAAATTTCTGTAGGCTATGATTTTGACAAGGTTAACATCAGTATCGACAGCCTTACCAAAACGGTTACACTCAATGAAATGCCCGAAGCGGAGGTATTGTCCATTGACCACAATCTGGATTATTATGATATCAGTGAAGGTACCTTCAATTCTTTCACAACAGAGGAATACAATAAAATCAATAAAAATGCCAAAGATCTAATCTCAAATAATGCCAATACCGATCAGCTTATCCGGAAAGCGGAGCAGGAAAAGAAAACATATGTAGATATGATGCAAATCGCTCTGTCCTCAGCCGGATGGAAATTTGTGGTCAAATCCGATAGTTTATTGAATTGAATAAATAGGTAGTGAGCAATATTTTTATAAAGAAATCAGTTATAATAGTTCATTTAACCAAATGATTTACTAATATTTCACAAATTAATGACAATAATTCTAAACATACTAAAAAATTAAAATGTTGTTTTTGTGACCCTGCGTAAGATTTTACGTCAAATAATCAGTAATTTTTTTATTTTTTTAAATATATTTAATATGAAGCGATTAACATTTTTAAAATTATTTTTTGCATTCAGTGTATTTTCATTATTCCTGACTTCTTGTGGAGACGACATCAATAATCCTATAGATGACAACACACCTGCAAGCGTAAAGCTGAATGATGCACTGGGCTATATCGATGCAGACAGTGATGTAGCATTGGGTGGTAGTTTTTCAGTATATCTTACAGCAACAAAGGGTTCAAATCCAATGAAGACTTTAACTATACTTGAAGATGGACAGAAAATCGACATTACTACTGACAGAATCTCATTTGATGGCAATACAGGTGTAGCAAACCCACTTTTATTACTTCAGGATAAGGTAAATTCATTTGAACAAAGAATAACAATCAAGGCACATAATTCGTACAGTGTAGGTACTTATGACTTTGTTGTTACGGATGACAAAGGTCTGACTTCAAAAGTATCACTTAAAATAAATGTGGTAGGAACTAAAGTCAATTCCCTTGAAGGTATTCTGTTGAATCAGTCAGGACCTGCAGGACAGGGTGGTCTGGATTTGGATACAGGAGCATCTACAGGAACAGTTGAATCAGATGCAAACAGTAAAAATGCAGAAATCAGAGATGAGGGTGTTGTCAATATCAATCCTCCTTATGATCAGACATGGAAGCAGCAGATATCCGGCATGAACGGTTCTGAAATCAAATACATCAAAAAAGGTCAGAATGGTGTATCAGAAAGTTTTTCATTTGATGGTATACAATACAAGGAGCAAGTTGCAGCATTGTGGGGTAGTGGTGTTGCATTGACATTAAAAAGCGCCGATGGTAAAAGAAATGTTACTGATAAAGTAGCTAAAGGTGATATTTTTATCGTTAAGAATGGTGACAAATACTATTTGCTTAATACAAAAGATATTGTTGTTACACAGGACAATAATAAAGACAGCTACACATTTGATGTGAAGTTGTAAACAAGATAATTAATATATCATTACAAAGAGCCCTGCTTAAGGTATTAAGCAGGGCTCTTTGTATTAGGAGATATTTCATTTGCTAAATTTAATACGCGTCTATGCCTGTTATTGCAACTGAATGGTCGATTCTTAATGCATCTTCATGGTAATAATATATCAACAATTATTGCTATAAAGATATTACCTCTTGCGCTTGTAATTATAATGAAGTGGACAGAACCCGTAGTCCAGTTTAGAAATAACTGAACGATGCTCAGCAAAATCGTGATACGAAATCACGATTTAGTGAAGTTACTGCGAGCAACTGCACGCAGCATAGGCAGGCTCAATTGTGTATGGTT
>JADZFD010000054.1 GCA_020850225.1 Saprospiraceae bacterium | reverse complement strand
GATGCTGATTTCAGCGGTTGGGTGACGACAAATCAGATTGCTGATAATATATTTTATTACTGTTCGGATGAGGCAGATTCCCTGAGATTCCCGGTTTTACATATATACAACCGATCTTAATAACTACTAATCTTCTGATCAGTGAATGATAACACATCGAATTTTAATAAAATGATCCAGTAATGCTTATCAGAAAAGCCCGGATAGGAGACAGCGGTGACATTGCAGTTCATGCCATGCTGGCAATGGAGGAAATCGTATATTATTTTACAGGTAAAAGAGATTGGGAAGAAGGTATTCTTTTTTTGAAATATATGGCTGAGCAGGATTCCAATCAGTATTCATGGCAAAACTGTTGGGTGGTGGATAATAGAGGAATGATTGAAGCGGTAGCGATAGTCTATGATGGTGCTGCACTGGCATCATTGAGATCGCCGGTTGTCGAGGAAGTCCGGCGCAGATACAACAGGGATATTTATCCGGAAGATGAAACAGAAGCAGGTGAATGGTACATAGATTGCATAGCTGTCAATCCTGCAGTACAGGGGAAAGGAACAGGTAGCCTGTTACTCCAGTTTTTGATAGATGAATATGCTTTGAAATCGCGCATTACGTTGGGATTGCTGGTAGATACAGATAATCCTGCTGCCAGGAGATTGTACCTGAAACTCGGATTTAAGCAGGTAGGAGAGAAGACACTTGCCGGTAAAAAGATGGAACATCTCAGGTATTTTCCCTAATCAATTTTTTAATTAATGAAAATATGACACGGATGAAGGATACATGGAAATATGTAGTTAAAGTTGAAAAATTCAAAAACGTACAGGTCGGAGATGCAAGTAATACATAATATATTTTATCTGTTGTTTACAGGTATGCTCATTGGAACTGTATCCTGTAAATCCGTAAAAAATACCGCTCCTTCTGTCAGACTGGATAAACCGGAAATAATTTTTTTGGTTATGAATATGAGTAATGACACTATTCTGAAAAAGAATACAATTCGTATCGTTGAGAAGATCAAAACGGAAGGTACGATTAAAGTGAATGAGCAGAATATAGCTGAAACGCCTAACTATTTGAGTTTTGAAATGTACGAACAGGGTAAATTGGTGCATACTTTTGTCAGGGAACATCCGTTGTACAAGCGTGTTGAGTATCCTGGTGATACTTCTTATGAATCAAAGGAGCTGAAACTGGATACAGCAGATTTTTTTGTAAGATTACAATCCAATACTTCGGATGGTAAGCTGATAATATATGAAATCACCAATAATACTGAAAAAAATATATTAACCTCAATACAACTTTAAATTGATGATAAAGCAGATATGTTACCTTATTTTATTTTGTACGGGTACGTTGACCCTGCAAGCGCAGAAATTTCCTGTGGACACCTTATTATATCATGGTGATCCGGGTAAGTATATCAACTTTGTGTTTTTGGGTGATGGATTTACAGCTACCGAACAGGACAAATTTATAAGTGAGGCAAGGAATGTGCTGGAATATTTTTTCAAACAGGAACCCTGGTCATACTACAAAAATTATTTCAACGCTTTTGCGGTTAAGGTGATTTCCAAAGAATCGGGTGCTATTCATCCGCATACCGCAAGTGATTGTGACAAGGCGAATGTACCCATCTCCAATCCGGATAATTATTTCATGAGTTCATTTGATGTCAGTGGTATTCATCGGCTGGTAGTACCCCGAAAGCTTCCGGATGTAGTCAAAGTACTTGCAGCAAATATGCCACAATACGATCAGGCAATTATCATCGTTAATTCACCTTATTACGGAGGTAGCGGTGGGGATTTTGCAACGTTGACTACAGACAAAAACAGTGCCGATGTAGCTGCACACGAGATAGGACATTCATTTGCACAGCTATCTGATGAATACTGGGCAGGAGATGTCTATGCTGGTGAGCGTGTAAATATGACAAAGGAATCCGATCCCAACAAGGTAAAATGGAAAAACTGGATAGGTGTGAATGAAGTAGGTGTGTACAAATATTGTTGTGGCGGACAGTCTGAGTTCTGGAACAGACCACATCTTCGCTGTAAAATGGGACAACTGAATGCACCTTTTTGTAAGGTTTGTTCTGAAGCTATCGTAGAAAAAATTCATAAGCTCACCAATCCGATTGTAGATTTTACTCCATCTAATCTTAAAATGGATGCAACTTCACAACCTGTTACCTTCAGATTGTCAGCATTAATGCAACCTGAGCCGAATACACTGCACATTACCTGGGAACTGGATGCACAGGAAATATCAGGAAATAATGATCAGGTCACCATAAATTTTGACACCCTAAGTCCGGGTTTGTATGATTTGACAGCGACAGTTGTCGATACTACGGACATAGTCAGAGTTGATGACCACCAATGGTTGCATTTCAATACTGTAAGTTGGACAATCAACAAAATGAAGTCATCAGGAACGGTGGTAACAGCTTCAGTTAATAAAATAGCATATACAGTATATCCCAATCCGGTTTCGGATGCATTGATAGTAACAATAGAAGGCCAGCAGCCTGTCAAAAACCTTTATGTTGGTGTGTTTTCTTCCGATGGACGACTAGTACACAATATTGCGAATGATGTAGATGTCGCTGATACATTGCAGTTGACTTCTGATATTAGCCATTTACCTGCTGGAAACTACTATATCGTTTTCCGGACGAAATCAACAGTTAAAAGTTTATCTATACATAAACTGTGATCACAATTATTTAGAAACAACTCAATTATTGCTCTTCGAAGGGGTTGCATACTATTGGCACAGCGTTTAAACAGGTTGATTTTTTGCAGCAATTCCCGTTCGAAAAATATGTGTGTATAACAAATTGCACAAAATTTTGATAATATAATATTCCCGATTATGCAAGTAAGCAACTAAAATCGAAGTAATTCTACTTTGTTAAATTTAATATACAGACAACCAATATATTGTAAATAATTTGTATATTTGTACTGTCGTTTTTTTGCAGTCAAATATTCCTTACCTTTAGGAACGGCAGTAACAAAAACGACTTTTTTAAAAAAACAAAAAACACCCTTTATGAAATTTTTCAGGTCGTCAAGGGTGGCGACCTATGGACGCATGTCATTGG
>JADZFD010000053.1 GCA_020850225.1 Saprospiraceae bacterium | reverse complement strand
TAAATCATACAGCCTAAATCAATAGCTTTTAACATTATTAAGAAAGAATGACTTACTTGGCTTTTAGTTACATGTATAATCAGGAATATTATATTATCAAAATTTTGTGCAATTTGTTATACACACGGCTGGAATTGGTGCTTATTGCAGATGAAAAGGTGATGGTTTTGCGTACTGTAAAAATATAATTATAATTATAGAGTCCACAAGGAGTGAATACCTTTTCAAAATTAAGATGTCTGAATAAAAGTCAGGCATGGCTTATCATAGAAAAGTTTGTTAATCCTGACGCTTAGTAAAATTTGTTATACACATACTTACGTACAAGTCATATTTTCTCTGCATAAACTTTCCAGTATACAATTGAATTTTGCATACCTGATTATATACCCAAATCCTATTCTATAGGTATTTTTTCATAATTGGCAGGGTTGGTCTTGAGAAAAGATGGCAATGAATTGATAACGGTATGCATCAAGGCATTAATAAGTATCATCTTGGGTGTAAACTTATGGTACATGATGCTGACTTCCCTAACGGGTACAGGATCGACAAAAGGAAAAACCTTGTTTCTTTTTTCCGGATTCAGGTTGTTGACAGCAAGTTCTGGTATTATAGTCATTCCACCGCTGGTATCTGTGATGTTTATCAGGGATTCGATGCTGCCGGCATTATAGGTTATGTTGGTATTATTCGATTCTCTTGCTTCACATATATTGATCATCTGTTGACGCATACAGTGACCTTCTTCAAGGAGCCATAGGTTATGAAAATTTATATCTGCGGTAGATATATACTGGTGATCTATCCTGTCATTGGTATATAAAAGAAATTTTTCATAAAACAATGGATTGTATATGAGTGATTTATCATCGATAGGTGTTACGAGTATAGCAACATCTATATCAGAATTTCTTAATTTGTTAAGGATGGACTTGGTATGATCCTCCTCAATGGTCAACTCGATACTTGGATAATCAGCTGAGAACTTCTGAATAAACATAGGTATCAGGTAGGGAGCCAGCGTAGGAATGATATTCAGTGACAGACTTCCCTTGGGTTCCAGGCTTTGGAGTTCTGCGGTTATTTTTTCAAGAAAGGCAAAATCTTCAAGTATTTTCTGCGCTTGCGAAGCTATGATCTCGCCCTTTTCAGTCAGAACTATGGGGTTGCTCTTTCTGTCAAACAAGGTTATGTTGAGTTCCTCTTCCAATTTACGGATAGCCATACTCAATGCTGGCTGGGAAACAAAACATAGTTCGGCTGCTTCACTGAAACTCTGTGTTCTTGTAAGTGCAAGCAGATATCTTAATTGGGAAACCTGTACGTTCATAAAAACATCTTATATGTATATAAGCGTAAAGATATTAATAATAAATATTATCAAGAGTACTTTGTCTTAAAATATTTATATTTACATATCAAAAGAGACATTTTTGTGATATTTTGTAATAAAAAAAACTCAATTTTCAATAAATTTTATTTATGGTTATGGGTTTTTATATTACTTTCAGATATTATCCGAGCAGGGATTCGAAGGAAACTTTTTCCTGAACGAAATTATATATATCTTCGGTTTTAATGCGTTTTTGTTCCAGGGTATCTCTATCTCTGATGGTAACGGTTCCGTCTTCCAGCGTGTCGAAGTCGATAGTTACACAGTAAGGTGTGCCGATGGCGTCCTGTCTTCTGTATCTACGACCGATGGCATCCTTTTCGTCGTACTGACAGTTAAAGTGCTTTTTCAGATCATTGTAGATAAGGGTAGCTGTTTCTGTCAGTGCTTCCTTGTTTTTAAGCAAGGGCAAAACAGCTATTTTTACCGGAGCCAGTGCAGGATGGATCTTCATCACTACACGCGTGGATTCCTGTCCTTCAGCGTCCGGAACGGTTTCTTCAGTTAAGGCATTGGATACTACTGCCAGAAACATTCTGTCACAACCAATGGAAGTTTCTACCACATAAGGTATGTAATTTTCATTTTGTTCCGGATCGAAATATTGTAATTTTTTGCCTGAGAGCTCCTGATGTTGTGTAAGGTCGTAATCTGTACGCGAATGAATACCTTCCAACTCTCTGAATCCAAAAGGGAAATCAAATTCTATATCGACAGCAGCATTGGCATAGTGCGCCAGGTTGTCATGGTCATGATAGCGCAATTTGCGGTCATCTGTTCCCAATGCTTTGTGCCATTTGAGTCTTGCTGCCTTCCAGTATTCATACCATTCCATCTCAGTGCCGGGACGGACAAAGTACTGCATTTCCATTTGTTCAAATTCCCGCATTCTGAAGATAAACTGCCGGGCTACGATTTCATTCCTGAATGCCTTACCTATCTGAGCGATACCAAACGGAATTTTTTGCCGCGTTGATTTCTGTACATTGAGAAAATTGACAAAGATACCCTGTGCTGTTTCTGGCCTCAGGTATAATTTGCCTTCTTCACCGGCTATATTACCCAGCTGTGTATTGAACATAAGGTTGAACTGTCGTACCTCAGTCCAGTTTTTGGAACCGCTTTCGGCACACGCTATCTCATATTCTTCGATCTGCGCTTTCAGATCCTCCATATCACCAGCTTTCATGGCAGCACCCAGTCTTGCCAGTATTGCATCTATCTGTTTCTGACGTTCTATGCAACGGCCATTGGTAGCCCGGAATTGAGCCTCATCAAAAGCCTCTCCGTACTTTTCCCTTGCTTTCTCGACGTCTTTATTGATTTTCTGTTCGATTTTCTCAGCGTAACCTTCGATGAGCTGATCGGCCCGGTATCTTTTTTTGGAATCTTTATTATCAACCAATGGATCATTGAATGCGTCGACGTGACCGGATGCTTTCCATGTTTTCGGATGCATGAAGATGGCGGCATCTATACCAACAATATTTTCATGCATCTGCACCATAGACTTCCACCAATATGCTTTTATATTGTTTTTAAGTTCTACACCATAGGGACCGTAGTCATAAACGGCGCTCAGACCATCATATATCTCGCTGGACTGAAAGATAAATCCATACTCCTTGCAATGTGCAACCAGATTTTTAAAATCCATTTTTTGATTTTTTAAAGAATTATTTTGTAAAGAGAGCGCAAAAATAAGGCCATTCCATGAATTTTTATGTTTTATTTGTTATTCTAAGTAAAATCATATAGATTAATGAAGAGAAACACTGAAAATAGTATTAAATGGTACAAATTTTGAGCAATGAATAATAAATGTGAACGGATTGGACGTTACATTAATATAAAATACAATAGAGGCATTTGAAGAAATTCGTATTTTTATTTAACAGAAATAATACGTGGAAACTTTTACTGATGGTATTAGGAGCCATGATATTGATATTAACGATAGTGTATTCCAATTTTTTAGCTGAGAATCTAAAGGAAAAGGAAGAAAAACACGTTTATTTGTTTAAGCAGGCGCTGAAGGAATTTATCAAACAGGATGTAGATTCTGATTATTCAGCTGATATTACTTTTCTGCAGACGATCATTGAATCTTTCCCTTTACCTGTCATCTTTGAAGACGAATCCGGCATACTCGAGGGACAGAATTTTAATTCGGAAGAACAAAACAATCAGACTTTTCTGTTGAAAAAGAAAAGAGAATTTCTGGCATCCGGAGAAAAGCCGATTGAAGGCATGGGATACAGCCATTATATTTATTGGTTTAATTCTCCTTTGCTCAAATACATTAAGTTATTCCCCTACGTTCAGGGCTTACTTGTTGGTCTGTATATCGCTTTGGGGTATGTCATGTTCAACTCATCCCGGCGAGCAGAACAAAACCGTGTATGGGCAGGAATGGCCAAAGAAACAGCACATCAGTTGGGTACACCTATCAGTGCCATCATTGGCTGGATCGAAGTATTGAAGGATATTTACAAGGATAATCCTGATGATCTGGACGTTTTTGAGGAAATGCGCAAGGATGTTAACCGGCTCGAACTGGTAGCTGACCGTTTTTCAAAGATTGGCTCCGAACCTGTATTGGTTGAAATGGATATATTTGAGGAGCTGGATGCTGTGAAGGACTATTTTGTCCGCCGGTCGCCGAGTAAGGTTAAGTTTGACTTTATACGTCCGGATGCCGTCATAAAAGCCAGTATCAATAAACACTTGTTTGCCTGGGTGATGGAAAATCTGATACGCAATGCACTCGATGCACTCGATGGTAAGGGCATCATATCATGCAGACTTTATGAGATGAAAGGTCAGGTATATATCGAACTGGCTGATAATGGACACGGCATTCATCCTGGGCAGTTCAAATCGATATTCAAGCCAGGATATTCCACTAAAAAGCGCGGCTGGGGACTTGGGCTATCACTGGTGAAGAGAATTGTTGAAGAGTATCACAGAGGTAAAATATTTGTCAAATCATCCAAACCATTTGAAGAAACAGTTTTTTGTATAATTTTACCAATCAATAAAGAAGTAAAAAGAATTATGACTTAAATCCAAGAAATATTAAATATCGTGAAACATAAAATATTAGTTACCGGCGGTACAGGTTATATTGGCAGCCATACGATAGTCGATCTTATAGAACATGACTATGCTGTTGTATGTGTTGACAACGGAAGTAATTCGGATACTTCACCTTTGAAAACGATCAAAGAACTCACTGGTGTAGAGGTTCCGTACTATAATTTTGATTTGTGCAATCTGCAGTCGGGTGAAACAATATTTCAGGATCATCCCGATATATCCGGAATTATTCATTTTGCCGCACTAAAAGCGGTAGGTGAATCTGTGGAAAAACCATTATTGTATTACAAAAATAATTTGGAATCACTTATAAATACGCTAACATTAGCCTTGAAGTACCATGTCAAAGGCTTCATTTTCAGTTCCAGTTGTACCGTATACGGAGACGCTACCACAGTACCGGTTGACGAAGAGACACCCTGGCAGGCTGCAGCTTCACCTTATGGACGAACCAAGCAAATAGGAGAAAACATCGTGGAAGATACATTGAGAAATACAGAAATGAAAGGCGTTTTGTTGCGGTATTTCAATCCGGCAGGTGCACATCCGAGTGGTAAAATGGGCGAATCATCCGTCAATCCACCACAGAATCTTGTTCCAGTGATTACAGAAACTGCAATTGGCAAGCGGCAACAGATGACGGTTTACGGAACCGACTATCCCACGCGGGATGGCAGTTGCATCAGGGATTATATTCATGTTATGGACCTTGCAAGAGCGCATACACTGGCTTTACAGTACATATTTGAAGGTCACCAGAAAATCTCTTGTGAAGTATTCAATGTAGGTATTGGAAATGGTCTTTCTGTCCTTGAAATTATTGAAGCGTTTGAAAGTGAAACCGGTGTCAGATTCGATTATGTGAAAGGTGACAGACGTCCGGGTGATGTCGTTTCGATATATTCCGATTATTCCAAGGCAAAAAAAGTATTAGGGTGGGAACCCCGGTATTCTGTTGGCGATATAATGTCAACAGCCTGGTTGTGGGAAAAAAATAGGTCAAAAGTAAAGTAATTCAATACAATTCTGAAAAGTCCATCTGAAAATTTCATATTATAAAACATTGGAATATATAATAATTTAATAGATTTGCACTTTTATTTGTAATCCTAATGTCTGATAAGGCTAAGTTAATGACTGTCAAAAAGTAAAATACGATTGATTTGGTGAAAATTTTTAGTCGAAATATTATAGTTAATTTTGATTTTAGGGTATATTTTGTAAACTAAACCTCGATATTTTGATAGCATATCTACATGGAGAAATTACACATAAGACGCCAGCATTTATATATATAGAATGTAATGGAGTCGGCTACCATGTCAATATCAGTCTGAACACCTATTCCAAACTGGAAGGGCTGAATAAGGTCAAGATATATACGTATATGAGTGTACGCGAAGATGATCAGTCATTATATGGTTTTTTTGATGATGATGAACGTTCGATATTCATACTACTGATATCTGTATCCGGAATCGGAGTAAATACAGCCCGGGTTATTTTGTCGTATATGAACCCGGATGAAATCCGTACGGCTATCATACATGATGATGCTTTTGCATTCAGTAAGGCAAAAGGAGTAGGGCCCAAGACAGCCAAGCGCATTATTCTTGATCTGAAAGACAAGGTAATCAGGGAATCAGGTCAGGAACAAATCGTAATACAGGATTCCAGTGTAAAAAGTATACATCAGGAGGCTGTTTTTGCATTGGTGGCATTAGGTTTTCCAAAACCTTTAGTTGAAAAGCAGGTACGTCAGATAGTGAGTAAACAACCCGAAATCAGTCAGGTAGAGGAACTCATAAAAATGGCTTTAAAACAGATGGGTTAGTTAATTTTTTTAACTTTTATATACGATTATCCGGATGAATGTCGTTATTCATCAATGTGTTATACAATAATTGGTAAAAAGTCGATACTTTTCGATAAAAATATAGTGTAATTATATGACTTTAAAAGAGCGTTTTTTGGTTTGTTTTCTGGTGTCAGGATGTATATTCCAGGCGTTTTCAGGTACGCCATCCAGAAACCTTCCGGATCCGTACAATCAGGAAGTAATAAAGACCAACAGCTTGGATACTATTCCTCTTGTAGACCGCAAGGGTGATTTTATTACAGACAAAAAGTACAATCCTTTTGATATCACACCGAAAGAGATTACACAGAAAGTAGAGTATGATCCTGTAACCGGACAATATATTGTCCTCGAAAAGATAGGTGAAGAATACTACAGGACACCCACCTACCTGACTTTTGACGAATACATGGATTATGTGGCAAAGGACCAGGAACGCCGTTATTTTAACACATTGGGAGGTATCAAGTCTGAGAAAAAATCCAAATCTGGTAAAATAGATCCGATAGATCGTATTGATTTGCAAAACAGCCTGATAGACCGGTTATTTGGAGGAACTGAGATCAATATACAGCCGCAGGGTAGGGTCGACCTGAATGTCGGCTGGATATATACCAAGCGCAATGATCCAAGACTGACACTGAATGCCCAACGGGTAAGTCAACCTGACTTTACGACACAGATCAAGATGGGTGTCAATGGTAAAATAGGTAAAAAACTCGATCTGGACTTTAACTATGATACGCAATCGACCTTTGATTTTGACAGAAAGACAAAACTGGCATTTGATTCTGATGCTTTTTCAGAGGATGATATCATCAAAAAAATAGAAGCCGGAAATGTAAGCCTGCCTTTGCGGGGTAACCTCATCGAAGGGGCACAGAGTTTGTTTGGATTGAAGGCAGAAGTGCAATTCGGAAGGTTAAGGCTAACCGGATTGTTGTCGCAGCAAAAATCAAAAAACAACTCTATACGGATCGAAAATGGGGTGTCGGAACAACAGTTTACCCTGACACCCAATAAGTATGATGCTGACAGGCACTTCTTTATCTCACATTACAACAGGGATGTATACGAGCGTGCTTTATCGACGATTCCATATATCCGGACTCCGCACCAGATTGTTCAGGTTGAAGTTTGGGTTTCTGATGACAGGCCGGAATTTCAGGAAAATTCCAGTATGATTGCAGCTATTGCTGACCTTGCCGAACCGCAGAAGGCACACTCTACCAACCCTAATTCTGCTACCGTTTATGCTGGTGGCGACAGGGATGATTTTGGAGAGTTACTCCCAGATAATAAGGTCAATGACATCTACGAAAAATTACAAAGTTCAAAAAACATTGTTGATATAGACAAGGTAACCAATATACTGGAAGGACCGGAGTTTTTGTTAAAACGTACCAAAGACTTTGAAGTATTCAGAGGTCGCCGTTTATCTCCATCAGAATATACCTATAATCCTAAATTGGGAACCGTTTCTCTGAATGTAAGATTGCGACCGAATCAGGTATTGGGTGTTGCCTACAATTATTATTATACATCCAATCCCAATGCTGTGTATCAGATTGGTCAGTTATCTCTTAATTCTATTAATCCTGCCAATCAGGCTGATACCACGCGTGTCGAACCGCCTAAAGTACACTTTGTCAAGTTGCTGAAGTCTACCAATCAGATTGTTAATACACCTATGTGGGAGCTGATGATGAAGAATGTGTACAATCTCAATACGAGTTCACTGAATCCATCTGATTTTGAGTTTGATGTGTATTATGAAGACGATTATACAGACGGATCCCTAAAAAGATACATGCCGGATCCGGTTTTGATAAAAGTTCCTATTCTGGAACTGTTTAACCTTGACAATCTGAACAGATTCGGAGATCCTCAACCGGATGGTTACTTTGACTATATACCGGATGTGACGGTAATTGAAAGGACCGGAAGCATTGTATTTCCTGTTTTGGAACCATTCGGAGGACATCTTACAGGTGAGCGCGTAGGCAAGATGATGATAGATAAATACAATCTGGATACACTGGGGCTCGAATCGGCACTTGCTAAGTTCAGGTACAGGGAACTGTATGAACAGATTCAGGCAGTAACAGAACATACCGGACTTACACAAAATAAATTCAGGATGGTCGGTAAGGTAAAGTCAGGCAGCTCCAATGGAGAGTTTAGCCTTGGTTTTTATATACCACAGGGTTCTGTACGCGTTTCAGCAGGAGGTAAACAACTTACAGAAGGACTGGATTATGAGATAGATTATTCTTTGGGTAAACTAAGGATTATTAATCCTGCATATCTGTCACAGGGGACACCGATAGATGTCCGTTTTGAGGACAATTCCCTGTTCAGTCTGCAACAAAAAAGCATGAAGGGTATAAGAGCTGAATATCAGTTTAGCAAGAAGATATCCTTGGGAGCGACCTATCTGAAATTATCAGAAAAACCTATAACTGAAAAAGTAAATATAGGGGATGACCCTATTAAAAACCGTATGTTTGGTATGGATTTCAATTACTCTGAAGAAGTACCATTCATTACCAAATTAGTAGACAAATTACCATTCTACAGTACTTCAGAGAAGTCCCGTTTGAATTTTACTGCTGAAGTTGCCGGTTTTAAACCCGGACATGCTAAAGGTATTGACCTGAAATATGAAGACTATAAAGGTAATATTATATATGAAAATGAAGGAATAGCAAATCTTGACGACTTTGAAGGAGCTGTTTCAGGCTTTAATCTGGGTGGTTATAATGCCAATCTTTGGACGTTAGCGAGTACACCGTCAGAACTAAGTGTAGATGCTACTAAATTCAAAGAGTCCTCCCTGGTGAATAATTTGGCATATAATGCCAATAGAGCATTGCTTAACTGGAGTACACTGGATTTGGGTACCAACAGATCATCAATAGATAATCAAAACCCATATACACAGATCATCAATCAGAATCAACTATTCACAAACAGGCAGGTACAGCCGGGGCAGCAACAGCAGTTGTTTACCTTTGATATCAGTTACTATCCTACCGATAGAGGTCCTTATAACTTTGACAACAGGGATGGTTATCCTGGCTATACAAAGGGATTTGATGTAATAAATGACAAAATAGTACTTAGAGGACCTGCTACAAGATGGGCTGGAATACAGCGATATTTTCAAAATTCAGATTTTGAATCAGCTAATTATGAAAGTATAGAGTTCTGGATGCTGAATCCATTTATGGACAGGGGAGACGGATATCCAGCCATAAGTGGCGAATCCGGAAAAATAGTTTTTAATCTGGGTAGCGTTTCTGAAGATGTTGTTAAGGATAATTTACTTTTTTTTGAAAATGCACTCCCAACTTCACAACGTCGTGTACCCGTACTCAATACGCCTTTTGGCAGAGCAACTGTAAGTATCCCATTAGTCAATGGATTTGATTTGCAGGAAGGACCGGCTCAGGATCTGGGGCTTGATGGTCTGGATAATCAGCAGGAAGCTATCAGGTTTGAATCCTGGCTGGTGGAAAACGGGCTGGCCAATATATCAGAAATCGCCAGTGACCCAGCCAATGACGACTTTAAATTTTTTAATGACCCTTCTTTAAATCAATATCCTTCATTGCTTGACAGAATGAAGAAATTTAATGGACCTCAGGGTAATACACCTTTTAATAATAGCAATTCGCTGACTGCTTCCACATCTGTCAGAGGCAACAATAATCCCGATACCGAAGATATCAATAACAACAAATCCCTGGATCAGACAGAAGCGTTCTATGAGTATGTACTGGATATCAAAAGATTGGATAATTCTAATGAGCTGGATACATCATTAGTTGGCAGATACCTGAGAGAGACTAAAGTTATTAAGGTAGGCGGCAAAGAACAAAAGTGGTATCGTTTTCAGGTTCCACTCAGTTCAGGTAACAAAGTTGGTGAAATCAACGGATTCAGAGGAATTCAGTTTATGCGGATGTATTTTACGGATTTTGAATCACCCAAAACATTCAGGCTTGCCGAATTCCAGTTGCAACGCAGTATCTGGCGTAAGCAACTTCCTATATGTGAAGTAGTACGCGATGGTATAGATAAACTTGAATTCAGTATAGATGATGTGGGTATTGAAGAAAATTCTGATAAATTGCCATTTAATTACAGAACCCGGAAAGGAGCTATACGGACTAAATCTTTCGGTCAATTAGCCCAAATATTTCAGGATGAACGATCAATGGCTCTGAAGTTCAGAAACGTACCTCAAACCTGTGAGGTAGGGATGACCAAAATAGCCAATGTAAATCTTGCATTATATAAGAGACTTCAGATGTTTGTACACGCTGAAAACCTTTTAAATGTGATCGGAGATTCTATTAACGATGGCGATATTTCCGTGATAGTTCGTTTGGGTAAAGATTTTCCTGTAGATTCATCCAGTTTGTACACTACTGAAAGAAGGAAAATGACAAACAATTACTACGAATATGAATTGCCATTGACGATATCAAAAAGTGATCCGGGACATAAAAATCAGGAAGAAGCAAATATATGGCCGGATAAAAACTATATCAATATCCCGTTGGATAGTTTGCTGCAGCTCAGGAAAACGCGTATAGCCAATGGTATCAATGCACGGGATACAATTATACAAGCTGTTATCAACCCGGAGAAAGGTGATGTCATCAGAATGGTTGGTAACCCTTCTTTAGGTACGGTAAAGGTAATAGAAATATCTGTTAAGAACCGCTCAACCCGTAAGATCGTAAGTGGTGAAATATGGGTAAATGAAATGCGGGTAACCGGATATAATGAAAAATTTGCCTGGGCTGCACAAAGCCGCCTGCAGTTACAAATGGCTGATTTGGGAGAGATAAATCTGGCAGGAGAATATTCAAGCACCGGATTCGGAAGGTTGGATAATCGACTTCACGAACGCAGAAGAGAAGAAAAATTGCAGTATGATGCAGCAATCAATATAGATGCGGGTAAATTACTCCCTAAAGAGATTCAAATGGTTGTACCTGTATATGCGCAATATCAGAAAACGATTGTAACTCCTGAATTTGACCCGATAGATCAGGATATACGTGTGAAAGATAAACTTGATCTGATCGAAAACAGACATGACCGGGATTCAATACAGTCTCTGGCAAGAACGGAGGTAACTATCAAGACTTTTACCATCACAAATGCAAAAATTACAGCAGGAGGAACAGGTAAACCGTGGTCACCTTCCAACTTTGGGATATCCTATGCCTATACTGAAAATAGCCTGTCTGACTTTTTATTAAAGGAAGACAAACAGCAGTCCAGAGCTTTGGGATTGGAATATGTATTTACAAGGAAGACCTCCTATATTGAGCCTTTAAAGTTTATTAAAGTTAAAGCATTGAAGATACTATCAGATTTTAATTTCAGTATCTTACCCAATAATTTTTCATTTACATCTAAAATGACGGACCAGTTGAACAGACGTACGTTCAGACAACCATTGGTGCCGATATATGCTTTTGATGACAATCGGTTTAACTGGGAAAGAAATTATGTACTGGATTGGGATCTGACCAAGTCGCTGAGATTTGGATACCGGGCTCAGACGAATGCTATCGTTGATCAGTTGAGATATGTTGGTGTTGCCAATACGCTGGAAGACAGACAGTTAGTGGACGAAAGAGGAAGTCTGAGAGATGAAAACGGACGATTGTACAGAGACATTGTCAATGAAACAGATGATCCGAATTACTACCGCAACCGTAACCTAAGATCATTGGGCAGATCAAAATCCTATATGCACAACGTGTCATTAAACTATAAGTTGCCGTTTAAGAGTATACCTATTCTGGACTGGATCAATGCAGGAGCCGATTACAGAGCTGATTATGGATGGGATGCAGGTAGCCTTATTACCATAGATGATGCGGGCACACTGTTGGGTAATACAATCCGTAACGGGCAGAATGCAAGTTTAAATGTATCCTTTGATTTTAGTAAGTTATATAACAAATCAGGATATCTTAAATCAATAGAAACAGGAAAAGCGAGCAAGAGTACCAAAGTACAAACACCGGCGCAGCGTCAGAGAAATGTATCTTCCAGAGATAAGAAGGACAAAGACAATATGGATATGGCTGAACCCGAAAAAGAAATGGATTCTTTAGATATTACAAAAGAAAGCAATAAGGACCAGAAAACTAAGGAAGCAAAAAGTAAAGAAGATAAGCCCCGGGTTCCTTCTGTCATAGAGCGTGTACTGCTAAGGCCGCTTATGCTGGTTCGGTCGGTTAAATTCAATTACAAGGATGATCGAAGCACGCAGATACCCGGGTTTATGCCTCAATCTAAATTACTTGGGCAAAGTGATGGATTTACAGCACCCGGATGGGATTTTATAGCCGGATTTCAACCCAATCTTGAAGGACAGAACAACTGGTTGCTACGCAATCAGGAGTGGTTCAATCCAAGTAAAAAATTCAATGAAGGCCTTATTCAGACAAAACGGCATAGCATTGATGTGAAAACGCTGATAGAACCATTCAAGGATTTCAGTATAGATATATCATTGAAAAAAAATTATCAGCAGACACATAATGAAGTGTTCAGGAAAACAGAAAAGACAGGTGATGACTTTCAGCAGTTGGCATTATACGATGTAGGCTCTTATGATGCTTCATTTTATGCGCTCAATACGTTGTTTAAAGATAGTCGGGGACTTTACGAGCTCTTCAAATCTAACAGGGAGATTATAGCAAGAAGATTGCCGAATATTGATAATCCGGGAGTTTATGAGCAGGATCCGCATTATCCGGGAGGATATGGCCCTACTAATATTAATGTGACTGTACCTGCATTCATTGCTACGTATACCGATCAGTCACCTTATGATGTGGAGCTGGATCAGGTGGCAGTGTATAGTAAAAATACATTTATACCATTACCTAACTGGCAGTTAAATTATGCAGGATTGAGTAAGATTCCTTCTATTCGTAAGCATTTTTCTAATATTACCATCAAACATGGTTATGCATCGACAATCCGGGTAAGTAGTTTTCAGACTTCTCCTTTATACGATATAAATGATCCTTTTGGCGAGTTATCACCCAATTCCAACTATTTTTCAAGGCTTGAAGTACCTGCTGTCATCATTCAGGAGCAATTTGTCCCCGTATTGGGTATTAGCCTGAAGACAATTAAAGACCTGAAGATGGACTTCGATTTTAAAATGTCCAGAAATCTTACGATTGATGTTGCACAATTACGAGAAACTAAGGCTAAGGAAATCAGTGTTGGTGCCGGTTATGTATTGAAAAACTTCAAAGCATTTAAAAAGAATAAGAAGTCTTCCAAAAAGAAGAAAAATCAGGAAGATGATGACGCCAACAAGAAGAGTGGAGGAATTTTTGGAAACTTGATTAAAGATAAGGGAACAAGTGCTCAGGGCAAAGACCTGAAGATTAATTTGACCTATTCCCTTAAGGATGATATCTCTGAGGTATATGACTTGCAGACAGGAGTGGACGGACAGTCAAACAGGGGACAAAAAACAGTCACTTTCAGCCCGAATGTTGAATACGATGTCAATAAAAACCTGGCTTTAAGATTCTTTTTCGATTATTCCAAGACTCTGCCACGAACGACCTTATCGTTTCCAACGACAACAATCCGTTCAGGTGTAACATTAAGATTTAGTATCAACTAAGACAACGGGGTTATATTGCAATTTCCAATCCCTCGCGGGCGAGAATAACGTTGTTGAAAACAGAACGTGCTTCTTCAAGCAGAGGATTTAAATCGGAGTATCTTGTACTGAAATGACCTAATATAAGTTTGTCAACACCTGCGTTTTTTGCTGTTAGGGCTGCATCGTGCGATGTACTATGCATACGTTCGTCTGCCTGTTTTTTTAAAGCATGCAGATAGGTGGATTCGTGATATAAGGTATTGACACCGGCTAAGCGTTGGGGCAGGCTTTCGTCATAGATCGTATCGGAACAATAAGCATAACTCCTCACCGGATGAAGGACGGTGGTATTGTTGTCGGGATGAACGGGTATAGAATCCATACGTATGGATTCACCACGTTTCAATGCTTTTATTTCTTCATATGTAAGATTATATTTGTCTATCACCTCCGGCAGTATATTGAATCTGGTTTTCTCTCTGAATATATAACCTATTGTCTGAATTCTGTGCTGAAGAGGTATAGCCGAAACTGTGATTAACTCATCTTCATATCTGAATGTGTCTACATCTGTTATTTCATAAATCATCAGGTCGTACAGTATGTAACTCGCCGAAAGGCTAAGCACAGTTTCGATATAAGCCTTAATGCCCGGAGGCCCGAAAATCTGAAGTGGCTCTTTTCTCTGAGAGTAGAGGAAGGAAGTAAGCAGTCCCGGTAGCCCAAAAATATGATCGCCATGCAGATGACTGATAAAAACGGCTCTTATTTTATTCTTTTTTATAGCGTGCTGTTGCATTTTGATCTGTGTGCCTTCTCCGCAATCGATGAGATACAGATTGTGGTTGGTTTGAATCAACTGAGCACTTGTAATCGTATCTTTGGTGGGCAGCGCAGCATTGGTGCCCAGTATTATAACAGATAAATCCAATATTTGAATAATTTATTGATAAATGTAGATGTGTAGTTGTATAAGATAAAATTAGAAACTACTCAAAAGTAACTCAAAACATAGAATTATGTTCACAGGCATTAATCTGATGCAAGTAAAAATGTATGAAATATACTAAAATCTGCCTGGCGTATACATTTTTATTAAATGTATAAGAGATAATCGGCCATACAATACTTTAACACACTCTACACCTCCTCGTGAATAATCTTTCTATCTCTGGACATATAGGCGTACAGGGCAGGAATCACGAACAAGGTCAGCAATAAAGAGAACATAAGTCCGCCGATAATGGCAATACCCATGGAAACCCTTGATGTAGAAGCCGCACCAAAAGCCATTGCTATTGGTAAGGCGCCTAATGCTGTTGCCAGGCTGGTCATCAGGATAGGTCTCAGTCTTGAGATGGCCGCTTCCTTGACAGCCTGAACTTTGGCAATACCTGCTTCGCGCCGCTGATTGGCAAACTCAACGATAAGTATCCCGTTTTTGGTGACGATACCGATAAGCACGATGATACCGATTTCACTGAATATATTGAGTGTCGAATTGGTCCACCAAAGCGCAATAACTGCGCCGGCAAGTGCCAATGGTACAGTAAACATGATAATCAGCGGATCAACAAAACTTTCAAATTGTGCCGAGAGAATAAGGTAAACCAATAACAATGCCAGGAAGAAGGCAAACATCAGTGTAGATGAACTGTCTTCAAATTCTTTGGAAGGACCTGCAAGGTCTGTAGAGAACTCGTCATTGAGTGTCTCTTTGGCAATTGTTCGCATTTCCTCTATTCCCTGACCTAAAGATACTCCGGGCATAGTACCCGCTGAAATCGTAGCGGATACGTATCGGTTGTATCTGAATAATTGAGGTGGATTACTCTGTTCGGCTATGGTAACCAGGTTATCCATTTGGATAAGTGCCCCGTTTTTATTACGTACATATATATTTCTGATATCCGAAGGATCATCGCGGTTGAAACGCTGTGACTGACCGATGACCTGATACTGCTTGCCATTTTTGATGAAGTAACCTAATCTTTGCTCTGCAAAATACAACTGAATCGTCTGGGCGATATCCATGATGGAAACACCCAGTGTCTGTGCTCTGTTCCGGTCAATATCAATCCTCAGTTCCGGCTTATTGAATTTCAGGTTGATATCCACGGCCTGAAACTTTTCACTGGCACGGGCTTTTTCGAGAAAGTCAGGAATTGCTTCCTTGAGTTTTTCAAAATTAGGTGCCATGATTACAAATTGAACAGGCAAACCACCCCGTCTGTCACCGATTGTCTGTTCCTGTGTTACGAATACACGTGCTTCGGAATATTTCTTAACCGTATTGGAAAGTTCATCGGCGATTTCCATCTGTGTTCTGTTGCGGTCTTCTGCTTCCTTCAGTGTTATGCGCACAAATCCGGTATTGGATGCCTGTGAAGCGCCGAACCCCGGTGATGTTACGGATAGAATACTTTCTGTTTCAGGAATAGCCTCAGCATCATGTATGACACCTGTAAGGAAATTATTCATATAATCGAAAGATGTTCCTTCGGGAGCAGTTGTCATAATACTGATTCTGCCCTTATCTTCCATAGGTGCCAGTTCTGAAGGCAGGCCTTTGCCCAACAAGAAGATAAGCCAAACAGAAATGGCCATAATTATTATGGCTACCCATCTCACTTTAAAGAAAGCATTCAATCCGCTTTGGTACAAATTGGTCATTCCGACAAAAAAGCCTTCCGTCCATTTATACAGTCCTCTTTCATTGTCTCCAGATTTAAGCATACGGGCGCTCATCATCGGTGTAAGTGTCAGGGATACAAAAGCAGAAATAAAGATAGTACCGGCAACTACAACGCCGAACTCCCGGAATAATTTACCTGTAAGTCCCTGAAGGAACATGATAGGTAGAAATACAGCTATAAGTGTCACTGTTGTTGAGACAATAGCAAAAAATATCTCTTCTGAACCCTTGAATGCAGCCTGAAACGGATTCATTCCTTCTTCTATCTTCTGGTATATGTTTTCCAGCACTACTATGGCGTCATCCACTACGAGCCCTGTAGCCAATACGATGCCTAACAGGGTGAGTATGTTGATGGAATAACCTGCAGCATACATGATAAAAAATCCACTGATGAGTGAAATGGGTATGGCTACAACAGGTATAAGCGTAGATCTCCAGTTGCGTAAAAAGAGGAAGATAACAAGGACAACCAACCCAAATGCAATCAAAATGGTCTCTTCCACTTCGATGATGGCTTTTTTAATGCCTACTGTCATATCCAGTGCCATTCCCAGTTTTAAATCCGGAGGCAGTTCCTTTTTGATATGTTCCAGTCTTTTGTAAAATTCATCAGCTATCGAAATATAATTGGCACCCGGCTGGGGTGTGACGGCTATTCCTATCATAGCGATAGCTCCGTTTCCGCGCAAAAGGGAACGTTCGTTTTCAGGTCTCAATTCGGCTGTTCCCACGTCTTTGAACCGGATGATAGTTCCATCAACTTCCTTGATAATTAAATTATTGAAATCCTGTTCTGATTCCAGTCTGCCGAGTGTTCTGATTGTTAATTCGGTAGTATTTCCTTCGATACGTCCGGAAGGTAGTTCTACATTAGCAGCCAGAAAAGCACTTCTTACATCTACGGGAGTGATGTTTTTTGCCACCATTTTTGCCGGATCCATGATGAGTTTCATGGAGTATTTTTTCTCTCCCCATATATTGACACTGCTCACGCCGGGTATGGTCTGGAAGCGTTCTTTAAACAGGTTGTTTCCTATTTCAGACAATTCGAGGAGTGTACGTTGTTCGCTCTGAACAGTCATGGATAATATAGGTTGAGCATTAGCATCTGCCTTACTTACGATAGGCGGATCTGCATCGGGCGGAAGATTTCTTTGTGCCCTGGATACCTTGTCTCTTACGTCATTGGCTGCTGTTTCGAGGTCTACATTGAGGTCAAATTCAACAGTAATGGTACTCCTTCCATCACTGGATGTGGAAGTTATAGCTTTTATTCCGTCGATACCGTTGATGGATTCTTCCAAAGGTTCAGTGATCTGAGATATGATCACATCCGAGTTGGCACCTGTGTAGGTAGTACTTACCGTAATAACGGGAGGATCGACACTGGGATAGTCTCTGACACCCAGGTAGGTAAATCCTATTATACCAAATATTATAATCAGCAACGACATTACAGTTGCCAATACTGGTCTTTTTATACTGACTGAGGATAAACTCATTTCTTTGTTTTTATTCCGTTGTTGATTTGACATTTACCCGTACAGGTGTATTGGGCTTTAACTGAAGGATACCCGTGGTCAGTACTGTGTCACCAACTGACAAACCATCTGTGATTTGTACCGCACTTTCTGTTCTCAAGCCGGATTTTACAGGTATGCTCATCGCAGTTCCGTTTTTAGATATAAATACTTTAGCTCCGTTTATATCTGGAATATAAGCCATACTAGGTATCATGATTCCCTTCTGCTGACCACCTATCGGAATCGTCACGTCCGTAAATGATCCCGGAAACAATTTGCCGTCGGTGTTGGGATAAATAGCCCTGATTTTAACAGTTCTTGTTGATTGGTCGATTTTGGGATCTCTTGCGTATACTTTGGCTTTGTATATTGCATTATTTTGAACAACCTTAAACGATACTTCCATATTATTCTGAACATAGGGAACATATTTTTCAGGTATTGAAAATTCGAGTTTGAGTGGTTTGACACTCTGTAGTGTAGTGATGACAGTGCCATTGTTGATGAAAGCACCGGGACTTACTTCCTTGAGCCCAATCAATCCGGAAAAAGGTGCTATAATTCGGGTCTTTTCTATTTTTGTTCGCAATATTTCTGCATTGGCTTTCAGCATTTGATAATTGGTCAGTACGACTTCATATTCATCTTTACTCACGGCTGATGCAGCAAGCAATTGTTTTTGCCTGTTTTCCTTATCTTCCGCCAGTTTGATTTCAATTTTGAGTTTTTGCATTTCAGCCTGCAGGTCGTCATCATTGAGTTTGACCATCAATTGTCCCTTGCTGATAAACTGACCTTCCTTGAAATAGATATGTGTAATCCTTCCGGACACTTCACTTCTGACTTCTACCTCTTCATCTGACAATAATGTTCCTGTAGTGTTTATATCGCCACTTATGGTTTGCATTTGTGCCACCATTCCTTCTACTTGCATGGCTTTCGGACCACCCATGGATTTTATATCAGCTGGACCTGAAGTGCTGCTGTCCTTTTCTTTTTTACACGCAATGGCAGTAAGCGTAAAAAGACATAAAATGGCTAATTTATGTATGCTCATTATGGTATGATACTATTTTGACTAAATGACTATAAGTATAAAAATGTCTGAAATGTTTAAAAAAATCAATGTTTTTGTAACCTGAAGTCTTCAAAAAGCTATTTTTACACTGTTTATTAAAGATTGTATATATTTGGATTAACTTTGGAAATGCTGATTCCGATCAGTCAATAAACAATCGTTAAGTCTTTATACATAAAGAAAATCTAAAACCCATAAAATATGAATGTATGAAAAGTGGAGATATAGTTCCGACAGAGCCGGGAGATTATTCAATAATTATTAATAAAGAATTAAGTATCTGGGAAGCACTTTTCCCGATTGCTGTACTTATTATAATGCTTGCCTACAATATTTTCATTTATGGTGATGGGGCATTAGATGGCAGCAACCAATTCATACTGTTGTTGGGAGCGGCTGTAGCAGCTATTGTAGGTTTCAGAAACAAGGTGTCATACAGTCAAATGATGGAAGAAGTTTCATTGAATCTTAAATCTACATCCGAGCCCATACTAATATTGCTGATGGTAGGTGCCCTTGCCGGCACCTGGCTGATAAGTGGCATTATACCAAGTATGATATATTATGGTCTGAAGTTGCTGTCGCCAACGGTGTTTCTGGGAGCTTCACTGGTAATATGTTCTCTGATTTCACTGGCTACGGGCAGTTCCTGGTCAACCAGTGCCACAGTGGGTATTGCACTGATTGGTGTCGGTAACGGACTGGGTATTAACCCGGGAATGACAGCCGGAGCTGTACTGTCAGGAGCATATTTTGGTGATAAGATATCACCGCTTTCTGATACAACCAATCTGGCGCCGGCTATGGCAGGTGCTCAGCTGTTTGACCACATCAGGTATATGTTGATTACGACTATGCCATCTATTGTTATTGCTCTCCTGTTTTTTATTATCCTTGGATTCAATCTGCCACATACAGGGCAGGCGGACATTCATGACAAACTGGGTGCTATCAGTTCTGTTTTTAATATCAATCCATGGTTGTTTGTAGTGCCGGCATTCGTTATATTTCTCATTATCCGAAAAACGAAGCCTCTGATTGCTTTACTCGCTGGAGCTGTCTTTGGTGGTTTGGCAGCATTGATAGCACAGCCGGATATCGTCATTAAAGCAGCAAACGGAACCATACTCGATATGGATACAGCATACCGCGGGGTAATGAATGCCATCACTACTCATGTAGCTATTGAAACGCCCAATGCAGAAATTAACGATCTGTTTACTGCCAATGGTATGAAAGGTATGCTGAATACTATTTGGCTGATTATATGTGCTATGGTGTTTGGTGGGGTAATGGATGCCATCGGAGCGTTATCTAAAATCAGTGCAGCATTGCTGAAAATGTTTCATACTGTATTTGGGCTTTTTGCCAGTACCATTATGTCTTGTATTTTTATGAATACAACGGCATCGGATCAGTATCTGGCTATCGTCATACCCGGAAAAATGTATAAGAAGGCATTCGAGACCAAGGGTCTGCACCCTGTAAATCTCAGCCGTACACTCGAAGATAGTGGAACAGTAACTTCTGTATTAGTTCCCTGGAATACATGCGGAGCCTACAATACCGGTGTGTTGGGCGTGGCTACAGGCGATTATTTTGCCTATGCTATTTTCAATTGGATTAGTCCTGTCGTTTCACTTACTGTTGCCGCATTGGGGTACAGGATCAGGAAGTTGGGTGAGCAGATTTAATAGTTATTGTATAGTTGTATGAAACGGGTTCCTTCTTTATTTCTGATTCAGGTGTAGTCGCTGGCCTGGAAGTTATCAGCGCATAGGTATATTGTGGGGAACCTTGACCCGGATTGTCAACAGGTATCGGTGTTTGCTGAGATTTATTGTTGATTTTAAAATGTATGGTTATATTTTTATGGAATGTGATTTTTAGCTTCTTTGGATTTTTGGGGACTACGAACTTCAGTAGTTTAACGACACGTATGGCTTCCGTATTACATGCCTCATCAAGGCCACCGATGACCTTTACATCGAATACATCACCGTGTATATTGATACTGTATTTCAGATAGACCTCACCTGAAATCTCACCATTCAAGACACTTTTTGGATATTTCAATTGGGAAGCTATAAAATCACTCATGGCTTTATGGCCTCCTTTAAAATACGGATGTTTAATAAAACTGTCATCCCGACGCTCCTTTTTCATAAACAATCTACTTTTTCAATTTTTAAACTAATGATATAATTAACAGCAAATATAGCTTGTATAAGGTGTAATTCAGATAATAATGCCCGTTTAAAATAGTCTATGCTTTTTTTATTACAGAGCCATGAATCATCTTAAATGTCCCTTCATTAATGTGGATAAAACCCAAATAATATAATTAATAAATGTTAAAAAAAATAAATAAAAAAACACCCTAAAACGAATGGCTTCAGCATTACCGGACTAGTGTGTATAACAAATTGCACTTTTATTATAAATCTTATTGCTTCACTATATTTTGTCGCCTTTTTTTGCTCTCACCTATTCCTCTGGAATGCTAACGCGGGCTTGGCTTTTACTTTTTTCATTGACAAAAAAGTAAACAAAAAGTCTAGGTCAAAAAAGGCGATTGCGGGGCACCGTTCTCTTCATGGTCAAAATGCTTTTTCTATCGCATGCAGTGGTATTTTCCTGTGTTTACTGCTATTTTTGCGATAGACGCACTTTTGACATTACGATCACTATCGCTTGTTTTTGACCGGG
>JADZFD010000052.1 GCA_020850225.1 Saprospiraceae bacterium | reverse complement strand
GGACTGTGCACAGACCGCAAGCAGACGCTTCGGGTGTTTTTTTTGATGGTACAGTATATACCTATTTATTACCTCAAGATAGTTGTCCTGTTTTACAAAATCATGATAATGGAGATAATCTGGATGGTGAGGGTGTTTTACAAAACTGCATTCACCGTATTAATGATACCCTGTCTCTTGCTGGATATACCGATGTACAGATATGCAATACTGAGCAGTCATTACTCCAGTCAATAAGAGAGAATCCCGATTGGATGTTAACATCGACGGTCATCAGTCAGTTTGCCGGTCAGCACATCAATGATTTCGTGGACAAGTCAGTAGCAGTACAAATGATGATGTCACAGGTACAGGCTGAAGTGGATACCCTGCAATCATACATGTGGCCATACCTTGTGGAATTGGATTCTCTACAGGAAATAAGAGCGCAACTGTTTGAAGATTTGAATACGGCATCGGATTCTGCTGCTTACGCGGACATTAGCGAACAATTGTCTGAGAATGATACAAAACTAACACAACTACAGGGCTATATTGACAATCTGAATGCACAGAATGACCTTATCATCTCTGCGATGCTTGGTGCGATTGAATCATTGAATGCCAGCATATCAGTTTCCGGTCTTCACGAATATTGTGAAAAGAATGTCAACCAGTATTACCTCAAGACCTGGCGTGGCGACAGCCTGAGCTCTGGCGAAAAAGCTGATTTGTGGGATATTGCCAATACTTGTTATGATGATGGAGGTAAGAGAGTGGACCAAGCCAGGGCATTGTGGCTGCAGTTATACGACCAGTATCTGATGCCGGCAGAATGTGTTGAAAGCAGGGCAACTTCAAATGACAGTTATGATGAGAAGATGGAGGATATTAAAGGAATACACACAATCAGTTTGTACCCGAACCCCACAGCGGATGTATTGAATATCGTGCTGAACGCTGAAGACGATGTGATGACTGAAATCCGGATTTTTGACATAAGGGGCCATGCGATGGTGCAACACTTTAAAAGAAGCATTAACAGTCGTCAACTGATACTCGATGTAAAATCGTATGCCGAAGGAATGTATTATGTCAGGCTGAACATTGAAGGTAAGAGTATCTGCCGTAAATTTTTGGTATTGAGAAGATAATTCTGGACAAATGAGTCTGAGCATAGTTCTTTGTTCAGGCTCTCATTTCAAGTAATTCAATTAATTTTTAAATTTTCTGCAGGATGAAAAATATATTAATAATATCAATAATATGTTGTTACGGACATATTATTGCCCAAAGTATAGTGAATGGATATAAGTATGTTGGTTTTTCAGAATATAATGACGGTGCTATAGGTTATGGTTCTTTTTTAACAGGAGGTGATTTTGTGTTTCCGGATTACAGGAGTTCATTTATTGTGGGAGAAAATGTTATTAGATCTACCATTAATTGTATTAATGAAGAAGGTGGAGTAAAATGGTCAGTGCGTCTCACAAAAATGATTGGGACTAATTGGTCATGTCCCACCAAGGATAATGGTATTATATTAACTACATCTAATAGTACTAATGAAATAGAAGAAAGTAAATATTCTTATTTATACAAACTGGATTCAGACGGACAGTTAAAGTGGTCAAAGGGACTTGAGGATGCAGTAGTTTCTCCTGTTTTTGTTTTACAGGACGGAAGTTTTATAGCCGTAGGTAACGTTAAAAACACGCTGACTGTAAACAACCTTTTATTGAAATTTGCAGAGGACGGGTCATTGCTTTGGGGCTACAGCTTTGATAAATTATCAATCAGCGGTATTGAGGAAACGGGAAATGGATCATTGGTAATTACCGGAAGTTTTTATGACCAGTCAGGGAATTCTTTTTTAGGCCTGATATGGATGGATAATGATGGCAGGAAGATGGATGAAAAAAAAGTGTTTCTAGGCAAAGACGGTTATATTCATGCAGTTAGGGTTAGAAAAACTGATGAAGGCGGTCTTATAATTGCCGGCTCATTAGAAAAGAATGAAGCGAATGATAAAACTTATGGTTTTTTGTTAAAGTTAAACAAAAATCTTAGCAAAGCATGGATGAAGATTGTTGACGGACCATTTGATGATATTGAGCTTATGGATATATGCAGATACAAGGACAGTTGGATAGCTGTTGGTACACTTGTGGAATCCGGATTTGCATGGATCTCTGGACTAATAATGAGCTTTACAGATGATGGCGAAGTGAACTGGTCGGGCAGAATAGCTGACTCATTAATTACTGTTGTTAGGTCCTGTCATATCAACCACAAAGGACATTTAATTTATACAGGAGACAGTTATCTTAGTAATTATAAAGCTTTTCAAAATTCTAGAGTATCAATAATTTTTCATCCGGACCTTGAAGGACATTTGGGATGTAAAGGGCAGTCAGTGCCAATGACAGTTAGTGATTTCACGGCCTACACCTATACCGATGTAGATATCATGCAGGATACGGTAACTACGTTGAAGTTTTTGGATCTTAAAGTGGGCATTGAGCCTGATGATTATATCACCGGCTACACCATCTGTG
>JADZFD010000051.1 GCA_020850225.1 Saprospiraceae bacterium | reverse complement strand
TACGCTGAATTTGTCTCAACAGACCAAGTGTAGTATTATCTATTCTTAAAACCATAAGACAAATATACACATATTATTATTTTATATGTATATTTTTTTTCGCATTTTATTTTATACTTGGTATAATAATGACTTAAAAACATAAAACAAAGGAATCTAATAGTATTATTAAAATTTCTTTCTTTCTTACATGTCCAAATGCATTTAAACTTTTTGAAAAGGTTTGTTTTAAAAAAGTTGAATTCATTGTTAAAATGGGATTTCGAAATAAGAAGTAAGTCTTTATTAACCTACTGATAATTTGAAATGATCTACTGACTTTTTTTTGAGTGGTCATATTTTTTTTAATTTTTTAAGACTAATAATAAATGCTTCTGTGTACATTGCAGCATCTTATGGTATTATTTTCTGTTTAATAATTTTTTAAAAGTTGTTGTATTATGAATACAGTGTTTTTACGTAAATATTATCTTGTATTATTCGTTGTAGTGTTGATAACCGGTCAAACCAAAGGAAACAGTATCACTGTTGGTGATGGGTTTGGTACATTGATTATTGATGATGGCTTCAGTACATATGGTTTGTCGACTAATGATACGATTTTCATTAAACCGGGTATTTATGATTATATGATTGTCAAAAATCATAATAGAAGAATTTATGTTATGGGCAATGAAGGTGTTATCGTAGATTATAAAGGTTCAAATTTATACAGTTTGCTGTATAATAATGTGAATCTACACTTTGAAAATATAACATTCCGAAATGGAAATTACAGAGGAATCCATGTATCCGGTGAGTGTGATGGACTGGTTATTAAAAATATCAGATTCAGAGATATTCCGGATGTTCAGCTTTTTTTTAATGAATTACCGGAATATGATGGTACGGAAGCTACCAGAAGGGACAGTATTACAATAGATGGGATACAGGTCGATAAGTGCAGCTATATTGCCATCCATTTAACCAGGGGATATAACTCAGTGATTAAGAATTGTGTCATCGATAGTACTATAGGGAAACAGGGAATGCCTATTGAATTGACATTATGCAAGAATATAGAGGTGTTTGACAATACGTTTACCAATATCAATATTGGTGGTACAGTACACAATGGCGTCATAGTGATGTCCGGCGAAGGCAGGATTTACAATAACAGGTGTATCAACTATCAGGGAGATTTTATAAGAGGAAGGGCGTATTCCATTGACAGGGATAACGCACAGGATATTGGTGATTTTCTGGTTTACAATAATTTTGTATGGAATTCAACCAAGTACGGATTTATGGAACTTCAAATGTTTGGGGATACGTCTGCTGCTGGTGTATATGGTTCCGGAACAGTACATTCCGGCCGGTTTAAAGCATATAATAATACAGCCGGTAGGATGCGGGATCTGGATTACGAACACGGAGGAAGTATGTTCTCATTCTACAATTTTTCAAGAAATGACCATGAAGTTAAGAACAATGTCGTTTTTTTTCCACGAACGGATGCAGCTCCGGATAAAGTATTCAGCCCTTTAACTTCAATATTTAATAATATCAGTGGTACTATAAATCAGGTTGACACTGCACGCAATTTTTATTATACTAGCTGGAGCCAGCTGGCAGACAGTTTGTACGGAAACCTGTTGAGTACCAGTGAACTGATAGATAAAGGAATTGAAATCAATGAATTTTATACGGATTATCTAGGAACAATGAGACCACAAGGTACTGCATGGGATATCGGGTGTATGGAGTACGTCCCTGTAACCGGTACAAAAAATCCCTATAAATCAAATTCAGTGATTACACGTATTTCACCCAATCCTTTTGAGGATATGTTAGAAGTTACGGTGTATTCTGAAAAGAATTGTACTGAAGCATATATGGAAATATTCAACATCCAGGGTCAAAAATCAGTACAGCAAAAACTTTCTGTTTTGACAGGCGAAAATTACTTTCATGTAGATATGTCGGATAAACCGGATGGAATGTATTTGGTACGTATTGTGATGGATAAAGAAGCATCCGTAATATCCAAATGCATAAAAATTTAATATTGAAATTTGTTCACTAAATTATTTATAGAAATAATAATCAATACATAATGATTGCTTATATATGTTATATTACTTCTATCTGATTTCTTAACAGATCGTCAAATTCGTCTCTTTTTCTGATAAGATGTGCTCTTCCTTTGTACATCATAACTTCAGCGGGCTTTAAACGGCTATTGAAATTTGAACTCATTTCAAAGCCATATGCACCTGCATTTCTGAAAACTAAAATATCTCCTTCATGGACTTCTTTGATTTTTCTGTCCCAGGCAAAGGTGTCGGTTTCGCATATATTGCCGACTACAGTATAGATTCTTTCCTTATCTTTTTTTGTGTTGCTGATATTTTCAATACGGTGGTATGCATCATAAAACATCGGGCGAATCAGATGGTTAAATCCAGAATTTACACCAACAAAAACTGTAGCAGTGGTTTGTTTGATGACATTGGCTTTAACTAAAAAATGTCCGCACTCGCTCACCAGGAATTTGCCTGGTTCAAACCATAATTCAAAGGATTTATTGCTTTCCTTTTGAAACTGTTCAAAGGCTTTATTCACCTTTTTACCCAATAAATTAACATCAGTATCTTCTTCATTATCCGAATAAGCTACCTTGAATCCGGAGCCCATATCCATGTATTTCAAATCGGGAAAGTGTGTTGCCAAATCAAAAAATATTTCCAATCCCTGTATGAAAACATCCGCATCCTTGATTTCACTGCCGGTATGCATATGCAGTCCTTCTACTCTTAAACCTGTAGAGTTAATGATTCGTTCGATATGTCTCAGCTGATGTATGGAGATACCAAACTTGCTGTCTATATGACCTGTTGAAATTTTATGATTTCCTCCGGCATAGATATGTGGATTAATACGGATAAATATTGGGTAGCTATTGCCATATATATTGCCAAATTGTTCGAGAATGGATATATTGTCAATATTGATATGTACACCATATTGCATGGCTGTTTCATATTCAGACAAATCAATACAATTGGGTGTAAACAGAATCTGATCTGCCTCAAATCCTGCCTTTATACCAAGTAGTACCTCATGGATACTGACACAATCCAGTCCTGCTCCAAGACTGTGTATGTATTTCAGAATATTGATATTAGAAAGTGCCTTACAAGCATAAAAAAAACGGGTTTGGGTCTTGAATGCCCGTTTGAGTTTGGCGTATTGTATTTGGATACTTTCTGTATCATACACATATAAAGGTGTTCCATATTGATGGGCCAATGCTAATAATTCGCTGTCTGTCATGATTTTAAATACTGAATATTTCTAAAAAAGAAAACGAAATTAAGAATAATTTAAAATATCAACATGAAATTATAAAAATAATCCTATCTGTAGCGTTGGACGACACTGAAGAGTTAGCTAAGAAGGGCGTATTATTTTATGTACAGAGGTTTTTAGGAGGTGTTACATCAATTAACGCTGTCGAAGGAAAGATTGGAAAAGAAGTTGATATTATATGTCTGAATCTTCATCCTCACCGTAAATCAATGTTATCAATTCTTCTTTGTCGACATCTCCGAAGTATTTTTTAACATCTGTATCCTTCAGTCTTTCTATGATTTCGTCCTGATCGTATCGGGCATTCAGTAAGATGTTTTCAAAATCCTCTACTGGTTCGGCACCAAAAAAATCTCCATAAACTTTAAAATCCATAATATAACCTTTCTCTACGAATACGCGTAAATCGATTTCTCCAATTGAAAACCGCTTTGTTCTTTGTATGTTGAATCGTGGAGAATGGCCGTAATTCCAATCCCAGTTATCATATTTTTCATCCTTGAGTTGATGCACTTTAGTCCATTCTTCGGGTGTCAGCCGGTAATGTTCAAAAGGTTCGCTCTCGTCGTTCAATCCTTTCAGTAACAATGATTTGAAAGTATTCATATCCATTGGAGCGTTCAGGAATTCAGTAATGTTGGCGACCCTGCTTCTGACGGATTTATGCCCTTTGGACTGGATTTTACTCATTTTGACATTAAGTGCATTGGCGACTTCTCCCAGATTTGTATTGAAAAGTAAAGTGCCGTGACTGATCATTCTTTTGCCATTGGTAAACTGGGCAGTTCCTGATATTTTTTTTTCGTCAACCTGAATGTCATTACGACCTTTAAGTTCAGCATTGAGTCCAAGTTGCTGCAGTACCTTAATCACTGGAGCAGTAAATTTTTTAAAATTATTGACATTTTTTATGTCATGTGTAGTTATAAAACTGAAATTCAGATTTCCCAGGTCATGATACACGGCACCACCACCCGATACGCGCCGCACTACATGTATATTATTCCTGGTGATATAATCCTGATTGATTTCTTCCAGGGTATTCTGATTCCTCCCGATGATTATCGATGGCTCATTGATATAGAACAACAGATAGTCAGTGTCAGGACTGAAATTCCGCATAGCATACTCTTCAAGGGCCAGATTGACCTTGGGATGGGTGATACCATCATTTTCAATAAAAATCATGATTTTCTTTTTTCTGCAAATTTAATCAAAATACATAACCAACTGCTGTCATAAAAACTTTAATGTTGTTGATGTATGTATTGAATAGCAAGGTACACAGCAAGTACTAACAAACCGTGTTTCCTGATCAGAATGATGTTTCCAAAAGATAAGGCATCATTGCCCTCCAGGTTGGCCAGTCATGTTTGATATCATATCCCCATATATCCAGATCATGCGGTATGTTACGGTGATGGAGTAATCCTGATATATATCGCGAACCATCCGGATCTTCATAATCGCCGGACCCTGTCAGTATATGTATATGCTTCGAACTTCTGATAGCGTCTAAATGTGCTTCATTCTGTAAGTCTTTCAAGTAATGCAATGGACTATTCCAGTAACAGTCTTCATCCCAGTATCCTTTAGTGTATTTACCGAGATCGTATAGGCCGGACATGGCGATACACCCACTGATAGCCCAAGGATTTTTAAAGAAGAGATTGGCAGCATGCAAGGCACCAAAGGAGGCACCACATGTATAGACAGGTGTTTCAAGTCCCGATCTGTTCTTGATAAATGGAATTACCTCGTCATAAACGTATCGGTTGAATTGGTTGTGTCTGACAACTTTTGATCTGCCATCCAGCTTGTTGTTGAGCCAGCTTTCACTATTGATAGAATTAATGGAGTAAACCTTTACTTCACCATTTTCGATGTATTTTTTCAATACATCTATCATCAAAAATCGCTCATACTCCAGATAGTCAGCAGCAGCAGTGGGAAGCAGTAAAATTACAGGACCAAAATGACCGTATTCTACGATTTCCATCTCTTTATTTAATACGGGACTATACCAGGATTGTATTTCTCTATGCATAATTTATTATTTTAGTACAAATTAAAGATGTTTTGTATTCTAATAAAAATAATGCAGACAAAATTAATAAATTATTTTTGTATTTTAATTTTTTAACCTATATTTTACCAGCTTAAGAAGGTACACAAAATTGAAACACAAAATACAAATCGGGTTGAGATATGTTTAAAATTATGAAATTTTGTGGTGTAATGATCAATTTTTGTCCAATAAAACAGGAAGAATGTTAACTCTTAATAATTGGCATTTTCATATAACAGATATTACTTATAACTCGAAAATATGTAGTTGACATATTCGACGGATGCAGTATCGAATTTAAGAAAATTATTTGAATCTACAAATTTACCTAATGAAGCATTGTAATCCAGTCCATCGCAATCATTTCTAAAATAGCTGTAATATAAGGAGTCTTTGGATATGCGCTTATTGGCATAGATAAACTCATTGCATACATATATATCCCTGGATTCGTTGTTGAGGTACATGCCTGGCATGAGAAAATTTCCGTTAGCCTGGTATTTCAGAGTTTGTACGTCCGTTATTATAATAGAGTCTTTCAGGGGATTCTTAGGGTCAAGAATGAGCCTGCCGGTAGAAATCTCCATATCCTGAGGACTGAGTAATACAATTTTACTTATGATGTTGTTGGAAAATTCGCTGCGTATCAACTTATTAAGTGTGTCAGAAATTATAGCATCAGAACGATTAAAAGTACCTATGTCCTCGATGATTCTTTGGAATTTCCAGTTGAGCTTTTTGTTACTTCCGCTACCGGTATAAAAACTATCAATTTTAAACACGGCTCTGTCCTGCAATAAAGGCGTATTGAATTTAAAAGTGGTAGGATATACCAATGTATGTACGGTCTCCTTGGTACATCCGGCTACGGCAAATAATATGATAATAAATAAATAGTTAATATATTTCATGCTCTTTTTTTATAAAATTGGGCCAAAATTACCATCTTATTCCTAATTATAAGATAATACTATATCAAAATTTAACGGAAAGTAGCCGAAAATATTGCAACGATCATGATTTTGAATATAGAATTGGAATAAAGTCATACAGATACTTTAATAACTTTGGTCGGACAATGTTCAGCTGTAGTTTTACTGGCTTCTACATCGCATTCCGGAATTTCAAGGATATAGGTTTCTTTTTTCAGTTTGGCACCTATTAGTGTTGCCTTGCCATCTTTTCGGGATAAGCGCCAGTATTCAGGTTGGGATTCATAGCATATGTTACAGCCGATACATTTGTTTCTGTAATGAATAATTTTAGGCATCGCTGGTTACCATTTTATAGAGTTTGTCACCGGGGCGAAGGACCGATTCAAAAGGGAATGTGATCTTGTCGCCTCTTTTTGCTATGGATCCTTTTGAGCCATTGACAACAAGTTCAGTAAGTGTGATTTTGTCTGCCCCTGTATTTCTACCCAATATAAGAAGCGTATCTCCTGTATTGGTTTGTCCGCTTTCTATTGTAAACTCGGCTACTTTTATTTTGGGAAAATATCGGGTGCATTTTGCTATATATACTTTTTTTTCTGTTGCAACAGAGCCAGGATCCTTGGACCATTCTCCCAGTTTTTTACCCATAAAGTAACCACCCCAGAATCCTCTGTTGTATACTTTTTCAAGTTCACTTAACCAGTAGGTAATTTTTTCAGGATTATAGCTGCCGTCGAGAACAGCATCGATGGCTTCCCTGTAGCATTTGGTGGTAACATAGGTGTATTCAGCAGATTTGCTCCGGCCTTCGATTTTGAATACATCAATGCCTGCTTCAATCATCTGATCCATAAAATCAATGGTGCACAAATCTTTGGGTGACATGATATATTCATCATCAATGACGAGTTCGTTACCTGTCTCGAGGTCAGTAACTTTGTATGGTCGGCGGCAATTCTGCACACAAGCTCCTCTGTTGGCTGACGCATTTTTTTCATGCAGACTCATGTAGCACTTTCCAGAAACAGCCATACACAAGGCTCCGTGCACAAATGCTTCAATCTTTATCAGATCACCGGATATACCCTTGAGGTTTCTTCGTTGAACTTCAGATGTGATGTGAGCAACTTGTTTGATAGTCAGTTCTCGTGCCAGTACGATGACATCTGCCATGGGGGCAAAGAAAGATACGGATTCTATATTACTGACATTGGCCTGCGTGCTGATATGCAGAGGCATTCCAAATTCCCGGCACATGGCAAATATAGCATAATCAGAAGCGATTACGGCATCGATACCATGGGTTTTACATTCCCGGATGATCCTGCTTGCCAGTTGCATATCATGGTCATACATGACAGTATTGAGTGTCAGGTATGCTTTGATACCGTGTTGCTGACAAACCTTAGCAATCTCAGCGATATCTTCAATCGTTATAGTAGGTGTTGATTTAGTGCGCATATTCAGCTGCTCAACACCAAAGTAAATAGCGTCAGCTCCGGCTCTTATGGCAGCGTGCAGGGATTCAAAAGTGCCAACCGGTGCTAACAGTTCGGGTTTTTTCATGAGATCAATGCTAATTTTGCAGTAAAATGCCTTAACATGGGGGATTCTTCAACGATTTTAAGACCCTTGATATTCGTTCTGTCCTGAAATACTTCAATAATAACCTCAGCAACATAATCGATATGGCTCTGAGTATATACGCGGCGTGGTATAGCAAGACGTACCAGTTCAAGTGCTGCGGGTATCAGTACACCATTTTCATCGTACTTGCCAAACATCAGTGAACCAATTTCAACACCTCTGATTCCACCTTTTGTATAAAGCGCACAGGTCAGTGCCTGTCCCGGATACTGATCCTGGGATATGTGCGGTAAAAATGCTTTTGCATCCAGATATACGGCATGTCCTCCGGCTGGTACCATAACGGGAACACCGGCGTCAAGGAGTTTTTGGGTAAGGTATTCAATACTTCTGATGCGGTACTGGAGGTAACTGGGTTCAAGTACTTCTTTCAGACCTATAGCCAATGCTTCCAGATCTCTTCCTGCCAGACCTCCATATGTTGGAAATCCTTCCGTAATAACCAATAAATTGCGGCATTCTGTAGCTAATGCTTCATCATTGAGTGCAAGAAAACCCCCAATATTTCCAAATGCATCTTTTTTGGCACTCATGGTACATCCATCAGCATAGGAAAACATTTCATTGGCTATTTCTATAATGGATTTATCTTTATATCCTGTTTCTCTTTGCTGTATAAAATAGCAATTCTCTGCAAAACGACACGCATCGATATAAAAAGGGATATTATGCTGTCTGCAAATAGCCTGGGTCTCCCGTATATTGGCCATGCTAACAGGTTGACCTCCTCCGGAATTATTGGTTACTGTCATGATAACCATAGATATTTGAGCACTACCATGTTGTTCAACATATTGTTTGAGTGCTTCAGTATTCAAGTTTCCTTTAAACGGAGCAGGAATAGCCGGATGCTTGCCTTCTTCACAGATAAAATCAAGACCCTCAGCTCCGGAAAATTCAATATTGGCACGTGTTGTGTCAAAAAGTGTATTTGAGATGATTGTCCTTCCTTTTCCACCTGTAATAGAAAACAATATTTTTTCTGCTGCACGTCCCTGATGCGTAGGTATGACGAATCGCATACCTGTGATATCCTGAACAGCCTTCTCAAACCTGTAAAAACTTGGGCTGCCGGCATAGGATTCATCACCCATCATAATACCTGCCCATTGTGCTGAACTCATGGCCGATGTTCCGCTGTCAGTAAGCAAATCTATCATTACATCATCTGAATGAAGTAAAAAGGTATTGTAGTGGGCTTTTTTGATGGCATCCAGTCTGTATGCTTCATCATTAAAATGAATCGGTTCGACGGATTTTATTCTGAATGGTTCTATGATTGTTTTCACTACTTAGTTATTATTTTATGAATGGCAAAAATACTAAATCATACACTCCCAACACAATGATTTTTATAAATATTCATTATTAACTGACATTTATGCATATAGATTAAAAAACACAGGTAAATATAAATGCTATAAGTAAATGTAGATCGACAATATGTAATAATCAATAAGCAACTTGTAATTAGAAATAAATTATATAAAATGGCAGTAAGCAAGTTAAATATCTAAAGTGATATCAGTGCATATTCTACATTAAAAGTTAAAAAGTTCCAATAATATGATATCAGACAGCTTGCAATTGATTATAGTCATATGTAAAGTAGCAACCTTACTTGTCTGGTAATGTTTATATAATTGAATGAATACATTAAAATCAGAAACATTTAAAAATTTATTGTTATGTCTAAGAATCAGATCGGGTTAAATAAGGAAAAAAGCAGAGAGTTGGCTGAAGGATTGAATGAATTACTGGCAGATTATATGATTTTTTATCAAAATACCCGAGGGTTTCACTGGAATATCAAAGGAGAAAAGTTTTTCGAACTACATCTTAAATTTGAAGAACTCTACAATGACCTTATTGTCAAAGTGGATGAAATTGCAGAGCGTATTCTTACCTTGGGTGTTACACCCTTGCATACTTTTGCAGACTACAAAAAACAAGCAAAAGTGGATGTGGTAAAGGATGTTTCAGATGCCAGAGGTACAGTACAGGCAGTTCTGGACGCTTTCAAAGTGATTATAGTTAAGCAGCGGGAATTGTTGAATATTTCCGGAGAACTGGAAGATGAAGGTACCAATGCACTCATGAGTGACTACATCCGCGAACAGGAAAAATTAGTATGGATGTATACTGCTTACCTGAACTAAAATCGTATTAATTGTTTTACCATACAGGAATACTAAGAAACAACTAAGATTTACTGAAAAAATAAAAGGTCTAGAACGATTCGTCGTATCCCAATACTTTTAATCTATTCCTTTTGAGTATGTCAAAAAATAATTTGCCCGATATGAATTGTCCGCCAAGGCTCTCTAAATAGGGATTGGGCTGCTGGCAATCTATGACATCATATCCTTCCTGATGAAGTTTTCGGCATAATGTAATAAATCCGAATTTGGAAGCATTACTCTCAAGGCTGAACATAGACTCTCCGTAAAATACCTTACCGATGTGCACGCCGTACAACCCGCCTGCAAGTGCACCATCCCGATTCCATACTTCTACAGATGTAATATAACCAAGTTCGTAGAGTAGGGTATAAGCTTCAGTGATTTCATCGCTAATCCACGTTGTTTTCTGATTTTTTCGGTATATATTCCGACATTGACGGATGACTTCGTCAAAGTTTTGGTTGTACGTTACGGTGTATTTTTGCTGATTGAAGTACGAATGCATACTTTTAGCAACTTTTACCTGATCCGGAAAAATCACAAATCGTGGCTTTGGGCTCCACCATATAATAGGGTCTTCAGCATTGTACCACGGATAGATCCCGTAGTTGTATGCCAGTATCAATGTGTCAGGATCAAGATCTCCGCCAATACAGAGTATTCCGGACTTGTCAACCTGCAAAGGGTGCGGAAACCATATAAGATTACGTGTGAACGGATACATAAGTGGAAATTTAAAAAGGTGGTTAATTTTGTTTCAACCACCTTTTTTTATTTATTCACATATAAATACATTGATCTGTATTTATAAAATGAAGACTATTCTTCGACCAAAGATTCAATGACGGCTGAAAGTCCACGTTCTGTCAGAGCGTCTTTCATCGGTTTTAATACCGGAAAAGCATCCGTTTTTACGGTAGCCTTCCCTTTGAAGTGTATCAGTAATGACAATTGCTCAGATTGCTCAGAAGTGTGATGGCAGATATCCATCAGGCATTTGATTACCCAATCAAAGGTATTGAAATCGTCATTGTAGACAATCAATTGAGATTGAAGACCTGTTGTGCTTTCTTCATCAACTAATACATCTTCCAGTTCGTCAAACTTTGTACTATACATATTGTAGATTGAGACAATTAATCAGAATATATATGATAACTATGCTAATGCTTTTAAAGTTTCATTTATCGCTGCAAAGTTAGGTAAATCTCCGGCACTTTCCAATACCTCGGCATAACGGATTATTCCATCCTTATCCACAACAAAGGCAGATCGCTTGGCTACGCCTTTCATACCAAACACAAACTCATCATACAGGGCTCCGTAGGCAAGGGCAGTTTCTTTATTCCAGTCCGATAATAGCTGAAAATTATATCCTTCTATACTTTTGAATTTGCCTAATGTAAACAATGAATCAACGGATATAGCCAAAATTTCAGCATTAAGATGATCATAATCGGCTTGTGTATCTCTGACAGAACATAGTTCAGTAGTACATGTGCCTGAAAATGCAAGTGGAAAAAACAAAATAACAACATTTTTTCCTGCATAATCACTTAATGCAATGTCTTGTTTTTCAGTATTTTTCAATATAAATGATGGAGCTTTATCTCCGATTGTTAAACTCATATACGGATTGTTTTAATTTGGTTAATGTGTTAATATTAACTTGTTAACAACGATTTATATGGTATTGTTTCACTTCCTGAAAGTATGTAATAGAAACGACTGGTAATTTGTTATGGGTAAAATGTGAAATCTGTTCATATAACGCTTTTTACCAGAAACTTCCAGCAATCATATAAAATATTTGCACTTTAATCAACAGATTATTAAAATATAATGTATTCAAATCTAATATATGTATTCAAAATATACGTTAAAATTCAAAAATAATGTGTTATTTTGTGCTTCTTAAATCAGATTTCACCCAATTCAGTTGTCTGTATGAGCCTCAAAGATGCCAACACATTTATCATTGGAATATCCGGAGGAAGTGGTTCCGGTAAAACATCCTTTATAAGGGATATTAAAGCACACTTTTCTCCGGAGGAGATATGTTTTTTATCACAGGATGATTATTACCGGCCCAGAGAGCAGCAAAGGGAAGATGAAAATGGTATCAAAAATTTTGATTTGCCGGAGTCCATCAACATGGATGAATACTTTCTGGACCTGATCAAACTGACCAATGGAATAGCAGTTGAGCGGGAAGAGTATACATTCAACAATAATCTGAAGGAACTGAAGACTATTCAGTTAAAACCGGCACCGGTCATTGTTGTGGAGGGTTTGTTTGTTTTTAATGAACCGAGACTCTTTGAGATGACCGACCTGCGTATCATCATTCATGCTACAGATACACAGAAAATTATAAGAAGAATAAAGCGGGATCGTGTTGAAAGAAACTATCCGCTTGAAGATGTATTGTATAGGTATGAAAATCACGTTTTACCGGCTTTTGAAGCATATATTCATCCATTCCTTAATAAGGTCGACCTGATTATCAATAATAACAAATCCTATGAAAAAGGCAAGGACATGCTGATAGCCTACCTCAAAGAAAAAATAAAATTGATGAAGGAAAATGTCTGATGTTTGGGTAGATTTTAGAGATTGACATTCTTTATGTTAATTAGAAATATGCAATAAGTAACGCTTAAATGTAAGATGTAAGATACTATACTTTATACATTGCTCTACACACAATTATAGAATGTTTACCGATCTATCCTAATAAAAATAACACTGCCAATTTCTGACAAGAACTAAGCTGCTAATAATTAACAGTGTCTTGCCAGAAATTCAAACAGTGCAATTTATGAAAAAGTTATATCTAAAAATCTAAACCATAAAGCAACATATCAGTAAGTTTTACCAAAAGATCCTTTCATATTATGTGTTTATGGTTTTTGTTTTGCTATTTAGGTAAAAGTACGTCGTTGATTACGTGTATAATTCCATTGGATGCCTTTACAGTACCAACGATTTCTGAATCATTCACAAAGTACTTGCCATCTTTAACACTGATTTTGACTTTTTTGCCATTTACCATGTCAAATTCCTGACCGTCACCCATTATGTTGGTATTCAGTACACCTACATAGGTATGGTATTCAAGTATATTGGTTAAATCAGCTTTTTTATCAGCCTTCAGTAAGCCTTCCACAGTTCCAGCCGGTAATTTTTCAAAGGCAGCATTTGTTGGTGCAAAAACGGTAAAAGGACCGGCATTGCTTAGTGCATCAACCAAACCGGCTGCCTTAACAGCTGTAACCAGGGTTGTATGATCTTTACTTCCAACAGCTACCTGTACTACATTGGGGTTGGATACATCATCCTGAACATTGGATTGACCTACACCGTCAACAGCAGCTGAATGGTCAATGGCAGTTGTGGTTGAGGTTCCTTCAGTATTTTGTTTGCAAGATACCATAAATAATACGGCTACAATGAATAATAGATTGAATAATTGTCTCATGATTGTTTAATTTTTTTGTTTTATAATGCAAAATTATGAAGTACTGGTAAGTCGTATTTATGCGTGAACGCATAAAATGATTAAAGTCACAGCAATCTGATCTGACATGTAAATGAAGATGTGCTGGTTTTGAAAGCATATTTAAAACATTCTTTGTTTGTTTTGTCTTATTATGTGCTTTTTATTATAATCAAAATGCAGCATTAAATCAATATATATAAGACATAAATATCAGATATACAGTAAAATATATATTATAATTAATTATAAATCATTGTTAATTTTGATTGGAAAGCTATGTGCATTACGGACAATTTAATCCTAATTAGAAATCGAGCATTTTATCTGATTCATATGATAAACATAAGCGTAAGTGACGATAATCATGCAGTCTTTCTGATGTACTTATAGCATCTCTAATTGGTTTTTACGATTTTAAAGCCCACAAAGGCTTATCTCTCTGTACCTTTTTTACAATTAAGTAGGTACAAATAGTACTTAGAAACCATGAATTATATGGATTGGAGAATAGAAAGTCAAATTTGTTTGCAGGTGTTTATACCTATGTGACATAAATACGTGTAATAATACTGTAAGACACGTTTAGAAAAACATGTCTGGTACTGCCTTCTGATAGATCTTGGTGAAAATCAAAAAAAAACAGGCAGATGAAATACATTGCCTGTTCTTTGTGGGAGACTAATGGGACTTGAACCCACGGCCCTCGGAACCACAATCCGATGCTCTAACCAACTGAGCTATAGCCTCCGTTTTTTAAAAGTGATGCAAAAATATGAAATATATTTTAAAAATATCCTTTTAAAAGAAAAATTATTTTTTATGAATAATCATATTTATTCTTAAGCATTGACACACATTTGATTATGTTTCTAAATTTCAATATATTACTTATGTGTTTATATTTCAAATGTATCGAGGGTATAATAACTTTTTATTTGTTAACTTCCATTTTATTTTCCTTAAAAGGTTTTGGTTTACCATAGATCAATGTTAAAAAAGTATTAATCATACACATGTATATATAGGGTTGATAAAAATATATGTTATTTTGTCATAAATTTTTTAATCAATGTCATTTTTAGGATAACATTGACTGAAATATTACAAAAATAATACTTTAATAATAATAGATGAAAATATCAGATAGCTGCTTAGTCCTTCTTATCTCATTTTTTAGCCTTGGTTTTGTATCAGGTCAAAGTTTCGAATATACCTTTAATATCAAAAACTATACGAGTGACACGCTTATTATAGGTAGTTATTATGGGGAAAGACAAATAGCCAAGGATACGTTGTATGGTAGTGGAAAAGGAAAATTTTTATGGTCAGGCAAAGAAATGCCTCCTCAAGGCGTATATATGCTGCTTATGAAACCGAGTAATACTTTTATCCAGTTTATGATTAATGGTAAAGAGCCAAAATTTGAATTGACAACAGATTATCAGGAAAATAGTGCTACAAAATTTAAAGGTAGTAAAGAGAATGATCTGTTTTATGGATATATGGACTACCTCAAAGATAAGCGAACGCAAGCAGATACCCTGCGTGCCAGAATAGAAAGAGCCAGGAAAGCCGGACAAAAGGATGTAACAGACCAAAAATCCTTCGAAGATCTGGATGAAGCAGTAAAAAAAGCACAGCATGAGCTGATAGAAAAGAATCCATTCTCTTTGACAGCTTTATTACTGAAGGGCTCCTCGGATATAGATGTACCTGAATTTGAAGGATTGCATGCAGATACGATTAAGGTCAGAAGGTACTACTACTATAAAGAGCATTATTTTGATAATATTGATATGAATAATCCAGCCTTGATCCGTACTCCGTTTTTTCATCAAAAACTGGACACATATATTAATAAAGTAGTTAATCAGCATCCGGATACACTGATTAAAGCACTTGATTTTGTTCTCTCCAAGTTGGAAAATAACTCAGAAATCTACAGATATTACCTGGCAGAATTTCTCAACAAATATGCATCTATGAAGATGGTAGGCTATGATGCGATGTACGTTCATCTGGTAGATAACTATTATCTTAAAGGGAAAGCACCATGGATATCAGAGGAGAATATGACTAAAATGCGTGAGAATGCCAATGATCTCCGCCCCGTACTGATCGGAAATAAAATGCCTGACATAACTACATACATGGAAGATGGTAGCCCGGTGAGGATTTGGGATGTACAATCACCCTATACAGTTGTTTTATTTTGGGCTCCTGACTGCGGTCACTGTCAGAAATCCATGCCATTCATAATTGATTTTTATAACAAGTACAAAGATAAGGGAGTAAAGTTAATAAGTGTATGTACCAAACCCGGAGAAAAAATGCCTACTTGCTGGCCGGCATTGGAGAAGGAAAAAATGGGAGATTTTATCAACACGGCTGATGAGTACAGTCGCTATAATATGAAGGTGAAAATTAAGGCGACACCAAAATTGTTTATTTTGGATGCTGATAAAAAGATTATAATCAAAGATATTCCTGCCGAAGAAATGGAAAAGGTTTTTCAAGAAATCCTGTCCATAGATCAAAAAATAAAGGAAGAAAAGCTAAGATAGAAATCGGTAGTTAGCATCCTGATTGTTATAATTATCAATATATTATCAAAGTTCTTCGGAGATTCGGTATACATTTCTTTCCGGGCTGTTCCGGCTGATTAATTCGCCTAGAAATCCTGCTATAAATAGTTGAACACCTACGATAACCATGAGTATACCCAGATAAAATGCAGGTCTATTGGCAATACCAGTAGTATTAAAGAGAATTTTATCAACACTCAGCCATACCAGCAACATTAATCCGGTAAAGGAAATAATCGATCCGATTACACCAAAGAAATGCATGGGCCTTTTTCCGAATTTGCTCATAAACATTATCGTCAAAAGGTCTAAAGGGCCGTATATAAATCTGGAAAGACCGAATTTGGAAACGCCATATTTACGTGCCTGGTGTTGAACCACCTTTTCACCAATTTTGCTATAACCAGACCACTTGGCGATCACAGGAATGTATCTGTGCATTTCGCCATATACTTCGATATTTTTGATGACATCAGACTTATAGGACTTGAGACCACAGTTCATATCGTGGAGCTGGATACCGGATATCATCCTGTTGACACTATTGTAGAGCTTGGATGGAAGGTTTTTAGTAAATGTATTGTCATGCCTGATTTTTTTCCAACCGCTTACGAGATCATAGCCTTCTTCATGAATCATTTTATATAATTCGGGGATTTCTTCCGGACTATCCTGCAAATCGGCATCCATAGTTATTACAACATTGCCTTTGGACATCTCAAAACCGACATTCAGTCCGGCTGATTTGCCATAATTCCGCTGAAATCTGGCAGCATGTACATTGGGATTAGATTGATGTAGTTTTTGAATCACTTCCCAGGATTTATCATTGCTACCGTCATCAATGAATATGATCTCATAACTGTATCCGTTCTTGTGCAAGACACGAACTATCCAGTCGTGCAGTTCAGTCAGCGATTCTTCTTCATTGTACAAGGGTATAACAACAGAGATATCCATACCAGTATATTATTCTTGGGTTATATTGGAAGCTGCAGCAGCATTACGTTTGATTAAAGCAATAATCGCAGCGATTATTGCTCCGGGAAACATATAAGTAACAGGTAAAGCAGCGAGACTTTTAAGGTCATAAGGATTTGAATTCCTGATAAGATCCAATTGCAATTCTCTTTGCTCTTCAGTAAGTTTGATCCACTTGGAAGCTGTAGCGAAAGCATCCTCCTGCATGAGTTTCAACTGGTCGTTCAGGGATGTATCCAAATGATTGAATAGGAGGTAGGTATATAGTGCAATGATAGTAGTCGACAGTATAAAGGTTAGCCAGCCAGATTTAAAAGCTTCATTGAAAGTAATAAAATCATTGTTGTTTCTTTTTACAAGGGATACTACATATACCATAAAATATATCTGTATAATATACTGTGGTATAACATTGAAGCTTAAATATACAGCTCTGTCAAGGAAATACAATATCACAGAAACTATAATACTGATGATACCTGCCCAAAGTCCGTATTTTACCGGAAGATTACCCATGTTTTATCTTTATTTTGTGGTAAAATTACGAAATTTCTTAAAATGGAACAAGTCAGTAAGGAAGTCTTTTTAATTAAGAATATTATTTGCGATTATATTTAGAGAAATCATACAGAGAATTGTCAGCCTGAACATACAATTCTCTTAAATACATTTTTCCATCAAGTGTGCGGTACAAAGACTGGATTTGTGCAATTCTACCGGAGACATAGTTACCGGGATTTTTGATTTTATACTTTTTAGGATTAGGTAGAATTGCAATCAGGGATGCGGATTCTCGTAGGTTAAGCTGGCTGGCAGGTTTATTAAAATAATATTCTGCAGCAGCATTTACGCCAAATATAAGCGTGCCCATCTCAGCGACATTCAGGTACATTTCAAGGATTTTATCCTTAGGCCATAAAGTTTCAATCCATACTGTAAAATATAATTCCAGCACTTTTCTCAGATAGGATCTGTTTTGGAACAGGAATACATTTTTGGCAACCTGCTGACTGATTGTCGAAGCGCCAAATGTTTTTTTTCCGGATTTATTTTGCTGTATAGCATTTCCTATAGCATCCAGATCTATTCCTTTATGAAATGGCAAATTCTGATCTTCAGAAGCCATGGCACATACTTTTGTAAAAGCTGAGATGTGATTGTTATTTACATACCTGTATTGTAATGATCCTTCCTGAGTAAGTAAATTTTGTATCATTGTCATAGTAACAGGAGGTGGTATTATTCGATAGATGAGCAACCATCCTGCCGTAATTGTAATGAGGACGACCAAAGTCTTTTTTACCCAATTCGTTAATGATTTTGATAAGCCCATTTTATTTCTGAGGTTGCATCTAATTGATTTTAACTTTATTTTCTGTGATATTTGTTAACCGACAGTTGATGACATCAAGGATATTGGGATATACTTTACGCTTCTTGCTTAAAAAATTTTCCATAGTCATCCAGACTGCCTTTTCGATATCTTCGCTTTTCTGCGGCACCAGGGGTTGTTTGACCGAATCAATAAGATACCAATGAGACTTTTTGATGATGCGTTTTCCAGTGTTGGTACGGTAGGTATGCCTGGTAGTAATCAGTTTATCAACAATTTTCATTTTTTTGATACCCGTTTCCTCTGAAATTTCACGGAGTGTCGCTTCTTTTTTTGTTTCATTCAATTCAATTTTGCCCTTGGGTAAATCCCAGGAGCCACGTCTGTAGATAAAAAGGTATTCACCAAACTCATTTCGGACAAGTCCTCCTCCAGCTTCTATTTCCATATAAAATGACTTGAAATCCGACTTGAGTTTGTCAAAATCAGAGTAGTGAATTATCAATTTTTCCGATCTCAAATATTGCTCAGGAATAGTAATATAATCCATCAAATCTTTTTTGATACCGGTATAGTTGACGACGATACTTTTATCTTTTAGTACATCATCGAGTGTGATTTCTGAGGTAGGTTTTAAAATAACCTCAACCTCATTGATATATATTTTATACATTTGCGGTTTATTCATCTAAACAGGATTCATGAATATTGAAAATAAAATTGCTCAGAATTTGTTGCAAATTAAAGCAATTAAATTAAACCCTCAAAATCCTTTTACATGGGCTTCCGGAATGCGGTCTCCTATTTACTGCGATAACAGGATTACCTTGTCTTACCCGGATGTGCGTGATAACATTAAACTTGGCTTGGTGGAGTTGGCAAATCGCTTTGATAATGTAGATATGATCGCCGGAGTTGCTACTGCAGGTATTGCACACGGTGCACTGTTGGCAGATGCGTTGAGATTGCCATTTTGCTATGTACGGTCGGCACCCAAAGGTCATGGCAGACAAAATCAGATTGAAGGTGAGATACCCGAACATTCTAATATAATAGTAGTGGAAGATCTGATTTCTACCGGAGGTAGTTCAATAGAAGTTGTGGAAATCCTCAGGAAGGAAGGACACAATATATTAGGGGTAATTGCTGTTTTTGATTACGGCTTTGAAAAAGCAAGGGAGAATTTTAGAAAAATTCAATGTAATTACTTTTCTTTGTCCAATTATAATACGTTGATTCAGGAAGCAAGGGTATCCGATTATATAACCAAAGAAGAAGAAGCGATTCTTACTTCCTGGAATCAGAATCCGGAAAACTGGTATACACAGAACTTTCAGTAATCCAAATCAACACTTTTTAAAATTCAGATTATGAGTCAGATTAACAGGAAATCAGAGAAATTCCTTTTTCAATATTTAAACAATACTTCACCTACAGGTTATGAAAGCTCTGGTCAGAAAATCTGGACAGATTACATAAATGATTATGTAGATGAATGGCATCTGGATAATTATGGTACTGCTTATGGTGTGATTAATCCGGGGATGGATTACAGGGTAGTGATTGAAGCGCATGCAGATGAGATATCCTGGTTTGTCAATTACATATCTGATAACGGGATGATTTATGTTGTCAGAAATGGTGGATCGGATCATGTTATTGCACCATCAATGCGGGTACACGTACATACCAGAAATGGAATTATTCCGGGTGTTTTTGGGTGGCCGGCTATTCATACCCGACATGGTAAAAATGCCAATCTAAGCCCGACACTCGAGAATATTACCGTTGATGTAGGAGCTAAAGATAAAGAGGAAGTGCTTAAAATGGATATTCATGTAGGCTGTGTGATTACGTTTCAGGATGAACTTGTTAAACTGAATGACAGATATTACTGTGGAAGGGCACTGGACAATCGGATGGGCGGTTTTTGTATCGCAGAAGTAGCGAGATTATTGCATACAAATAAGAAAAAACTACCGTTCTCATTATATATAGTAAACTCTGTTCAGGAAGAAATCGGCTTACGCGGTGCTGAAATGATTGCTAATACGATAAAACCACATGTTGCTATCATAACCGATGTGACACATGATACAAGTACACCCTTGATCGATAATAAGATACAAGGGGATACACAGTGTGGTCTCGGTCCGGTATTAACCTACGCTCCGGCTGTACACAATCTGTTATTACAACAGGTAATTGATGTTGCCGAAAAAAATAACATTAAATTTCAACGTGCAGCAGCAAGTAGAAGCACTGGTACAGATACGGACGCATTTGCATATAGCAATGGAGGAGTACCATCCGTACTTATTTCGCTGCCTTTAAGATATATGCATACTACGGTAGAAATGGCACATCAGCAGGACATCGAAGGTGTGATAACGTTGATTTACGAGACTTTATTAACGATACATAGTGGTCAGAGCTTTAAATATTTTTAAATTGTAGATCTTAGCTCAATCCTTAAAATTTTTGTAGGCTGTAAAACGTTTGGTATCTTTTTGAAACCGGCCAATTTTTTTTGCTGACAGCAAATTGTTATGAAAAAAGATGATACATCCAGAGTTCAGGCATTAATAGTGGTTGCAGTATTGCTGCTTGCTTTTGGGATAGTTGTACTAGTACAAAGTAAAGCAATAGATATCAATGGTTTATTTTCAAAAGAATCTCCTGAAGAATCTGTTTTAGCGGATGACACAAAAGAATCAACTGGTAGAACTGATAAAAAGAAATCAAAATCCAGAAAAAACAAAACCTCAGCCAATGTAAAATCTGCTGAAACATATTCAGGAGTAGGATTGCCTATTGACTCTTTTAACAACGTAAAGATATATTACAATGGTCGTATAGGTCACGTTGCCGGTAGGAGTGTAACTCCGGATGGATATAACCTCGGACTGAAATATCAGTGTGTAGAGTTTATTAAGCGTTACTATTATGAATATTTTAATTTTAAAATGCCCAATGGATACGGTCATGCCAGGGAATATTTCAATACATCTCTTCCGGATGGTGCATTCAATTCAAAAAGAGGCCTGATTCAGTATCAAAATGCCGGAACCACGAAACCCAAAGTTAATGATATCATCGTTTTTGGTCCAAGTCAGGGCAATAGTTTTGGTCATATCGCGATCATTTCCAGGGTAATGGATAGCGAGATTGAAATCGTTCAGCAAAATGTTGGCAGACAGACCCGTGTACGTTTTCCTCTGGTACATTATGAAAATTACTGGACAGTAGCTCAGGAAGAAATACTGGGATGGCTGAGATTACCCTGATAATTTTACCAATTCTGCTAAGTTTATTAGACCGGATAATGGGTGTTAAAAGTGTTTGTATGTAAAAATTATATAATATATTCATAAAGCAAACTGTTTGTTTTCAGTTACTAAGATATTGTTTATAAAAATAATACACTATGTATGGATAATTTATATTAACTTTGTATGCGGATATTTAAATATTAGAAACTTATTCAAATCGAAGTTATGAAAAGTAAATGTATTCCAAATATAATCAGTTTTTTCACTATTATTTATTTTATGACCGGTTTTACCTTCCTGTCAGGGATGGCAATTGAATATCCGGGCATACATATTAGTGATGAATTTGCGACTAAAACAGCGTATCATCCTGATGGAAGTAATTATGCAGGTGAGTGCGATCTTGAAGTGGATTTTGAATATAAAATTACTGATGGAATATTTTATTTTGAAGCACATACCAACACAAATTCAAATACGACTCAGTTTATTTGGGATATGGGAGACGGTACTAAGCTTAAAGGTGCATCTGTTTACCATCAGTTTACTCAGAAAAGGGATTATAAAGTTTGTCTGACAGTTTTGACCAGTGCTTCTGCTACGATAAGTTCCTGTACTGAAACGATTTGCAAAAATGTTAATCCATTTAATGGTGATAATCCATGTGGATTGAATCCTGATTTCAAATTTGAAGAAAAAGATGGTATTTTATATGCTGCAGGAACAAGCAGCGCTGGAGACCGGGCGGTGTATATCTGGAAAATCAGCGATGGTACACAATATAAAGGAAAAGAATTCAAACACGCATTTAAGGCACCGGGTACTTATGAAATCTGCCTGACAGTAGTGTTGCTTACCAATATTACGGATAACAAACAATGTTCCGAAACAATATGCAGGAAGGTGAAAATTGATAAAGTCAACCAGCCATGCAATATAGATGCTGACATTAAAATTGAAATCAGGGACGGAGTACTTCATGCCACAGGAATCAGTAATGCAGGTGACAGGGCTGCATATTTCTGGAAAATCAGTGATGGAACGGGATATTCCGGTAAAGAGATTAAGCATCAGTTCAGAACACCGGGAGAATATGAAGTTTGTCTGACTGTTGCACTTCCTGTAGTAGCAGTAAATGATATACGGTCTTGCTCCAAAACGGTATGTCAGAAGATTAAGATTGATAAAGTTAATAATCCTTGTGGCCTGACTGCCGATTTTAAAATAGCACTGGTTGATGGTGTAATCGATGCAGTTGGATTTAGTAATGCTGGTGATAAAGCGAGATATTACTGGAGGATCAGTGACGGCTCGTCTTATAACGGTAAAGAATTCAAACATAAATTCAAAGCTTCAGGAACATATGAAGTTTGCCTCACAGTACTACTTCCGTCAAGAACTCTGGAAACCCTTTCCAACATTTGCAGCATAACCATATGTAAAAAAATAGATGTAAGAATTAATGATTCTTCTGATTGCCCGATACAGGCAGATTTTGATTTTATTAAAAGGAACTCAGGGTTCTTTCTGGTAGCAAAAAGCAATGCAGATGATGCTGTATACAAATGGATTATAGGCGATTCTAACAGAAGTTTTGAAGGACAGGAGGTTAATATACCAGTGACCGATTTAAAAGTACAAAAAGTTTGCCTGATAGTTTATAGTAAAGAAGCCGGTTGTAGTATTCAGGTATGCAGGGAAATTGACCTTGGTCAGAAAAAAGGTAGCCTGACATCAACCAATCCATTTACAGATTGGATAGGAATACAGGCAGAACAATCTGTAAATGCTTATATCTTATACGATCAGTATCAGCATATTATAAAAATGAACGAAAGTCATTCAGGCTCACGGTTGGAAATCGAAACCTTTGAATTGCCGGCGGGTATCTACTATTTACAGGTACAGTTTGAAGATGGAACAGTCGAAGTCAGGAAACTTGTAAAATTATAGTTTATTCGCTTTTTATAGTTTGATTTTGGTTAACGTCGGACAAAAAGATGCTATTTCCATCTGTTTTTCTTAAATTCATATACATAATTGTTGCGTTCCGGCTCTCCGTAGTAAGCTATCTTCAACTCATCTACTTTGTTAGCACCAATACGTTCTATGGATATTTGTGAACGCAGGTTATCAGCACCTATATGTAGTTGAACAATGTCAACATACTGGAATAAAAAGTCGAGTAATACCCGTTTTATCATCGGATTGGCACCTATGCCCCAGTAAGATTTGGTCATAAATGTGTATCCGATAAGTATTGAGTTGGCTTCAGGATTGTAATCGTAGATACGCGTACTACCTATAATAACGTCATTGCGTTTGTCGATAATTTTATAAGCACCTCCACTTTGAATGGCACCATCAAAAAAATTTTGAAATACGGGTTTTTGATAGCGGTTTTTATTGGGATGCTGAGCCCATATTTCAGGATCGGAAGCTGCCTGATACAATGCTTCAAAATCATCTGCATTTAATGGTATCAACATATATGGACCGACAGAAAGTGTAGGAAGGTTTTTAAAAGGAAACATATCTCTAAATATAATTCAATTAAATTGTACAATTATGCAAATATAATAAATTAAACTTTTTGATGTAATTGAAAGTTATGAATATGATATGGTTTTATTTTCAATAATCAATATAAATATAGTTTTTATGAAGCAGAATATGGGACAAACAGATAAAATGATTCGGCTATCTGTTGCTGTTTTGATTGCCATTATGTTTTTCATGAATTGGATTTCAGGAACAACAGCCATTGTATTGGGTATTCTTGCAATAATTTTTGCTGCGACCAGTTTTATAAATTTTTGCCCTATATATTCTATATTGGGTATGAATACAAAACAAAAGAAGTAATCTCTTCATTTAAGAAATCAGTTGAATAGTAATTCATATTTTAATATTTTATAATCTGAATTCTGATGAAGTACCCTATGGTAAGATTGATGCTGACCTTTTTTGTGGTATTTGCATCTTTGCGGATAGTTTCCGGCAATAGTCTTAATGAATACCACCCTATAGGCATAATGCCTGCTTATGATGTCAGGTATTACAGACTGGAACTGAATGTCGATCCTGCTGTACGTTATGTTTCAGGTGCTGTCACCTGTTATTTCTATGTCGAAGCAGCATCTTTTGACTATATTCAGTTTAATCTGCGCAATAATATGACGGTTGATTCTGTCAGGTACCATAACAGCAAAATCACAAATTATAGTTTTTCAGATGCCATAACGCTGAATATTAATCTACCCGGTACGCTACCTCAATTTCAATTGGATTCCATAACGGTATATTATCAGGGTACACCTGTTCAGGATGCTTTCGGTGCTTTTTCGATCGGTACTACAGTTTGTTCGGGTCAGAATAATAAAGTCATGTGGACACTTTCAGAACCCTATGGTGCTAAAAATTGGTGGCCATGTAAGGAATCACTCACTGATAAAGCCGATTCAGTTGATATTATTGTAACCTGTCCTGTTCCGTATCGGGTTGGTGCCAATGGTTTGATGATAGATTCCACTACCAACGGCAATATTACCACATACAGATGGAAACACAAATACCCCATTCCGGCATATCTCGTGGCATTTGCTGTAGCTGATTATACGAGTTACATTGATAAGGTGGCTGTTGCACCAGGTGATACAATCCAGGTTTTGAATTATGTATATCCGTGTAATACATCTGCTAAAAATCAAACCCCAAATATTATTCCGATATTTCAGTATTTTATATCCAAATTTGGTCAATATCCGTATCACAATGAGAAGTATGGACATGCGCAGTGCGGATTTGGTGGTGGTATGGAACATAGTACCATGAGTTTTATGGGTGGTTTTTCCAAATATTTAATGGCTCATGAACTCGCACATCAATGGTTTGGAGATAAAGTGACCTGTGGATCGTGGCACGATATATGGCTCAATGAAGGGTTTGCCACTTATCTCGAAGGTTTGACATGCGAACAGGGTCTTGGTGACCAGACTTGGTATAACTGGAAGGCAAGTAAGATTAATAGTGTAACATCCATTAATTATGGTTCGACTTATGTGCCGGACACAACGGATGTAAATCGGATATTTAATACCCGGCTAACATATAATAAAGGAGCATTGATAGTTCATATGTTGAGATGGGTATTGGGTGAAACACTATTTTTTGAAACGTTGTACAATTATCTGCACGATCCTGATCTGGCCTATGGTGCTGCAAGAACTGAGGATTTGATTGATGTTATTCAAACTACTGCAGGTGTGGATATGACAGGGTTTTTCAATGACTGGTATTACAGTGAAGGATGGCCAAACTACAATATTCAATGGTCAAAAGATACCATTTGTGATAAAGTATATGTAACAATCAATCAGTCTCATTCAGCTGGTCAGGGAGTCTTTTTTGAAATGCCAGTACCTGTATTATTCAGTAATGGAAATTCTTCAGAACTCGTCGTATTCAATCAGAATGCTCCCGGGAAAACTGAATTTACATACAAACTGAATTTCAGTCCGACGACAGCGACCTTTGATCCGGACAAGTGGCTTTGTGCCAAATCCACAGTTACCAAGGTTGCTTTCAACAAACAGAGAATCATCCAATGGACAGGTAATGTTAGCAATGACTGGCATACTGGAGGTAACTGGGATTGTAATATACCCACAATAAATGATGCTGTACTGATACCTTCCGGAACTCCGGCATGTATAGTAGGAATTGGTATGATTGCAGAATGTAAAAAAATAACAGTCGACCCAAATACCGAACTGATAGTAGAAACTACCGGAACACTAAAAGTTAAAGATTAACTGAATCGCTTCAATAGTATGCGAAACTAATGTTATCTATGAAAAACGAAAAATAATTACGCTATCGTAGATTGTTTATTAACCAGTTTTTGTTCGATAAGGTACATACTTCCGAACATAATACCACTGAAAACTAAATTACCTAATAAAGAAATCTTAAGAAATGGGAGTCCTGCTATGTAAGCCATCATCAGCCCACCCGGATGGGACGGATAGATAGACGCAGGCATTGCCCAAGCTGCAAAATTGGTAAACAGATAAAAAATGATTGTACCGGAGATTACAGTTGCCAAAACATTTTTAAAATTAACCTTTCTCAGCATCAGCTTACTTATAAATACAATGGATACAATGGCAAGAGCGGTGTATATCATATATGAATCAAACCAGATAATACCTGATTTTTCGGGGAAGAAAGGTCTGGCTATGGTATTATTGATAACAAAATCGGATATAAAAATCAAACTTAAAGGCAACAAATAAGACAAATATCTGAATCCAAGATAAGCAGCTCCGAATATGGCTATACTTTCGGTTGGTGTAAAGTTGGGAATATGTGGAATCAACCTTGCAAAAACACCAAAAACCATCAATCCAACTACTACTATCCAATTTTTATTTGAGCTCATAACTGATTTTTTAAATTCTAATACTATTTATGACGATGAATATTCAGGCAAAGTTAATAAAAATATTAATATTATTTTATAGATTCGTAAGTTTAATTATTTACAGGAATGTAATCATTTAAGCCAATTACCTGAATAGCAGGGATTATTGCTTGATAGATTGTCAAAAGTACAATCCAATCGATTATTTAGCAGCAAAATGAGGCGACATCTATCGGCCAGGGTGTAATATATCAGGCAAATGATGCTCCTGTATTTTATTTATGAATCATATTTTTTGATTCGGAATTTCAGGTATATGTTTATTTTATTAATTTTGACCATTCAAAAATCAAAAAATACATAATACTATGTTACTGAATCAGGTGTTTAAAGGTTTGAATGACTGGTGGAGATATTTGCTTGGAATAGCTTTAGTTATATCGGGATACTTTCTCGGACAAATTCCGATGACAGTTGTTTTGTATTATAAAATATCTAACGATCCTAATTATGGCTTGGAAGAACTGGAATCATTTCAGAAAAACATGAATTTTGAAGCTTTGGGAATTAATAAAAACTTTGGATTTTTATTATTAATACTTATGTTTGTTATTGCAGTAATCACACTTTGGTTGGTTGTAAAGCAACTACACATAAAAAAAATGGAAGACCTGGTAACACCCAACAGGCCAGTCAATATTAATAAAATTGTTTTTGGATTTGGTCTTTGGATGATTTTGAGTCTGATACTTGAGTTGATTAATTACTGGATTGATCCAACCTCTTACGTCTTTAGAGGGTCAGGTGGAGCATTCGTAGTTTTATTGCTTATTTCATTGATCTTTCTACCCATTCAAACGAGCTTTGAGGAGCTGTTTTTCAGAGGATATATTATGCAGGGATTATATTTTTTCTCAAAAAATATTTGGATAGCAGTACTTATTTCAAGTGTGTTATTTGGCTTGATACACGGCATGAACCCAGAAGTTGAAAAATACGGATTCTGGACAATGCAGACCTATTATATCGCAGCAGGACTATTTTTGGCTATCATAACCGTTATGGATGATGGCCTCGAACTGGCCTTAGGAGTCCATGCAGCAACCAATATTTTCGGTGCTGTATTCTTAACATATGAAGGGAGTGTATTACAGACTGATTCGCTTTTTTCAACGACTGTAATTAATCCATGGGATATGCTGTTTGGTTTTATACTTTCTGCAGCTCTGTTTATGTATATATGTTATAAAAAATACGGATGGCGGTCAGTAACGCTGCTATCCAGTGATTATGCTGATGCAACAAATAATATCACAAATGAGTTATAGCATGCAATATCTTGATTTTAATTTTTTTAAGACATTTTTGAAGTATGATTAAGAAATTCTTGCAATCGTTGAGTATAGGATTATTGATAGTTCAGGTAGTTAATGCACAGCCGGATCGTTGGCAACAGGCAGTCGATTACAAGATGGATGTAGATTTTAACATCAAAACGCATCAGTTGACCGGAAAACAAAAATTAAAATATTACAACAATAGTCCGGATACCCTGTATAAGGTGTTCTACCACTTGTATCTGAATGCATTTCAACCTAATAGTGAAATGGATGTACGTTCAAGAGAAATAATAGATCCCGACAAAAGGGTGGGAGACAGGATAACCAAACTCAAATGGAACGAACAGGGATTTATAAAGGTTGAAGCCTTGAAAATGAATGGTAAACCTGTTAAATATAAAGTGGTTGGAACAATTCTGGAAGTTACGTTGAGCAAACCTATTCTACCCCGGAAATCTGTTGTCTTCGATATGGACTTTATTTCCCAGTTACCACTTCAGATACGCAGGACAGGAAGATTCAATGCTGAAGGTATTGAATACAGTTTTGCTCAATGGTATCCCAAGATGTGTAATTATGACTATCAGGGTTGGCATGCACATCCGTACGTTGGTAGGGAGTTTTATGGAATATGGGGAGACTTTGATGTTAAAATCACCTTGCCATCTAATTATATAGTTGCTGGTACCGGTTATCTTCAGAATAAGGCAGAAGTGGGTTATGGATACAGTGATAAGGAACCTGCATCGAGAAACCCCAGGATGACGTGGCATTTTAAAGCAAATAAAGTTCATGATTTCGTTTGGGCTGCCGATCCGGATTACAAACAGATCGTACATAAAATGACTGATGGTACTGTATTGCGTTTTTTCTACCAGCCGGGTGATAAAACCGATGAAAACTGGCAAAAACTACCTCCCGTTATGGAAGAAGTATTCAATTATGTAAATAATAAATACGGTAAATATCCTTATAAGGAATATGCCTTTATCCAGGGAGGCGATGGTGGTATGGAATATCCTATGGCGACCCTTATTACAGGTGAAAGAGGCTTGGTTAGCCTGGTAGGCGTATCAGTACATGAGCTTGTACATTCATGGTATCAAATGGTTTTGGCATCCAATGAATTACTTTATCCATGGATGGATGAAGGATTTACTTCGTATGTTTCAGATGATGTAATGAATCATCTGATAATGAAAAAACTGATTCCGGGTAAATATGAAGACAATCCGCACCTGGGTTCTGTAAGGGATTACATCAAGTTTTCAAAAACAGGATATGAAGAAGCATTGAGCACACATGCTGATCATTATACGACCAATGCGGCCTATAATGTTGCTTCATATGTTAAAGGCGCAGTCTTTTTAGAACAACTCAGGTATATTATTGGAGAAGATGCATTCAGTAAGGGAATGCTCGTTTATTTTAATACATGGAAGTTCAAACATCCAAACCCGAATGATTTTATTCGGATTATGGAAAAAGTGAGTGGCCTGGAACTGGATTGGTTTAAGGAATATTTTGTAAATACGACAGATACGATTGATTATGAGATAGTCGAAATGAGAGGTAACGAATTAATAATCAAGCGAATTGGTCAATTTCCAATGCCGCTGGACATTACTGTGAAGTTGAATGATGGTACTTTGTTGAATTATTATATACCTTTGGATATGATGCGGGGATCAAAAAAGGGAGACATCGTTTTTCATGATTTTAAAGAGAATACTCCGGTGTCATGGGTCAAAACAGGATTCAGCATTTTTATAAATAATAATATTAATGATATAGATAAAGTGGAGATTGACGCTTCACAAAGAATGGCAGATACAGACAGAAATAATAATATTTGGCCAAGATTCATGGAAGCCAAAGAAGATTATAAATAAGGTGTTAAATTAAATTAAGAATTAAGTTTAAATATAACCCAAATATAAAGAATGAAACTTTCTTCATATTTGAGTCATATGTGAATCGGGTCTTTGATGCATGCGATCCAGGTGCAATTTAAAGAAGATGATAAGTTTTATCAGATATAATTGATATGAAATTAAGTTAGACGTATCAAAAAAGTATAATATTTATAAAAAAAAGTATTTTGTAACTATCAGAATGTCTGTTAGTTATATTTTTTTTATAAAAAAATCAATTTATGTTTTATTCAAAAATCAAATAGTTCATTAAAAAACTTATCTTTGCGCTGTTTTTTGAAAAATATTTGATAGTTATATTACCATGCAAGGAAAAGGTTTAATAAAAGTATTGTTGGGATTGTTTATTGCAATCAGTTTATTGCAGTTTTCATATTTTATTCCAACGAATAAACAGGAGAGATTGGCAGACGAGTATGCTGCTAAAATAACAGGAAAAACGGCTCAGGATAATACTCCTGAGTATAAACTATTGAGGTCCAATTATTTGGATTCTATAGCTGATATTCCGATATTTAATGTTCTTTTTATCAAAAACTATACTTACGCTGAATTAAAACAACAGCAGTTGGGTCTGGGTTTGGACTTGAAAGGTGGTATGAGTGCCTTTTTGCAGGTGGATTTATCCGATTTCCTGAAAGGATTGGCAGGAAGAAATGCCAATAATACCGAATTTCTCAAAGCTATTGACAATGCCAATGAAGCATTAAAGTCGTCACAACTTGACTTTATAGCATTGTTCGTTCAGGAATATAAAAAACTTGCAGGAGAAAATAAACTTGCAAAGCTTTTTCAGAAAACAGAAGCTTTAGGTACAATTACGGCTGATACTGATGATGCTACCATAACAAGATTGTTACGTCAGAAAGCAACAGAGACTGTAAAATTGACTTTTGAACGTTTGAAACAACGTATCGATAAGTTAGGGGTTGCTCAGCCTAACGTTTCTCTGGATCCTAACAGAGATTTGATAGCAGTGGAAATGCCGGGGATAGATAATCCTCAAAGAGCAGAAGAGTTTTTGACTAAAAGTGCAAAACTTGAATTCTGGGACGTGTACAGATATTCTGATGCCGGAATATTTCAATCTTTTCAGTTAGCTGATAAATTATCAGGTGGTACTTCTGTTACCAATGATTCTACACAGCATGTTGCAATGCGTGATTCAATAGTATTTAATGAATTGGGAGAAGCTATCGATACTGTTCAGGTTAAAGATGTAGCTAACACCAATACGACTTCTACTTCATCCAATGCATTATTGAGTGTATTGAGTTTGAACAACGGAAATATGCCAATGTCTGTAATGGGATTGGTAGAGAAGAGCAAGAAAAGAATTGTCAATGAGTTATTGGCAAGAGAAGATATAAAAGCCCTGTTTCCTAAGAATGCTAAATTTATGTGGTCTTACAAGCCTTCTCAGGATGTAGATGGCAAGATGACCAATAATTATTATTTGTATTTAATCAAAGGATTAACCAATAGTGATAAAGCACCTTTGGATGGAGATGTTGTAACCAGTGCAAGTCAGGCATTAAACCCTGTTAATGGTCAGGTTGAAGTAAGTCTAAGAATGAATGCAACAGGAGCGAAAAAGTGGGCTGAGATGACAACAAAAGCAGCAGGTGACAGCAATCGTGAAATAGCAATAGCACTGGATGACGAAGTTGTTTCTGCTCCTTCTGTTAATACACCTATTACAGGTGGTTCTTCTTCAATTACAGGTAACTTTACCGTTGATGAAGCTACCGATTTTGCTGGTATACTTGAAGTAGGTAAGTTGCCAGCCCGTACTAAGATTGTTCAGAAGAACAATATCGGACCTTCATTAGGTAAAGAAAATATTAGCAAGAGTTTAAATGCATTGGCAATGGGTACCGTTATGGTAGTATTGACCATGTTGTTATATTACTCAGGTGCAGGTTTGATAGCAATTCTAACTTTGATTATAAATGTATTTTTACTTTTAGGTACACTTTCCAGCTTTGGTACGGTACTTACATTATCCGGGATTGCAGGTATAGTATTGACCATGGGTATGGCTGTAGATGCTAACGTTATCATTTACGAAAGAATTAAAGAAGAACTCGCCTTAGGCAAAACCGTTAAACAATCTATAGTTGATGGATTTCATCATTCCTACTCTGCCATCATAGACGGTAACCTAACCACACTCCTTACGGCCATAATTTTGGCATATTTTGGATTAGGTCCTGTCAAAGGATTTGCTGTGGTTTTGATTATTGGTGTATTAACATCGATGTTTACGGCAATTTTTGTATCCAGACTAATTATTGACTGGTGGTTGAGTAAAGATAGAAATCTGACATACTGGACCAGCTTCTCCAAAGGTGCATTTAAGAATGTTAACTTTGACTGGATAGGCATGCGTAAGAAAGCATATATTATATCCGGAGGTTTAACACTATTGGGTTTAGTTTCTATATTTACAAAGGGATTCGATTTAGGAGTGGATTATAATGGTGGTTTTTCATACAATATTCAGTTTGCTGATAATACCAATGTTGATGCTGAAAAGATAAGAAATGGTTTGGAATCTGTTTTTGCAGCAGCTCCGATTGTCAAACAGGTAGATGGAAAAAATACTTATAATGTTATCACATCTTATCTGGTTACCGAATCTGCTGTTGAAGGTACCTCTGACAAAGTATTGGCTAAATTACACGAAGGTGTTAAAACGCTAACGGGTACAGACGTATCTCTTAAAGACTTTTCCAATACTGAATTAGGATCGGATAAGACACATATTGTCAGCTCAGCTCAGGTAGGACCTACCATTGCTGATGATTTAAAAAGGACATCTTTTATAGCAGGTATATTAGCGATTTTAGGTGTGTTTCTGTATATTTTGGTACGATTTAACAAATGGCAGTACTCAGTCGGCGCAATTGTAGCATTATTGCATGACTCTCTGATGATGTTGGGCTTATTTTCATTATTGAAGGGATTAGTACCATTTACACTGGAGATAGACCAGAATTTTATCGCTGCATTGCTAACTGTTATCGGATATTCAATCAATGATACGGTGATTATCTTTGACAGGATAAGGGAGTACTTTACTTTGAATATTCAAAAGCCATCCAGTGAAATCATTAATGATGCCATTAACTCAACATTGTCCCGTACAATGATGACTTCATTCACTACAATTATTGTCGTATTGATGCTATTTATGTTTGGTGGAGCCAGCATTAAAGGGTTTGCTTTTGCCTTATTGATTGGTATTTTTGTTGGTACATATTCTTCTGTATTTATTTCGGCACCTATCATGGCTGACTTAAGTTCAGATCTTAAATTAACAAGCAGGAAGTCTTTGAAATCGGCTAAGAAATAAATTTTAATTGATTTTAACAATATTTAATGGGAAGGCATTTTAAATGTTCTTCCCATTTTTGTTTAAGTATACTGATTTATACCAAGTATAAAATAAAATGCGAAAAAAATATACATATAAAATAATAATATGTGTATATTTGTCTTATGGTTTTAAGAATAGATAATACTACACTTGGTCTGTTGAGACAAATTCAGCG
>JADZFD010000050.1 GCA_020850225.1 Saprospiraceae bacterium | reverse complement strand
TTCATATAGCGTAAATCAATAGCTATTATCAATATTAAGAAAAAATGACTTACTTCGCTTTTAGTTGCTTACTTGCATAATCGGGAATATTATATTATCAAAATTTTGTGCAATTTGTTATGCACACCCGTAAGTAGGGATACTTTCAGATTCAATTTTCTTACTAAAATATAAAACTTTGACTTTCTGTACTTGTGAAATGAATGAAGAATTATTTCGACAGAAAGCTATTTAAGTATGTTCAGATAGCTCAGTACATTATTGTAAATACGGGATTCTATCTGGCTTACATCCGCCTTATTAAAGGTTTGTCCAGTTATTAATTCGTACAATTGAATATACCGTGCGGATACTTCCATTATGAATGCATCGTCCATAAATGGCATTTGCTGCCCTTCCAAACCCTGAAAACCATTGGCCATCAGCCATTCTCTGACAAATTCCTTAGACAATTGCGTTTGCTGTTCTCCTTTATCCTGGCGTTCAGTATATCCCTCGTTATAGAAGTACCTGCTACTATCGGGTGTATGTATTTCATCTATTAAAATAATTTTATCATCAGCCTTTCCAAACTCATATTTTGTATCTACCAGTATGAGTCCTCTTTCTAACGCCATTTCTGTACCTCTTTGAAAGAGTTTATGTGTAAATGATTCCAACGAATTCCAATCTTCCTCTGAAACAATGTGTTGAGACAATATTTCTTCCTTACTTATATCCGTATCATGTCCTACAGCTGCCTTGGTAGTAGGTGTAATAATCGGAGTTGGGAAAGGATCGTTTTCCTTCATGCCTTCAGGCATACGTACACCACATATTATACGTTCACCTGATTTATATATTCTCCAGGCATGCCCGGACAGGTAGCCTCTTATGACCATTTCGACAGGATAAGCAACCGCTTTTGTGCCTATACTAACATTAGGATCAGGTGTAGCTTCAAGCCAGTTTGGTACAATATCCTTAGTAGCTCTAAGAAAATATGCAGCAATTTGATTGAGAACTTGCCCTTTAAAGGGAATCGGTCTTGGAAGAATGTAATCAAAAGCTGAAATTCTGTCAGTAGCAACAATGACTAAACGTTCATCCAGAAAATATACATCTCTTACTTTACCATGGTATACTTCATGTACTCCCGGCCAATTAAAATCAGTACCTTTTAGTGCTGAATTTTCAAAATCCATTCTTATTCAAGAATTATATGTTAGTGACAGTATTCCTGTCAAATAAGATTTCTTTCAATTCTTTAAGTGCTTTGTACTCCTGTGGCATAACTTTTTTGAAAGCTTCCCTGATAGCAAAATAAGCACCTTTCTCGCTTTCCGGCAGATTTTCTTTAACGATGGATTTTACCAGTTTGATGTCGTGTTTAAGCATCCCCCGTATGGAAGGGATATCATGCCAGTCTCCCTCAATAGCTATAGTTCGTATATTGTGTCCTTCTTCATCTTCATAAACGTCCAGATCGATGACAGATCTTCCTTCATCTTTCCATTGTTTAGCCAATCCCTGAGGAATACGCCAGATATCAGCATCATTTACCATTTCATTATTAATCAAAAATATTTCAAGACCCTTCTCATGAAACCTATATATAATTACTCTGGCAAAATCTAACAAACTCATCTTTAGAAACTATTTTAAATGATCAAAAGGGAAACACAGTGATGAAATTTTTTCTTATATGTGATCAAATACAATTGACTTCAAAATTACATATTTTAATCTATTCAGCGTATATATCGGCATAATAATTTTTAATACCTTAGTACAAATATCCGGATTTACACTTTTATGAATAAAAATACTGAAGATCTCAACCGCATAAATATACAACAGAATACAAAAGTTCAGGTTCTTTAGTCATTAGAAGATTACATACAAAAAAGTCAATCTTTAAAAATTAATTCTTGTTTCCTGCGTTAATAAAACCTGCCATTGCCGATGCTATGATTTTGCTTAATGGACCTGATTTAAAAGTATTAAACGATAACTATTTTAGTCTGAAAAAGCAAAAACATTTGTAAAATTTCTAATAAAAAAAAAGACAGGAATATTATATTATACCTGTCTTTTTTTGACTTATTTTTCTAATAATGGTTAAATCACCTCATATTCATTCTCCACTTCAATCTGAAGTTCCTTGAATTTTCTTAATCCTGTACCTGCAGGAATATTCTTTCCTACAATCACATTTTCTTTCAGGCCTCTCAAAGAATCTTTTTTTGCAGCTATTGCGGCAGTACTCAGTACTTTAGTGGTTTCCTGGAATGAGGCAGCAGATATCCAGCTATCCACGCCCAAAGAAGCACGTGTTATTCCCTGTAGTAGTACGTTGGATGTAGCGGGAATAGTATCTCTTACTACTACCAGCTTTTTATCATTCCTCTTCAGTAATGAATTTTCTTCCCTTAACTGACGAATAGAAACTATCTGACCTGCTTTCAAATTAGCAGAATCACCTTGTTCCACAACTACTTTTTTATCAAAGACATCATCATTCTGCTCATTGAATTCATGTCTGTCAACAGCTTCGCCTTCAAGGAAGATAGTGTCCCCCGGATCTACTATTTCAACTCTCCTCATCATCTGTCTTACTATGACTTCTATATGCTTATCATTGATAGAAATACCTTGAGAACGGTATACTTCCTGAACCCCATTCACCAGATATGACTGAACTGCAAACGGTCCTTTGATATTCAGAATATCTATAGGTGCTACTGCTCCATCGGTCATCTGCATTCCTGCCCTTACGAAATCACCTTCCTGAACCAGGAGGTGCTTAGTTAACGGTACCAGATATTTTCTTTTTTGCCCCGTTTTCTCGTCATCAATAAACAATTCTCTATTTCCTCTTTTGATCTTACCATAGGTAACAATTCCATCAATTTCTGCTGTGATTGCAGGGTTGGAAGGGTTTCTCGCTTCAAACAATTCCGTAACCCTTGGAAGACCTCCCGTGATATCCTGGATTTTACCTACATTTCTTGGGATTTTAACAATCTTCTGACCTGGTACTATAGTGTCATTATCCTCGATTGAGATATAGGCTCCTACCGGCAAACTATACGTTTTAAGTTCTTCACCAGCTGAGGAAATAATCTTAATAACAGGTATTTTCTTTTTGTTCTTTGATTCTATGATTACTTTCTCTGCAAAACCTGTCTGATCCTCTCTTTCCACTCTGAATGTAACTCCTTCCTCAACATCTTCAAACTTGGCAATACCTCCAAATTCTGAAATAATCAGGTTATTGAATGGATCCCACGAACAAATTGTATCGCCTTTGGCAACAACCTGTTTATCATTTACAGCCAGATTGGATGCATAAGGAATAAAATATGAATTATAAACCTTCTTTGTTTCAGGATTAACGATTCTGATTTCTCCCGAACGGGAAATTACTACTTTAGTTCCGCTTTCACCTTCAGGCAATGTTGTTTTGATATTATCGAACTCAACAATTCCGTCAAATTTGGAAGTAATTTCTGATTCAGTTTTGGATACAGAAGCGATACCCCCAACGTGGAAGGTTCTCAATGTTAACTGCGTACCCGGTTCACCAATGGACTGTGCTGCGATGATACCAACAGCATCACCCTGTTCTACGATCCTTCCGGTAGCCAGGTTACGACCATAACATTTTGTACAAACACCTTCTTTGGTTTCACAGGTAAGTACCGATCTGATAGTTACAGATTCAATTCCAGCCTGCTCTATTTGTTCTGCTATCTTAGGATTTATATATTCCCCTGATGCCAGTATCAATGTATCCGATACCGGATCTACAACATCATATAATGTATATCGTCCGACTATTCTTGAAGCAAGTGATTCTGTAACTGTTTCGTCATCTTTAAGTGCTTCGGTATCGATACCTCTCAATGTATTACAGTCCTCTTCAGTAATAATTACATCCTGAGCAACATCCACGAGTCTACGTGTAAGATAACCCGCATCAGCTGTTTTTAACGCCGTATCGGCTAATCCTTTACGAGCTCCGTGCGTGGAAATAAAATACTCCAATACAGAAAGTCCATCCAGGAAGTTGGCAAGGATTGGATTCTCAATAATCGCTCCTCCTGTATCACCTGATTTTCTTGGTTTAGCCATCAGACCTCTCAGTCCGCACAGCTGCTTTATCTGTTGTTTCGAACCTCTGGCTCCAGAATCAAGCATCATAAACACAGAGTTAAATCCCTGCTTGTGCTGTGCGATTTCCCGCATCAGGTTTTCAGTGATTTTATTATCGGCAAATGTCCACTTATCAATTATCTGGTTATATCTTTCATTTGGCGTGATAAGTCCCATATTAAAGTTTTCCCATACTTCATCCACCTCTTCCTGTGCTTCCAGGAGTGTTTGTTCTTTAATACTCGGTGTTATCAAATCCCCTAAATTGAAGGACAGACCACCCTTATATGCCCAATAGAAACCTAAATTTTTGATATCATCCAAAAACTTGGCAGCAACAGTAAAGTCAGTACGATTGAGCAAATCCCAAATGATTTTTTTAAGATTTTTCTTCGTCATCAATTGATTGACAAATGGCTGATTATCGGGAAAAGATTGATTAAACAATACCCTGCCGACTGTCGTTTCCATCAATTTCCTTACCAAATTTCCTTCATCATCTTCTTGCTTGACTCTGACCTTTACTATAGCATGCATTTCTACTTTTCCTTCATTGAATGCTATTATAGCTTCTTCTTCGCTGTAAAATGTTCTGCCTTCTCCCATTACTTTCACATCACCTACGGATTTTTTAGATTTTGTAAGATAATACAATCCTAAAACCATGTCCTGTGATGGAAGTGTAACCGGTGAGCCATCCTGTGGGTTGAGCATATTATGGGAAGAAAGCATCAGCATCTGAGCTTCAAGAATTGCTGTATGCCCCAATGGTACGTGAACTGCCATCTGGTCTCCGTCAAAGTCAGCGTTAAATGCCCCACATACCAATGGATGCAATTGTATAGCCTTACCTTCTACCAATCGCGGCTGGAATGCCTGTATTGACAGTCTGTGCAGTGTAGGTGCCCGGTTAAGTAATACAGGATGCCCTTTAAGAATGTTCTCGAGGATATCCCAAATAACCGGATCTTTCTTATCTACAAGTTTTTTAGCTGATTTGACTGTTTTTACTATTCCCCTTTCTATCAGTCGTTTGATGACAAATGGCTTGAATAATTCAGCTGCCATTCCTTTGGGTATTCCACATTCGTGCAATAACAAAGAAGGTCCAACAACTATGACCGAACGTCCTGAATAGTCAACACGTTTTCCCAAAAGGTTTTGTCTGAAACGTCCCTGCTTTCCTTTAAGTACATCACTCAGGGATTTCAACGACCTTCCGCCTTCTGCTTTAACGGCATTGGATTTTCTGGAGTTATCAAATAAAGAATCTACAGCTTCCTGTAACATTCTTTTTTCATTTCTGAGGATAACCTCAGGAGCTTTGATTTCTAGCAGTCGCTTCAAACGGTTATTTCTGATTATAACTCTTCTGTACAAGTCATTCAAATCAGAACTGGCAAATCTACCACCATCCAATGGTACCAATGGTCTCAGTTCAGGTGGTGTAACAGGTAAAAACTGAATAATTGTCCATTCAGGTCTGTTTTCTGTTGTTTTCATACCGCTTCTAAAAGCTTCAACAACACGAAGACGCTTTAATGCTTCTGATTTCCTTTGCTGTGAAGTTTCATTTGCAGCCTGATGTCTCAATTCAAAAGACAATTCATCCAGATTAATTCTTTCGAGCAAATCCCTTACAGCTTCAGCTCCCATTTTGGCAACGAATTTGTTAGGATCAGTGTCTTCAAGCAATTGATTGTCTTTAGGTAATGTATCAAGTATATCGAAGTACTCTTCCTCTGTAAGTGTATCGTGTTTTGATATTTCATTCTCTTTGATACCAGGTTGTACAACAACATACCGCTCATAATAGATTATAGATTCAAGCTTTTTGGATGAATACCCAAGCATGTACCCTATTTTATTTGGCAATGATTTAAAAAACCAAATATGTACGACAGGAACTACCAGCTTGATATGCCCCATACGTTCTCTTCTCACCTTCTTCTCAGTAACTTCCACACCACATCTGTCACATACGATTCCCTTATAACGGATACGTTTATATTTGCCGCAATAGCATTCATAATCTTTTACAGGCCCAAAAATTCTTTCACAAAACAAACCGTCTCTTTCTGGTTTGTATGAACGGTAGTTAATGGTTTCGGGTTTTAATACTTCACCATATGATCTCTCTAAAATTTCATCAGGTGAACTCAGGCTTATCGTTATCGATTCGAAGCCTTTAGTTGGTTTTACTCCCTTCCTTTTTAACATATTAAATAATTATATAATTTTTAAAGAATTATTTATCAATCAAATTTAATATCCAAAGCCAAACCTCTCAATTCATGAACCAATACATTGAATGACTCAGGAATATTGGAATCAGGAATATTATCTCCTTTAACAATAGCTTCGTATGCTTTTGCCCTACCGATAATATCATCTGATTTGATAGTCAATAATTCCCGAAGTATATTGGCTGCTCCATATGCTTCAAGAGCCCATACCTCCATTTCTCCAAAACGCTGACCTCCGAACTGTGCCTTACCGCCCAACGGTTGTTGCGTGATTAAAGAATACGGACCTATAGATCTTGCGTGCATCTTATCATCGACCATGTGAGATAATTTAAGCATGTAGATAACACCCACTGTTGCCTGCTGATGGAATCTGTCTCCGGTTTCTCCGTCATACAAATATGTCTGACCATAAGAAGGAAGATTTGCTTGCTTGATATATTCCTCAATCTCTTCAACCGTTGCACCATCAAAGATGGGAGTTGCAAATTTTACGCCCATTTTCTTACCTGCCCATCCAAGTACAGTTTCGAATATCTGTCCAAGATTCATCCTTGATGGAACTCCCAATGGATTCAATACAATATCAACCGGTGTTCCATCATCTAGGAATGGCATATCTTCCTCTCTGACTATTCTGGAGACGATACCCTTATTTCCATGACGACCAGCCAATTTGTCTCCTACTCTCAGTTTACGTTTTTTCGCAAGATATACTTTAGCGAGTTTGAGTACTCCTGTTGGCAACTCATCCCCAACACTAATATTATACTTCTCACGCTTATACCTGCCTAATTCTTCATTCAACTTTATAATATAATTATGAAGCAATCTTGCAATCAGGCCATTTACATGACTATCGTTTGTCCAGCCACTGTAGTCGACAGTTGTATAATCCAGATCTTTTAGTGATTTACCATTGAATTTTGCTCCTTTGGGTACAAGTTCAGACTTATATATACTTCTTACACCTTCTGAAATTCTTCCATCCAGTAAAGTCATTAATTTGTCGATCAGAATCGTTTTCAACTCATTCAGGTTAATGGCATGTGTATCTTCCAGTTTTGATAACAATTCTTTTTCCTGAACCTTCTGGTGCTTATCCTTCTTGGCTCTTGCAAACAATTGTTTGTCAATAACGATACCTTCAGTTGAAGGTGAAGCTTTTAATGATGCATCTTTGACATCACCCGCTTTATCTCCAAAAATCGCTCTCAACAATTTCTCTTCAGGAGTAGGGTCTGTTTCTCCTTTGGGTGTAATCTTACCTATCAGGATATCTCCTTCATTTACCCATGCACCGATTCTGATTATACCATTTTCATCCAGGTCCTTGGTAGCTTCTTCCGAAACATTAGGAATATCATTGGTAAATTCCTCTTCTCCCAACTTGGTGTCTCTAACATCGATTTCATGACTCTCAATATGAAGAGAGGTGAAAATATCTTCTTTAAGAACACGTTCCGAAAGTACAATAGCATCTTCAAAATTATAACCTTTCCATGGCATGAAAGCTACCTGTAGGTTTTGTCCAAGTGCTAGTTCTCCATTTTCGGTGGCATATCCTTCACAAAGCAAGCTACCTTTTTTTACTCGCTGTCCTTTCTTTATGATAGGTTTAAGATTGATACATGAACCCTGGTTAGTCTTTATAAATTTTGTTAAATTATATTTTTTAACATTGTCTTCAAAAGAAACCAACATTTCCTCTTCGCTCTTATCATATCGGATTACAATCTCATTTGCGTCTACATATTCGACCACTCCCTCACCTTCAGCATTGATCAGCATATTCGAGTCTTCAGCAACTTTGGCTTCGAGACCAGTTCCAACGATTGGTGCGCTTGGTTTTACCAATGGTAGTGCCTGACGCTGCATGTTCGAACCCATGAGGGCACGGTTGGCATCATCATTTTCAAGAAACGGGATTAATGAAGCAGAAACCCCAACAATCTGGTTTGGGGCTATATCCATAAAATCAAGTTCTTCAGAAGTTAATACTGGAAATTCCCCATGTTCCCTTGATTTAATTCTTTCATTAACAAACGCTCCCTTGTTATCAATAGGTGCGTTAGCCTGAGCAATTCTTTTATAATCTTCTGCTTCTGCAGATAAATACTGAATTTCACCAGAAACATCGACATTGCCATTAAGAACCTTACGGTAAGGTGTCTCAAGGAATCCCATTTTATTGACTTTGGCGTGTACACACAATGTGGAAATCAAACCGATATTCGGCCCTTCCGGTGTTTCAATTGTACACAATCGTCCGTAATGTGAATAGTGAACGTCACGGACTTCGAATCCAGCTCTTTCACGGGATAAACCACCGGGTCCCAATGCAGAAATTCTCCTTTTATGCGTAATTTCAGATAATGGATTTGTCTGATCCAGAAATTGAGATAACTGACTCGTTCCGAAATACGAATTTATAACAGAAGAAAGTGTTCTTGCATTGATCAGATCAATTGGCGTAAACACTTCATTATCCCTGACATTCATTCTCTCCCGGATGGTACGTGTCATTCTTGCAAGACCTACACCAAACTGAGCATACAATTGTTCTCCAACCGTTCTTACACGTCTGTTGGCCAAGTGGTCAATATCATCCAGTTCTGCTTTTTGATTGACAAGACTTACCAGATACTTTACTATATAGATTATATCATCTTTAGTCAGTACAAGTGTTTCCTTACTGATATCTAGTTTCAATTTTCGGTTGATCTTGTAGCGGCCTACTTCACCGAGGTTGTATCTCTTGTCAGAGAAGAATAGTTTATCAATAATGCCACGGGCAGTTTCTTCATCCGGCGGATCAGTACCTCTTAACTGTCTGTATATCTGAGTTACAGCTTCAATTTCAGACGAAGCCGGATCTTTCTGTAAAGTATTATAGATAATAGAATAATCTTCATCCAGATCTTCCTTCTGAAGAATAATAGTATCCGTATCGGCCTGAGCGATCAACCCGATATTATCTTCATCCAATATAACGTCTCTTTCAAGAATGATCTCATTACGTTCTATAGTGATTACTTCACCTGTATCCTCATCTACAAAATCTTCAGTCCATTTTCTCAATACCCGGGCTGATAATTTACGACCAATTGCTTTTTGAAGAGAAGCCATATCTGTTGGAACTTCTTCAGCCAGATCAAACAGATTCAGTATATCTCTGTCTGAATCAAAACCTATGGCACGTAAAAGAGTTGTTACAGGAAATTTCTTTTTTCTATCTATATATGCATACATGACAGAATTAATGTCAGTAGCAAATTCCATCCAGGCTCCTTTAAAAGGGATTACTCTGGCAGAATAGATTTTTGTACCATTTGGGTGGTAAGTCTGACTGAAAAATACTCCCGGTGATCTGTGCAACTGAGAGACTACTACGCGTTCAGCACCATTGATCAAAAATGTACCTTTGCTGGTCATATAGGGTATATTCCCTAAAAAGACATCCTGTTCAATGGTTTGGAAATCTACGTGTTCCTCGTCATTACATGACAATCTCAGTTTAGCTTTTAAAGGAACACTATAAGTGAGTCCACGCTGCATACATTCTTCAATAGAATATCGGGGTGGATCAACAAAATAATCTATAAATTCTAATAAAAAAATATTACGGGCATCAGTTATTGGGAAGTTTTCCTGAAATACTCGATATAATCCTTCATCAATTCTATTTTCAGGAGTTGTCTCTAACTGAAAAAATTCTTTAAATGACTTAATCTGAATTTCCAACAAGTCAGGATATTGATTAGGTAATTTGATTTTGCCGAAAAGGATCCTGTTATTAGCGGCAGAATTTACACCTCCATTTGATGTCATACTTTAAAAATTTATTTGGCGTAATTTGTAAAATAAAGAACACTGTTTTAAATCTAAATATTTTTAAAACAGAAATGAAAATAGGCTTAACCTACCAATGGTCGGTTAAGCCAGATATCACTTGTTTTCCGGCTTAAGTTCTGAAATTAAGCCAAGGGTGAAAATAGTCAAATTACTTAAGGTCAACCGAAGCACCAACTCCTTCAAGCGTAGCTTTAATGGATTCTGCTTCAGCCTTAGATGCACCTGCTTTCAATACGCTAGGAGCAGCATCTACTAAATCTTTAGCCTCTTTAAGACCAAGATTTAATATATTCTTTACTTCTTTAACAACGTTTAGTTTATTAGCACCTGAAGATGTTAAATGTACATCAAATTCAGTTTTCTCAACAGCTGCTTCCTCTGCAGATCCACCACCTGCTGGTGCTGCTACTGCTACTGCTGCTGCTGCTGGCTCAATACCATACTCATCTTTTAAAATCTGAGCTAACTCACTAACTTCTTTTACAGTTAAGTTTACTAATTGTTCTGCGAATGCTTTTAAATCTGCCATGATATAATGGTTTAAAAATTTTAAGTTTAAAAAATAATTTCGTTAATGTTGGAAGCTATAACGTAACAATTTAAAAAAAATATACTTATTAACCTCTTTCTTCCAAGGTTTTCAATAATCCTGCAATGGTCGATCCACCGGACTTCAATGCACTGATTACATTCTTAGCCGGTGATTGTAACAACATAATTACATCGCCTATCAATTCATTCTTAGTCTTAAGTTTTGTCAGTATTTCCAATTGATCATCACCAAAGAAAACGTCTGAGTCAATATAAGCTGCCTTAAGCACAGGCTTTGCATCCTTACCTCTGAAATCTCTGATGATCACAGCAGGTAATTTACCGTCATTTGAAAACAAAACAGTACTTTGTCCTTTAAAAGCTTCAAATATACCTTTAAAGTTTTTAGTATCAGCCTGCTCATCCATTGCTTTGATTGCAAGCGTATTTTTAATTGTTTTCACTTCTACGCCCTTTTCAAAGCATATTCTACGCAATTTGTTAATCTTCTCAACTGAAAGAGATGATGCATCCGTTACGTAAAAATAAGAAGCGTTTTCAAATTTTTCCTTTAATTCCTGGATCAATAAACCTTTATCTGTTCGTGTCATTGTCTATATATTTTAAGGGTTTATTTAATGTTTTTAGTATCTACTGTTATACCCGGACTCATCGTACTTGCTATACTGATACCTTTCATATAAGTACCTTTGGCAGTCGAAGGTTTCATTTTTTCGAGTGTGGAAATCAACTCTAAAGCATTTTCTGCTAACTTATCAGGCGAAAATGAAACACGTCCGATAGGAGAATGTATAATACCATATTTGTCAACTCTGAAAGAAATCTTACCTGCTTTTACCTCTTCAACAGCTGCTCCTACATTTAAAGTAACAGTACCTGTTTTAGGGTTAGGCATCAAACCTCTCGGTCCAAGAATCCTACCGATCTGACCAATCTTAGCCATAACATTTGGCATAGCTATGATTACATCAATATCTGTCCATCCCTGACTAATTTTAGTGATATAATCGTCCAATCCAACATGATCTGCACCCGCCGCTTTGGCTTCTGCTTCTTTGTCAGGTGTACATAACACTAATACTCTTTTTACCTTACCTGTACCATGAGGAAGTGTAACAGTACCTCTGATAGCCTGGTCAGCTTTTCTTGGGTCAACACCAAGTCTAACATGCATATCAACAGAAGAATCAAATTTTGTAGTGTTGATATCCTTTACCAATGCTACAGCTTCACGAAGGGAATAGATCTTCGTTGAATCCACTTTAGCATCGGCAACTTTCCTTTTTTTGCTTACTTTTGCCATTTAGAAAATATTAAGGTAGTAGCGTCAATTTATTCAAAAAATTGACTCCCTTATACCGGTTATAAAAAATTAATTTTCAACTGATGCGGATTCTGTTCCCCATGGTGCATCACCGGACACAGTAATACCAAGACTACGTGCTGTTCCAGCGACCATTCTCATGGCAGATTCTACAGTAAATGCATTTAAATCCTTCATTTTAGCTTCTGCTATACCTCTAACCTGATCCCATGTAACAGAACCAATCTTGTTACGATTTGGTACTGCTGATCCGCTTTTGGCTTTAATCAACTCTAATAACTGAGCTGCTGCAGGAGGTGTTTTGATAACGAAATCAAAGGATTTATCTTTATACACAGTAATAAGTACAGGTAACAATTTACCTTGCTGTTCCTGTGTCTCAGCATTAAATCTTTTGCAAAATTCCATTATATTCAGACCTTTGGAACCTAAAGCTGGTCCAACCGGAGGTGCTGGATTGGCCTGGCCACCTTTCACCTGAAGTTTTACATATGTGGATATTTCTTTTGCCATTTTTAAAATTCTATTTAATTATTGATAAATTTAGACCTTAGGGAAGCATCACGATTGATCTAAAGTCAATATATAAATTTACGATTGTTTTTCTACCTGAACATAATTTAATTCGACTTCTGTACCACGACCGAAAATCTTAACAATTACTTTTAATTTTTTCTTATCTTCATTGACTTCCTTGACATCACCTATAAAGTCATTGAATGGTCCATCAATTATTTTAACTGTTTCTCCTTCCAGAAACGGTTCAATTAGCGCTGCAGATTCTTCCTGAGATTCATCGACCTTACCCAGCATTCTGTTTGCCTCGGCCTGCGTCATAGGAATCGGGTTGGTTTTCCCAAGAAAGCCAATTACATTTGTTACATTAGTAATGACCTGAATAATTTCTCCTGAAAACTTTTTGGAATCAGCCTCTACCAGAATGTAACCTGGAAGAATATTCCTTTCGAGAATAACTCTTTTCCCATTTCTGATCCGATAAACTTTTTCTGAAGGTACTAAAATCTGAGGGACTATTTCACTCCACCCTTCGCGTTGAACTTCCAGTTCAATACGTTCCTTAATACTTTTTTCTTTACCACTTACTACCCTGAGTGAATACCACTTTTTATCTTCAGACATGATTTTGACTGTTGTATTTAATTACTAAAGTTCGTACATAAAAGTTAATGCACGATTAGCAATAAAATCAAATATGAATATTATCAAAGAAAGAATAATTGTTGAAACTATTATAAGCCGGGCACTCGAAAAAAGTTCTTCCCAAGTAGGCCAGGTTACATGATTCATTAATTCATCATAACTTTCTTTAAGATATAATTTAAGATTATCCATGAATAATATTATTTAAATCTGTATCAGAACAGAAAAATTATCAAACTTTTAGCAGGGATGGCAGGGCTCGAACCCGCAGCCTACGGTTTTGGAGACCGCCACTCTACCAATTGAGCTACATCCCTATCATAATATTACAAACAAAAAATTAAGTGCCCTATGAAAGGCACTTAATTCTTGATTGATATATTGTCAAAACAGAAAGATATTAGTCAAGAATTTCAGTAACCTGACCAGCACCAACTGTTCTACCTCCTTCACGAATCGCAAAACGAAGACCTTTTTCCATTGCAATCGGGTTTATTAACTGTACATCCAAAGACACGTTATCACCCGGCATTACCATCTCTACACCTGCAGGCAATGTAACATCACCAGTTACGTCAGTTGTTCTGAAATAGAACTGCGGTCTGTAACCATTGAAGAATGGAGTATGTCTTCCTCCTTCGTCTTTGCTCAATACATATATTTCACACTTAAATTTAGCATGAGGTGTAACAGAACCTGGTTTAATAATAACCATACCTCTTCTGATATCGTTTTTATCTATACCTCTTAGAAGGATACCTGCGTTATCACCTACTTCACCTCTTTCAAGGATCTTTCTGAACATCTCAACTCCGGTAACTGTAGAAGTCAATGGTTTTTCACCAGCTTTCATCATACCGATGATTTCAACCGGATCACCTGTATTGATTGCTCCTCTTTCAATTCTACCTGTAGCAACTGTTCCCCGACCTGTAATAGAGAATACGTCTTCAATAGGCATAAGGAACGGCTTATCGATTTCTCTTGTAGGAGCTGGGATATAAGCATCCACAGCAGCCATAAGATCCATAATCTTTTGCTTACCATCAGCATCACCTTCGAGCGCTTTGATTGCAGATCCCTGGATGATAGGTGCATTATCACCATCAAACTTATAAGAGCTTAATAAGTCTCTTAATTCCATTTCAACCAACTCTAGTATCTCCGGATCATCAACCAGGTCACACTTATTCATAAATACTACAATCGCGGGAACTCCAACCTGTCTTGCAAGTAGGATGTGTTCTCTTGTTTGAGGCATAGGTCCGTCAGTTGCAGCACATACTAATATTGCACCATCCATCTGAGCAGCACCAATAATCATGTTTTTAACATAATCGGCGTGACCCGGACAGTCAACGTGTGCATAGTGACGGTTTGCTGTTTCATACTCCACGTGTGAAGTATTAATTGTAATTCCTCTTTCTTTTTCTTCAGGTGCTACGTCGATTGAATCATAATCTTTCTTTTCCGCAAAGCCCAATTCAGAAAGCACGTATGTAATCGCAGCAGTAAGTGTAGTCTTACCGTGGTCAACGTGACCAATAGTACCGATATTTACGTGTGGTTTTGTTCTAACGAATGTTGATTTAGCCATCAGTGAAAATTTTTCTAAACTTAATTATATTTGTAAAAAATGATATACATAAAAAACTGAGCCAATGAAGGGATTTGAACCCTTGACCCCTTCCTTACCATGGAAGTGCTCTACCCCTGAGCTACATCGGCCTTTGTATTTGATGCCTGTTTGCTCTTCTTCATTTTTAGAGCGGAAGACGAGACTCGAACTCGCGACCCTCAGCTTGGAAGGCTGATGCTCTACCAACTGAGCTACTTCCGCAATAATTTATCCACTCTTTTTTGGAGAATAGTGGGGATCATAGGATTCGAACCTATTCAGCCTTAGACAACAGATTTACAGTCTGCCCCGACTCTCCAACTTCGGCGGATCCCCTCTCTCAAAAGAGCCAGTGGAGGGATTCGAACCCCCGACCCCGAGATTACAAATCACGTGCTCTGGCCAACTGAGCTACACTGGCATTTATTCTTAAAAACGTTTCAATTTTCTAATTACTTCTGAATACTTTTTCCAAAAGCGATGCAAAGGTAATTCATTATTTCTGATAAAAAAACATTTTTGATAAAAAAAATATTAAAAATCGATATTTTTCAATCAATATACATATTATAGCCTGATTATCTGTTAATTATAAAATAACAAAAAAATAAACTAACTCATATGAACATGCTATATCTGATATCAACAGTACCATCAAACACATTCCATGATGACATCAATAAAAAAGGTTGTATAAACTATAGTTATGTCAATCTTGTTACGGAAAGAGACAATATAAAGACATTTATAGTATGAACTATGTACAATATTTGTATACCTTTGTAATAATAATTCTTAAAATTTAAATATTTTATCTAAATGGCTTTTGACGACATAGACAATTTTCCAATAAGTTGGAGTGATCATGAAGATATCAGCATTCAACTTTATGATAAATTCGGGGATGATTTTGATGAATCTAAAATTTACAGAATACGTTTTACTGAATTAATAGAGTGGGTTCTGGAATTACCTAACTTTACCGGTACCCGTGAAGAATGCAATGAGGGCCATTTAGAGCAGATACAGACCTTGTGGGTTCATGAATGGCGGCATAATCAGTAAAGATTTATGGATCACGCTTTATTTAATCTGATTACAACTTTCATTTTTGATGTAGATGGCGTATTCACCAATGGTGAAGTTATTGTTATGGAAAATGGCGATTTTATACGCACTATGCACACACGTGATGGTCAGGCACTGGTATTGGCTTTGGAAGCCGGTTATAATATTGCCATAATAACAAAAGGGCGTTCAGAAGGAGTTAGAAAACGATTTGAAATTTTGGGTATTAAGCATATTTACGATAACGTAGCTCAAAAAACAGATGCTTTTTTTGATTTTAAATCCAAACTCAGCCTTAAGAATGAAGAAATTCTGTATTTTGGTGATGATATACCCGATTTAAGTGTTTATCCCCATGCGGGAATATCAGTATCTCCTTCAGACGGCGCCATTGAAAATCTGCAAAAAGCAATGTACATTACATCTAAGAAAGGTGGACATGGATGTGTCAGGGAAATCATAGAAAAAGTAATGAGACAACAGGGTAAATGGAATTTCTAAAAAAAGCATTAGCTTATCTGCTTGTATTAAGACCACTTAATCTGCTGATAATATGCATTACACAATTTGTTTTTCAATATTACCTTATCATTCCTTTATCCGAATCTGTCACTTTGAAGGGAATATTATTCCCATTATTTGTCCTGTGTACTGTTATCATTGCTGCATCCGGCTATCTTATTAATGACATCATTGATCAGGAAACTGACGCGCATAACAAACCTCAAAAACAATATATTGGCACAGGCATATCAGAATATTTCGGATACTTTTATTATTTGATATTATTATTAACGGGTGCTTTACTGTCCGTTTATATTGCTTATAAAAGCAATACCTGGAACTATATAGGAATCTATCCTACAGGAATATGGTGTATGTATTTATATTCTAGGTATCTTAAATCAACAGTATTAGCCGGCAATATTCTGATTAGTCTATTTACAGCAGGTACGATTGGTATATTGGGCTTTGCACAATTTGCAAACGATCATACACTTTCTTCTCATCTGAAATCAACTCTCATTTTCTACATGATTTTTGTATTCTTATCCAGTTTAATCCGGGAAATCGTTAAAGATGCCGAGGATACAGAAGGCGATATTCAATCCGGTTTAATCACATTTCCAATCCATTATGGATTAAATATGACAAAAAGAACGTTGATATCTTTAGTGGTATTATTAGTCATAATATTGTTTTACTGGATTGGAAGGAATAGTTCAATGTTTCCAAAATCTTATATAATATATATAGTGGGATTGGTAATAGTTCCTTTTGCTGGTCTACTTTATTATTTAATACCATCCCAATTTCCCAAAGATTTTAGCCGGATCAGCAAATTAATAAAGCTGATTATGGTAACCGGTATGGCAAGTATTATTTTTATTTCCTGAACAGTTATTTGAAATGAATCAATTTGAAAACATACAACTCGTCCTGGGTTCCAAATCTCCACGACGCAGCCAATTACTCTCTGAAGCGGGTTTTAAATTTGAGATCAGGACAAAGGATACTGATGAAAGCTTTAGTGATGACATGCCTTCTCTGGAAGTTGCCGAATACCTTGCCCGCAAAAAAGCAAACGCCCTGTACGCTACACTACCTGACAACGAGATAGTCATCACTGCTGACAGCGTAGTAATACTGGATGACAAGATATACAACAAACCTGAAAATCATATGGTCGCTTTCAATATGCTGAGACAACTTTCTGGTCGTGAACATTGTGTGGCTACAGGTGTATGTTTGATGTCCAAGCATAAATGTACTTCATTCACTACGCTAACCTATGTTGTATTTGACCGGTTAAGTGATGACGAAATCAATTATTATATAACCAATTACCTACCTTTTGACAAGGCGGGATCGTATGGCATACAGGACTGGATCGGACTGTGCAAAGTGAATGCTATACGTGGTAGCTACAGCAATGTCATGGGGCTTCCAGTACGGGATGTATATAATGCTCTTCTGGATTTTTGTCGATAATACCTAATCCTGGTATAAAACATTCCTATAATGAGTCCACTCCGAAATAGCAAATTATTATACATATTACATATAATTAAGATATATAATAAATTGAATTTAAATGTAATAAAAATGATGATTTATTTCAATTTAAACATGATATGATAGTTTCTACTTTTTGGAGTGGAATCAATGATTCATAAATGAAATTGATTTCAAGCTTTATTCTACCTGTCGGTTCCGTATTACGAAGACTGAAAACTATAATCTTTATCCAGGTATACACAATATGTTAACATTATATTATATTGTATTCCACTATACCTCATTCTGTAACTACCCGACAAATAAAAATCTCAACGTCATACTTTTATATACTGTCTTTAGATTTTTACAAATCTTTTTGTCACTTCATGTCCTTGGTACAACCCGAACTCATAAATACCTGGAGAATATGGTGTTTTTCCGAATCTGTAAAATATTTATTCGGCTTTTGAATGATGATTTTTCCAGATTTTAGTCCTGAAATGACTTTACATTTTATATCCATTTTTACACGTTTTGGTGTAAACCTATTTTAGGACAAGATATTCTAATAATTCAAATATAAATTTTACATTTTTTCAATTATCAAATTCAAAACATCAATTTCAGAATTACAGTTGTCAATTTCTAAAATTACTTTTTGAGCTAATCCTTGAAGATTATTACTAGGCAAAACTATAAATTCATTCATCCCATCAAGTGTAAGAAAAATATACTCAAATCCATTTTTAGTGAATAACTTATCCTTTTCAATTTTTGGATTGTCGTTTATTTTTAATGACAACCCTTTTTTATCCATTAAATTGAAATAAGTAGCAAAGAAATCAAAATTTCCTTTGTTGGGAATCTGAGTTTTGGTAATTACCTCACTTCGGGTTGGGTCTTTTATCCAGTAATTTTCTATCATAGCTAAATCGTTTTAAACCCAATACTCATTAAATAATTGAAGGTGAAATTGTAAAATTCTGGTTGTCTTGTGTGGTCTTCTTTGTTTCCTTCGGGAACAACAATTATCATTCCTTGTCTTGCCCTTGTAAGCAAAACTCTGTACGCGTTAATCAAATATTTTCTTCTCACTTCTTTGTGAATATTCTGCCATTTGTTACCCACGAAAGAAAATGTTTTCCAACCATCTTTTGTAAATCGCAAATCACCGTCCCAAGTTACACACGCCCAATCCAGTTCCAAGCCCTGAACCTGAAATTCGGTTGCAACATCTTCCAAAAAATAAGATGAACGAATATCATCTTTCCCGTCCAAAAACCAATTAACGTGATTGATTTGACTTTTCACATCTATTGCCAAAGGTTTTAAACGATATGCTTGTGAAGAAACTACAATACCATAACGTTCGCTACCTCTTGCTTTCTCTTTTAGCCAATTTTTAGCTTTGTCAATATCTCTTGTCAAGACGATTGGATATTTATCTTGTAATTGAATTAATGTGTTTTTTGCATTTTCGTCAATGTCCAAAATTTCTTTAATTAATTTAGATAAATATTCTGCTCTGAATGAACGCATTGAAACCGCCAAATGTAGATTTTCATTAAATACAACTTCACTATTTTGTTTCAATTCTTCTATTGCTGTTTGTGCAGCATATTCTGTGTCGAATAAATTTGGTGAAATTCTTGTTTCCCAATCAGGAAATTGATTTTTAATTGCCGACAACCATTCGGAAATTCCAGCTTCACCTGTATTTATTTCTTGTCCACCACCAACTAAACAAACCACAACTGCCCAGTCTTGATGTCTGTTTAGGCAAGAAATCAAAAATTCTGGTTCAGAATATTGAAAGTTTGCAATTCCTTTTTTCTGTTGCATAAATTTCACCGTCTGCTCTTTTGTCCACGCTCTTTGGGCTTCATCAAAGATTGCAACGTGGTCATACGGTGCTTTTGGGTCTCTCAAATATTCATCACGATAATGATGTATGATTTGAATAAATGCTTTTACACTTTCTCTTGCCTGTTTTTTGGTTAGCTTATTTCCTTTCGATTTTTCCTGAATAATTTTATCTCTTGAAAGAGCTTCCTGTAAAATATCTACAAGCGGTTTGTTTCCTGAAAGAAAAACACTTGTATTTCCTTTTTCTTTATCCAGATGTTCAGTAGCAACTTTTAATCCAACAAGTGTTTTACCAGCACCGGGAACGCCTGTGACAAAACAAATGATTTTTCTGTTTTTGAGCTTAGCATACTCAATAGTTTCAGAAATATAATTTGTTGTAACTTTTAAATTAGTTGCATCAGCATCGCTTCTTGTGATCTCTTCAACATTATGATTATTATACAGACTTATTGCAGCTTCAATTATAGTTGGTGTTGGTGAATAACTGCCATTAACATAGTCACTGCTATTAATATTTTCTTCGTTCTGAAAAAAGTTGAGGACTTCATTAATTGTATTTCCTAATTTTTCAGCATTAGTTTTTATTGGATTTACCAAATTATCATTATGACTTGTTGTAATAATTTCAAACGAGCGTGATTTTGAATGTGTCGCAACCAAAATCGGGACGAGTAAAAGTTTGTGACTTGGCTTATGAAAATTCTTTAAGTCCAAAGCGTAATCCCAAACCTGTTCGATGTTTTGGTTTATAAATTCTTTTTCGCCAACTTTAAATTCAATGACAAAAACTATGTTCTTGATGATTAACAAACAATCAACCCGTTTGCCCATTCTTGGGATTGAAAATTCAAAAAACAAATGCCCTTCGTAATTTTGTAAGATTTCTTTTAGAAGTTTTATTTGAAATTCCCAAGCATACAATTCTGTGTTGATATGTCCTAATCTTCCATTAACTGATATTTCTCCGATAATTGTTTCAGGTGATTTTGGAAGAAAATCTGATATTTTGTCTGAATAATAATAATTGAGCATATTTAGAATTTTAAGCGGCAGTTTCACTTCCTTCAAAAAAATAATCATAATAGATTTCTTCCTTTCCATTCTCTTTCAGCCAATGATAAGCTGCTCTTGTTTTCAATGTATCGCAAGCCTCTTTATTCATCTCTACATGAGCAATCGGATTGAATCCTGCACGGATAAAGCCTTCGGAAAGCCCGCCTGCTCCCGCAAAAAGGTCTATGAAATTTAATTTATCTTTTATTATATCCGACATATTCTAATTGTTCTTTCTTGTTATATGTTCTAATAAATGATACAAGGTAGATGCTCTTTTATCCGGTTTTAACTCGCATTCCCAGACAATCATTGTGTTCCATCCGAGTTCTTTGAGTTCCTCCAGTGATTTTCTATCTCTGGCATTAGTATCTTTTATTTTGTTTTTCCACCACTCTGACCTGGTTTTGGGCAATACAAAATATTTGCAACTCTGGTGTCCGTGCCAGAAACATCCGTTAACAAATATAACAGTATGATATTTGCCAAGAGTTATATCCGGTTTTCCGGGTAGCTTTGTGTTATGAAGCCGATACCTTAAGCCATTTGCAAACAGAAACTTCCGTACAAGCAATTCAGGCTTTGTATCTTTGGCCCTGATTCTGCTCATATTATAGCTACGTGTTGTTTTGTTGTGTACATCAGTCATTTGCCGGCATTCCAAATTTACAATTAAAATAATATACGTACTCCCGTGACTTCTCCCAACTCGCAAATTTAAACAATCCAGACATATTTTAAAACTAAAAAAAAGAATATTTTTATATCTGAAATTCAGTCAATTATGTATAAATGCTGTTTGTTTAAATTTTAAAATAAAAAAGAATAAAGCACAATCAACCCGGATAAGTAAGCAATTTTGCTGATATAAATTCTGCAGCATGGCCGTCACCGTAAAGGTTTGTGGAGAAGTCTGGTGTGTTGGTTCGATTGGTATAATAAGCATCGAGAATGGTATCCTTATCAGCACCGACTATGGTGTTGAAACCATTTTCCACCAGTTCCGTCCATTCTGTCTGATCCCGTAGAGTAAGGCAGTACTTTCCAAAAAAGTAAGCTTCCTTCTGAAGTCCGCCACTGTCGGTCATTACCATCCCTGCATTGGAAGTAAGTGTTGTCATATCGATATATCCAATAGGTTCTATGACTGTGAACTCGGGTTGTATGCCCTGATTTTTCATTATATTACGCGTCCGTGGATGTAGTGGTACTATGACCTGTCGCTCGGCATGCAGGTGATTGAAAGCGGCTACAATTTGCATCAGCCTCGGTATATCATCCGTGTTTTCCTGGCGGTGGATAGTACCCAGGATGTAGTCTCCGGGTGTAAGATGGTACTTTGTCAGTATCCTGGTATTGGTTCCGGATTTGGATCTGAAAAACAAGGCTGCATCATACATGATGTCGCCGCTGTTGCAAACAGTGGCATCCAGATGGTCATATCCTTCATTTCTGAGATTCGCGACTGCCTGTTGTGTGGGACAAAAAAGTATATCGGATATCCGGTCACTTAATATGCGGTTGATTTCTTCAGGCATCTGCATATTGAATGAACGCAAACCTGCTTCAACATGTGCTACCCTGATATGAAGTTTTTTGGCAGCCAGTGCACCTGCGAGTGTAGAATTGGTGTCTCCGTATATCAGTACAAAATCAGGTTTTTCTATGAGCAGAATATTTTCTATGGCTTCAAGCATACGGCCGGTCATGGCTCCGTGTCCAAGTGAGTGGATATCCAGATGATATTGTGGCTCAGGTATTTCCAGTTCGTCAAAAAACACTTTGCTCATATTGTCATCGAAATGCTGTCCGGTGTGGATGATGACTTCCTGTATATTCCTGTCTCTTTGTATCACCCTGCTGAGTGCTGCTGCTTTTATAAATTGAGGTCTGGCGCCTACTATGGTTACTATTTTCATAATCTTTAAGTTATTAGGTTCAGGATGTTAATTCGTCCAGAAGCTCTGCCATCTTTTTAGTTAAGTTTTTACGGGAGTACTGTTCAATTGATGTGGTTTCTGATCCGGAAAGATTCTGTCCTGAGATGTATTGCTGATAACAGGCGGTGATATATGTCTTTATACCGTATACATCATCATAGTCAAATATGCTGTCATGTCCGCTGGTATGCAGGATGTCGGCTGCATCGCCTTCAGTCGGCCCGATGCAGAGTACAGGCCGGGATGCTGCCAGATATTCAAATATCTTTCCGGTGATGATGGATGCATTGTTGCTGGTTCTGTTGATGACGAGTAATAATATACCTGCCTTATTCTGATATTCGATAGCTTCCCTGTGGGATACATAACCGACAAAATCAATCCAGGCTTCAATGCCGGCTTGTTGAACCCTGTTATATACGACAGCTTCCGGATTGCCTACTATTTTTACTTTTAATTTCTTCAGAACGGGATGATGTTCTTCTTTGAGCTGCTGTATTGCTTTCCATAGGCTTTCGGGATTCCGGGAGTCATTCATGGTTCCTATATACACAATGGAAAATTCCTTGTCTGTAGCCTCGGGATGTGTGTTCCTGTCTGTTTCGTCGTAGCCATTGGTGATGACTACTTTCCGGTTCTGTGTGATGGTATTCAGGTCTTCTGCCATGGTTTTACCTACAGTGACGATAGCGCTGCAGGCATCCAGTACACGTTTTTCCAATTTTTTGTGTTGATTTTTAGCCCAAGATGTTAGTTGCAAATCATCGAAATAGTCGATCTGTGTCCAGGGGTCACGGTAATCTACTATCCAGGGAAGATGATACCTTCTGTGTACACCATATGCTATCAGATGACAGGTATGTGGCGGTCCTGTACTGATGATTGCTTCAACTGGATTGTTTTTCAGGTATTCGATGATACGCCTGACGGAAGGTCTGATCCACAACATTTTGGCATCGGGAATAAAGAAATTACCCCTGATCCATACGGCTATTTTATCCCTGAAGGATAGTTTTTTGCCCTGAGAAAGAAAATTTCCCTCAAGTTTATCATTCTTACTCTTACCCATCCATTTTTTATATAGTGTGTAGGGCTCACGGATGGGTTCACGTATAACCCCGATACTCTGTGGCAGTTCTTGTTGCAGTTGTGGATCGAGTACAGGATAGTCACCGTCTTCAGCCGTAAATATCACAGGTTCCCAACCATAATCTCTGAGGTATTTGGAAAATTTTACCCAGCGTTGTACACCACTACCACCGGCAGGCGGCCAGTAATAGGTGATGATTAATACTTTCTTGCGCATGAATAAATGGCTTTATGCTATACCTACAATAAAATGGATTGCGAATATAATATAGGGAAATTAAGAGTCAACAATGAAGTTAACTCATTCTTATATTGACCCACATTTTCAAAAAAGGTGAGAACGGCATCCCGAAATTCTTTC
>JADZFD010000049.1 GCA_020850225.1 Saprospiraceae bacterium | reverse complement strand
TTCATATAGCGTAAATCAATAGCTATTATCAATATTAAGAAAAAATGACTTACTTCGCTTTTAGTTGCTTACTTGCATAATCGGGAATATTATATTATCAAAATTTTGTGCAATTTGTTATGCACACTGTAAATCTTGATGTTATAAAGTAATGTATATTTCGTTAATGTTTTTAAAAACTCATATAAACATACCTGATTTCAATGATGTACATTATACTTTTGCAGCTTCTTTCAAAAAAAATATTTTAACAGATATGAAGATTCTGGTTAATGACGGAATAGAGCCTATTGGCAGGGAAATGCTTGAAAATGCAGGTTTTACAGTAGATTTAAATAAAATTGAACAGGCGGAACTCATACATAAACTCAATGATTATGATGCCATCTGCGTAAGAAGTGCCACTAAAATCAGAAAAGAATTAATCGATGCCTGCCCCAATCTCAAAGCTATAGGTAGAGGTGGTGTCGGTCTCGATAATATCGATGTTGAATATGCCCGCTTAAAAGGCATAGCTGTCATCAATACACCGGGTGCATCTTCCAGATCTGTTGCTGAACTGGCAATGGCACATTTTCTTTCACTATCCCGTTTTTTACAGCAATCCAACCGTGAAATGCCCGTAAATGGTGATAGTCAGTTCAATCAATTGAAAAAAGCATTTGCTGCAGGTAGCGAGCTGGAAGGCAAAACCATGGGTATCATAGGCTTTGGCAGAATAGGTCAGGAAATGGCAAGATGTGCTCTGGGGATGGGCATGAATGTGCTGGCTACTGACCCGTATATACAAAGAGCAACCATCGCTATAGGTCCGGAAGGACTGGGTATAGATGTTGAAATCATCACTGTCCCACTGGAAGATGTACTGGTTGATTCGGATTATATTTCCTTGCATACGCCATCTGTTGGAAAGCCTGTTATCGGCAAGGAAGAATTTACTCAAATGCAGGATGGCGTTATCTTGGTCAATTGCAGCCGTGGAGATGTTCTTGACGAAGATGCTTTACTGAACGCCCTTGAAAGTGGTAAAGTAGCTGGAGTAGGACTGGATGTTTTCAACAATGAACCTGCACCCCGAAAAGATTTGCTAATGCATCCGAATGTTTCTCTGTCACCGCATATCGGTGCTGCTACAAATGAAGCACAAAACAAAATCGGTGCAGAACTGGCTTCCAAACTGATTGCCGCACTTAAAAAATAGCTTGATTTCAACAATTCCATAGTAATGTAATTACTGAAGCATAACCCATGGTACAGTTGAAATAAATGTGTATTTCAGGTGATGGTAAAGCGACAGTAATATTCTATCCTATTGACCATTCTTTGAAGTATTTGATGAATATTTTAGCTAGATTTTCGGCATCTGAAATGGCTCTGTGATGGATACCTGTAAATTCGAAGCCTTCTTGTTTGACTGCTTTTTTAAGGCCCAATTCATTTTTCAAGGATTTTAATTTGCTGTATGCGGGTTTCAGATTGAAATGTTGATCTGCCCATGATGTATCCAAATGATGCAGGACACAGTCACTTTTCAATTGGTCTCTATCGTATTTTCCCCAGCTGATCAGTGCATAATTTTCATTTTCAATATTGATCCAGTCCTGAAAGTCCTGAATAGCTTCCGGATAGGTTTTTGCCCTGTTTACCTGCTGTTGTGTAATGGAAGTGAGTTTTTTGCAAAAATCAGAAAGTACAGGATTGACTGTAGGTTTTACAAATTGGATAAATGTAGATTCCACCTCAGCATAGTCATTGACTTTTACTGCTCCTATTTCTATGATTTCATTCAGACCTTTGGGCGGTCTGCCCAACCAACAAGTGGCTTCAAGATCAAAAATAATATAATTCAAAGTTCGTATTTTAAAAAAACTGTTTACAATTAAGCTTTAAACTGTTTGCCAGCCCATACTCTCTTCAAAGTTATAGTTGGCAAGCCTGTTGTGATAAAAGAGCAGCAATTTCAGATCCGTACAAATGATTTGCTTTTTATCATTCACCGATAATACCGGTGGATTGTGGTAAATACCCAGTTTGTGGATACCTTCTTCAATCAAAACCGGCACATCAGACCAGGATTCATCCGATACAGTTACATGCTTATCCGTTGACAGATTTTGTATAATTTGTACAAGTTTATCTACGTTTTGTTCAAAATCACTCCCTTCTATCGTAAATGTTTTACCCGACTGATTGATAAAAGGTATCAGTTCCAGATTTTTATATTCTTCAAATATCAGGTGAAAGGCTACAAATGACACCACATTACTCGATAGGATTACGTTGTATTTTTTGTAGGATTCTGACACTACTTCTCCCAAATATTTGGAATATATACTTTCTCTCTGCAGATTGGACGACAACTCTCCACCCAGTGAAAAGTAATCTTTCAGGTCTATTTTATTTCCGAATTTATCGTAACTATCCCCGTTTATATCGACACTGTTACCCAATATATCTATAGGTTCGCCAAAGGACATATATACTTCTGATTCTTTTCTGTACAGGTCCCTGACAAATCGCATTATTGTACTGAAGGTTGGCCCGGACTGTCTCGTGCGTTTATACTTGTCACGCCCGATAGCCTGCAGGTGCTGATCTATCAACTGACCTGCTTCCAGTACGAAGTGGTAGCCGATATTCAGCGGAACTACAAAAACTTTCTTTTCCTCATTTTTCTCCAGTAATAATCGTTGTGCTTCGATTACCGAACCAATCAGACCCAATTTTAATTTATCTTCAGTTTTACCGCTTCTGGATCTTGTACCTCCGGGAAAAAACAGACAGTTGACATCATCCATAATCGAGTAGCTCGCCATGGACTTGAGACATTCGAGATAAATCGGATTTTTCTTTCTCCTGTCCACCCTGAAAGCCCCTAATCTGTTGATAAAATAACCTACAATCTCTACATTATACAGATTTAACCCAGCGCCATATGAGAAGAAAGGCAGACCCACATTTGTATCCATGGCATACCCTATCATGACAGAATCAAGATTGGAATAATGGGTTGGCATAATCACTACATTCCCTTTTTCGAAGAGCATACGCAATTTTTCAATATCTCCCACTATTTTTATACGCTGTTGCAAATCCGATTTTGTGCCCCATCTCCATTGACCTTTTGCAAAATAACGACTTAGCAACCGTTTGAAAAATGCAGTTAGAAACCATCTTGAAAATTTGAAAATACCCGGACTGAAATGCGCTACAATTTCTTCATTGTACCTGTTGATGATTTTTTTAAATAAGGCATCCTGTATTTCCGCTTTTTCAGGTTTATTAAGAGACGATTCCAGCTCCTTACTTATATTCTGCCAGTATACCTTCTCATCCTGAGGATCTACCTTCCACGGATTGAGTTTGATACGCTGGCTTTCCATGTATATCGTTTTGGATATCACGTCGTAATAGGAATCATTGAATTCTTTTTTGAGATTGGAATAGGTAAATGCATTCAATCTGTGGATAAAGTCAGCTCTTTCCCTGCTTTGCCTGGCTACAGGCCATGTATTGATATCGGGATGTAAATGTGGGTAAATCTGTGTCATATTTCGGTTTTGTCTTGAGATTGCCTGAGTTGATCAAGTATGTCTTCGATGTAGCTTAGCACTTCATCTCTTCCGGTTTTAAGTTCCGAACTGGTTATAAAATGAGGTGGTAATTGCTCCCACATGGTAAGCAAACTTTTGATGATAGTGTTCACATTGGACTGTAATTGATTTCGGTTCAACTTATCTGCTTTGGTAAATATAAGAGCAAAAGGAATCCCGTTCTCACCACACCATATTAAAAATTCGCGGTCAATCTTCTGCAATTCATGTCTGCAATCTATCAGCACGAATGCCAAAACCAATTGTTGTCTTTTCTGCAAGTAGTCGGTTATGATCTTATTGAATCCGGCCTTCTTATCTTTGGACACACGGGCGTACCCATATCCGGGCAAGTCAACGAGATGCCACGACTGATTAATATTGAAAAAGTTGAGTAACTGTGTTTTACCCGGTGTTACAGATACCTTTGCCAGGCTTTTTCTGTTGGTCAGCATGTTGATGAGTGATGATTTGCCTACATTGGACCTGCCAATAAATGCAAATTCAGGCTTATCGTCCGTTGGACACATACGCTCTTTGGGAAAACTCGCTACGAACTCAACTTCTTTAATCATTATTTCGGCATTATTTTTGGTATATTATAAGTAATGGTCATAGATTATTATCTATAATTCAATGTTTTTGCTGATATTTATACAAAAATAAATAGTTATAAAATCTATATGATTTTAGAAATTTTATGTTTAATAATTTGCAAAAATAACCATTTTTAAAGCATTTCAGCGTTATTTGGATAAGATAATGCAATAATTTTAATCCTGTTCATAAACCAATTGTAATACTTACCCCATGAAACAGTTATTATTTTGTATGTTTTTTTGCCTGAGTTTGATGCATTCAGCTTCAGCCCAGTTAGAGATAGGTATCAAAGCCGGTGTCAGTTCTTACGACCTTGCCAACAAAGGACTGCTGGTAAAGGATGGTAACGAAAATTTTCAGTGGACCATCCTCGATGCCGGCTACGGACATCATTTCGGTGTTTATACCAGGCTGACCTTACTGGGGCTGTACGTTGAACCTGCCATGCTGTTCAATTCCAGTACTGTCAATTACAATCTGAAAACCTATGGTGAGCGCGGCGTATTCAATGTACTCCGTCAGGATACGTATCACGGTCTGGATATGCCGGTACTGGCAGGATTCAAGATTGGTGCCATGCGATTTCAGGGAGGCGTTGTCGGCCATCTTTTTGTGGGCAATGCCGGTGAATTACTGGATATCAAAGGTTATAGCCAGAAATTTAAAACGGGTACCTTCGGCTGGCAGGCCGGTACAGGAATAGATGTTTGGCGGCTACGTCTGGATCTTGTGTTTGAAGGTAATTTTAGTAATTTTGGTAATCATATTCGCATCAACGGCTATAATTATGCCTTCTCAGAGACACCTTCAAGGCTGATGCTGACTGCAGGATTCAGATTGTTTTGAGTTATCAAACAGGTAATCCTATGACATGATGCATTCAGGTTCTTAATGCTATCACTGTTTGTTATTCAGAACACACTTCTCGCACATACCACTGACGATCATGTCTGTCTGAGCAACTCGAAAACCTTCAGGAAGTGTCACTTCCGGGATAAAAACAGTATCAATACAAAATGTATTTTCACATTTCAGACAATGAAAATGTACGTGTTCGTCCCGATGACTATGTTCGTGACAGTGGGCATCACACATAGCAAACTTGGTTTGGCTGGTTCCGTCGATTGCTTTATGAATTATCCCCTTTTCTTCAAAACTTTTGAGTGTTCGGTATAGTGTAATTCTATCCGGATCTGACAGGCGCGATTCGATTTCTGCAGCAGAAAGTGCGTGTTCAGCTACGACAAATATATCCAGTACGTCCACCCTGAACGGAGTCACACGCAACTTATGCTGTTTTAATATCTGTACTGCCGGTGCCATTATTTAACAATCTGTCCATTCTGCCAATCCTGCCCCGGGCTGACAAATGACAATTGACCCTGATCATTTTCAGCCATAAGTATCATACCCTGCGACTCAACGCCTCTCATCTTGCGGGGTGCCAGATTTGCTATCAAACTGACCTTTTTACCTATAACATCTTCCGGTTTGTATTGTTCAGCAATTCCTGAAACAACTGTTCGCTGCTCAAATCCGAGATCCAGCGTCAGTTTTAGCAATTTGTCGGCTTTTTCTATTCTTTCTGCATGGATTATCGTTGCTGTACGGATGTCAATCTTTGCAAAATCTTCAAAGGTAATCAGTTCTTTAACAGGTATTCGTTCAGTTTTAGAAACAATTTCCGGTTGTGGATTGGAGTTTTTTGCAGATGCCAGCTTTTGAATCTGATTATCAATCACCTGATCTTCGATACGGGTAAACAAGTGCAACGGCTCACCTATCTGATGGTTTTTCTTTATCAACACCTTCCCTTCTGACAGATCATCCATCATTTTCAGCCATTCACCCTTTTCAGCGAAAGGTTTCATGTTGAGCATGGCTCTGAGTTTGTCGGACATGAAAGGCATAAATGGCCGGCTGATTACAGTTATTGCTGCTACGTATTGCAGACAAATATTGATGACGGCCTTCACTGTTTCCGGATCCTCCTTAATGGTTTTCCAAGGCTCATTGAATTGCAGTATCTGATTGCCCTTGGTAGATATTTCCATCAATGTTTTGAGACCGCCTCTGAAATCGAAATCCCTTATATACTGACTCAAAACATCTATGTCATCATAGAGCCTGACTGTCTCTGAATCGTGAAAAGTTTCATCCATCGGGCCATCCGGTCCGATAAACTGTGTATCCTCATCAAAAGCAGGTACCTTGCCATTGTAATACTTGTTGGTCAGTGTGATAACCCGATTGACAAAGTTCGCAAGATTATTGACCAACTCCGTATTGATAGCCTCCTGATAACCTTTCCAGGTAAATTCACTATCCTTGAGCTCCGGCATATTTTTAATCATAACATACCTCAGTTCATCTTCTCGTCCGGGTATTTCGTCCAGATATTCGTGTACCCATACTGCCCAGTTGCGCGATGTTGATATCTTATTACCTTCGAGATTCATAAACTGGTTGGCAGGTACATTCATAGGGAGTATATAATCGCCATGTGCTCTGAGTATCGCCGGGAATATCAGGCAGTGAAAGACGATATTGTCCTTTCCAATGAAATGAATCAGTGCTGTATCTTTATCCTGCCAGTATTTTTTCCAGTTCTTTTTGTTGTCGGCAGCCCATTGTTTTGTTGCTGAGATATAGCCGATTGGTGCGTCCATCCATACGTATAACTTTTTGCCTTCATGTCCGGGTATCTGATGCGGCACATCCACACCCCAATCCAGATCCCGTGTCATCGCCCGTGGCTGCAAACCACCATCCAGCCAGGATTTGCACTGTCCCAATACATGGTTTTTCCAGTCTTCAGGATTGTGCAGGTGTTCTCCCTCAAGATCACCTGTCTCTACCCAGGTTTTTAGCCAGCTTTCGTATTTATCCAATGGCAGATACCAGTGTACTGTTCTGCGCAAAACAGGTGTTTTACCGGATAGTTTGGATACGGGATCGATAAGTTCAGTAGGGCTAAGTGCTGTACCGCAGTTTTCACATTGATCTCCGTATGCGTCAGGATGACCACACTTGGGACAAGTACCGGTAATATATCTGTCGGCTAAAAACTGTTGTGCTTCCTCGTCGTAATATTGTTCACTTTCTTTCTCTTCAAACTCACCTTTATTATAGAGCGTGGTAAAAAACTCCTGCGATGTAGTGTGATGCAAAGGCTCAGATGTACGATGATACATGTCAAAAGACACTCCTATCCTCGAAAAAGTATCCTTAAATTGAGCATGATAGGTGTCAACGATTTCCTGAGGCGACTTACCTTCTTTGAGTGCTTTTATGGTTATTGCCGCTCCGTGCTCGTCAGATCCGCAGATGAACACGATGTCTTTATTCATTAATCTCTGAAAGCGTACATAAATATCAGAAGAAAGGTAAGCTCCGGCCAAATGTCCTATATGCAACGGCCCGTTGGCATAAGGGAGTGCCGCCGTAACCAGATATCGTTTGTAATGTTTCATTTATATCAGGGTAGTATTAAAGAAGGCAAAGGTAAATAAAAAATCGGTTTGAATAAAATATAATCAATTTGAGAATATAAAAATTCAAAAAAATTGATTATTCAGAATAAAAATAGCTGATATGCTTATAGGTTTACCCTGATTCGACTAAATAGCGATTTATTCAATGCTATAAAATAATATTAAATGCTGAATTTTTTGAAAGTAGTACGTTCTATTTTCCTACTGCCGCACATTGCCACCATTAAAACCAAAAATACTGCCGCAGATACCGCCGATGATATGTGCTGATTCCGCTATCTGATTGGATTGGACACCATTGATAAATTCTTTACCCAAAAAAAGAATAGCTACCAAAATGAAAGTTATGGGTATTTCACCGGATTTGACATTGGTGAAGGAGACTAGCAGTATCAGCATAAACACAATGCCACTGGCACCCAATAGCCCGATTTTAAAAATAAATACACTCGCTAATCCTGTAATCAATGCAGTAACGAGTATCATCTGCAGGGTTTTGTTGGAGCCATATTTCTCCTCAACAATAGGTCCCAACAGCAGGATAAACGTCAGATTACCCAGTAAATGTTCCAAACTGGCATGTCCGGCAACATGCGTAAACAGGGTCATAATGGCAAATGGATTGGTCAGTGATATATTGGGTTGGACGGTAAAAAATGGCATCAGATAACCTCCCATAAATATATCCAGAAAATAAACCACAGTGCATAACAATGCAAATCCAAGTATTACAGGAGCATTCCATTTGATTTTAAGTGGCATATGGATTATTTTTTATTTTTTCTTAGTAATTTGCGAAATTCCTTAATAAATTTGAGTAAATCTTCGCTGGACCTGAGGTCTTTATTTTCAAGTGTGCTTAGCAATAACTGAACCACAAAGTCTGCTCCATCAAATTTTATACGGGAAGCATCCATATCCAGCATCTCAACCTGACTGGATTCGTCTGTGAGTACGAAATCATCCAGGTATTTATTGCCAAGATATCTGAGTAAATCCACCAGTTTTTTGTGCGATTGCAGATCTTCAAAATTTGTTCTTATGGAGATATTATAGATAAGGTCGGATTCTATTTCGTCATAACTTGCGTTGGAAACAATAGGATTCAAATCTTCTTCATTGAGGTCGATACGGATAGAAATGGCCTTAAACCCACCGGATGAATCCCGATCAATCATTTTTTTTAAGCTGGGGCTAAACAGACGGCCTTCACTGTTAAATATCAGTGTTACAGGCTCACAATCCTGAGGATGTATTGAAATACCGTACTCTTTATTGTCAGGAGGAAATGCAAATGCATGATCCGGATATACTGCACGAACAGTAGTATAATCCCAACCGAGGATACTGGCTATGTCTTCCACTTCCACCACAAGCCCAGGCAAATCTACTGCCTGCCTCAGTTTTCCCCTGTAATGTATTGATATACCCATTATATAGAAGAATTTACAATCTATTCAACTACAAATATATCTTTTAAATTTCAATATTATGAAAATATTCCAGAAATAGTATCTGTATGCGTAATAATATTGGATTTGACGATTTGTTTTTCAATAAAATAACATTATCTTTACCAAACATTTTATTTGAATAAAAATTATTACATTGCATTAAATCAAATTTCTATGGTAATTAATTGGATTAAGCCCTTCAGAATTTTGTTGATTAGTTATTTTTTTTTTTGAACATACTGTTTTCAAGACATATTGTCGCAGATTCGATTATCGCCGTCCTGCTGATTGTTATTGCCGTTTTGACACTACAGAAAATTAAATACATTCGTCAGTTATCTTTAAGATTATTCAATAATACCAATAGCTTGATTATCCTAAACGAATGTAATAATGATATGAATATATTAAAACGTTTCCTTGTTATTAATCCTTCAGGTATTGTATACAAAACTGAAGTAGACAAAGAAGGTAGTATTTTTGATAGAATTTTCAGAAAAGAATACAAACAAGTATCCTTTACAAGTGATCAGATAAGTACAATAGCGGTACAGAATGACGAGATATTAATCTATCTTCCCGACAGTAATATACTTTTCTTTAAAGATATAAAACTATCCAAAAAAGCATTTAATCTGCTAACTTCTATGGACTACGATATCTGGCGCAATGGCGTGCAGATGTATCAAAAGGAAATACAGGTATGATATGATGATAAAACAGAAAACCACCAGACACACTTCCTTCAGGAATCTGCTTATTACACGAAAAGATTGTCAATTTTTTTTGTCACCTGGTATAGAGATAAAATTAATTAAACAACATTTATAGCTTGGATTCAGGAAATAGCTTCCTATACAACAACAAATATGGTTCTGTATTTACATCGGTATTACTTTGTGTAAATTATATTCGTATCCAAATCAAATTTGAAAAAACAGGTAATTCAAAAGCAATTCTGTTGAATAAAACGACCGCATAAATATATATATGAAAATTTGTAACAAAAAAGTAAACTATTGTGGAATTAATTCTCATACTCGGGAATAAAAATATAAAAAGAAATGATATGATCAAGCAAATAACCATAATCATAATTATCGGGCTTCTATCTATTAATAGTGAAGCAAATGGCCAGGCTAAAGAGTGGAATCTGATATTGGATAAAGAGACATATGAATATTCTACAGACAAAGTGATGGAAACGGATTCTTTTTACTATGTAGCGGGCAGGGCAGGGATACAAAATTATGGATTTTCGATGTCAAAGATAAGTAAGCGTGATGGATCTACCATAGCCATAGTCAACTACGAGGAAAATGGCGTGTGGCTGGACTTTAATCAATGTAACAAGTGGTATATAGAGGGGGAATCGCTTATCTTTCCTATGACAAAGTTAAGTAAACCACCCTATCTTATTAATCTGTTTAGTATAAATATCCATACCTTAGCAGTGTCAAAACAAATGGTATTACCAATCCCTGATAGCACAGCCAACTACGTAATATTTTTACTAGATTTTAAAAAGATAGGGGATGATTACTATATATTGGCGAGTTATCGTAAAGACAATATACAAACAAAAGTTATTGAGGGGTATCCATTTTTGTATAAGATAAATATACGTGAAAATACGTATAGTACGATTATGATACCATTTGATAAAGACGCACCACATACGTCTCCATTAAGAATGGTTGAGATGAATGGCCGGATAGTAGTATTTGGGAGTGAGCCAAATCCCAACAACTATCCCGGGGAGGGTCGTATGGTAATCTGGAGTCTGAGCTTAGACGGCGAGCTGCAATGGAAATATACCACACCTAAGATCAGCCCGATCTATGATGTTAGGGATATCTATCCGTTAAATGAGCGGGAAGTCTTGTTAGCATCGGAAGATGATAGTTTTTTGTGGTCAGACAGGTATCTGTGGCCGAGGTGGGTCGTGACGCGCTTTGATATAGAATCCCAACAGATAGTATGGAGTACCCACTGGAATGAGCCCAGAAAGAAGCAGTTTATGAATTATGCAAAAATCGTGCCTGCAAAGGAAGCAGGAACATACCTTCTGATGGCAAATGACCGATTTGTCGATATTTCTTGTACGATGGGCAAGGTTGTCAAATTTACAGAATCCGGTGATCGGTTATGGCAAAAACAATATTACTTCGAGGCAGAGCGGGGCACACTTAATGATTTTTTTGATATGATAGCGACTACCGACGGCCATTACCTCATCATGGGGTGGACAAATGCTTACAGAGAGTGGAAAAGCGAATACGGCGGTTTTCCGTGGTTAGTAAAGATTGATGAAGACGGCAATATAATGCCTATCGACACGACGACAAAGGTAGATGACACAGCATTAAAAAGTGACCATCACCCTAATATCGAAGTCTATCCAAATCCTGCGACGGAAACGCTGTATATACAAATCAACGGTGACGGAATAACCAAAAGCCTAAGTGCTATAATCACTGGAATAGACGGCAAACCGGTATCAGAGCATCGTGTAGCAGCGACACAAAATGCAATAAGCCTAAGCGGCTATCAGCCGGGCATCTATACCGTACAGGTAAAGGATGGAAGCAAGCAGATATATGTAACAAGGTTTGTAAAGCTGTAATATCCTTACGAAGCAAAGATCGGGGTGAAAAGCCCCGGTCTTTTTTATTCAAATAAAAATATAAAAAGAAATGATATGATCAAGCAAATAACCATAATCATAATTATCGGGCTTCTATTTAGGGTCTGCTGAAAGAACAAGAAAGAGAGCACCCATATAGACAAAATGGTTATATTTGCTTAAAGTGCAAGCGCATATGGTAATAGCGCAAAAAAACCATGCATACAGGCAAAGATACCTCAGTCCGGGTGTGGTACCATTGTCTGGGTTCGAGACATCTTTTGATCAACTTTTGGACAAGAATAACCAGTGGGTATAACTTTTTTTATTGCCAAAAAAGTAAACAAAAAGTCCAGGTCAAAAAAGGCGATTGCAGGGCACCGTTCTCTTCATGATCAAAATGCTTTTTCTATCGCATACAGTGGTATTTTCCTGTGTTTACTGCTATTTTTGCGATAGGCGCACTTTTGACATTACGATCACTATCGCTTGTTTTTGACCGTGTATATTTAGATTATACAGCGTAAATCAATAGCTTATAAATAATATTAAGAAAAAATCACTTTCTTGGCTTTTAGTTTTACATGTATAATCAGGAATATTATAATATCAAAATTTTGTGCAATTTGTTATACATACGTTATGATCTGGCCATTCTTATTCACTAATCATTAATTTTTGTTCGTCGATTTCTACACTAAATTTCACCTTTGCGTCTAAAGCATCGAACACCTTCAGAATAGTTGCAAATCTGGCATCTGTTGCGGAATTCTCCACTTTTGATATTTGTGCTTTTTGGACACCAACAAGTTTCCCTAGTTGCTCTTGGGTAAGATGTTTCGCCTTTCTTGCTTTTTTTATAGCATCACCTAAAAGTTCAATTCTTAACTCTTGTTCAAATTTTTCTCGCTTTTTGGTTCCACGTTTACCAATGTGCATATCTAAAACTTCATTAAAACTGGTCGTTTGCATACTATTACTTTTTAGATTCAAAATATTTATCCTTAATGGCTTTGGCTTTTAAAATTTCTGATTTTTCTGGTTTGTCACTCTTCTTGATGATTCCATGTGTTGCAATAACCAAAGTATCAATCTTATTAGTCTTGTCCCAAAATGCAAAAACCCTATAATGAATGCCAAAGTGTTGAGCTCTGAAATACCAAATTCCATCAACCAATGGTTTGAACAACTTTGGATCTTTCCTTGATTTTGCCATTGCCATGTTGAATAGGATTTTGTCCTTTGCCTTGACAGGAATTTCGTTTAGATATTCCAATGCTTCTGGTAAAAACTCTATCTCAAAAAGTTCCAATTCTTAAACGTTTAGACAAAGATAAAGGTTTCTTATTTACGAAACAAATTTTTATTTATTTAACGAAGACAGTTTTATTGTAGCATAGCACTTACTACACATGTAATTGACAATAAATATGTTGTGATTTTTGTTTAGATATATTGATTTTATATGTAGCAGTATATCAATGATTTACAGACCTAATTGAGAAGATAATAAGGCTTGTCTGTAAACAGTTTTAGCCTCTTTTGTCCACCTTGTTTTATCCATTTGAACGGTACTACCACAAATCTTAAGATAAATTTCTTCAGCCGAAAGGAGGTCTGGATAAATGGGATTTTATTACTCATTTTTTCTATCATGGATATATAAAAATTGCGACACATGGCCATCAACATCATATAAACTGTATTTTCATTAAGGAATGAGAATGGTATTTTCGCCCATCCAAAATCATTGTTTAGTTCGTCAAATATTTTTTCTGATCCGCCTCGTTGGTTATAGAATATAATCACTTCTTTATCAGTCATTTCTGTATCATTGGTGATAATGGCTCGATAGGTGTAGCTATCGCCACTAAACACATCAATCTGTCC
>JADZFD010000048.1 GCA_020850225.1 Saprospiraceae bacterium | reverse complement strand
TTTTATGACCTTCAGCTTATAAAGGATATCAGTGATATTTATAATCTGGATTATGATAAAGTCAGCCAACTCGAAGGGTTTGGTCAAAAATCTGTGGACAACCTGAGAGCAGCCATTGATAAGGCCAAGAAAAATCCGATACACAAATTGTTACATTCGCTTAGCATTCATCATTTGGGTAAAAAAGCGAGTAAACTGATTAGTGAACAGATTGAGTATATTATAGATTTGAAATCCTGGAACACTGACAGGTTTCTGGAGATTAAAGATATCGGTCCGGTTATTGCGGAGAATGCTATTTTATGGTTTAATGATGCAGAAAATCTAACCATGCTCCAACGGATGGAATCTTATGGTGTAAATATGTGGCAGACGGATGAAGATAAACCATTGGTACCTGCCGAAGGCGGTGTATTTTCCGGAAAGACTATTCTTTTTACAGGTACATTGCTGCATATGGGACGTAAGGAAGCTGAAGAAAAAGCTGCCCGTGCCGGTGCACAAAATGTTTCAAGTGTAAGTTCCAGGCTCAATATCCTCGTAGTAGGTGAGAAAGCAGGTTCCAAACTAAAGAAAGCACAGGAACTGGGCACTGTACAAATATTGAGTGAAGAAGAGTTTATGCAGTTGATTGGTGAAGGATGATCAGATCGTAAAATAAACAATTATTCTGTTAAAATGTCTAATTTATAAATAAATCGATAATAGAATGAATGCCAGAACATCAGGGAAAGTACAGGTAGGAGACCGGATTCCTGACTTTGAAGCCTTTACAGAAAATGGGGATTTGATAAATGTTGAGGTACTGACGGGACAAAAGAACATCATTTATTTTTATCCTAAGGACGATACACCTGGCTGTACCAAGCAGGCCTGTAATCTTCGGGATTATTACGCATTTTTTATTGAAAATGGATATAGGATTTATGGTGTGAGTAAGGATAGCGTAGCCAGGCACCAGAAATTCAAGTCCAAATACGAACTACCTTTTCCTCTGATTGCGGATCCGGAACTGTTGATGTTGAATGCATTTGGTTTTCACGGTCCCAAGAAATTCATGGGAAGGGAAAGTATGGGAACCTACCGGACTACTATTGTTACCGACGAACACGCTGTCATTACACATATTATATATGACGTAAAAACAGCCGACCATACCAACCAACTCAAAGCTGTTCTGGGATTGTAGTTGGTTTTAGACTTCGGGTATTTTTATAGAATATGATTTACCGGGAGCAACTGTTAGTTTTCCGGATATCAACCATGGATTATAATATTTGAGCATCCTGTAGGTTATACCGTTTGTGTGTGCAAAATCAGCCAGGTTGTTGATACTTTCACTGACAATCACTTCTTTAAATTTGGGATATGGAAAATACCTGTCATCGTCACCGACAAAAAAACCATAGGATTCGGGATGCGACAGTATCTCTTTTATGGCAATGATTCTGAATACGTATCTGGATGTCTCTTCATTTACGTTGAGATTGTAGTAATCAGTTTCTTTTTGTTCTTCGATGGATTTCCGGTAAATAGTAGGTCCTACGTTGTAGGCTCCGGCCGCATTTGTCCATGAACCGAAGCGGTTGTACAACTGCTTTATATATCCACAAGCAGCCAATGTAGATTTTTCAAGATTCATTCTTTCATCGATTTCATCATTGATTTCAAGCCCCATTTCAGTAGCTGCTATTTTCATAAACTGCCAGTACCCTTTGGCAGAAGCTGATGAGGTTACGTTACGCAATCCACTTTCAGCAATGGCAGCATATTTGAAGTCATCCGGTATGCCATTTTCCTTCAGGATGCGTTCTATAACGGGAAAGTGCTTATGTGCCATTTTCAGATTGAGTAAGGTTGCTGATTGCCAGTAGGCATTGACACTTAATTCCCTGTCCAGTCTTTCGCGGGTATCTTCATTCAGCGGTACGGGTTCGCCTGCAAAAAAGAGATCCTTGTTGGGTTTGATTGTAATAATGCGTTGAGTCAGCTCGGTGAAAGATTCCGTAAGTGCTTTTTCGCCTGATGAAAGAAACAATAATGCAGAAAATAATATTCCTGCAACAAAACCAAATATAGGAAAAAGTTTATTGTATCGGATCATTATTGAGATTTAGCTTTTTTAAAAATTGGAACAGTACTGCATGGTTCGCCGAACATAAGGCTTTGGACCAATGGTATCAAAAGCGCTGTGATTTTTGTATAGGCATACGATGGTACCGGCTTATTGCCACATCCCTTAATAACGATACGTTGGTTCTGATATTGTGTAAAATCAGTGTTTTCAAGGGTTTCTCTGTAAAACATCCTGAGATATTCCTCCTCAGTACCCTGATACGTATCGGTAGCAATGTGCATCAGATAGTTTTCAATAAGCATATACGCCCAGAGTGGAATAACAGCATCAGTACTGCAATTGACAAGCACAATCTTATCTTTATAAACTGACCAATCCAATTGTTTAAGTGCATCCCTGAAGTCTTTTTCCCTGAGTATCAAACCGTGAAAAAGATAGTCTTTGATATCAAAAGTAGCTATTTCTGATGTAGGAAAATAATCTTCCAGATTCAGTGTTATCAATCCACTGGCAGCAACCCTGTTGACTAAGGTTTTTTCTTCTTCCATGACTTTTTGACTTTATTGTATAATTACAATGATTTTATTCCGTATTTTGTTCTGTAACTATAGAATCCGGTGTGCCGATTTGCTCTTGTAGTTGCTCAAAATCTTTTAATACCGGCATATCCCTGATTGACTTTAATCCGAAGTAATCCATAAATTTTTGCGAAGTAGCATAGAGTAAGGGTTTTCCTGGTCCATTACTCCTTCCGGATATCTCAACCAGGTCTTTTTCCAGCAATTTCTGAATGGTATAGTCGGAATTTACACCACGGATGGATTCGATTTCAGTTTTGGTAATGGGTTGTTTGTATGCGATGATGGCCAGTGTTTCCAAAGCGGATTTTGTCAGTTTTTTGTGGGTGTTCTGGCGAAGATAAGTGCCGATGGTATGGTGGTAAGCACCTTTGGTCATAAATCTGAAACCTCCGGAAACCTCCATTATTTCCATTGAGAAGCTGTCTGAAGCATATTTATTTTTCAGTTCATCAAGCCGTTGACTTAAATCCTCATCGCTGATCAGTATATTTAAACTTTCCTCCAGACTACTTTTCAAATCATCATAGCTGATGGAAGGATTGGCAGTAAATATCAGGCTTTCCAAATGCAATGCAATAATTTCCAAGGAGTATTCAATTTGATTTATGATACAAAGTTAACATTATAATCAGATTTATCGGTAGCGTTGGCTAGTTTAATAATATCAATTCGATAGAATCAATCAATCGGCTTTGTTAAATACTAAGACTGGCATACTATCCACAGTGGATTATTTTTTAAAAATAAAATATACAGCTAAAATCAGGAAAAAGAAGCCAATAAGGTGATTTGTCCGCAATGACTCGTTTTTGAAAATAAAAATAGTGAATATAGTAAACACAATCAGTGTAATGACCTCCTGTATAACCTTCAGCTGCCATAGATTGAAAGGTCCGCCATTTTCGATATAGCCTATTTTGTTGGCTGGCACCTGAGCTGAATATTCAAAAAGAGCGATACTCCAGCTCAATAGTATAATAGCCGGCAATCCCAGGGTGCTGAACCAGGTCATATTCTTAAACTTCAGGTGGCCGTACCAGGCAAATGTCATAAATATATTGGATAATAACAGCAATAATATTGTGTAAAAAGCTTTCATTTTTCAGATGGATACTAATAAGTTTGATACTGATTCAATCTAAGCTCAAAAGTACTGTTTTATACAGTTACCAATGAAAGATATTTATCTGACTACCAATTTTTGAATTTTAAACAGTGTTTGATTATCGGAAAATTTAACGACATAGATGCCGGATTTTAAATCTGATATATCCAGCTTTGTAAGTTCAGATTCTATCGTTTGGACTATTTTCAAATGTCCATGAATATCATACAGGAAGACATGAATCGGGAAAACTTGGTTTTTTACCGCATTGATGGTAATGATTTTATCGGCGGGATTGGGATATATCCTTATGTTTTTAGCGGATAATGTCTCATTGATTCCGCTGAAATTTAGTGGATTTCCCCAGATTTTGTCTCCTTTTTTATAGAAAACAATCCGTCTGTCCATTCCTCCGCTACATGTGAAGTTGGAACATGAATAGTAGGGTCCTCCCAATCCTTTGATATATTTTTCAGCACTTATACATCCATCAACGATAAGCAGACGCCAACATGTGTCTGAAGTATTGATCTCCTGATACAATTCAGTTTCGCCGGGATAGGATTTAGATACCGGAAATTCATTGGTCATAAAATTACTGTAAGTACCGTTCAACTCCCTGATGGGTTCGCCCGGTAATTTGTCAAAACTACTATTCTGTTCAAATGTTTCATGAACCGTCTTCGTGTATTGGTCGCTTGTCGAACTACCTGGTAGATACGTTTTTATACGTTCATGCAGCGTATAAGTGTAGTCGATGGATGCCGGATGATCTGTTCTTTCCTGATAAATATAAATGGATTCTTTTAAAGTTTCTGAACCACTGCCGTCCGAATTCCGGCAACTGTAATGGTCTGATATATGTATCTCATCTCCCGGCTGAAAATCAAACACCTCCATCCATGTTAGATTAGTTACACCTTTGTCTGTATTTGAATGTCCCACTAAATCAAATGTCTCAAGTTTGTTGCGATTGTCTTTTAGATACAAATCAGAAAAAAAATAGAAATTCAGTGTTTTTATAAATCCGGAGTATTTACCTAACTGTACAACCATTTGATTGATATGCAGATTCAGTGGTTCCAAGTGGTTATTGAAGGACTGAAACCGGATTGTTTTTACAGAATCCAGTACACCCAAAACGGTCAATGTATCCTCATGACTAACTGTAGCTTCAATAATAGTATTGCCGGATGCGTACGTTATCCATTTATCTCCGGTATGTGCTCCGGTATGTAACGCTATAGTATCACCGGTTTGACCAACAAATGCATTTACCCCGTTTTCTTTGATAGTTACCGATTTACCTATCCAGGATGCTTTATTTGGCGTATAACAAGATTCGCTTGTTTCCAGTATCTCATAAAATGGGAAAAAGACGGAATCTCTTGTATGTCTGACAGAATCGATCCGTATACATTTGATATTTTTGTCAGCATTATCGAAATAAGCTACCCGATTGGAATAAATAGTCTGATAATGCTGACCCAACGAAGTACTTACTGTTGTCAAAGTTAATAACAATACTAAAAGTAAATGTTTCATAATCTGCAGGTTTTACATAGGATAATCAAACTAAACCTAAACATTGGAAAAATCAAATATACATCTTGTTTTCATAACAGTATGCATGGTATAAATATATTTTCATTTTGCGTATGATATTTTGTAATTTATGACATTTGTATTAGATGATTGTTTGAATAGATGCCGAATAAGAGACAATCTGTCAATATACAAACGATGTAAAAAATCTACCGGATTAAAAAATACAGTATTGTTAATATAGCTATCAGTACAAGGACTAAAAGGATTAATTGCCAGATCAGGAATGGATTTTCAGGGGATTCGCCAAGTAATAATACCTCTTTGTTGTGTGTTTCATTCCACAGTTCATATAATTTTGGTTTATCCGGATAATACCCCAGCTTGAATAATTCTTCTTCAAGCATAAATGTATATTCCTTCATGGTTTTTACGCTGAAGTCAATCTGCAGTATCTCTCTTCCAACATAAACCAATACATGTCCCGTTTTATCACCATGATATATGCTGATTTCGAAGGTTTCACCCCGATGATTTTTATGTAACCAGAAACGCTGAGCCACGAATTGATATTTTTGCCAAAATACTACATAATATCCAAAAAATCTGAAATATTTTTTATAATATCAGCCTCTTACTTTGTTTGAATTCAAATGTAACATACATTTCTGACGTCTTTGCTTATCAACCTGAATGATCGTATTAGACTTCAAAGGTTATTTTAACAATGTCAGTCTGAGGATGTGCCTGACAGGTCAGTATAAAACCTGCTTCAATTTCATCATCATCCAGTGCATAACAGGAATCCATAGATACTTCTCCTTCGAGAACTTTGGCCATACAGGTAGAACATGTGCCGCTGGTACAGGAGTATGGCGGATCTTTTTTTTCATCAATCAGCACATCGAGGATGGTTTTTCCTTTAGGTACGGAAATGATGTGTTCTGCACCGTTTAGTACAGCATAAACGGTACCCATCGATACGCCTGCATCTGAAGGTTTGTCTGTTTCCGGTGTTCTGAAATATTCCTTTAGAATATGTTTTTTTTCAATATTGCTTTCCAGTAAGAAGCCTTCAATCTTTTCGATGAAGTCTCCCGGACCACATATATAATAAAGACTGTCTTTTTGTCTGGAAGGATAATCTGCCAGGAAACCATTGCATATGGTTTTGCTTATCCTTCCTCTGAGTCCAGGCCACAATATTTTCTTTTTGGCAAATAATCCGGCAATTCCACCTTCTTTTACAACGTTAGGCTGGCTTAAGACATACTGAACAAACAGTTGTCCTGCATATTTTTCTACCAGCGCATCCAGATCCTTTTTAAATATAATATTATCTTCGTTACGGCTGCCATACAACAGATAACAATGACTGGTTGGTTCTTCTTCCAGTAAGGTTTGAATCATAGACATAACGGGTGTAATCCCACTTCCTGCAGCAAAAAAATAATGATTTCTGGACAAATCATGATCAGCGTGCGTGACGAAATGTCCCTGTGGTACCATTACCTCAAGAACATCGCCGGTTTTGATGTCCCGGTTCAGATAAGTTGAAACGATACCGTTTTTAACCTGCTTAACGGCTATACCCGGATATTCGGCGTTTTGCATGGTTGCCAGAGAATAAGATCTTCTTATTTCCTTATCGCCCTTCATGATTTTAATAGTCAGATGTTGGCCAGGGATGTGCTTGTATGCATCTCTGAGATGCGGAGGGATTTCAAAGTAAATTATTTTTGTATCGGACGTTTCAGGATGAATGTTATGTATCTTAAGTTTATGAAATTGCATTAAATTATAAATATTAAAAAGGATAATAAAAGGATAAAACAATAAAAGCCCGAAAATAGTTATTTTTAAATATTTTTATCAGTAGTTGCTGCGAATCTTTGATAAAAGTTAGTTATAACTGATCTGTTGCAGCCTCATAGTGGTATGTATGTCTACTTTGACACCATTGGGATATTGAATGCTCAATTGCGGTACACAGGACGGAACCATTGATACACTTATAAACTTACTGTCTCTATGTCGCGTGTCATCACCTCCGGACTTCTTCCGCCAGTTGTAAAATGTACTCTTATCAAATGGCTTATCCATGCAAAAGGTATATATGCTCTCGCCTGATTCTTCCCATTCTTTCATCCAATGGTCTATCTGTTCTCTATCGTATCTCATATCTCTGATATTTTTTTTGCAAAGGTAGATATATGAGATACTTATTTACAATATGTACTTGGTCGGATGCTTACGACGCAGGGCGGATTTATCGACAAATGTTAATACGAAGATAACACTTTTTTCTTACCTAAAATATTTAAACGAAGCGATTTACCCGCCTTGCGTTCAAACCGTTTGTTGTGTGTTCGCCCTTCTTATTTTGTGAAGTTTTAGCCATATTAAGGTTTCTCTATTATACTTTTAAAATATCCATAATCTCTGTCTATTAATAATCTCCTGTCAAGATAACAGTTGAATTTTTCACACGAGGTTTCGGGTAATAAAGTACAACTAAAACAAGCTGAAAGGTTTAAATTGGCTACACCTTGTCCGTGAGTATGATAACAAATTGGGTCTGTTGCACAATCTATTGCTCGAATCATCGCGGATTCAATTAGTTTCCCAATTCTGTTGTCATCACAGATTGATGTTAGCCCGCCATAACTTCCTTCTGAACCTGCAATAGTATAAATCAAAACACCGTTCATTCCGAGTTCTTCATCGATATACAATCTCTCTTGAATGGATGTAGAAGGATAGCCTGCTAAATATTCTAATTCCTTAATAATTAAGTGTGAGAATGTATGGATTAATAGATATTTAGAATTCAATTCAAAATCTTCATTGAACGCTGATTCAAATTGCTGTTTGTTAGCGACCAAAATAGAAACTCTTTCTAGTAACTTTAAATGCTCTTGAATCCATAGATTCAAAATTTCATTGTCAAATTCAAAGAAAATTCCTTCCCCAAAACTTTCTATGGCAGGTAGGTATTTAGTAGATTTTCCATAAGACGAAGTGTATTTTTTTGCAATACTTTCTTTTGTTGTCTTTTCAGAATCTTCGTCTGTTAGAACTGCGTTTGATGAAATTGGTTCTTGTCTTGTAAATGAAGTTTGGACAGACGTGATTTTTATCTTATCCATTTTGTAGATGGATTTTATTAAATCTTTCTGAAAGAAGGAGTCATCAATTTTATTGAAAATTAATTTGTCTTCAATTCTTTCGCTCTTTTTTTCTGTGATGAATTTGTATTCATCAAATCTGTATTGATTTTCTGTTTTAACAATTTCAAGTTCTCTTTCACTAAAATTATTGTCGATTAGCTTTTGAATAATATCGGATTCAATACTAATATTTTTGTATCGTTTTAAGTTTTTTGAAATTGTTTGAGCGTTACTTCCATCATTATATTCTTCTTTAATTAGATTGATTGAGAATTCATTGAGTTCATCATTTGCTGGTATATAAATGCTTGATAAAATATTTGGATAATAAACGCTATTACTCGAGCGAATAACAGGTTTGAACAAAATGTCGCTTTCTCTTGTATTTGGAATTAAGTCTTGGATTTTAATTCTTAAATTGAATAGACCAGATAGAGTAGTAAAGTTTAGCTTTTCACCATTTTTCCTTTTTGCAATTATCCAAATACCTTTTAAGTCGTCTAATTTATCTGAAGTTTTATATTCAAAAATTGCATCTTCTGGAACTTGAACATTTGCAAGAGTGATAATTTCATCTTCACTTATGTTTTCTTTATCTTCCTTATTTTCATCTTTCTTTTTGCTGTGTAAAAGCATAGCCCATTTATCCCAAGGTATATCTGCAATTTCACCATTTGGTGATGTTAGCACAAATCGGACTTGTTCTAAATCGAAAAACTTTCTTTTATTATCTCGATTTTTAACGTAACAACAATAACATTTTGGTGGAAAAAAATTTTCTTTGTGATATGGTTCCACATTGTTTTCCCAATTCTTTTTCCAATGGTCAATTCTATCAAACCGATTACAATTATTACAGTAAAACCATTCAGGGAAATATTTTGCGGATAAAAAAGCAAATGGATTTTCGGGCTTAAAACCTTGTTTTAAATCATTGACAGGAATCTTGATTAGATATTCTAACTCCTGAAAATATTTGCTTAATCGATTTTTGAACCTTTTGTCAATGACAAAATTGTGTTCTTCAAATTGTCCATTTATGGTTTGAAAAAAAGGCCATTCATTAAAATCATCAATCAAAATAGAGCCATCTCTCGTTTCGATAATCGATCCAACACCACCATACGAACTAATGGCTTTTCTTGTTTGTATTTCTTCAAATTGTCCCATTATCTGTTTATTATTTTTATTATACTGTTGGTATCTATTTCTCTCATTGACATCATTAAACTCCAATCGTCTAAATCAGACATTTTCTTAATCAGGATTTTATAAGTTAAATCACCTTCTTTGGTTGTCCATTTTTCGGATAAAACTTTCAATTTGTCTAATGCATAATTTAATTGTTTTTTATTTTTAATTCTCTCCGAAATGAAAGTTTTTAATTCCTCATAATCACCTGTATAATCTTTAGCTCTTTTGTCAGGATATAAACCTTGTTTATGTCGGACAAAGCAAACTAATAAGCTCGCCAAAACTTTATCCAAGGCGATTTCTGTATATGGAGTAACACTTAACGGTTCAACAAATTTGTAATAGGCATTATTGAAAGAAACATAGTTTTCAAAATACGATTTATCTCTTGAGCGGTTGGCATCTAATAGGTTGATAACAATACCTTTGTCTTTTCTACCTACACGACTTGATGCTTGTATGTATTCCGCAACATTTTTAGGTTGTCCATTCATCAACATTACATTTAATCGCTCAATGTCAATTCCAACCGAAAACATATTAGAAGCCAACACCAAATCCACCGTGTTATGGACAAAATTATACCCGTCCTTTGCTACTAAACTGAATGGCATTTCTACTTCATTTAGAAGCTTTTTTATCGAATTGCTTTCAATTCTGCTTGTTAATTCCTTGGTTCTTCCAGCAAGTCCAAAATAATTAAATCCATACGCTTGCTTACTCAACTGGTGGCGATTGTGCAGTAGTTTTAAGAAATCCGAAATTTCAGCTGGAACTTTGTTATAAACTTTTCCTACATCACGTAAGCTGTTGTAAAATGAAACTATTGTCCAAAAATTATTTCCTCTGGCAATTGATTCTTCCTGTGTTAGATTTTCTTTTGTTCTATAATGCTTAAATAATTCAATTCTTGCCAAAAGTAAGTTGCCTAAAATTCGTATTTGGGAATTTAAAGCTGTTTTCCCTGTAGGCATAAAACCAATATGTTTTCTTTTACTTTCAGTGGAGACATAAGAAAAGAAGTTATCGTCATAAGTTACACCCATTGGTGGAAAAATGTTCAAGGTTCTGTTTCCGTAAAGCATAGCAACTTGCTGTTCAGTGTTTCTGGTAGTTGCAGTAGAAGTAATGATCTTTGGTTTTCTTTTATCTTTTGTTGCAAGCATTTCAACAATTGATTCGTATAAACCTGTAATCGAGCCTAAAGGTCCACTCAGTAAGTGCAATTCATCTTGAATAATCAAATCGGGAGGCAATTTGTTTTCGTCTAATGAATTGAAAAGACGGTGCCCTTCTTGTCTGTGAGAAAGCATTGCAAACTTATCAACTGTTGCAAAAAGCAAAGTTGGAGGGTTTTGATAAATTTTATCATCTACAAAATAAATTGGCAATTCCTCATTAAATGCACATTCTGGATTTAAGCAATTGGTTGAGAATTCTCTGTCAGTTGCTTTATAACCTAAATCAAATTTTCCCGAATGATTTTGTGAAACTAAATTACAACCACACCAAGAACAACTTGTAATTGGAAATGTATTCGCTTTGCGATAATCGCCAGACCTTTTGTTGTTAAGTTTTGTGATTTCATCAAATACTTTCTTGAAAATTATCCTTGCATCAGTATAAGAATTTGGTGTTGTTGAAGCTCCTACCCACATACCAATGGAAACTTTACTTTCTCCAAAGAAATATTCTTCGTTTGGTTTGAAAAATCTTCTCAAAAAGTCTAATGAAAGAATCAGCTTTGTAGCTCTTTCAAATTGTTGCGCAGTAAGTAAACGCAATGTATAGCGCATTATTACAGAAACTCCGTCTGCATCTTTACCGTGTAAAATTCTTCTGCTAATTATCGTAAATGCTGTAATTGCCAAATACGCTTCTGTTTTTCCTCCACCTGTAGGAAACCAAAGCAAATCAACAACATTGTTTCTGTCGTCAGAATCTTCATTGATAATTGATTCAATATTCAACAAGAAAAAGGCTAATTGGAAAGGTCTGTAATTTGGCTTAAAAGAATGGTTTTTGAAAAAATCTAAATCATTATATTGGAAATTATTGTCAATTTCAGATAATTCAATTCCACGTTTTCCAAACAAATCTTTATTAGAAATTAGCATTTGAATATACATTGCTGTATTTGACAGCAAAAACGATTTGAAAGCAATTTCATTTTCATTTAGAAAGTCTATGTTTTTGATTAGTCTTTCATAGGTTTTATTCTGTTTTTCTAAAATCGTGGTTAAAGATTTTTTGTAATTGTCGTCTGCCTTTGTTTTTTCCTGCTCTGCTATCCAATCTTTGTATTCTTGGACAAAGAGTTTTAATTTTTGAATGATTGTTGATTTGTCTAAATCTGTCCAAATTGAAAGTTTTTTCAATTCGGTTATTTCCTTTAATTCAGATGGAAACGTATCTTTAAATGCATTGCTATAATTCTTGATGTTAACTTCTGGGAGGAATGTTGTTTTAAGTTCAGTTGGCTTTACATCATCATTCCAAGAAACTGCACATCCGTGTCCGATTGCGAAAGAATGTTCATTCCTATATTGAAAGTTAATCAAGTTTAATTCTTCATCAAAGGGGTTAATCTCTGAAAGCTGTTTATAGGGTAAAAACTGTACACCTGAGATAGAAATTTCACCTTGAAAAATTGAATTTCTATTTAGCAGTTCATTACTGAAAGAAAATTTGTTTTTAGGGTGATTTAATCGGTTTGCTAATAGTATTTTTATGAATTTTCCATAATGAGTTTCGTATACTTTTTTATAATAGCAAGTAACAATAGAGTTATCCTCGTTTTGGTCTAATGGATATTCTTTTGATTCATCAAAATTTATTTCGGTTAAGTTCAGTTCAACAATTTTGGGATCTATTTTTATCCTTTTCCAAAGTCGTCCTAAAAGCAGTTCTCCTTTTTTGTATTGTGAACTGTTCCGAAGCTCGGTTTGGTTTTCTTCTTTAAAATGATTTCTATAATTTCTAACATTCAATCCCCCTTTATTAAACTCCTCCTTATTTAAAGACATAAAGCCATCTTCAAACTTGAAATATTTACTTATTGAATTGTATGGGTGTTCTGAAAACCATTTGAACTCTTCCTCTTTAATTTCAATTACAGCATCCGTTGGCTTAATTTGGATATATTTTGAATAATTGAAAGTTACAGTTAAAGATTCAGCTTCTTTTGGAACGCAAAATGTCAAACCAAAGTTTGTTGGAAAATATTGATTGGCTTCGGAATATTCTTTTTCGGGTTCTACATTTTTACTTTTATCAATGTCTTCATCAGAATTTTCATCCACATTATTTGTTTCAGGTATTTCTGTTTCAATACTATCATCTTCAATTTCTGCATTCGCATCGTGTGCTTCTTTTTCTCCAATAGAAACTTCCATATCACGCTCGGGAAACAAAATACCTGAATAATACCTGCTCAATGGATAATCTGAAATGATTTCGTTTTCATTGTCAGAAATAAAAACATCAGAACCGGGGCCAATCAAATTATCTTTAATTGTATCCCGAAATATTAATCTTGGCTCATCTAAATAATTATTCATCTATCAAAGTCTTTTTAATTATGGTTTTTTCTTGAATTGTTTCGGTTAGTTTTTCTAGAATATCTTGTGGCAATTTATTCAGAGAATCACTTTTTTCTTCTTTGTTTGAGGCCACATAATCTAATAAATCATTTCCTAATATTTTACCTGCTTGTTGTCTTATAGAATGGTCTTTTTTTGAATAAATCTTAAACTTTTCAAACTCTTTTACTATTAAGTCGTCAGTACGATTATTCTTTAAACAAAAATCACGAATGATTTCCATCGTTTTTACTCTTGGAAATCTTGTTGTACAATTTTCGTCCATATAATTACGGAATGTATTGAAGTGAATTTTGGTAGAGGTGAAAAGTTTTTCGTATAAATCTTCAATACTTCCAAATTGTCTAAATAAATCTTTTAAGGTCTGTTTCCAACTGTAGGAATAGCTGTCAAATGAATCTAATAAATTCTCTGTATCAAATATTTTTAGGATTTTTCTAAACTCCTCTCTGCTATTGTTTTGATAAAAACGAATAGTAGCACCTATGTAAACTTCTCCAATCGTTGTTTTGATTTGCTCTCCATTTTCAATTAGAAAGACACCTTTTGAAGAATCAAATTTATCTTTTGTGCTGTCACTAAATTCAATTTCATAAATTGCTTGTTCCTTAGGCAAATCAATTGCTTCATAAGGATTGTTCTTGAAGTTTTCATTATTCAAATCAAAAGAAAAAATATCATCTAATTCTCGTTTTTTCCATTCAGTCGGATGATTGAAGTTTGTTTTGAAAAACTCCAATCTGTCTTTGTGATTTAATTTTGTCTTTTCTTGGTTTTGGAAACTCAGTTCAACATTGTCAAATGAAATTTCATCTAAATTCTCGTAACAAAGAATTTCGCAACTTCCTTTTATGGCTTTAATCTTTACGAATAGCTCCATATTGTTTAAATAAGGAACTATCAACAATTTGTTTTGAGAATTTTGCTTGTCATTTAACCATTTGTCCAAGTAAAGCTTTGAGTTGTCAATTCGTTTATCACTTATCAATCGAACGTTTCGGATATTTTCGTTTTTAATTTGAGTCGAAATTGAATCAAAGTTTCTCTTTTCTACGATTACATATATTGGCTTAGGATTAATTTCATTTGCCTTTTGCTTAATGTAATTCCATTTTAAATTTTCACTTTCCAATGAACCTGAAATTTTAGCAAACAAATTGAATATACGGTCTGTATAACCTTTAATTGTGTTAGGATTGTAAATGTCTTTTTCATAAAAAAGATTGTTTATTTCCTCAGAAAATGAATTGCTGTCAAAATAATGATTCAGTCGGTTTAAATATTCTTGATAAATGCCTTTTGATAGATTGGTGTTTACTAAAATCATTCGCAAGAAGAAATTAGTGTACTTTAATACAAAGGCAAGGCTTACCTTACTTTCATCTTTTATTTTTTGAATTTCTGTTGAAAGCTCTTTAAACAATGAATAAAGGCGCTCATTGCTTAATATAACTTTTGTCGTCTCATTTGGTGTTTCAGCATTTGCTATTTTAACTTCATCGTTTGACCATAACCATTCTAAAAATTGATTTTCTGAACTTGGCTGCATATTCCGATGATACTGACCCCCCATTCCGGCGATATTGACCCCCCTGATACTATGGTGATCTTATCCGCTTAGGACTGACAAAATTACCGATTTTTTCTTAAACTTTCACCTTTTAGTTCTA
>JADZFD010000047.1 GCA_020850225.1 Saprospiraceae bacterium | reverse complement strand
CCCGGTCAAAAACAAGCGATAGTGATCGTAATGTCAAAAGTGCGTCTATCGCAAAAATAGCAGTAAACACAGGAAAATACCACTGCATGCGATAGAAAAAGCATTTTGACCATGAAGAGAACGGTGCACCGCAATCGCCTTTTTTGACCTAGACTTTTTGTTTACTTTTTTGGCAATGAAAAAAGTAAAAGCCTAGCAGGCTCGAGGCGACAAAATATAGTGAAGCAATAAGATTTATAATAAAAGTGCAATTTGTTATACACACAGATTTACACTGTATCTATGAAGTTATATATCAGAAAGTATTACTTTTGATAAAAATTAGATGTATGGCCAGGTATTTCATTGGGTTATTTTTTATTTTGCTAATTGCAGTTGCAGGAGCAAGTCAGGATAAAATCAGCATTTATTCGCCGGAGGCGGATGCCAAAACTGAAATAGCTGAAGCAGTAGCCAGGGCAAAGGCTGAACATAAGCATGTACTGCTACAGATTGGTGGTAATTGGTGCAAATGGTGTATCTATTTCAATAATTTATGTACAAACGATACAGGAATACGTGAATTTCTGAGTGCAAACTATGAAGTAGTCCATGTAAATTACAGTAAGGAAAATTACAATCCGGATGTTATGGCTTCATTGGAATATCCTCAGCGATTTGGGTTTCCGGTTTTTGTAATCCTGGATGGTGAAGGTCGCCGTCTGCATACTCAAAATTCGGCTTATCTTGAGGAAGAACAGGGTCACAGCAAGAAGAAAGTACTGGAATTTCTGGAACACTGGTCTCCTAATGCATTCAATCCTGAACAATACAGGTAAAAAATTAACATCCTCGGCAACAGATACTATTTTTGAGCCGTTTTGACGAGATAGGCAGCTATAACAGAGAATATAATATTCGGAATCCACACACCTATGAGTGGCGGAAGGGACATGTTTGTACTGAACGTTGTGGAGAACTTGGACAGGATAACGAAGATAGCACCTATGACAATACCCACAGCCAGATGAAAACCCATACCACCGCGTACTTTTCGGGAAGCAACAGCTACACCAATGAGTGTAAGTATAAAAATCGTACATGGGTCAGCCGTACGCCGGTATAATTCTATTTCGTATTTCTTACCGGAATCGAGCCCTTTATCTTTTTCATATTTTAAAAAAGCACGAAGATCTGAAGTATTCATCATCTCCATCTGCTTGGTATATCTTGTAAAGTCTTCAGGTATAAAATTGAAGGTCGTGTCCAGAAATGCATCATCATATCTGGTCAATGATTCAGAATTATCGGTAAATGTACGCCTTTCATAACTTTCAAGCCTCCACACATCGGGTGGTTTTTTGAATTTAATCTTATTGGCTTTTAGGACATAAACCAGTTTGTCATCAGCAAATCGTTCCAGCCTGAATGTACGTCCTACCGTGTCAGAACTGGAAAAACTGCGTATATATACCTTTTCATTGGGCGAAAGCCAGAAATGAATATTGTGATCCAGCGTTTGTTTGGAACTGGCACGGATGTACTGACTTTCAAATTCGTTTTTGAGCCGGTTACTCCTGGGTATAACATAGTTATTGCCCAACCAAAGCAATGTGGCCAGAATACCGGCTCCAATCATATAAGGACGGATTAATCTGGCATAACTGACCTTGGCGCTGAGGATGCTGATGATTTCTGAGTTTTTAGCCAGCCGTGAAGTGAAAAAGATTACAGCCAACAATGCAAAAAGCGGCCATAACAATCCGTTGATCCACGGTATGAAGTGGAAGTAATAGTCGGTTATTATCTCTTTAGCAGTGAGACTTGAATTCATAAACTTATCCACACGCTCAAAATAATCGATGGTAATAGCAATCATCGTTATCAGCAAAATCGTAAAAAAGAAAGTGCTTAGATATTTTTTAACTATATACCAATCCAGTATTTTCATCAGCGTCGGATACTTACTTTTCCTACCATTTCATTTTTCCAGCTATGGAAGGTGCCTTCCATAATTTTGTTGCGACTTTCAGTTACAAGCCAAAGGAAGAAACTCAGGTTGTGGATAGTAGCAATCTGCGCAGCCAGCAGTTCTTCTACCTTGAACAAATGCCGGAGATAAGCTTTGGTATGTATCTGACTTGTATACGCATCACTTGTACTGTCAATCGGGCTGAAGTCTTCCTGCCATTTGGCATTTTTGATATTGATCACGCCGTCTTTCGTGTACAATAGGCCGTGACGTGCATTGCGTGATGGTAACACACAATCAAACATATCTATCCCCAGGGCTATCCCTTCGAGGATGTTTTCAGGTAGTCCGACACCCATCAGATAACGGGGTTTGTCCTTAGGAAGAATGTTGCATACGAGTTCTGTCATAGCATACATGTCTTCATGAGGTTCACCTACTGAAAGTCCGCCAATGGCATTCATTTCCCTGTTTTGGGAAGCAATAAAATTGGCAGATTCTTCGCGTAAATCCGGATAGGTACTGCCCTGTACAATCGGAGACAGTGTTTGATTGTATCCATACAGCGGCTCTGTTCTGTCAAATTGCTGAATACAACGCTTCAGCCATCGATGCGTCATGTGCATTGATTTTTTAGCGTACTGATAGTCACACGGATAAGGAGTGCATTCGTCAAAAGCCATTATGATGTCAGCACCAATCATGCGCTGGATATCCATCACATTTTCCGGGCTGAAAAAATGTCTGGAACCATCCACATGCGATTGAAATTTTACACCTTCTTCCGTGATTTTACGCATACCTTTGAGTGAATAAACCTGATACCCGCCCGAATCTGTAAGTATCGGCCTATCCCAGTGAATAAACTTGTGCAGTCCGCCAGCTTTATGCAGAATATCTGTTCCCGGTCGTAAATACAGATGATAGGTATTGCCCAGTATAATCTGCGCTTTAACGTCATCTATCAACTCGTGCTGATGAACTGCCTTGACCGTGCCCTGAGTACCAACCGGCATGAATATCGGCGTTTGAATTGCGCCGTGTGCGGTTGTTATTGTACCTGCACGGGCCGAAGATGCCGTATCTGTATATGCTATGTTAAAATTCATATCTTATAAAAAATCTAATTGGCCCTGAATCTCGCCATATCCATCCTGATTAAAACGCCAATCATAATAGAAAAGGCTGTGAGCGAAGAACCTCCTTTACTGATAAAAGGCAGCGGTATACCAACTACGGGCAGTAATCCTGTAGTCATCCCAATATTGAATAAAAAGTGTATAAACAAAATCCCTGCAACTGAATACCCGTAATTCCGTATAAATTCCAGATTGGCTCTTTCGGCAATAATTACACATCGGATCAGCAACATGGTAAATAAAAGTATTACACCGACACTACCTATAAATCCCTGCTCTTCACCAATAGATGTAAAGATAAAATCCGTAGATTGTTCGGGAACATAGTTGAGTTTCGTCATTTCGCCGTTCAGGAAGCCTTTGCCGGCGAAACCACCGGATCCGATAGCCATTTTGGACTGAATGATATTGTATAATGAACCGCGCGGATCACACCTTTCCGGCCGCAGCCATACATTGATACGGTCCTGCTGATGTGGCTTAAGAACATTGTTGAATATATAATCCGTAGTAAATGCAAAAGCACTGAATACACTGATACTGGCAGCAGTCAGAAAAATGAGTTTATAGTTTTTCTTCAAAAACTGTAATACCATGAAAATCACGAATATCACTCCGGTTAAAACATAAATCCAGGTTGTTTCTTTTTGGATAAGCATGAAGATAATAGCTGCCAACAGTAGTAAGGCATATAAAGCAGCCCTTTGAATACTATCATAATTAAATATCAGTACAATTGTACCCAGATAAAGTAAAAAAAGGCTTACGTAACCTGGATTGTATACGAGAGCAAAAATAAATACGAGTGCAAAAATAAATGCAATAATCAACACAATGGGTGACATACCGCGTCTGTAAAGAAGTACAAAAAAAGACAAAAACACCAAAGCAGAACCCAGGTCTGGTTGTAATAAAACAAGCAATGCCGGAGCTAAAAACAAAGATAAGGCGATGGCAAAAGTATTTTTGTCAACTAAGGAAGTTTTATTGAAACTCAGGTAACTCGATACAGCTAAGGCAGTGGCAAATTTAGCCCATTCTGCCGGTTGAATGGAGAAAAAACCAAAAGAAAACCAAGCCTTGGCACCATTGATTTCTTTACCGAAAATGAGAACAAGTATCAGTAAAATCAGAGAAATGCCATATAATGGAAAGGCGACGACATTCCAGAATTTCCAGTCTACAACCAGGGTCGCCAGAAAAATCAGTAAAGAAACGGCAACCCAGACTGTTTGTGCGCCGACTGGTGTTCTGATATCCATAAAAGCATATGGATTCTGCTCGTCATAGAGTGTCGAGAACACCATAAACCATCCAATAATCACCAGGCTAAAATAGATGGAAAGTGATAACCAGTCTAATGATTTGTTTTTAGAGTAAGCAACATTGTTAGGCGACATATCAGCAAGTCTATTGATTTACAAGAGCTCTTTTACTGACATTGTCGTAAACGGGTGTAGCGGAAGGAAAGGTTTTTTTTAATTCCAAGAGGAGCGGCATCAGTTTATTCCTGTTCTCAAAATACCCAACCCTAACCTGATAATAGGGTACTACGTGCTTCCAATCCTTATTCATACCGGGGTACATACTGCTAAAAAGAGCCATTGCTTTCTCCATTTCACGTCTGTCATCGGTTGTTATAATCTGAATTCTCCATGCTTTTATGTTTTCATTCGCCTTACCATTGGATATAAAACGTTCCATCATCCTGTTGACTGAAGGAGATGCATGGACGGTGATATCAGATTGTCCTGTCATCCATACAGGAAAGGCAACCATGAATATAAACGCGCTGATATAGTTGTAAACAATATGCATTCTAATAATTATAACGAACAATGAATAATCATCGTATGTATTAAGTCGGCAAAAATACGAATTTATTACAACAGAACCAAAAAATAATACTTAAGGCGTGTAAAGTCTCGCCACAAACAGTTAAATATTCTAATGGTGATTATGAAATTTGTTAAAATTCAACAAAACACAATAGTATTTCTGAACATGAATACAGGGCAGAAAGAGGTCTGATATAATAATATAATTCGCAGGAAACCCTATTTTTAAACATAAATAGGTTTTATAGTCGATTATTCGTATTTTTACCATTCAAAAATAATGAATGATGACTTTAGGTCAATTTTTTACAGCAGTTTCCAATGAACCATATTTGGTCATGTTTTATTTTTTTGCCATGCCATTTACAGCGTTTTTGGCAGGAATTTTAGGAAAGGGCGAAGGCGAATACAGTCCCTGGAAATATCTGTATGCTGTATTGATATATTTAGTGTGTATTCCCGGTATTTTTGCAGTTACACTCAACATTTATTTGTTTTTATTTGAGCGGCAACCGATTATGGATATGAATGTTTTTACACAGATTTTACCCATATTATGTATGTTGATAACACTTTGGTTGATAAGGAATAATGTAAGTCTCCGGGAGATACCTGGATTTGACAAACTGAGTAACTTAGTATTCATCATTACCGTTTTGATCAGTATGATGTGGATACTTGAAAAAACACATATTCTTGTTTTTACTTTTATGCCATTTTATCAGTTTGTACTGATATTTATATTGTTCCTGTTATTGATGCGATGGCTTATTTCAAGGGTATTCAACTGATATCCAATGGTTATAAGAGCAGTCTTACCTGATGGAGCACATCCTCGAAGATGGCATCAACGGATCTGTTCCCGTTTATAAGCCGGATATTCTCGCTGCTTCCCACTTTTTTAAATACATCGTAATACATTTGCTGAACCTTTTTTAAGGTGCTCAGATTTTCGTACATTTCGATATTATCACGCCCTGCGATCAAACGATCAATGCTCTGTTCCGGATCTGTATCTATAAATAAGTGCACATCTGGTCTGAGCAAGCCGGCACTGAGACTATTGGCCTGAATGACCCAATCGAGATCAATTCCATGTATACTGTGATAAGCATATGAAGACAGATAATATCTGTCAGTTATGACGATATAACCTTCTTCGATTTTTTTGAGCATACCGTCTGTGGTATTGAGCAGGTGGTTGAGCCGGTCGGCAACGAAAAGGGCTGCTATGACTCTCTGGTCACCTTCCATCTGATGATTGAAGATATCTCTGATTATCTTGCCTATAGGACTGTCCGTCGGCTCAAATGTAGAATGTATATTATGTCCCTGTGCCCGCAGGAAGGCTGTTAATTTTTTGACCTGTGTGCTTTTACCACTGCCGTCGATACCTTCAAATGCTATAAATTTACCGCGTCTGTTCATAGAGACTATTCAGATTTTGGGGTAAAGGTAGAAAAATAAAAACGTAAGACAGGTATCTATTGAATACCTAAAATACATTAACTCTCAAATTATCAATTCCAATATATGTGATGTTCTGCAGTGATTTGCTAAATTTACCCTTTATTTGACTGAATTAATGGATTGGACGATGATGTCACCCTATATGTTGTTTGGATTTGTGTTTGGATATTTTATACTATTACTGACAGTGGCATGGTATACCTCCCGAAACTCCAATAATGATTCATTTTTCATAGGGAACCGAAGCAGCAACTGGATGCTCGTAGCATTTGGTATGGTAGGAACTTCTCTGAGTGGCGTAACTTTTGTGAGTGTTCCGGGTACGGTAAGTACAGCCGCATTTGGTTATTATCAGGTTGTCATTGGGTATTTTATCGGCTACTTTGCGATTGCGTATATCCTCCTGCCATTGTACTATAGAATGAACCTTACGTCTATTTACAAATTTCTGGAGGACAGATTCGGAGCCGTTTCCTATAAAACAGGAGCCTTGTTTTTTATCCTTTCCCGAACGCTGGGCGCGACCGCAAGAATGTATCTGGTGATCAATATATTGCAAATATTCATATTAGATGCTTTAGACGTTCCATTTCTGGTAACGGCCTTGATTATACTGATACTGATATTACTCTATACATACGAGGGCGGCGTGAAAACAATCGTATATACCGATACATTGCAGACTACATTCATGCTCGGTGGTTTGATTGTGTGCATCATAGCTTTGATGAGTAAGCTGGATATGGGTATTGTAGCATCTTTTGATGCATTGCGCTCAGAAGGATTGACTAAGATTTTCAATACGGACTTTAAATCATCGGGTTTCTTCCTCAAACAAATACTTGGAGGAGCATTTATCACGATAACCATGACTGGTCTTGATCAGGAAATGATGCAGAAAAATATCAGTGTAAGAACAGTCGGTGATTCTCAGAAAAATGTCCTGACACTAGCCTTTGTATTGCTGATTGTCAATTTTCTGTTTTTAACACTTGGTGGATTGTTGTACCTGTTTGCACAGCAAAATCAATTGACCTATGCCGGTGACGATTTGTTTCCTTCTCTTGCATTAGGAGGATATATGTCCCAGATTATTGGGGTAATATTCATCATCGGACTGATATCCGCATTATTTCCAAGTGCTGACGGTGCTTTGACAGCTATGACTTCTTCGTTTTGTATCGATATACTGGGAATGCAAAAAGATCAGATTTCATCAGAATCGAACAAGCGAAAAACAAGATATATGGTACATTTTACATTCGCATTTATTTTTCTCTTATGTGTGTTGATGTTTAAATGGATAGACGACAAGTCCATTATTGATGTGATCTTAAAACTGGCAGGATATACTTACGGTCCCTTGCTCGGTATGTTTGCTTTTGGAATATTTACTAACCGGGTAGTCAGGGATAAATGGGTAATTTGGATATGCCTGCTTTCCCCTGTCCTGATACTTATGCTTGACTTTTTCAACAACATAGATTGGTTTTTACACAAAACAGCGCTTAATCCGGACAATTTCAGCACACTGACCGAGTGGTCTGACCGTATATTTAACGGATTTAAGATAGGTATTGAGATTTTAATCATTAATGGGCTGGTTACTTTTGCAGGTCTTTGGATGATATCGGATAAAAAATCAACAGCATGAAAAAAGTTACTGAATCTCCGTCTCTTTATGACCATCTTGAGCAAAAGAGCATCACAGAAATCCTGACAGACATCAACAGGGAAGATAAAAAAGTAGCTGATGTAGTTGAAACCTGTATTCCGCAGATTGAAGCGTTGGTTAATGCCATTGTACCCAAACTCAGGGATGGTGGCAGATTGTTTTATATCGGTGCCGGAACGAGTGGCAGATTGGGTATTCTGGACGCTTCGGAATGTCCGCCTACTTTTGGAGTATCACCGGATATGGTTATCGGCTGGATGGCCGGAGGAGATCAGGCGCTCAGAAAAGCTGTAGAAAATGCTGAAGACAACACAGAACAGGCGTGGCAGGATCTGCTACGGTTTAAAATATCAAAGGAAGATGTGCTCATCGGTATTGCTGCTTCAGGTTCAACGCCCTACGTTGTACATGGATTGCTTCAAGCTCGCAAACACGGTATTATTACGGGTTGTATTACCTGTAATCCGGGTACTCCACTGTCGATAGCAGCTGATTATCCGGTTGAAGCGATAGTAGGTCCCGAGTATGTAACAGGAAGTACACGTATGAAAGCCGGTACAGCACAGAAGCTGATACTCAATATGATCACTACCAGCACCATGATACAGCTGGGTCGGGTAAAGGGAAACCGCATGGTGGATATGCAGCTTACCAATGACAAACTCGTAGAGAGAGGTACAAGAATGATCATGCAAGAGACCAAACTTGATTATGAAACAGCCAGATCGATGTTGCTGAAATACGGGTCTGTCCGGAATGCTGTCACATATTTTGAAAGTACATCCGATGATAGTGCTGATACAACTAATTAATCAATACTTCCAGTTCAATTTTTTATAAATCTTAATAACCTGATTGCGATAAGTATCGTCTTTCAGCAGTTTTATTCCAGTATTCTGAGCTTGCTTTTCATATTCCTTTCCCAATGCTATCTGCGACAAAAACAAGTACCAGTTTGCATCTTTTGCATTTTCAAAATACTCGTCATCTGCCAAAATACCAAAGAGGGAAGCAGATTTCTTGTACATTCCCATATTGAAATAAGCGTGAGCCTGTAAATAGTTTTCTGAAGGATTTTCTGTTTTACCCAAAAGTTCTATTGTCCTGGAATATCTCTTTTCGTTATACAATTTGACTGCCTGGTTATAGGGTGTATTGCCGTTATCTTCACTGCGTAGTGTATTCATTGCAAAAGAAGATTTATACCAGGGGTTCAATATCTGAGCGATATCTATCTCATCCGGTATGGTTTTATCTTCAACCTGAACCAAAGACGCATCGTCAGTAGTATCTGGTTCAGGCGTAGTTTTATATTCTTTCAAATTACCTGTATCCTGCTTTGCTGCATTTTTGTCCAACACTATATTATCCGTCTGTTTGTTATCTTTTTCGTAGAGCGTATTGAATCCTATCCAGGCGAGGAATAACACCAGACCTGCAGCTATTGCAATCCTTCCTAAAGTAATTAATTTGCCTTTTTCGGTTTTTATTTCAGCGGAATTAAGGGTGGCATCGTATTCCTGCAGCATTGCTTGCTTTTCAATGAGTTTAGTGTACCTGAGTCCCAGAATAAGCTGTTTGAAATGTCTGTATTCATCAGCAAATTCAGGGTCTTCCTGTAGTCTTTTTTCCACAGCCAACTTCTCTTCTTCCGTAAGTAGATTATTTATGTATTTTTCTATGAGATCTGTATTTTGTATGCTCATGACTTCTGTGTTTAAGTCTGTATCTTACATTAATATGAAAAATATATCTTTTGTAACCTTTTGATACACTTATATTTTTGATTTTTTGTTGTATCTGTATTTTTATAGCCCATCAGGACGGTTATATCTTCCATATTCATCTGTTCGTAATAGAATAACTGGAGCAGGGATTTGCACGGGTCACCCAATATTTCTACTGCTGCAACTGCTTTTTGCAAGAGATGGTTTTTTTCAGTTTCTTCATCCTCATCTGTCAGTACATAATATTCTATACTGTTGTTTATCTCATGGTTTGCTATTTTATATTTTATCTTATTGAGATTTAAAGCCTGGTACTTGGCGATTGCCATGAGGTAGGTCTTAATTCCTGAAGTCAAAGTCGTCAGTTTATTTGTAATCACATTGTCATACAATATAATCACAGATGCCTGAAATACTTCATGACTATCATCATAATCCAGATTGTAACCGGATTGCAACCATTGAAGACAATCTCCCCGAAACATACTATAGATATCCTTCAAAGCCTGATCTTCTTCGTTTTTGATCCTCCATATCCAGTTATCCTCCATAAAAAATGGTTGTTTGAGCAAACAAAAATAACATAATTAATTTATTTTTAAAAAAAATATAAAAAATAAGGTTACAAATCAAAGGTAGCTATATTAATATATGTACTTCGGTACATTTAATGAAAAGTAAATTTGATTTTAATGATG
>JADZFD010000046.1 GCA_020850225.1 Saprospiraceae bacterium | reverse complement strand
CATCCTGCAATCCGCTTGCGCCATAAATCGTTAATGCATAATTGTTTGTACCTGAATGTATTGATCCACTTGAAACTGATAACTGTGAAAGTTGATATGGTGCTTGCAACAAACGTAATGCATTATATGCATTTACTCTGCCTGTGCCATATTCTTGATCCCACCCAACAGGACCTTTATCGTCTGTAGAAATACGAATAATTTGTTCAATATCATCATTGTAAAGATTTGGATTATAACCTTTGAGAAGTGAGGCAATACCTGACACAAATGGCGCAGCCATAGAAGTTCCATTCCATGAATCATATTGATTTGTATATGGCAAAGAACTCCATATTGATGTACCGGGAGCTGAAACATCTATGTGATTACCATAATTTGAGCCTTTTATGGTTCCGTCTGGTCTTATCCAAATTGAGCGATTATCACTACGATCTGTTGCTCCAATTGAAATTATGCCCTGCCCATAACCTGCTGGGTATAAAATACTTGAAGTATTGTCATTCCCCATAGCAGCTATTGAAACAATATTTAATTTGTAAGCATTGGCAAACGCCATTCTTACCGTTGTTGAATAACTATATCCTCCCCAACTATTGTTCAGAATCATTGAACCAGCATTAATCGCACTCATAATACCATTATAAAAATCTATGTCACTACCATTTTCAATCCTTTGTGAATTGATGCTTGCTGCCCAATTTACGCCTGCGATACCTTTGCTATTATTTCCAATAGCAGCAGCTATTCCACTAACATGAGTTCCATGACCAAAACTCCAATTACTGTTTCCACTATAAACTCCAGCGTCCCCACTGACTTTCCCAATCAACTCTTCATGTCCAGAATCTACACCATCATCAATTACACCGATAAGAACATTTGAACCTGTAGTAATTTGCCAAGCTTCAGGAGCATCAATATCTGCATCGGTAGTACCACCATTTTGCCCATAGTTGTTTAACCCCCACAAGTCACCATTCTCGTAATGTGGGTCATTCGGAAAACCCTGTGTTCTAAAATCATGATAATTCGGTTCTGCATAAATTACCTCTGTAAGCCCTTTAATGTCATTTATAAATTCACTAACACTATTTGTATCGGAAAAATCAAAAAGATAAATGTTTGATAAGTCAGCAAGTTTTACTTGTTCCCCTGTACTTGCAATTACAAGCGTATCATTTGGTGAAAATAGAGGAAATGCTTTTCTAATAAATCTTGCATTATATTTTGAAAATATATTTTTAACTTCGAATGATTTTATTTTAAGCTCATTTACATCTGCTTCTGTGTTACCATGTGGTAAAGTGATTATATTCTTTTCAAACATAACTATTGCCTGCAATTTAGGATTTGCTTGAGCAAAAAGATTTGTCAAATTAATTGCAAGCACAAATATGATCAGCAAAACCTTTTGCAAACTGTTTGATATAATATTTTTCATTGTAATTCTCCTTACAAAAATTTAGTTTGTTTAGCATTGAGTTTTGATTAATTTTGGTGTGCAATGAAAAAGTCATATTTCACCTTAATTAGGGAAATATTTCACAACCGTTTTCACTGCTTTAACAGCCCCGATGTGGTAACGACACAGCGGGGCATATTATTTTTTGTCCATAGTTTTTATGCTCCTCTCTTCTCCTTTGGTTTTATGGAGACGGACCAAATGTTAGTTGTTGTTTATTACTTCCGTCAGCATTCATTATCCATACTGTACCATCTTCTATTGGATTGTATAGATTATCATTTGAAGAACCTATATATATAATTTTTTGCCCATTGAAAGACCAAGATGGTTGCAATCCACCGTTAAAAGTAAGTTGTCTTTGATTCATCCCATCACTATCCATGAGCCACACATTTGCATTTGATTCAAAAACAATTTTACTTCCATCAGGTGAGAATTTGGGGTAATAGTCAGTAAAATTATTAAAAGTTAACCTCAAATGATTATTACCAATAGGATCCATTTCAAAAACTTCTGTACTTGTAAATTCAGTGGTGTATCTTGTGTGCACTATTTTAGTCCCATCTTTTGACCAACTTGGCATTCTTATTTCGCCCTTTGTAGGTTCATAAGCTATTCTGGTTTTTTGTGTGCCGTCAGATTTCATTTTCCATATAAAATTCATTCCATTCGGGCTATCAACATTTGAATCATAAGCAATCCAATTACCATCAGGGCTCCAACAGGGGAAAAAATTACTTCCCTGAAATGTAAGCTGAATTATCTGCGATGTATCAATACTGTTGTCAACTACTGGTACCTTATTAATTTGTGATCCTTGCTCAAAAACTATCCATTTCCCATCAATACTCCAGTCGGCATTTATATCATCTCCCCGTAAAATTAAGTGGGGATTACTCCCATCTATATTAACCATCCATAACCCACTTGAATCACGGTCAATATGATAAGAACCACCAATATCAATTCTTGTTATACCGTTGTGATTGTATATAATCTTTGTTCCATCTGGGGACCATAATGGAAATCCATCAATTACAGGATAAACAGGCGGATCACCAATAGGTGGTAATTCTTTGTCATCATTATCATTAACATCACAAGAAGCAAAAAATAAAAACAGTAATGCGATGGAAATAATTCCTAAAGATTTTCTGAAAGTGGAGTAGTATTTGCCCGCGAAGAAAAGTTTTTTTGTTCTCATTTTATACCTCTGAACAATTATTATTAATCAAATTTTATGCTGTAAAAATAACTGCAAAAAAAGAACAATTTCAAAGCCAAGACAAATTTGGCGGTAAATATGTTTTGTGCTTATAAGTAATTGTAACATTTACTGTAAAAGCTTTGCACAAAATTTTTTAAAATCACTCCATTACATTTTTGTCTGCAAAACATTT
>JADZFD010000045.1 GCA_020850225.1 Saprospiraceae bacterium | reverse complement strand
TGATGTCCGGCAAGGTTAACGGCATACTGATTGATGTCACAATCAATGATGCGTATCTGTACTATAACTATGAATCTAAAGACGACACGAAGCGAAAGAAGTCATTAAAAACTTGTAAGGATATTTTGATAACGAATTACGAATACAATCAATGATTAAGCCATAAAGTAAGGCGTTAAATTAAAACTACAATGAAAAACAGCACATCATTTAAAAAAGGTCAAGGCGGCAGACCGGCAGGTACACCCAATAAAACAACTACTGATGTCAAAGAATTTATATCTAACTTCATTAATGACAATAAGGAACAACTGCAACAAGATTTTGACAGCCTTGAACCTATGCAGCGTTTAGCGATGTTTGAGAAATTTTTAAAGTACGTATTGCCCACTATGAAAGAAAGTTCTATCATAGAAAAGCCGCAAATCAATGAGTATGAAAATTGGACAGAAGAAGAATTGGAAGCGGAAATAAAACGCCTAAGAGGTGAAGACTGATTAATTAGCCTTAACCATGTAATAACTATCTATTTAATTTTTTAATTAGTTTCAAAAAGTTGGAACAAATACAGAAAGTTGAAAGCATACCATACCAAGAAATTGAACGGGTAAAGTTATAGCAAAAAGACCTTTTTTGAGCAAAATAATTTCAGCCGTACAATAATCGTACAAATACACAAAAAACAAAACTACAACTAATTGATTAATAATCAAATAAGATTAGCATGTGCGGAGAGTGAGAGATTCGAACTCTCGATACCCTTTTGAGGTATACGCACTTTCCAGGCGCGCTCCTTAAACCACTCGGACAACTCTCCTAAAAATAAAGTGCAAAAGTTGAAAAATTACTACAATTATCAAAGAGAATCTGCTCTTTTATTTTCACATTACTTGTAAACATCTGTTAATAAGCTAATTAAATAATTAAATCATCGATTATTAAATATTGTATTATGTGGTATTTCAATGATTTTACATTTTAAACTCCTGTTAATAATACAGACCAGGCATCAAATACCCTCTGACATAGTCCTCAACACCCTCTTCGAGTGACCAGAATGGTTTATCGTAACCTGTATCGAGCAATTTGGTTATATCAGCTTCGGTAAAATATTGATATGTATCCCTGATATCTTCGGGTGTATCAACAAAGGAAATATTATCTTTCATATTCAAAGATTTAAAGGTATTCCGGGCGAGATCCAAAAATGTCCGTGCCTTACCTGTTCCGAAGTTGAATAAACCTGACTGAATATTATCCTTATGTTCCATCATATACTGTATTATGCACAATACATCTTTAACATATATAAAATCCCTGCTCTGATGTCCGTCCATGATATCCGGTCTGTGTGATCTGAAAAGCTGCATACTGTTCGTAGCCTTTATTTTGTTGAAGGTATGCAATACCACTGAAGCCATTCTTCCTTTATGGTATTCATTGGGACCATAGACATTAAAAAATTTACAGCCCACCCAAAATGGAGGCTTTTCACCCTGTTCCAAAACCCACAGGTCAAACTGTTGCTTACTGTCACCATAGGGATTTAACGGATGGAGTTGAGCTGCAATTCCATGACTATCGCTGAATCCTAAAGAGCCATCTCCATACGTTGCTGCACTGGATGCATAAATCAAAGGTATCTGCCTTCGCGCGCATACCTTCCAGATTCGTTGGGAATATTCAACATTTAATGTATCAAATACCGATTTGTCCAACAGTGTCGTATCTGTTCGAGCACCCATATGCAACACGAAATCTATTTTTTGTGACGTCTTTTCAAACCAGTCTAAAAAAATATCCCTGTGCATCCATTCCCTTACATTTTTATTATCTGTATTTTTATCCTTGTAGAGTTTATAAAAATCATCCACAACGACTACTTCTCTGTCATACCCATTTTTATTCAGATGGGTTAGCAAACAAGAACCTATAAAACCGGAAACACCTGTCAGAATAATCATAATATATTATTTATAGTATGTATTGAACAAAGATAATTCATTTATTACAATCAAAATCTTTACCAATATTTTTTATCAAAACAATGTCTTTGAATAACCTGATCAGAATTATGATATAAATCACTCATGTATGGTAACTTATGTTTCTTAAATATTGTACACAATTTTGTAATTTTGTGGCTCTTTATTGAACAAACTGTATTATACTTGTTACATATACAGCATATTTTATGCATAGTAGCAGAAAAATCAAATAATGATTAAGACAGATATACTAATTATTGGAGCAGGTCCTGTAGGACTTTTTACAGTATTTGAAGCAGGTTTATTAAAACTAAAGTGTCATCTTGTAGATTCAATTGGGCAACCCGGCGGGCAATTAACCGAGATATATCCTAAAAAACCTATTTATGACATTCCTGGGTATCCAAGCGTACTGGCGGGTGACCTTATTGACAATCTTATGGAGCAAATTGCGCCTTTTAATCCAACATTTACATTGGGTGAACGTGCTGAAAAGTTGGAGAAACTGCTGGACAACATGTTTAAAGTGACAACATCCAGGGGTACAGAGATTATAGCTCCTGTTATAGCCATCGCAGGAGGTTTGGGTAGTTTTGAGCCCCGAAAGCCACCTATTTCCAATATTGAAGAATTTGAAGACAGAGGTGTAGATTACATTATTAAAGATCCGGAAAAATACCGGGGAAAGAAGGTCTTGGTTGCTGGAGGTGGTGATTCAGCATTGGATTGGAGTATCGTATTGGCTGATATTGCTGATGAAGTTGCTCTTTTACACAGAAGGACGTCTTTCAGAGGGGCACCAGATTCAGTAGACAAAGTCATGAACCTCGCAAAAGACGGAAAAATCAATCTCATAACCAATGCACAGGCCGTCGGATTGAATGGCAATGGAGCATTGAAAGAAATTATCATTGAAGTAGATAACCATGAACCTTATGCTTATCAGGCTGATCACTTCATACCTCTTTTCGGTCTGGCACCTAAATTAGGTCCGATAGCAGACTGGGGATTGAAAATTGAAGACAATGCAATCGTTGTTGACACCTTCGATTACAGTACCAATATCCCGGGTATTTATGCCATTGGTGATATCAATACCTATCCAGGAAAATTAAAACTCATTCTTTGTGGTTTTCATGAGGGAACTTTAATGGTACAATCTGCATTTAAGCATATATATCCTGATCAGAAGTTGTCATTCAAATATACCACTGTTACGGGAATAACCGGGTTTGGCTCTAATTAAAATACTTTCTTTACGGAATTCTTATTACAAAAAAATCAGACTCATTCAGATTCAATGGACAATATTATACAGGTTACAGTTATAGACAGAGAGAATCAGGAACATCTGCTGGATGCACCGACAGATATGGCTATGAATATGATGGAAGTATGTAAATCCTACGAATTACCTGTTGAAGGCACATGCGGAGGTATGGCACTCTGTGCATCCTGCCATGTGTATGTACTGAGTGAGCACGAACTTCCTGAACCTTCTGAAGACGAAGAAAACATGCTTGATCAGGCCTTTTTTGTAAAGGATAATTCCCGATTGGGCTGTCAGATTAAAATAAGTGAAGCAATCGACGGACTTGTTGTAAAATTAGCACCTGTTGGAGTAGAATAAACCCGCAGCACCCTTATTTACCTTCATTCCAATAATAACTGTCCGGATAAATCCGTTGTCCAAAAACAGCCGTTCCTACTCTAACTATAGTTGCACCTTCTTCTATTGCTATCTCTAAATCGCCACTCATTCCCATTGAGAGTTCTTCAACCGGATAACCTTTTTCCAACATTGTGCGCTGAATTTGTCTGAGTAACTGAAAGCATTTTCTGACCTGTTCGGCTTCGGAAGAAAACAAACCTATCGTCATCAATCCTTTAAGATTCAATCGGTCAAAAGCAGTTATTTCTTCTGCCAGCATTACTGCCTGAGCAGGATTGACACCAAATTTACTGACCTCATTGGATGTATTGACCTGGATAAAAACGTCAATAGATTTATCTTCATACTCCAATCTGCGCTGCAGTTTTTCTGCCAGTTCAAGCCGGTCAACAGACTGAATACAATCGACATACCGTATGACTTCCTTAATTTTGCCAGACTGCAGGTGTCCGATAAAATGGGAATAGTGTGGAAATGTGCTCAGATCTTCATACTTTTCCTTTAATTCCTGTACCTTATTTTCACCTATAAGATTTTCACCCAACTGAAAAGCCACCTTAATTCGATCCGGTGGAACTGTTTTGGTTGCCAGCAAAAGCTTTACATCACCTGTACCACGGCCACTTCTTTCACAAGCCAGCTGCATTCTTTTCCTGATTACTTGCAGATTATGCTGTATAGTCTCCATTTTTCAATAAAACATCTTTAAAAGACTGTAATCATTCACAATTTTCCATTTCATAGATATAATATCCATGTGTTTCTATAGCTTCCTTCCATGATGATCTTATACTTTCTACATGGCAGAAAGTACATTCTTTGGAAGTAAGAGAAATATCTTTGAGGTTTTTATTTTTTAAATAAGTGCGGCCGTAAGTATAGACCGTTTCAGCATCTTTGACAGCATCGGGTACTATAATATCAAAATGCATTACAACGCCATCATTCCTGGTAACATAAGTGTCCCAAACCGCTACTTTCATAAAACTAATATTTGAAATTTGAAAAACAATTCAAATATAGTGATTTCCGCAGTATTTGCAGGTATTCAGATACTCCTATCCTTTAGTTTTGTCAATATGTTCGAACTAACGAGCAAAAATCCCTGCAAATCACTAACAGATATTCGTATTTACAACATGGGCATATACTTATTAATATTCAGCAAGGATACCTGATTGAATACAAAATATAAATTACGTATATTCGACGGTATTACAACAAATAAAACAACACCAGTACTAAAAATTCTTCCAGGATATGACCATGAAATTGTTTACCAACCCAATACTATAGCAAAAATCAGAGGCGCCACTATAGTAGCGTCACTTTCTACAATAAATTTAGGTGTATCTATATCCAACTTTCCCCACGTAATCTTTTCGTTGGGTACAGCACCCGAATACGATCCGTAACTTGTCGTAGAATCGCTGATCTGACAGAAGTATGACCAGAATGGTATATCATGCATTTCAAGGTCCTGGTATAGCATTGGCACTACACAGATAGGAAAATCACCGGCTATGCCTCCGCCAATCTGAAAGAAACCCACACCCTTTCCTCCGCTGTTTTTCGGATACCAGTCTGCGAGCCACATCATATATTCTATTCCACTTTTCATAGTTGAAGGCTTCAATTCTCCCTTGATACAATAGGATGTAAATATATTACCCATTGTACTATCTTCCCATCCGGGTACGACGATTGGAATATTCTTTTCAGCGGCTGCGAGCATCCAGCTGTCTTTAGGATCTATTTCATAATATTGCTCCAGTACACCGCTCAGTAATAATTTATACATAAATTCGTGGGGAAAATAACGCTCACCATTATTTTCAGCAGTACTCCAGATATCCCACAGATGTTTTTGAAGTCTTCTGAATGCTTCTTCTTCCGGGATACAGGTGTCTGTAACCCGGTTATAATGATTTTCTAGAAGTTCCCATTCTTCCTGAGGACTCAAATCCCTGTAATTGGGAACTCTTTTATAATGAGAATGCGCCACCAGGTTCATAATATCTTCTTCAAGGTTGGCTCCGGTACAGGAAATAATATGAATTTTGTCCTGTCTGATCATCTCTGCCAAAGATTTACCTAACTCAGCAGTACTCATCGCTCCTGCCAGCGTTACCATCATTTTACCACCTTCATTCAGATGTGTTATATATCCGTCAGCAGCGTCTATCAGTGCTGCTGAATTAAAATGCTTATAATGATGCTTTAAAAAATCAGTAATTTGCATAATATTATTTTATTTATATATAATTTTACCCTCTTTAATAAATTTTTTATTCGTATCCCAGAATATTGAGCATCTGATCGGCAGTTTGCTCATCCCTGTATAATCTGTCTATAATATTCCCTTTTTCATCTCTGCTGATGATAATCTGTTTGGGTGAAGGAATAAGACAATGTTTGATACCGCCATATCCGCTTATAGCATCCTGATATGCTCCTGTATGAAAAAAGCCCAGATACAGTGGTTCTTCTTTATCAGAATCATAGGATGGTAAAAATATCTCCTGATTCATATCTTCGGAATTATAATAATCTGAATGGTCACAACTTATACCTCCGATACTTACACGTGTATAATCATTATCCCACTTATTAACAGGAAGCAAAATGAATTTTTCAAAAATTGACCATGCATCCGGTATTGTATTCATTAGGCTGTTATCAATCAGATACCACAGTTCATTATCGTTCTGTTGTTTTTGTTCTAGCACTGAAAAGATGATTGCACCACTTTCTCCAACTGTATATTTACCAAATTCTGTAAATATATTGGGTTCTTCAATGCCCTCAGCTTCGCATACCTCCTTTATGTTACTAACTAACTCATTAATCATATACTTGTAGTCGTAATCAAATGCGAGATTATTGCGTATAGGCAGACCTCCACCCAGATTGATAGAGTCCAGTGTGGGACAAATCTTTTTTAAATCTGCAAAAACCTTTAGTGCTTTCCTGAATTCACCCCAGTAATAGATATTATCTTTGATACCTGAATCCACAAAGAAGTGCAGCATTTTTAGGTTTATTCTTTTCTTTCTGCTTATTTTTGTTTTATAAAAGTCGATAATCTCAGCACTACGTACACCTAATCTCGATGTATAATACGCCGACTGGGGCTCTTCATTGATAGCCATACGAAGTCCTATGGTAATCTCTCCCTTCGTCTTATTGTATAGTCTGTCCAGCTCTATTTTGCTATCCAGTACAGGAATAACATTTTCATATCCTTCATCGATTAGGCTGACGATTTTATTGAGGTAATCCTCCGTCTTATGTCCGTTATGGATCAGAATCGTCTTATGATTTATTTTTCCTTTTTCCTTGAGTTTTTTAATGATATCTATGTCGAAAGAAGAAGATGTCTCAAGATGTACATTATGTTCCAGTGCTTCTTCAATCACATGCGAAAAGTGACAGCATTTGGTACAGTAACAATAAAAATACTCACCTCTGTAATTATTGGCTTTCAAAGCCCTGTTAAAAAAATTTTTGGCTTTTTTAATCTGATCTCCTATTCTTGGCAGGTATGTCAACCTGAATGGAGTACCATATTTTTGAATCAGATATTTTAGCGAGATTCCATGAAACGTAAGATTTCCCTGGTTTAAATCGAATCCTTCCTGTGGAAAATCGTATGTTTGATTAATCAGTTGAAAATATGAATTTCTCATTGAAATGACATAAATTGGATTTTGGATGAAATAAAACTACAAAGAAACGACTTTTATCTTTATTAATAAAAGTTAAACGGGATTAATAATACTGAGGATTAAATAAAGTATGCAATATTAGCTAATTATATCATAACCAGTGGTTATCTTTCCCAACAAATGTGCTCAGACCAAACAATGCGTAATCATAGATAACAGGATCTTCAGGATTCATAATACGCAGTGCCGAAGTGATTTCCTCCACAGCATGCCAGTCTCTTTGCTTTCTGGTCAACAACCCAAACTGACGTGTATACTTTTCAACGTGTACATCCAGAGGAATCATAAGTTCTGAAGCGGGTATCGTTTTCCAAAGACCAAAATCCACCTTTCTTTCATCCGATCTGACCATCCATCTGAGTAGCAAATTGAGTCGTTTACATGCTGAATTTTTAGCAGGTGTGGATATGTGTTTTCTTGTCCTTTCCGGAACTATAGAGTTGTCAAAAAACAGATTATGAAAATATGTTAATGCTTGTTTCTGATTGTAATGCTGATCCGGATTGGGATTAAAAGCCAACTCCAGACTATCATTCATGTTATAGAATCTGTGTAGGAAATCTATAAAATACAAAACATCAGTGCTCTGAAATGTACGATGTTTAAAATTTTCGAATGATTTTAAATCAGTTGCTCTATGATTTTTAATAAAATCATAGGGTTGATTATCCATCAGTCTTAACAATTCTTTTGTTTTATTTATAATGGTTACCCGTTGTCCCCAGGCAAATGTAGCACTAAAGAATGCCGCAATTTCAACATCCTGCAATTTAGAAAAACTATGTGGAACCTGTAAGGGATCATCATCTATAAATGATATATTGTTTACCTTACCTGCAATTTCGTCGAAAATGGGTTTTATCTTTAATAAATCAACTTTATCCGCTATAAAAAGCTTATCAGACACTTTTATTTGAGTGTCTGTTTGATTTCAATTATTTCGTAAGCTTCCAGGATGTCTCCAACTTTGATATCATTGAAATTTTTAATTGTCAGACCACATTCAAGACCTGCCCTTACTTCTTTCATATCGTCCTTAAATCGTTTCAGGGAAGACAATTCACCCTGAGCACCTTCTTTCAACGGGAAAACCACAATACCATCGCGAATGACCCGAATATGAGAATTTCTGGTTATTTTACCTTCAGTAACATAACAGCCGGCGATTGTTCCGACTTTAGAAACGACGTATGTTTCACGTACTTCAACCTGTGCAACGATTTTCTCTTCTTTTGTTGGTTCAAGAAGTCCTTCCATCGCTGACTTAACTTCATCGATGACATCATAGATGACCGAATATGTTTTAATCTGCACACCTTCTCTTTCAGCAATTGTGCGCGCATTGGCTGAAGGACGCACCTGGAATCCAATAATGATAGCATCAGAAGCTGAAGCCAACAAAACATCAGACTCAGCGATAGCTCCTACGGCTTTATGAATCACATTTACCTGAATGGTTTCTACAGATAATTTGATCAGCGAATCGGCCAATGCCTCGATAGATCCGTCCACGTCTCCCTTGACGATGAGGTTCAATTCCTTAAATGTACCCAGTGCAAGCCTTCGTCCGATCTCATCCAGAGAAATACGCTTGCTCGCCCGATAGGTTTGTTCTCTTTCGATTTGAGCACGTTTAACCGCTAATTGCCGTGCTTCCTGCTCAGATGTCATCACTTTAAATTTCTCACCTGCCTGTGGTGCTCCACTAAGTCCCAGTATCAGAGTAGGTGTTGATGGACCTGCTTTTTTAACTTTTTTTCCATGTTCATTGAACATAGCCTTTATTTTTCCTGAATATGGTCCTGCAACGAGTGCATCCCCGATCTCAAGTGTACCGTTCTGAACCAGGATTTTGGTGACATAACCTTTCCCTTTATCCAGAGAGGCTTCGATAACACTACCACTTGCCTTTTTGTATGGATTGGCTTTAAGATCCAGGATTTCAGCTTCCAGCAATATTTTTTCGAGCAGTTTATCTATATTTAATCCTTGTTTTGCTGATATTTCCTGAGATTGATAGGTTCCACCCCAATCTTCAACCAATAAATTCATGGATGCAAGTTCCTGCTTGATTTTTTCGGGATCTGCTGATGGTTTATCTATCTTGTTTATAGCAAATATCATTGGAACACCTGCTGCCTGGGCATGGCTGATAGCCTCTTTGGTTTGAGGCATTATCTGATCATCCGCAGCAATAATAATGATAGCAATATCTGTAATTTTCGCTCCTCTCGCACGCATAGCTGTAAAGGCTTCGTGTCCGGGAGTATCCAAAAACGTTATTTTCTTGTTATCAGGACCAATCTTTACTTCATAAGCACCTACGTGCTGCGTAATACCTCCTGCTTCACCACTCGCTACATTAGCTGATCTGATATAATCCAGTAAAGAAGTTTTACCGTGATCAACGTGTCCCATGACTGTTACAATTGGCGCTCTTGGCTGTAGATCCTCTTCGGCATCTACATCTTCCACTTCAACATCTGCTTCTTCTTCTGCACTGATAAACTCTACATCCTGACCAAATTCACCGGCTACAAGCTCTATGATTTCAGCATCCAATCGCTGATTAATAGAAACAATAATACCCAAACTCATACAGGTTGTGATAATCTGTGAGACAGGAACATTGAGCAAATTGGCCAACTCAGATACTGAAACAAACTCTGTAACCCTTAATTTGGATTCCTGATTTTCTGTTTCTATCAACTCCTGTTTTTCACGCTTTACATCCCGGTTGTCCCGTCTGATTTTCTGACGCTTATTTTTACCTCCACCACTTAACCTGGCCATAGTGGCCTTTATTTTTTCATCAATTTCCTTTTGGGTTACTTCCTTAATTTCTGGTTGATTAACTTGCTGCTTTCCCCTGACCGATGTATGACCTTTTGTTCCGCTGCCTTTAGCATCAGGAGCAGGGCCGTTGACCGGTAGTTTTTTGCGTTTGCGCTTTTTCTTCTGGATATCTGAAGCCTGTGTTTCTTCAGGCTTACTACCTTGGCTTTGTCCCTGTTGTGGCTTGGTTTTATCAGCAGGTTTTGATTTCGATGGGCTTTCAAATTTACTTGTATCAATTTTACCCATTATCTTCAACCCTTTCAATTGAGGCGTTTTGGCTCTCAGTATTTCTTCTTCAGGTTTTGCTTGTACTATGTCACAATTATCTTCTTGTATTACAGAAGTATCTTGGGTCTCTACAGATGGAGCAATTAACACTTTTTCATCTTCTTTAGGACTTTCTTGCTTTGGTGCAGAGTCTTCTTTCTTAGTTCCTTTGTCTTTAGGTTTGGTAGTTGGCTTGGATTTTTCCAAATCTATTTTACCGACTATTTTTAGTTTTGGCAATTCTGGTTTTTCAATTTCCGCTGACTTATCTTCTTCTTTAGAAGTTTCTTCAACAGGCGTCACTGCTTCCTCTTCTTCAATAACTTTTGTTTCAACTATCTCCTCTTTGGGAGTTGTTGGCTGAGTTTTACCAAGATCACTGATGTCGGGCATTGTAAAAAGAGGTTTATTTGCCGGTTTATCATCAGTAAACGACTTTAGGTCGTCTTTACCTCCCGGTCTTGCTCCAATTACAATCTGATCAGCTTTTTCTTTTTCTGCAATAGAAGAGCTAAACTCTTTCAATAGCATATTATGTACCTCTTCAGAAACCAAAGAAGTAGGTTTGTTAGCATCACTTATACCCTTATTGGCAAGGAATTCCATCAATGTATGCACAGCAATATTGAGTTCCTTTGCTATTTTTACTAATCTTTCTGCCATTAGCGATTTAAAATATTTAATAAAATGTCTATTCGTCTTCAAACTCAGATGCTAAAATCTTCAACACTTCATCCACTGTCTCTTCTTCCAAGTCTGATCTTCTTATAAGTTCCTGCCTGTCAAGGGAAAGAACGCTTTTTGCTGTATCACATCCTATGCCTTTCAGGGTATCTATAACCCATGTATCGATTGCATCAGCAAATTCATCCAACTCTACATCATCAATTTCCTGCTCTGCCACATCTCTGAAAACATCAATCTCATATCCTGTCAACTTTCCGGCTAGTTTGATATTACTACCTCCTTTACCTATTGCCAATGACACCTGATCCGGCGAAAGATAAACAGATGCTCTTAATTTTTCTTCGTCGATTGAAATGGAGGTTACTTTAGCAGGTGTCAGTGATCTCTGAATATACAATGTCGTATTGTTGGTGTAGTTGACAATATCAATGTTTTCATTGCGCAATTCCCGTACGATACCGTGTATTCTTGAACCTTTCATACCAACACATGCTCCTACAGGATCAATTCTGTCATCATAGGATTCAACAGCTACTTTTGCTCTTTCACCCGGTATTCTGACTATTTTTTTGATGTTGATAATATTATCTTCGATTTCAGGTACTTCCTGTTCCAGTAATTTTTCGAGGAAACTATTATCAGTACGGGATAGCATTACTACCGGAGAACCATTTCTCATCTCTACTCTTTTGATTATGGCTCTAACCATATCACCCTTTTTGAAGAAGTCTCCTTTTATCATTTCCATCTTAGGTAAAACCAATTCATGATTTAGATTAGTAGCATCATCGATAATCAGAACTTCTTTTTTGAGCAACTGGCTGACTTCACCTACGACCAAATCACCAACTCTGTCCATATATCTCTTATAAACATCGTCCTTCTCCAGTTCATTCAATCTTGATATCAACGTTTGTCTCGCCGCCATGATAGACCGTCTGCCAAAGTCTTCAAGTGTTAGTCCTTCATAACACTCTTCACCGACAGTATAACTATCATCTATAGCTTTAGCCTGTGTGTATGCAATTTGGCTCAGTTCATCCGTGACCTCTCCATCGGGAACAATCATTCTGACCCTCCACATCTCCAAATCGCCGTTTTGCATGTTGACGATTACGTTAAAGTTGTCATCAGAACCGTATTTCTTCCTTATAAGGGTACGAAATACATCTTCCATAACCCTGACCATAGTAGGTCTTTCTATATTTTTGCCTTCTTTAAATTCCGAAAATGTTTCTAGTAAATTCATTAATTAAAACTTATTTTAATTTTTGATTCAATTATATCTTCAAATTTGATCTGTTCTGTTATTATGGATTTTATATTCTTTTTACCTTCCTTTGTTTTTGTCTCGTATTCAACACTGATGACATCTCCCTGTACATCTTTCAGATAACCTTTGACTTGTTTGTTATCACTGTATTTTATCTCTATCAGCCTGCCAATATTCTTAGGGTATTGTCTCAGCAACAACAATGGGCTTCCTACACCTGATGAAGATACCTCCAATATATAATTTTCACCAAAGGTCTTTTTTTCGTCCAAAACGGCTTCCAGCCATCGGCTTAATTTCTGACATTTGATAAAATCAATCCCGGTGTCACTATCCAAAAATACTTCTATTTTATTGTTTTTAACTCTGACATTCACCAGATATGTGTCATGTAATTCTAATGCCGCCAGGCCGGTTTCAATCAGATTTTCTAATTCCAATGGTTGCATGAATATAAATATAATAAAAAAGGGAACTTAATGTCCCCTTTGTACATCTTCACCTTCTACAACGCAAAGTTACGAATATTTTTAATATAAATGATGAATTTTTAAATAAATTTAATATTTTAAACCCATTGCCATTACTTATAAAACGGTTTGATCAAACCGATGAATTTAAAACTTTAAAGCTAAATCAACCCGTACTTTTACAACTGAATGGCAGAAATCAACGGATTTACTTTTTTATTTGACAACAGGCTATCTCACGGGCATCCTTGTTTTTCAAATGCCAGGGTGTGTCAACGTCCACAAAATTATACCTGCACAAACGGATACATTCAGCGAATGTTTTGTTCCATATTGCGGTATCTCAATACAGTAGTCGAGATCGTTGAGGATACTTTCACTGATTCCATCAACTTCATTTCCAAAAACTAGTGCGATTCTATCTTCAAATCCGGTAAATTCATTCAACTTAACAGAGGAATCTGTTTGCTCTACTCCAACTATTTTATAGCCCAGATTCCTGAGTTCTGATACGGCATCCTTTATATCCTGTTGGTATGACCAGCTTACTGATTCAGTAGCACCTATGGCTGTTTTTGTTATTTCGCGGTTGGGTGGTGTGGCACTGATTCCACAGAGGATGATTTTCTCAATTGCAAAAGCGTCTGATGTGCGAAATACAGATCCCACATTCAATGCAGAACGTATACTGTCCAGAACAACAACTATCGGGTTTTTAGGCATATTTCTATAATCATCGATTGCTGGCCTTCCCAGTTCGTCCAAAATTAATTTTCTCATCGCTGTTTATACTGTAATGCTGCTTTGATGAAACTGATAAATAGTGGATGTGGGTTTTCAACAGTACTTTTCAACTCAGGGTGAAACTGTACCCCTATAAAAAAAGGATGATCTTTCAATTCAATGATTTCAACCAATCCTGAATCCGGATTTTTTCCTGAAGCCATTAGTCCTGATGCTTCCATTTGTTGCAGATATGTATTATTAAATTCATATCTGTGCCGGTGTCTTTCAGCGATTTCTGTTTGTCCGTATGCTTTATGTGCGAGTGAATTTTTGACTATTTTGCATTTATAGCTACCTAATCTCATTGTACCACCTTTGAGCGTAATATTTTTCTGTTCGGGCATTAAATCTATAACCGGATTTGGTGTTTCCGAATCGACTTCTACAGAATTGGCCTGATGCAGATGCAACACATTCCGGCAGTATTCCACTACAGCACTTTGCATGCCAAGACAAATACCCAGGAAAGGAATCTTATTTTCCCTTACATATCTGATGGCTACTAATTTACCTGCAAAACCCCGGGCTCCGAAACCAGGAGCAACCAATACACCATCGAGGTCAGTAAGTTTATGGCCTATATTTTCTTCATCAAGTAATTCTGAATGAATAGGTACTACCTGCACCTTGCATTCATTGACAGCTCCTGCATGTATAAATGTCTCATAAATAGATTTGTATGCATCCTGAAGTTCATTATATTTACCAACCAAACCTATTCTGACTTCTTTTGTAGGATTTTTTAACTTTCCAAGGAAGGCTTTCCAACTATCGAGATTGGGCTCATTGCTGTTCTTAATATTTAATTTTTTTAATACTATTTTATCAAGTTTTTCCTTTAACATTAAAACAGGCACATCATATATTGTCTCTGCGTCTATGGCTTCTATTACTGATTTTTCATCTACATTGCAAAACAAGGCTAACTTTTCTCTAAGATCATTGGGTAGCTGGTGCTCTGTTCTGCACACCAATATATCCGGCTGTATACCAGCCTGTAGTAATTCTTTAACGGAATGTTGCGTCGGTTTGGTCTTTAATTCCTTAGCAGCTTTGAGATATGGGATTAAGGTAAGGTGGATAACGATACAGTTTTCTTTACCTACTTCACGGCGTAATTGTCGTAGTGCTTCCAGATATGGCAGGGATTCTATGTCACCGACAGTACCTCCAATTTCAGTGATGATTATATCATAATCCCCTATAGTTTCGTGATTTTTAATATGCTGTTTAATCTCATCTGTGATATGGGGAATGACCTGAACTGTCTTACCCAGAAAGGCTCCAGCTCTTTCCTTTTCGATTACATTGAGATAAATTCTGCCTGTTGTAACGTTATTGGCCTGCGAAGTATAGCGATTCAAAAAACGTTCATAATGTCCTAAATCCAAATCCGTTTCTGCACCGTCTTCAGTCACATAACATTCTCCATGTTCATAAGGATTGAGTGTACCTGGATCTACATTAATATAGGGATCCAATTTCTGAATTGTTACATTAAGACCTCTGGACTGCAGTAATTTTGCGAGTGAAGCTGCGATGATACCTTTTCCTAATGAGGATGTAACGCCACCCGTAACAAATATGTGTTTAGCCATGATAATACATTAAAGTTGAATATAGAAATATTAATTTCTTTGTTACGGAATGCAAAGTTAATGCGTTTATTCAACTTACAGATACTTTTTCAATGAATTCAGGAAATAATATATGTAGTTATGTGGTTTTTCTTATAAATCTGATCAAAGATACATAAAACAATTGCTTAAAATTATAATTTAAAAAAATTCATAGAAACTAATAATACCACACTTACCATGGTTTAATGAATAACGGCATTGATTTTTGACCAAAATTCATTGTCAAATCCCGAAACAGCAAAATTCGGATTGTCCGGATTAGATGCCTTTCCCATTCTTACTATAACCATATTTCTGGAAGGAATGACATATATTCGCTGATCCAGGGCTCCCATTGCAGCATACATGTCAGACGGAGCATTAGGTATTAGTGTTCCTTGAAAAACATTTTGACTTCCAGGAAGCATATATTTCGATTTTCCGTTAAGCCACCAAAGATACCCATAAGCCGGATTAATATCCTGAGAAGTATTGATACCTGCATTAAAAAACTGACCATCTACGACCTGTTCATTATTCCATTTGCCTTTGTTTAGTGACATAAGACCAAATCTGGCCATACTCCTTGTACTGCTGTGGTATATAGTGAAAATTTTACCAAAATTCCAATACCCGTCCATACCGATTCTATTTTTCAGCTTTTCATTAAAATAACTTTCAAAGTCTTTATTGGAAGCCTTGGCTACTACTTCGGTCAACTTCTGAAATACATTGCCATATGCCCATCTGCTACCCGCATCAGCCGTATAAATCAGATTGGACTTATTAACCCATTGCTTTGTATCATCTATACCCGAAGTCATAGTCAACAAGTGTTTCACTGTAATCAGATTTTCCTTGCTTTCGGGCATATTAGTCCAGCCTGTACCCAAATACTGTGAAGACCTGTCATTAATGCTAAGCAATCCTTCATTTTGGGCAATACCCGTCATAGCAGATACAAGCGTTTTGCCGGCACTATTCCATTCCCATTCTGTATCAGCATCATGGCCGTTAAAATATGCTTCCATGGCAATACGTCCGTTAACGAGTATCATAAATGATTTCGTATTCTTCAGAACCAAATATGCTTTCAGGTCAGCTACAGCATTATCATTCCATTTCAGATCAGATGACGGTATTGTATCCCATTCATCACCCGTATTGGGTGGGAAATACATCGTGTTCCTGTTATCTGGTTCAGAATTGTAAATTTTACTGCAACTGAGTATTGAAAACATTACAAACAATAAAAAGATAATATATTTCATATAAGGCGTTTTTTCTTAGACGATTTCCAGGGTATGATAGTTTAATCTAAATCAGCTTAAATTACACTATCGCATTATCTTTCCAATATCTATTTCATAAAATACACTATTCTATACTATCAGTTATAAGCTGGAAGAAGAACATAAAAATTATTATTTTTTATGTTGCCAGCAGTATCCTGATTTGTTGTCTGTATAACGCTGACATCTTTTACCGGAACTGGTTGTACCCTTGCACTGAACCATATTTACTGCTTTCTGACATTTTTCAGCCGGTCCGATCATTTGTAGTTTGTATACATACCCGGATGCAGAGACGGCAGTGAACTTACCATCTGCAGGTATGTCTACAGGTTTGATAGCAGATATATCGTAATATCCTTCCGGAAAACTGATGTCTACCAACTGATTATTCTTTACTTCTACAATTAGTGTGAAATTACCGGTTTTCTTACTATTTTCTTTCTGATAGGTTACTTTGGCGCAATAGTTACCATCTTTGGGTACTTTTTTACAGCTACCCAAAGCTGTCATCATACCCAATAAAACGGTTATTACCATTAAAGGTAGAATAAAACTATGAGCCCAACATCGTTTCATATAATAATTTGATTTATATCCTTTATGTAGTTAAAAGCAACACATCAAACGATTATTTCAATAGTTGAAGAATCTGATTAACGACATTTTCAGGAGTAAAACCAAACTTTTCATCCAGAACAGGATAAGGAGCCGAGTAACCGAAATGATTTAATCCAAAAACCTTCCCCTTACTACCTGTCAATCCTTCCAAAGTAACAGGCAATCCTGCTGTAAGTCCGAAAACCGGAGTATTTGCAGGTAATATTTCATTTTGATATGCTTCGGTTTGGGTTCTGAATATACCTTCTGAAGGTACTGAAACCACGCGTATCTGTAAATTATGTTCTGTATGTAAAATATGAGCAGCCGCTACCAACGTGGCAACTTCTGAACCATTGGCCAAGAGTGTAATATCAGGTACATCACCAACCTGTAGAGTAATGTATGCACCTTTTTGAAGTCTTTGGCTTTCTTCAAATCTGCTTTGCTGCATAGCCGGGATATCCTTTATATTCTGACGTGAAAGAATCATACCTGATGGCCTGTCATGCGTATGCAACATGAGTTCCCATGCATGTACTGTTTCAGCACTATCAGCAGGACGTAGTGCAACAAAAGAAGGTTTTCCGGAATGATTATGCAATTTTTCAAGTAATCTCAGCTGTGCTTCCTGTTCAATAGGTTGATGTGTAGGTCCGTCTTCACCAACACGGAAAGCATCATGTGTCCAGATAAATTTTACTGGTTGCTCCATCAGGGCTGCGACTCTTAGCACGGGTTTCATATAATCCGAAAATGCAAAAAACGTAGCACATACCGGAATAATACCGCCATGTAAGGCCATTCCGGTACACAATGCAGCCATTGTTAATTCGGACACTCCAGCTTGTAGAAATGCACCTGAGAAATCGCCTTTGGCTAATGGTTTTGATTTTTTCAGGAATCCATCCGTCATATCACTGTTGGACAAATCCGCAGAGGATACGACCATATTTCCAACATGATCTGCAAGGTATCCGAGTACACGGGAAGAAGCGTTTCTGGTGGCATCATTTTCTGCAAGTACTACAGAAGAAAAGTCTAACTCCGGTAATTTGCCTGACAAATACTGTTCCAGCAATGCAGCCTGTTCAGGATTCGTTATTTTCCAATCTTTGTATAGTTGGTGTTTACTTTGAGCGTAGGCTCTTTTTTCAGCTATTACACGCGAGTAATATTCCTGAACTTCCTGAGATATTTCAAAAGGATTATCCGGATTACCACCCAGATTTTCAATTGTTTGTTCAAATGATGCTTTGGATTTTCCCAAAGGCTTACCATGCGTTTCTACCATACCTTCATAGGAAGCTCCGTCTTCCTTAACAGCACCTTTACCCATAATGGTATGCCCGATTATGAGCGATGGTTTATCTGTGACAAGCTGCGATGAGCGAATGGCATTGCGTATCTGGTCTGCATCATTACCATTGATAGTGATTACGTGCCAACCCCAACTCTCATATTTTTTAGCTGTATCTTCAGAGGTAACTTCACCAACATGCGTGGATAACTGTACGTTATTGGCATCGTAAAACATAATAATATTACCTAAACCCAGATGACCTGCTATACGTCCGACACCCTGAGATATCTCTTCCTGAATTCCTCCGTCAGAAATATAAATATAGGTATGGTGAGACATCCATTCACCAAAACGGGCAACCAAAAACCGTTCGGCTATCGCTGCACCAGCACCAAATGCATGACCTTGTCCCAATGGTCCGGAGGTATTTTCTATTCCTCTTTTTACATCTACTTCAGGGTGTCCGGGAGTAACGCTTTTCCACTGTCTGAATTGTTTTAAATCTTCCATATGCATAATACCACACAAAGTCAATTGTGCATACAACATGGCAGACATATGTCCGGGGTCCAAAAAGAAACGATCTCTGAAAGGCCAGCTTAAATTATCGGGGTCAAAATTTAGAAACTCTGAATACAGGATTTGAATATAATCTGCTCCACCCATAGCACCACCCGGATGTCCGGAAGCTGCTTTTTCGACCATTGAGGCGGCTAAAATTCTAATATTATCTGCGGCAAGATTGGCAATTGAAGTATTCACTTAATTAAAAATTTGAGATTGGAATAATTCTGCAAAAGTAGTAAGAAAAAAGAGATTTTCTTTTGATTATAGCTAATCATTTACAAAAAATCGACTATTAAGCTTGATTTTATCTGAAATGTAGAAGGCGTATCATTTTAAAACCATAAAGTCGTATCATCTCCCGGTGTTCCATTATAGTTGATAGTAATTTCTTCTCCTTCAGGTATATCCGAAATTGCAATTATATCAATCGTTAGCGCTTCCAAATCCAGGACGAAATCTGCATTGGGATGTACCCGATGATTGTATAGACTTCCAAACCCAAGTGCCAAAGCACAATCTTCCATATTTTCTCCCCATAGAAAATAATAATCATGCAGACAAGTTTTATGGATAATTGGCAATTCTGCCTTTGGTATAACGATAACAGGGCAAATTTCTATCAGATCTCCAAATGAAATAGCATGAGTAGTAACTACTCCTCTTCCTATATTATCAATATTTGTTATATATAATCCCGGTATTTGATACATAGTTACTTAGATTTAGTGAAATAAACTCCAGCCAATATAAGTATAAGTCCGGCAAAATGTATGATACCGATGTGTTCGCCGTCGGCTATTCCCCATAATATAGCAAAAAAAGGCATCAGATAGGTTACTGTACTACCAAAAACAGCATTCGTCTGTAATATAAGTTTATAAAATAGCACGGTAGACAAAACAGTACCCAACAAAGCTAAAACAGTAGCTGCACCCAATGAATACCATACATCAGGATTGCTGACAATGACACTACTAACATCAGTTTGCCATAGAACGAAAAATGCAGGAATACCTATTAGCATAAATGTTACACTTGCTGTAATTATTGGTTTGACATCATACGTATATGTCTGAACAAGATTGGCACTCAATCCATAAAAGAATGTCGCTAATATAACGAACAGACCATAGGATAAATCTCCGCCCAATCCACCGGAATTACCAAAAAGTATCAGCAGGGCCGCACCAATAAAACCAATAAGAATACCTGCAATTTTAGTAATCTTGAAACGCAATCCAAATAGTACGATACCAATTATCAACGTCCAGATCGGAGAAAGGCTGTTGAGTAATCCAGCCATGGCACTACTTATGTGTGTTTCGGCAAACGGAAATAAGAACGCCGGAATACCATTGCCAACCATACCGATTGCAAGAAACATTTTCCACCTTGACCAGTCAATCTGTTTGCGGTTTATCCATACAAATGGTAGAAAAGCAAAAGCAGAAATTCCGATTCTTAGCGCTGCAACCTGAACAGGCTCAAAAGCGATAAGTACTTTTTTAATAAGTATGAACGAACTCCCCCAAACCATGCTGAGAAAAATCATTATCACCCAGGATTGAGTGTCTATCTTTGCTCTATCAGTCATTTTAGAAAATGTGGCGCAAAGATAAAACATACCTGAAGATTTATTTGATTTATTACTGTTCACACAATTTGAAAATATAAAACTATATTGAACCCGGATATTTCAAGTGTATGGTTTAATATAAATTTTGATTTGTTTTTCATAATGTTCCATTCATCCTTCATGAATGATTGAATAACTTAATCAATTATATTATATGTAATTGTTATTATCAGCTTTTAAATATTAAATAATAAAGTTATTTATTAAACGCTATATTATTAGTACATTATTATGAAATAATATAAAATTACTATTATAATACTTTATTTTACAATATATTATATGAAATAATATTTATTGTTTACCTCAAAAAGAGCCCTGAAATTTATTAATAAATAGCTCAATATTATATATTTTCGCATCAGATAATTTAAAACTCAAAACCGAATAATACAATGAAGTTTTTTAATATTTTTCTTTTGGCTATACTTTTTTCTTTTAAAAGCATAGCAGCTTCGTCACCAAAAACATCTGTTACACCTGTTTTTGACAAATCAAGTCTTGCCGGATCTGACATATCCGGACACATCTGGTATGATATAAATATGGATGGAATCAGAGATGTCAGCGAATCCCCATTTAGCAATATTCCTGTTCTTCTATATACTTGTAATGGTATCTTTCATGCTTCAGTATTGAGCCAATCCGATGGAAGTTACTCCTTTACCAATATACCTGACGGAAATTATAAAATCTTCGTTTCATTGGCAGGAATTGGAAATAGTTACAATTATACCTTCTTGAGCAGTACAACAGATAATAAAGTAAATAATACGGGTTTTTCTGAATGTTTTACAACAAATATGGGAAATTATATTCTGGATGGAGGAATAACAGTTTTCCCTTATCTCGGCGACAAGGTTTGGGAAGATTTAAACGGAAATGGTATACAGGAAGTCGGAGAACCTGGTATTCCTAATGTAGAAGTTGAAGTTTATAATTCTTCAGGCTTGGTTACTTCAACAACTACCAATAGTTATGGTTCTTATTACTTTAATACATTGTTTCCCGGACAATATTATTTAAAATTTAATGTACCTTCCGGATATTTTTCTACCCTATATATAGCCGGTGCGCCCAGTAACAGCGATGTAACCAATGTTAACGGTCTGTACACAACTGACTATTTTACAGTCGATCCACAGCTTGATAATTTCTCTTTGGACGGTGGTTTTTATAAATGTGCTAAAATATGCGGAATTATATATAACGATATTAACTATAGCGATTCCCTTAACACCAATGAAAACGGAATCAACGGTCTAAGTATCCATCTTTTTGAAATTGCAGGAGCCGATACTATATACTATGGCACCACGAACACAGGGCATAAACCCGGGAGTCCCAGTGATGACGGATATTATGAATTTTGTGTAAAACCCGGTGTGTATTATGTTGAAATCAATAGCCGAAATTTAACTGATTATATTCCTGGTTTACCATTTGCTACAGATGATCCTCTTACGTATAATCACTTCACCGTAAAAGGAGACAGTGTCGTTTCATACAGTATTACCCTGCAAAGCGGTGACTCCTATTGCAATATCAATCAGGGATTTTACTGTGTTTCTACAATCCAGTCTATTGTATGGTTAGACATTAATCATAATGGGATAAGAGAAGACAGTGAATCAAGAGCAGAAGGAGTAACCGCAAAATTGTATAATAAAAACAACACACTTATTCAGACAACTATCAGCGATGATAACGGGTTGGCAACATTTAAAAAAGTTAAAAAAGGCATCTATTATATAGTTTTTGATATAACTCCTGAATATATTTATACCTTACCATATGCAGGTGCTTCCGACAAGGATTCCGATGTGGATGGAAGTTATGGAGTAGGTTCAACTGCCTGGTTCAATATTAATGAGTGTAAAACATTTACAGGAATTGATGCAGGGATATTGTTACAACCACTTCCAGTAACCTGGATTTCGGTAAATGTTGATAAACTTCCAAAATCCAACAAGGTAGTCTGGAAGGTAGCTCAGGAACAAAATCTGAGTCACTATCTGGTTAACAAGTCAATCGATGGAAAAAATTGGATAGTTTCTGATAGAATATTTCCTTCTGAAGGAGTTAGAAATCAGTCATATGAAAGTATTGATTTCCAGATTGATGCTATTCAAACCTTTTATAGAATTGAATCCGTCGATTATGATGGCAATACTTCCTTCAGTGACATAGTGTATGTTGAAAGAAACAGTAAAAATATATTTAATATATATCCTAATCCTACAAACCAGATACTGGAAATATCAGTTCTAACGGATATTTTTAATGCTGAAGGTTTAACTTCCGTGTATATAGATATATTTAATTCTACCGGTCAGCCAGTATATACGAATTGTGTATTATCTGAAGGAATCACAAAGATAGATGTGGAAAAATGGCCGGAAGGTTTATATCAGGTAGTCCTGAGAGATCAGCAAAAAGTAATAAATGTTAAAAAAATAAGTATAATTCATAAATAATAAATTCCATTTGCATTCTTGTTTGTAAATTGTTTGTTTTTTAAAAAGTAAAGCCTGAAATAATCAGGCTTTACTTTCTGTTAAGTGACCACCTTGTTCAAATATTTGAAATTTTATTTATGTTTTCAAGTATAGTAAAAGAATGACAACTTTATTTCAATGTTATAATTTTATAGTTATACTGACTAAAATATAATTCTTAGAATGGGTCACAAACCAATATACTGGCAGTATTTCGGACTCAGTGCGTCTGCATACAGAGAAAAGATCCGATTGTATGAAGCTAACCCTGATGAAATAGCGGAACTTGAGTTTGATGATCGTATCGAAATCGATATAGATTACCTGTTTTGTTTGTTTGAAATTGGCAGATATGATCGTTATATCTCTAAATCTGACCCGGCTATAGAATGGGTAATCGAAGAGAATATTTACAAAATGAGAGGCATTAATATTTTCGAAGAACTTATATTTCGTAAAGCAGCCTGCTACTATCAGCTACATCAATATACCAAAGCCTCTGATCTGCTCAAACAACTTATCAGAATGAATAATGAAAATCCTTACTTTATTGGCTTGTACACTATATGTGTGCGTAAATTGCACAACGATATATATCTTTCGATTAAAGCCATGGCGATAGCTTGTTTTATGATAGTTTTGGGTATTACGTTGGCCAGAATATTTATAGAACCCTTATTTCAACATTATTTTGCACCTTTTATAGTACTCAGAACAGCATTATTTTTAGGTGGAATTTTACTTTTGGCTGGTATGGAAGTATATTTTCAATACAGGATTTATAAGGAGACCCGGATGTTCTCGTACCAGGTTCTCAATAAAATTTTTGGAATCTGATTAAAATAATGTCCGGCATCATCAGATATCCATATGGAAGTTATAAAATGTTATCTTTGTGCCTTGATTAAAAATAAGTACGAAAATGAGTCTTTTAACTGTTGGAACAATAGCCTTTGATAGTATAGAAACACCTTATGGCAATGTTGAAAAAGTAATTGGTGGAGCTTGTACATATATAAGTTGGGCAGCATCCTATTTTACTGAGAATATTCATCTTGTTTCCATAGTAGGTGATGATTTTCCAGTTGATGAATTGGAAGAGCTACGAAAAAGAGGCGTAAATTTAGATGGTCTCGAAATAGTCCGGGGCGGAAAATCGTTTTTCTGGTCAGGAAAATATCATGACAATATGAATAACAGAGATACACTCATTACCGATTTAAATGTACTCGCAGATTTCAATCCTGTACTTCCTGAAGCATCCAGATCTTCCAAATATGTTGTATTGGGCAATCTTACTCCATCTGTTCAAAGTGCCGTATTGGACCAACTGGATGGAAGTCAGAAACTGATAGCTTTGGACACTATGAATTACTGGATGGACGTTGCTATGGATGAATTGGTAAAAGTCATTTCACGTGTTGATTTACTGACAATCAACGATGAAGAAGCCCGTCAATTATCGGGAGAAAACTCTTTAGTCAAGGCTGCTCAGGTTATTCACGATATGGGTGTTACTTACCTTGTAATCAAAAAAGGTGAACACGGTGCCTTATTGTTTTCAACGGATGATATGTTTTATGCCCCGGCATTACCATTATCTCAGGTTGTTGATCCGACAGGTGCCGGTGATACTTTCGCTGGTGGACTGATGGGCTATCTTGCCAATACGGATGATATCAGTATGAACAATATGAAACGTGCCATTATAGCCGGTTCAGCTATGGCATCATTCTGTGTGGAAGATTTCAGTCTTAACAAGTTAAAGGCCGTTTCCATGCCGGAAATAAAAGAAAGATTTTCAAAATTCAAACATCTGATGTACTTTGACATGATATAGTCGTCCTGCATTTAATAGGCACGATAATGGATATTGTAAACATGACTTTTGTTTATAAAAAAAAAGAGCTCTAAAAATTTAAGGGCTCTTTTTTTGTGTTGTGACTTAAACAAAAGTCAGATCTCTTAACGATTTTTTATGATGCAATTATCTTAATCTCCGCTATAAGTTTTCCTAAAACATCTTTGGCATCTCCAAACAACATCGATGTCTTAGGCTGGAAGAACAATTCATTTTCAATACCTGCGTATCCGGGTTTCATACTTCTTTTGTTAACAATAATATGAGATGCACTTTCTACATCCAGTATCGGCATTCCGTAGATTGGTGATGACGGATCATTTTTAGCTGCCGGGTTCACAACATCATTGGCTCCCAATACTAATACTACATCCGTCTGACTAAATTCAGGATTCACTTCATCCATATCCAGGAGTTTGTCATAGGAAACATCCGCTTCTGCCAGTAAAACGTTCATATGTCCGGGCATTCTGCCTGCTACCGGATGTATAGCATACTTAACATCCACGCCATTATTATTCAATATTTTTTCAAGTTCGTGACAGGTGTGCTGTGCTTGTGCTACGGCCAGACCATATCCAGGCACAATGATAACTTTTTGAGAATACATCATCAGAACAGCCAGATCACTTGGAGTAATTTCTTTATAAGTACCACCACTGGAAGAAGAAGAACCTCCAGCTGTTTTATTACCACCCATAGCACCAACGATAACATTAACCAACGATCTGTTCATTGCATTACACATTAATACAGTAAGAACTGTACCGGCACTACCTACGAGAATTCCTCCCGTCAACATCACATTATTATCATAGATAAACCCGCCGAATGCAGCGGCAATACCAGTAAAAGAGTTCAGTAGAGATATTACAACGGGCATATCTGCTCCACCTATTGGCATTACAAAAAGGATACCGTACAATGTTGATAGTACCAAAAGGACTACCATCCATGTCATTGGATTTCCTCCTACCAAACCTAAAGCAATTGCAACCAAAAGGACTAGAAGCAAAATCAATAGTCCAACATTGATAACCTGTTGCATTGGGAGTGTTTTATCATTAATATTGCCATTTAATTTACCAAATGCAATCATACTTCCCATAAAAGACACAGTACCTATAATCAACCCAAGCAAAATGGTAGCTGTAAAAATAGGTTGGGTAGAAAAATCAACGCCAGTATGTATCAAATGCTTAAATTCAACGATAGAAATTATAGCTGCACAGGCACCACCCATTCCATTAAACAGGCTCACCATTTGAGGCATTGCAGTCATCTGTACTTTTTTAGCTGCCAGATAGCCTAATACAGTACCTATGGCGATTCCACTGAAAATCCACCCATAATTTCCCAGACGTATTCCGTCGCTGTTGGTATATAAAAAAATGGTTGCGATAATTGCAAGAGTCATTCCTATGGATGCATACAAATTACCTCTTCTGGCTGTATCAGGATGTGACAACATTTTTAATCCTACGATAAATGAAACACTTCCTATCAGATAACTTAATGATAATAATCCACTCATATATTATATTGCTAGCGGTATTTAAAAAATAAAGAATGTTAGTTTTTTTTCTTCTTTTTGAACATTTCAAGCATCCGGTCAGTCACTACAAACCCACCTACAACGTTAAGTGTCCCCAGTATGACGGCAAGAAATCCCAGTATCAATGCCAGATAATTATCAGGCTCTGCCTGACCCATAATAATGATAGCACCTATTATCACGACACCATGTATGGCATTCGCACCACTCATCAATGGCGTGTGCAGTACTGTTGGAACATTGGATATAACTTCAAATCCAAGTATTATCATCAGTATTATCGTAAATATAAAATTTAAATGCTCTGTAAAAAATTGAAAAAATGTTTCCATATTAATTGATTAATTGGCTTTTGATATAAGAGCTGATTTAATAATTTCATTGCCTTCATCCAGTTTGACACTTCCTTCCTTTACTACGATTTGCAGAAAATTGATAATATTATTGGAAAAAAGATTACTTGCTACACCACTGATATCATCTGCCAGATTAGAGTTTCCTACAATTGTTACACCATTCCTGATTATGGTTTTATTATCTTCGGTAAATGCACAATTCCCACCAGTACTGGCTGCAAGATCTACAATAACCGATCCTGGTTTCATATTATTTATAGTGTCTTCGTTTACAAGCAATGGAGCCTTGCGTCCTCTGACTTGTGCAGTAGCAATAATGATATTGGATTTAAGTGCTTTTTCCTGAACCAAAGCGCGTTGTCTGTTCAAATACTCCTCCGATTGTTGTACCGCATAACCACCTGCACCTTTATCATCTGAAGCACCTTCTACTTCAACAAATGTCGCTCCCAAGCTCTTAACTTCTTCTTTAGCTGCTGCCCTTGTATCAAACACTTCAACGATAGCTCCTAACTTTCTCGCAGTCGCAATTGCCTGAAGCCCGGCAACACCTGCTCCCAAAATCATAACCCGGGCAGGAGCTATGGTACCGGCTGCTGTCATCATCATTGGAAACATATTGTTATAATGGTCTGATGCCTTAAGAACGGCTTTATATCCTGCCAAAGATGCCATTGAAGATAGAATATCCATAGATTGTGCCAGCGTTGTCCTCGGTATCATATCCATACTGACAACATTGACCGGATATTTGGCAACTTTATTGATTACTTCTGCATCCTGATACGGAGCAAGCAGTGAAATATACAAAGAATCTTTTTTTAGTTGAGCCATTTCCTGTTCTGAAATCGGCTCAATTGAGACTACGATGTCAGCTTCTTTCAGCAGGTCTGCCCTGGATATAGCACTTATGTTACCGGCAGCATAACTTTGGTCAGGATATCCGGCTTTTTCTCCGGCACCAAACTCAATCACGGCAGTTAATCCCATTGCTTCCAATTTTTTGGTCGCAGGAGGTGTAACAGATACTCTATTAAAATTTTGTTCTTTTAATATACCTAAAATCATTGAATTTTACAATTTAAGGAGGCGAAGGTATGAAATTATTATTAAGCAACCTATGATTTTAAGTAATTATTGGTGTGATTTTTGTCATCTTTTGATTAGCTGACGAAACGGATCTTCAGAAGTATCATATACCTGAAGATTAAACTTTTGAATTTTCTGGATAAGTTTTTGTGCATAACCCTCATCTGTTGCGTATCCACACTGCTTAAGGCCATATGCCCAGGATGAATAGTCTGTCTTATCAAATTTGAACAATATTGCGTACCTGTCTGTCTGAAACAAAAAGTTGGATCGGTCTATATATGAATCCAAATCCGAATTATATGCTCTGAAGCAAGACTCTGTTAATTGTCCATTTTTATTATAATCATCATCCTTATAATAATAGGTTTTCCCTGTCCAGTAACTTTTACATTTGATTCCAAAATGATTGTTGGCTTCCAATGCCAGCTTACTGGTTCCATAATTGGATTCGTGAAGGCCCTGAGCAAGCGTGATACTGGCTGGAATACCCGTTCTATACATTTCTACTACTGCCAGTTCTTTATATTTTTCTATATAATCATTGGCTGCAATATCAGCATTAAAATCAAACGATACCAAACCGGCACATAACAGTATGATCAATACTCTTGAGAAAAACATATTAAAAATTTATTTACTGTGTTGGATTCAAATGTTGTGCCAAAGTTGATAATATTTTATGGCTTATAATAGAAAAGCATAATAAAATCTATTAAATTATATTATTTTTTACTTTTACAATGCATAATCACTTTCATATCATTGGCAATCTATATATGAATATAACAATAATCAAACCATAATATTTAATATCTTATTAAAACTATGTACCGGGGCATAAATACATCGTCTGATATTTTATTTTTTAGAACTCTTTTTAAAATTAAGTTGCAATAATTTTTGTATTGTGAAAAATACAATTATTTTTGCGTCGCTTTTCAAATAAGCGGGTCAGGTACCTTAGCTCAGCTGGTAGAGCATCGGACTGAAAATCCGTGTGTCCCCAGTTCAAATCTGGGAGGTACCACAATCCTTTTAATCCTTAGTCTGTACAGACTAAGGATTTTTTTATTCCACCTTATTACCTGTAATTTATTTTTTATATCAACGAAACAGAGTTGGACATAGTCAATCTCTGTTTTTTGTCTCAATAAGCTGGGCAGCTATACTTATGGCTATTTCATAAGGTGTTTCACTTTTGATGTCTAAACCTACCGGTGTTACAACCCGTTGCAGATCTGCTTCCGGAAAACCTTCATTGCGCAATTCATTGAGCAAAACTGCCGACTTATGACGGCTTCCCATCATACCGACAAACTTAAAATTTTTTCCCAACAGTGATTTCAGGATGATTTTATCCGTCCTGAAACCAAATGTCATGATAACTACATAAACACTGTCCCCTTCGGAAATATGCATATGGCTATCTTCCGGCTGTATGATGTTTTTGGTATAGACAAAGTTGTTTTGCTCAAAAGTATTGAGATTTGGACGATGATCCAGTAGGTGTATCTCAAAATCCAGTTTTGACATCACTTCACTCAAGGCAAGACTGACGTGACCACCACCTACGATATATACTATACTTTTACTTGCTATGTTTTGAATAAATGACCATTGGCTGACATTATCTGAAATGGCAAGTATATTTTTTTCAGAACCTAATACTACATCTATCCCGTTTTCTGAATACAATATGGAAGATAATGGATTCCGAACAATTTTTTCTAATGTTTTTTTAAATTTCTTATCCAGATAATAAACAGCAATCGTCTGTTTACCGCTACAGATCATTCCTGACTTGTTTTTTTCGGCTTCAGCCTGATGTACCTGATGTTTTATAGTTGGTTTAAATGGACCTTTCGTAAGCCATGCCCTGGACATTTCCACCAGCTTATGTTCCATGATACCACCACCGATACTACCGGACATATTATCCTTAGAGACATACATCAAAAAGCCCTGCCTACCCGGGCTACTACCTTCACTTTGAATGACAACTAATAGGACGATTGCATCGGAATGTACTAATTCCGTCATTAAATCTCTGTAAAAAACTAAAACCATACACTGCTCATTGAGTAATAAACCGCCATTAATCCCGAAAACAAGGCACTCGCCCAAAACCGGTATTCCAGCGGTGTCTTGTTTTGAATGATATAATTGGCAATAATTGAAACAGGAATATTTATCAAAAATGAAATCAACGCTGAATGCATCAGGGAAGAGCTGATCTGATCTCCTTTGCCGGAAACCAAATATACTATACACAAATGTCTGGCTATCCACAAAGGATTAAAATATAACAAGGCAAGAAATGTCTTCACCCACTTCCTGTTTGTAGCGGATAATACATGTACTTTTTTATCTATCCATATGAAATAGCTTTTTATTTCGTAGGCATATATCGTACTACCGACAATAAAAACACCGATGCTACGCCATAAATCAGGTTCTCCATTGATAAAGGAAGCTATCATATCTCCCGTCATATAGATGGTTCCACCAACCAAATAGCTAAAGTATTTGTACTTATTAACCTGCATTTATATAGCAATTTAATGCTTTTTGTAAAGATCCATCAGTACCTTTTCAGGAGTATAAGGTGCATCAATCGTTAGTTCTGCATAGGGATTAAAAGCTTTGACAGCTTTTCGGATAGCAAAATAAGCACCCAATCCATACATGAGCGGTGGTTCGCCGACAGCTTTGGATTTTTTTATGGCAAGGTCTGGTCCGATGGTATCGAGATGTCTGATATCAATTTCTTTAGGAACGGCATAAATATCCGGTACCTTGTAGGTCGAAAGCGCATTGGAGATGAGTTTTCCCTGTTTACTATACACTACTTCTTCCAGTGTCATCCATCCGATACCCTGTACCAGTCCACCTTCTATCTGACCATTGTCCACGGTTAAATTCATACTGTTGCCGGAATCATGTACTATCCTAACACTATCAAACTGGTATGTTCCCTTCAAACAGTCAACAGTCACCTGCAGTATGGCAGCACCATAGACGTGGTATGCAAACGGATGCCCTTTTTCTTTAGATTTGTCATAATGAATCACAGGTGTAACATAATGGGCATGTTCACTCAGAGCTACTCTTTGCTGAAATGCCATAATTACCAACTTTTCCCATGATATTTGCTGACTTTTATCCGAAGAAAATATATTTCCATCTCTGAAAGCAACCTCATTGGCATCAAAATGTCTTTGAGCAACCTCAGTCAATCTTTTTCTCAGTGTATTGCAAGCCATTTCCAATGCTTTGCCGTTAAGATCAGCTCCGGCACTGGCAGCAGTAGGTGATGTATTGGCAATGCGTAAGGTATTGGTGGACTCTATGCGAATTTTCTCTGTATTTATACCGAATATATCATGCACTATCTGCAGCATTTTAGTATTAACTCCCTGACCCATCTCTACAGCCCCTGTACTAACCACAACACTTCCATCCTGATAAATATGTACCAGAGCTCTGGCGTGGTTCATCATCGTGTTAGTAAAGGAAATCCCGAAGCAGACAGGTTGTACAGCATATCCTTTTTTGTAGCTCTTATTGGCAAGATTAAACGCTTCAACCTCTTGTTTTACACGATCCAGGTTGTAGATGGAGGTACATTCCTGCCAGCTTTGTTTAGCCCTTGCATCCTGAACAATCTGTCCGTATGGAAATTCATTCCCGTCTGTTACAAGGTTGGCTTTTTGAATGTCGTCCGGACTTATTCCGATTTTCTCTGCAGCTTTGACAATAGCTGCTTCAATGACAAACTTACCCTGAGGTCCTCCAAAACCACGGAAAGCCGTATTCGGTGGCAAGTTGGTTTTGCAGCACCACGCCGTAGCTTCTACATTGGGTATATAATATGCATTGGTAGAATGAAAGAGGGTCCGTTCAAGGACAGAAGTAGAAAGATCCGCAGAGGCACCTGCATTCTGAAAATGTGTAACTTCATACGCCATAATTTTCAGATTATCCGTAAGACCTATTTTAAAATCCGCGGTATAAGGATGTCTTTTGCCAGTCATACACATGTCATCCATGCGGTGCAATGATATTTTGACCGGTTTATTCAGATGTCGGGCTGCAAGTGCTGCCATAACAGCCCACATGGTTGCCTGATCTTCTTTACCTCCGAATCCACCTCCCAGTCTGACTACATTGACTTCAATCTTATGCATAGGCAGATTCAGTACTGCCGCTATGGCACGCTGAACGGCTGTAGGCCCCTGAGTAGATGAAGCTACATACAAACTTCCATCTTCTTTTGGCCACGCATAAGCTCCCTGAGTTTCTATGTACAGGTGTTCCTGACCATTTATATCGGTACTACCTTCTATGATGTGTGTACATGCTTCCCAAGCCTGAGCCACATTACCAAGGGTAAATTTTCGGGGAGGTATGATCAGTTGATTTTGTTTTTGTGCCTCACGCGGGCAGGTAATTACCGGTAATTCATCATAAGAAACCTTAATCAGCTTTCTTGCCCGACGACATACCTGCTCTGATATTCCGATAATGAGTCCTATGGGTTGCCCCCAATAGTGGATTTCATGTGCTGCAAATAACGGTTCATCCGGAATAATGCTGCCAATCTGGTTTTCTCCCGGAATATCACCGGCTAATAATACAGTTTTAATACCCGGTAATTGCTTTGCATCCTGAAGGTCAATCCCGGTGATATGTGCATGCGCTGTCTCCGCATAGAAAGGAAGACAATGTAGTGTCCCATTCACCTCCGGGATATCATCCAGATAAATGGATTTACCTTTTACATGATTTTGTGCGTCAATATTTATCATATCAGGTCTTCCAAATTAATGAGTGATGGAAATAATGTGATAAAATGACTAAAAAACAACTGTCTGGCAAGTAATCTTTTGTAATCTTTTTGTCCTCTGGCATCACTTATAGGGTTGATTTCCTTCTGAAGTACCTGTTCAGCCAGGTGTATAGTTTCCACATTTATTTTTCTACCTGCTAAAAATTTGCTTGTTTCCCTGAGATAAAGCGGTATTGGACCCACACCACCGACAGAACACCCTGCACTTAGTATCAACATATCCCTGGTTTCAATTGCGATGGCTGTATTCACGCTTGCTATATCGAGATGGGTCCTTTTGCTGACTTTCTCAAAGTTAAACAATGTATGACTTTCCGGCTGTCGGAAAGAGATTTCAGTAATGATTTCATCCTCGGTTTTATCGAGTGTTTTATATCCTTTGTAAAAATCTTTGAGCCATATTGTTCTTTGGTTTTGATGTGTATCTGTCATCGTAATTTTACTGTTTAATGCAAGTAAAATAATGGTCAAATCTCCGATGGGCGAGGCATTGACCAGATTTCCTGCTATTGTAGCTATATTTCGGATAGGTGTAGATGAAACTAATTTAAGGTATTGATACCATCCTGGTATAGCATCCAATACGTGTTTGCAAACCATCAATTCGCTGACTGTAGTATTGGGTTTTAGTATGCATTGGCCATCACTGATAGCAATATGATCATATGTAGGTTTGGCAGATAAAAACTGCAGAGACATTTCAGATACATCATCGTGGCTTTTTACATAAACATCTGTTCCTCCTGCCACGATTATAGCTTCACTTACTACAGATAACGGTTCGATTGTAGCCAATTCCTCAGCTATGGTTGAAAAGTATTCAGGTATAAATTGAGCTTTGATCAGACTATTAGTTCTATTGGTGTCATCAATGGAATGTATATCATTCAATACACTTTGTGCAGCTCTTTCCAGGGACTTGTATCCGGTGCATCTGCAAATATTGCCATCCATAGCACCAATGGCAGCATTCAGGTCAGAATCGGTTCCGTTCAGGGCAAAACCGGTTAATGACATCACAAAACCGGGCGTACAAAACCCGCATTGGGTACCCGAATGTGTGACGATAGATTCCTGAACCTTATTCAAACCGTTAATGTTTACACCTTCTACAGTAACCACATGTTTACCATGCACATTTGCCAAAGGTGTAAGGCAAGAAGTAAGACTTTTGTAAAGTACCTTTTCATCGTGCAAAGTTCCCACCAATACAGTACAGGCACCACAATCTCCCTCACGACATCCTATCTTAGTACCTTTCAGGTGCGCTTCGTATCTGATAAAGTCCAGCAATGTTCCGGAACCATTACCGGATACAATTACCATTTGCTCATTAAGGACAAACCGGATTTGCATATCAGTATTCCATTTTGATATTGCTGGTTCTCCAGAGCCGGAATGCCTCAAGAGCTTCGTCCCGGAGAATTTGCTGTGTTAAAAGTGATCTGTTCTGATATGGAATTTCTATTTCTTCGTATATAAAATTGTCGTCAAACTGAATTTCGGCTGCATCTTTTTTGGTATTTGCAAAAAACAAACGTGCAGGTCTCGACCAGTAGATCGCTCCCAGACACATAGGACACGGCTCGCAACTCGTATAAATATCGCAATTGTCCAATTGAAAGGTACCGAGTTCTTTGCATGCATTTCTGATTGCGACGACTTCGGCATGTGCTGTCGGATCATTGGATGAAGTAACCAGATTAGTACCTCTGGCAATTATCTGTCCATCTTTTACAATGACGGCGCCAAAGGGACCGCCTTTACCAGATTTTACATTGTCAATAGAGAGATTAATGGCTTCTCTCATGAATTTTTGATGTATTTCATCACTCATAATTAATGATTTATTAATGTAAAACTAATAAAGTAAATAACAAAAAAAGAAATTTCTGTTGTTTTTTATTTTTAAACAGGCTAATCCTTATTTGAATTCAACAAAATAAATAAGTACTTGAAAAAGGGAATATATCTCTGACGGATATAATAGTACAGCGTTTGAGAAGTGCTTTTTACTATAGTTTGATTTTCTTAAGCCTATCCAGATCTCGCTTATTATCCCGTTCTTTGATAGTCTCCCGTTTGTCGAATGCTTTTTTACCCTGTGCCAGTGCCACTTCCAGCTTAGCAAATCCCCGTTCAGTAAAATACAACCTGTAAGGTACTATTGTAAGTCCCTTTTCAGTTACTCTTCTTTCCAATTTTTTGAGTTCTGACTTGTGTAGTAACAGTCTTCTGTCCCTTCGGGCATCATGATTATAAATCGTACCATGATCATATTCTGATATAAACATACTCTTGACTACTAAATTTCCTTTGTCAAAAAGGCAGTATGCATCATTCAGATTGGCAAGTCCCTGACGCAAAGCTTTTACTTCGGTACCTGTCAGCACAATACCAGCCTCATACATTTGGATAAAACTGTATTCAAATTTGGCTTTTCTGTTGACAATTTCCTTGGTAACTAACTTAACTCCCATGCTTGTTTTTCAATATAACGTGCAAAGATAAATGAATTTAAGCCGATATTACAGAAATATGTTAATTTTGAACCGTCAAATAAAACCCTTTGTGTATGATATGGCGATTTATAGCTGTAATAAGTATAACGATATTATTGGTTCAATCTTGTGTTCCGGTAACCAAATCGACAGATGAAAAGATTGTAATATCATATTCTGATTCAGAAGTACAACATATTTTAGATCTTCAGGACAAACAGGATATACCCGGTTTACTTACCTATTTCAAGAGTGAAAATCCTTCCTACAGGTATCTTGCAGTGAATGCTTTCGGATCTATCAAAAGTGCCGAAACTGCTGATTCTCTGCTTAGGATGTTGCAAGATCCGGTATTGCAGGTTCGGGCTACAGCAGCATGGGCGATAGGTCAGTGTGGTAATTCAAAATTGGTAGACAGACTGATTCTTTCATTCCGTGGTAAGGACTCCTTCAATGTAAACAATATTTTCAATGCCAATATTCTTGAATCCGTTGGCAGATTAGGTGCACTCAGTGACCTTAAAAAAATTGCTACTGTAAAAACCTACAGAAGTACAGACACCTTGTTGCTGTTGGGGCAGGCACGTGCTATTTACCGTATGGCACTCAGGGATATCGTCTGCGATGAAGGAACATCACGAATGGTGGATCTGCTGACCAACAATCAGATTTCCGATGAAGTACAATTGATTGCCGCACATTATCTGAGCAGGGCTAAAAACATCAATCTGGAACCTTATACCATAAGAATGAGTGATATCTATTCCAGAGAGAGAATCAAAGATATCAAATTACCTTTAGCTTTGGCATTAGGCAATTCCAAAGATTCTACAGTTCTTCCACTGATTAAAAAAGCACTCCGGGATGAAACTGATTTTTCAATTAAAATAAATCTGATCCGGTCGTTGAATAATTTCCCCTATCTGAGTATTAAAGACGCTATCTTGTCAGAATTAAAAAATACAAATACTTTTGTTGCTGCAGAAGCCGCTCAGGTCATTTTAAAAAAAGGTATAACCGAAGATGTTCCTTTATATGCTTCCTACGACACTATTACCATTCCCTGGGAAGTCCGGGCTCCGATGAATGGTGCTGTACTGGCACACTCAGCATTGTATTTTACTAAATTTAAATCAGCTTTTTCAGAACGTATACTTAGAAACATAAAAGAAGCCACATCACCTTATACTAAAGCAGCATATATCGCAGCATTAAGTAAAGATCCGTATAATTACCAGTTGGTTGGCTTACAATATAAGAATGCATCTGAACAAATCGTAAAAACTGCTGCGTTGGACGGGATGGGTGATATTATCAAAAATCCTTTTTTCTTCAAGGCTTTCGGCAATAATTACGGTAAGGTTAAAGCTGAAATACTGGGCTATCTGGTATCGGCAATCAATAGTGGCGATGTAGGTCAGATAGCAACAGCCGCCAACTTGCTTCAGGATCCCAAACTCGGCTGGAAAGAATGGATAAAGGATTTGGATTTTATGAATACAGCCCTTACAAAATTGCAGCTACCACAGGATATAGAAATATATAATGCCCTGAATGCATGTATAGCTTATTTTGAAGGGAAAAAATATACCCCTAAAATACCCGATTACAATACACCCATCGACTGGTCGCTGCTATCAACAATGACGGATTCAAGTTCCGTAGCTGTTAAAACCACGCAGGGTATCATACGTATTCAATTGCTCAGAAAAATAGCTCCCGGTACGGTGGCTAACTTTCTTAATTTGGTAAATAAAAAATATTATACCGGAAAAGTATTCCACAGAATAGTTCCAAATTTTGTAGTTCAGACCGGATGTTCACGCGGTGACGGTTATGGTTCTGAGCCATTTTCAATACGTTCAGAACTTCCCCAGATCTATTATGATAAAGGCGGTTATGTGGGAATGGCATCTGCAGGAAATCATACTGAGAGTACACAATGGTTTATTACAGAAACAGCAACACCTCATTTAGACGGCAATTATACCATATTTGGTAAATTAACCGAAGGAATGGATGTAGTGGAAAAATTAACACAGGAAGACAAAATCAATGATATCATCTTTGTGAAATAAAAGGCTCCGGATTAGCATATTTCACAGATTTCAGGTATCTTTATCTATACATGGATATGAAAATACCTGACATTTTTACTGTGGACCGTTATATAAAATAACAGAAATGCCATATAGCATAAACCTTTCATATATCGGTTGTGGAGAGATATATGATTTATCCACCTGATTATACAAACGCTGATTGAAACTACTGATATTGGTATCTTTCAAAGGAACCTCTATATAGGGTTTTATAGCTAAAGAAACAATCTCACCTGGAATTTCATACAATAGATAGAATTTGCTGGTAAATCCGGATTCGGTCAAGACATCCGATTTTTTTCTTTGAACACCTTCAATAGCAGTCTTTACACGCACTGTTCTGTATCCAATGGAAGCACCATAACCGAAATTACCAAAATAATTTTCAACACCCAATGCATATTGTGTCAGGCTGGTATACCATTTGGACTGAATCCTCGCACCGGAAGCTAATGCTCCATATGCATCTGACTTGTCACTCAAAGAATTCCAGTTTAACTCAAAGCCAACATTACTAAACTTATAGCGCACGCCAACTTCAAGACCATTTAAAATTTTGACTCTATCTTGTAATTCGTCGAGGGTACCATTGTATTTGGCATTAAAATCATAGTTAAACTGATCGATAATTGAATTCATTACTGAAGCCTGGGTATATCCTCCGGTATATCCAATCTTGATATTAAACTGGCTAAACGCTGTTATGGGTAGCCATAACAATAAAACACACAGGGTGTACATTCTTTTTTTAAAAAACATCACTTATCTTTGACCTTTCAATGAATACAGAGGCAAAACTAATCGAAATTTGCCAATAGAATTACTAAAGTCCATTTTTATTGCATATGTCCAAGAGAAAAAAAATCATTGCCGGTGATAACAAGCCTAAAGTAACAGTCCAGACAGATACATTTCAAATTCAGGATAATTTCAGGACGGAGCCATTTTTAAAAAATTACTGGTTGCCTTCCATTATTTTGGTATTGTTAAGTTTTGGTATATACTATACCTGTCTTCCATTCGACTATGTGCTGGACGATAAAATAGTTGTTTCCGAAAATCAGTACACCAAACAAGGCTTCGGCGGTATCTGGAAAATCATGACAACAGAAAGTTTTGAAGGGTATTTTGGTGAGAAAAAGGAGCTGGTACAGGGTAACAGGTACAGACCTCTTTCGATTGTTACGTTTGCTATGGAATACGGTATACTTGGCAAACTCAACCCAACAGTAAGTCACTTTATCAACATCCTGCTATATGGAATAACCGGCATCATCTTCATGCTGATGCTTTCAATGCTCTTTCGCAACTATAAAGGTAGTTCGTGGTGGTTTTCCATACCATTTCTGGCGGCTATTCTCTATATAGCCCATCCGGTACATACCGAAGCAGTTGCAAACATAAAGGGAAGAGACGAAATCATGACCATGCTTTTTTCACTTCTTGCATTATACAGTACATTACGCTATATTGACAACGGGAAAAAAGGCTGGCTTGCCGGTACGCTGATATATTTCCTGTTAGGTCTTCTTTCCAAGGAAAATGCAATCACCTTTCTGGCAATAATACCCTTATCGGTCTATTTTTTCAGCAATACTAACTGGCCAAGATTAAAAAATATTCTTTTCGGTCTTTTGGCAACCTCTGTTTTATATTTAATCATCAGATATAATACGGCAGGGCCATTGAATATCGGTCAGCAGGTTAAAGATTTGATGAATAATCCATTCCTTGGTATGACTCCGGATCAAAAGTTCGGTTCTATAATGTACAGTCTCGGCAAATATATCGGTTTGATGGTTTGGCCACATCCGTTGTCACACGACTATTATCCGTATGCGATTCCGAAAATCTCAATTTTTGCATGGATACCATTATTGTCTCTTGCCGGCCATATGCTGCTTGGTTATTTTGGTATAAAAGGAATCGGTAAAAAATCGGTTTACGCATATAGCATATTATTCTATCTGATAGCGCTGAGCATCGTTTCCAATTTTGTCATCAATGTAGGTACGTTTATGAATGAACGATTTATTTTTATGGCATCAGCCGGATTTTCAATTGCTACAGCATACTTTTTATCGGTACATTTGCCTAAATTATTCAGGAAAGCAAGCATTGTATCTATGATTCTTGCGGGTGTTATGCTGACAGGGTATACCGTTAAAAGTTACACACGGGTACCTGTATGGAAGGATTCCATGTCTCTTAATCAGGCGGCTGTAGCTATTTCGTCCAATAGTGCCCGTGCCAATTCTTTTATGGCTACTGCGTTATTTGACAAATACAAGGAAACATTATTACCCAATGCTGTAAAAAGCCTGACGGACGAACAACGCAATCTGTTGGGATGGACCGAATTTTATGCCAATAAAGCATTGAGTATTGTTCCGGAATACTCCAATGCAAACCTGATGCTGATAGGAGTTATTACTGAAAGGTATAAGTCATCAGGTGATATTAAGGAGTATATCAAACACATTAAACCTTGTATTTTAAGAAGACCGGATGCTCCGTTCATTAAGGAATTCAGCGATTATCTCAAGGGTCGGGGTCATGATGATGAGCTGTTCTACCTGTATCTTGAATGCGGTCAGGAACTTACCAGAATCAAAGATCAGAGAAGCACATGGGCACTCAATTATCTGAATTATGCCTACGAGATTCATCCTACCAATAAAGCAGTCAATCAGGCTATGGCTACTGCTTACGAATTGCAGGGCAATACAAATACAGCTAAACGGTTTCAAGATGCTGCAAATGCATTGCAATGATGGATTATGAACAAACAGAGTTGCTTTTTGCGTTGACAAAGGTGCCCAATGTTGGACCAGTCATGGCAAAGAATCTGATTTCATACTGTGGAAGTATTGAGCAGGTTTTTAATGCTTCTAAAAAAGAACTGAGTAAAATACCCGGTGTCGGGCAGATTTTTGCAGCCAGCTTCAATCCCAAAAAAGTACTGGAAGACGCAAAAAAAGAACTTAAACAATTGCATCAGCACGATATACAATTTCTTACATATATGGACAAAGCCTATCCACGCAGATTACTCCATATAGATGATGCTCCCGTATTGCTGTTTTATAAAGGCAATATGAACCTCAATCACCCCCGTACTGTAGCCATCGTAGGAACACGCACACCTACTGTATACGGAACGACAGTATGTGAAAAGATTATTGAAGAATTGTCAGCTTACAATATCCATATCATCAGCGGTCTTGCTTTTGGAATTGATGGAGTAGCTCACCGTAAAAGCCTGGAACTAAACATCCCTACACTGGGAATATTAGGTAATGGTCTGCCTAAAATCTATCCAGGCGAACATACATCATTGGCAGGAAAGATGCTTCAAAATGGTGGGTTAATGAGTGAATTTTCATATAATACCAAACCTGCACGTGAGAATTTTCCTATGCGCAACCGAATAATAGCGGGTATAAGCGATGTCGTAATAGTAATACAATCCAAATCCAAAGGTGGATCCATCATCACTGCAGAGATGGGTAATATGTACAATAAAGATGTTTTTGCTGTACCCGGGCGTACAACAGATGAGTTTTCAGAAGGATGCAATGCACTCATCAAACAAAATAAAGCACACCTTGCAGAATCCGCCAAAGATATCGCCTACATTATGCGATGGGACGAAATTGATTCCAGTAAGCATCTTCAGAAACAACTTTTTGTAGAGTTGGATGATCAGGAGATGATAGCCCTCGGTATTATACGGGATAATCATCCGATAGCAATCGACCTGCTTAGCTACAAACTACAGTTAAATCCTTCAGAAATTGCTTCCTTATTACTTAGCCTCGAATTCAAGGGCCTGATAAAATCACTACCTGGAAAAAAATACATTCTCACCTGACAATACCTTTTTTACAGTGTTTTTCTTTATTTTTTTATTGAAACAATCGCTCTTGGTACAACATTTCTACGATTTTACACATTATGATAGTATCTTTGCAAATTAATTAAACTAATAATACCTTTAAAGAAATGGGATGTAGCAGTTGTGGAGGTGGATCAAACGGAATTCCTAAAGGTTGTGGCGACAAAGGCCATTGTTCTTCGGGTGGTTGTAATAAACATAATACATACGACTGGATATCTGCTAAAGATATATATGATCCATCGGCTTATAATATAGTAGAAGTAAGTTTTAAAAACGGTTCTCATAAAGACTTTTTTGTCAATGATCCAATGGCTTATGCTGTCTCCGGCGACTACGTAGTCGTAGAAGCCTCCAATGGTTACGATGTCGGCCAGATATCTCTTTCCGGTGATCTTGTACGGCTTCAGATGAAAAAGAAATTCATCAATGAAGACAGTATTATTCATAAAATACTTAGGAAAGCCAATGAACGTGACCTTCAGAAACTGGATGAAGCCCGTATGCTCGAAAAGGAAACCATGGTCAGAGCCCGGGTTATAGCCCGAACTTTGGGATTGGATATGAAAATAGGAGACGTAGCCTTTCAGGGTGACAAGAAAAAAGTTACCTTTTACTACACCGCTGAAGGAAGGGTAGATTTCAGGGAGCTCGTCAAGGAATATGCCCGGGAATTCAGGGTAAAAATAGAAATGCGGCAAATTGGTGCCCGACAGGAAGCAGCACGTATCGGAGGAATCGGTTCATGTGGTCGTGAATTATGTTGTTCGACCTGGCTTTCTGACTTCAAATCAGTGAGTACATCAGCTGCAAGATATCAGAATATAGCCATCAATCAATCTAAACTCACGGGTCAGTGTGGAAGGCTCAAGTGCTGTCTGAATTATGAACTGGATACTTATCTGGATGCATTGCAGGGCTTTCCGGAAGATGCAGATGTTCTTAAGACAAAATTAGGCACACTCGTCCTTGTCAAAACCGATATTTTTAAAGGACTTTTGTATTATTCATACGAAAACAATGACAAATTAAGAGGCAATATCATCGCCGTCAGTACAACAAGAGCCAAGGCACTGAAGGAACAAAACAATAAAGGAATCGTTCCAAATGAACTCGTCAGTGAAGAAACACTTGCGCCAGTTCGTGACAATGCAGACGATGAAGATATTGACCACGGTTATGAAGACGTGACCGGATTGATTGAATTACGTCCCGACACCAGGAAAAAGAAGAAAAATAAAGGAAAGGGAAATAACCCTGAAAACAGGCAACAACCATCCAACAAACCACGTCAGAGCAATCAAGGCCCTAAACAGGAAAGAAGACCCGCTCCTCAGGGAAAAGAAAAATCCAATGATAATACATCAACACCTCAAAAACCGAATCAGAATAGAGAAAAACCAGAGCAGTCAACACCTAATACAGGTGCTGAAAAAACAGATGCTCAAACTGCTTCCAACACAAGTAATACAGAACAGAATAAAAGTAAGAAAAAGAAATTCTTTAACAAAAACAGGAAACCCAAAAATGGGGACAAACAATAATTGAGTAGATTATGAAATACGATGTAGTAATAATAGGTTCAGGTCCTGGAGGTTATGTTAGTGCCATCAGATCTGCCCAATTGGGGATGAAAGTTGCGCTCATAGAAAAATATGCTACTTTAGGAGGAACCTGTCTGAATGTTGGCTGTATTCCATCCAAGGCTCTCCTGGACAGTAGCGAACATTATTACAATGCAGTCCATAACTTCAGTAGTCATGGTATAGAAACAGGTAAATTAAAAGTTAACCTGGCAACTATGATAGAGCGAAAAAATGAAGTGGTAAACCAAACCTGCAAAGGTGTCGAATTTTTGATGAAAAAAAACAAAGTCGACGTTTACACGGGTATAGGATCCTTTATTGATAAAAACCATATTCTTGTAGAAGGTGCTGATGGTAAAAAAGAAATAGAAACGGATAAAGTCATTATCGCTACAGGCTCAAAACCAGTAACGCCCGCTATTTTCAACTATGACAAACAACGCGTCATTACGTCTACAGAAGCACTCAATATCTCAACCATACCATCCAAAATCGTAGTAGTCGGTGGAGGTGTTATCGGTCTGGAACTGGGATCTGTTTTTGCACGATTGGGTACTAGCGTTGAGGTAGTGGAATTTATGGATAAAATACTGCCATCCATGGATGACGACTGTACAAGAGAGTTGACAAGGTCACTAAAGAAATCAGGTATAAAATTTCATCTGGGTCACGGCGTCACAGGCGTTAAGGCTACCAAAAAATCATGTACTGTCAGTGTTAAGAAAAACAACAGTGAAGAAAGTTTTGATATAGAAGCAGACTACTGCCTCGTAGCCATCGGTCGCAAACCATATACAGAAGGACTGAATCTTCAGGCGATAGGGCTTTCAACTGACGAAAAAGGCAGAATCTCTGTCAATGACAATCTTGAAACATCTGTGCCGGGTGTTTTTGCCATCGGCGATGTCATCAGAGGAGCAATGCTGGCACACAAAGCAGAAGAAGAAGGCGTTTTTGTAGCAGAATATTTAGCCGGTGGAAAACCTCATATAGACTACAACCTAATACCCGGTGTTGTCTACACATGGCCGGAACTTTCATCCGTGGGCAAAACGGAAGCAGAGCTTAAAGCTCAGAATATTCCTTATAAAACAGGTAAATTCCCTTTCAAGGCCCTTGGAAGAGCACGTGCAAGTATGGATACGGATGGACTGGTAAAAGTGCTGGCACATAAAGATACAGATGAAATTTTGGGCGTACATATGATAGGTCCCAGAGTAGCTGATGTAATCATGGAAGCAGTGACTATAATGGAATACAGAGGAAGTGCAGAAGACTTAAGCAGAATTTGTCACCCGCACCCAACCTACACTGAAGCACTCAAGGAAGCTGCTTTGGCTGCTACCGATAACAGAGCTATTCACGTCTGATTGGTACATTTAGCTTGTTTTTTATAACACCTGGAGTATAGTCTGACTAAACAAAAAACAAATTTGGGTAAAAACAGTAAGGTTTCTAAACCCGGATGCTCAATATTTATAGGATATGTATAAACAATGATTTTTAATTCAGCAATTATTATACGTATTTTGTGTCTGTAAAATACAATAATATTACCGTAATGGAAAACATGAATACCTATTACAAAGGAGATAACCTCAAAGTCATGAATTCAATTCCGGCAACAATGCCAAATCTATGCGTGTTTTTAAAAATATTATAAAATGAAAGCCTCTTTGCGAATAGGTATATTTTTAATTTTGTGCTTTTGGATATGTCCTGATGCCGTGATTTTAGGGCAATCATCCCGCTTCTATATGGAAAGCGACAGAAGTAAAGTGCAGGAGGGAGAGACCATTGTTATCACTGCTGTAATGGAAAATATCAACAGTGATGCCATCGAAATGCCTGATTTTACACCCTTCCAAATAGTAGGCGGCCCTTCCAAAGCATCCTCTATCAGTTTTGTAAATGGTAAAAAGTCCAGTTCTGTTTCTTATCAATATATCTTACTTGCCACCCAGAAGGGAAAATTTAAACTAAATCCTGCATCTGCTCATATCGGATCAAAAAAGATATATACCAATGATTTAAACATAGAGGTAACTCAAGGCAGCACTCCTGCAACCTTCGCGGATGATGTTAGTGGTGACATCAGTCTAAAAATTGAAATATCTTCAAAAACAGGATATACAGGTCAGCAGATATTACTCGATTACGTCATTTATACCCGTGAGAACATTGCTTCATATGATTTTATAAATCAACCCAATGCTGACGGATTCTTTATTCAGCCTGTCAATAACTTTCAATCACCTGCACAAAAGAAAAAAATAAACGGTAAGGAATATTACACGCAAATAATAGCGAGACAGATACTTTATCCTCAAAAATCAGGTAACTATACAATCGGACCAATAAATATGAGGGCAGATATACCTATCAACAACAGCCGCTCTTCTTTTTTCTTCAGGGATACCAAACCTGTAACACTAAGTTCCAATTCCATACAGTTAAAGGTTGAAGACTTACCTGTTCCGCAACCAGCCAACTTTTGCGGTGCTGTGGGCGAAATAACTCTTTCTGCTACGGTCAATAAGGCACCCGTATCCAAAGGTGAAGCTATAGTTATGCATATGCAGATAGAGGGTTCCGGTGACCCCAAAGCCGTCAAGGCTCCCAAATTTTCCGTTCCTGATGGTTTGGAAGCTTACGAACCTACTTTGCTAAAAGATGAAAGTACATTACAGAACACCGGAATGTCCGTAATAAAGCTTTACGAATATATTTTCATACCTAAAGAATTAAAAATTTATGAAATAAAACCAGAATTGAGCTATCTGGATCCCGGAAGTAAAACCTACAAAACAGCTACTGCCGGAGCATTAACTATCAACGTTGTTCAGGGCAATGTCCCGCTTACTGACAACGAACAGCTGAATAATCAAAATAAATATGCTGTAAGGGAAAACTATACTGTTTTTAATCCAGTAAATTACCAGTGGAATTACTATTTGTATTTTTCATTCATATCAGGTATTATCCTTTTAACATGGGGAGGAATAATGCTGAAAAAAAGAAAGACAAAAGCCGAAGAAACTGAAAATATATCATTCAATAAAGCTGAATCTGTCGCACAAAGACATTTAGCCAAAGCTGCTGCATTTATAAAAGATAACCAACCCAAAGCTTTTTACGAAGAAATTGCATCGGCAACTACAGGCTATGTTATCAAAAAATTCAACATCCCGCATAGTGAGGTATCCGTATCCAATATAGTACGTCTTCTGCAGGATAAGAATACACCATCCAATATTATCCGGGATTATGAATGGATTCACAAACAGGCAGAACTAGCCAGATTCGCCGGAACCTATGGTGACATCCGGGAAGTTTACGATGTTGCAGTCCGGTTTATATCAGAGATGACATCATAACTTCTACTTACCAATCAAAAACTGTCCATCCTGATAAATGAGTTCGCCGTCTGCCCAAATTTGTCCACCATTTTTCATATTGGCAATCATATCCCAATGAACAGGTGAGTTATTAACACCTCCTGTCTGCTTATATGACTGACCTACTGCCATATGCACTGATCCGCCAATTTTCTCATCAAAAAGTATATTTTTGGTAGTACGCTGTATGTTGTAATTTGTCCCAATAGCAACTTCACCAAAAAACCTTGCACCATCAATATGCATAATCCTATCCAGAAGTTCACCTCCTTTTTCTGCTGACCATCGTACAATCTGTCCTGCTTCAATCTCCAGGTGGATACCGGTAACTTCAGTTCCCATATAAACAGATGGATAATCAAAATAAATATAACCGTTTACACTGTCTTCAACCGGACCTGTAAATACTTCCCCGCTTGGCATATTGCTACGTCCGTCTGAATTGATCCAAATCCTGTTTTTAACACTGAATGACACGTCTGAATGTGCATTATTATACCGGACTATATTGCATTTATTAAGGTAGTCTACTATGGCTTGTTGTGATTCTCTTACTTTTATCCAGCTTTCTGAGGGATTATCCTGGTACAAATTACATGCTTCATAAACAAACTTTTCATATTCATCGAGGCTCATTTCTGCCTCTTGGGCTGCTGCCTGCGTAGGATACTGACAAAGACATCTTTTTAAACTACGGTCAGCAATCCGCTCCGTATAAATCTGATTAATCAGGTGCAAAGATTTTTGTCTTCGTGATGATTTTTCAGGATTGTTATTCTGGTCTTCACGTAGATTAAATGGCGCTCTGATGACCAGATAAGCGTCAAATGTTTCCATCATTTCTTTCATAGAGGGTTGGATATAGTCCAGTTGATCGTCACAGGCTTCTTCAATAAATATTTTATGTTGTTCCCGGAATGTCATCTGATACTCTACATGCGCTCCTGTCCGTATGGCTTCACGGTATACTTCACGCAACAAGGGTTCAGCCAGAGTGGTTGTATTGACAAATAATTTTTCGCCCTTCCTGATTTCAAGGCAATAATGAACTAACAGGTGTGCGTATTTCTGAAGAATAGTCATTGAAATAAATAAAAATATTAATAAAATGTACTGCTCTTATAAAGCTCAAAAATCCTGCCAATTACAGTACCCAAAATTCTGTACCGGATTTGTATTGTATATAATCATCAGTATGAATACCCGATACAATTATGAAGCTGTTAATTATTTTAGTACCGTAGCGTAGAAAATCAAGCTTTCTTCTATATATGTTACAGGAACAGGAATATCAAATATAGCCTGACCTTTTTCTTTCAACAGAGTGAATCTGAATGTGCCGGATTCATTTTTTTTGTCAGACTGCATAAGTGCTATTAATGCCTCAGTTGGTTTGACATAGCGTGGATGATGCCCGAAATATTGTATTATTTTTCTTCTTATTTCAAAAAGCTCTTCCTCCGAAATATATCCTGTCCGATAGGATATAAATGCTTCAGCAATCATACCTATTGCAACAGCTTCACCATGCATAAGCGCTTTATCATCGTTCATCCAGTAGGATTCAATCGCATGACCAACTGTATGACCAAAATTCAGAATTTTTCTTAATCCGGATTCATTGAAATCCTGTGATGTAATACGCTGCTTGATTTCTACGGATAAAGATACCCATTGTGTATAATCTTCAGTATTGCTGATAGTAAAACCTGTTAACTTCTGCCAGACATTTTTATCGGCAATTAACCCATATTTGATTATTTCTGCAAATCCACTTTTCAATTCTCTTTCGGGTAAAGTCCTGAGAAATTGGGTAAAAATAAATGTACCCGATGGATTACCAAACAGCCCAATCATATTTTTATACTGCAAAAAATCAATCCCCATCTTACCTCCTACTGACGAATCAACCTGGCTCAGCAATGTTGTTGGCATTTGTATAAACCGTATACCCCGCATGAATACAGCCGCACAAAATCCTCCCATATCGCCGATTACTCCGCCTCCCAGGTTGATAAGTAATGACTTTCTGTCTGCACCATGCCGGATAAGAGATTCCCAAATATGCTGGCAGGTATCAATATTTTTATTTACTTCACCACTTTTTATCCGGATTACTTTAAAAGTAGCCTCTATTTTATCGAGCAGATAGTACAAACAATGCTTTTCCGTATTTTCATCTACCAGAACAAATACACTTGAAGGTGAAATTTTTTGTATTTCAATTGACAATGCGTTCCAGTCATTGATATAAATATTATTATTTGTTTTACCGTTTTGATTCATAAATTTCATACAGTCACATATACCACATATATTATTGACGTTTGAAAATCACTATATGCACCAAATAAATGTTAAAATATTTATCTCTGAACACATACTAAGCAATTCTTAACTCTTATTAATTATAACAGTCTATTAAACACAAAACCTGCATATTGGTTGAATTACAACAACCAACATGCAGGTCGCACAATGATAAGTTTATTCTTTAATTCAGCCGTTCTATAATACCGGCAATACCCTGGCCGCCACCTACACAGGCTGTAACCATGCCGTATCGCTGATTTCTGCGTCTGAGTTCATTGATAATCTGAATGCTGAGTTTGGCTCCTGTACAGCCTAACGGATGTCCCAAAGCTATTGCGCCTCCATTCACATTTACTATATCCGGATTGAGTCCCGATTCTTTGATTACAGCAAGAGATTGTGTGGCAAAGGCTTCGTTCAGTTCAATCAGGTCTATATCATTCAGGGTAAGTCCTGCCTGTTTTAATGCTCTGGGTATAGCTTCAACCGGACCAATACCCATATACAGCGGGTTGACACCGGCTACAGAACATGAAACCAATCTGGCAACCGGTTTAAGTCCCAGCCTCTTAACCATCTCTTCGCTCATAACTAAAACAAAGGCTGCTCCATCAGATGTTTGAGAAGAATTACCTGCAGTGACTATTCCGCCCAACTTAAAAGCCGGCTTCAGTCGGGACAAGCCTTCCATACTAGTATCTGGTCTTACTCCTTCATCTGTATCTACGATATGTTGACGCTCGGTTCGTTTATCATGCTCAACAAATACTTCGGTTACTGTAACAGGGACGATTTCATCTTTAAATTTTCCTGCATGAATCGCAGCAGCAGCTAATGCATGGGATCTGACTGAAAACTGATCGGCCTCTTCACGTGTGACATTGTATTTCTCAGCCACAGCTTCGGCTGTATGCCCCATACTGACATGATAATTAATGTTTTGCATGGTAGCTTTATAGCTTGGAGACAATTTATAACCTGTCATCGGTATCATGGACATGGACTCTGCTCCTCCGGCAATATAACAATGTCCCATTCCGGCATTAATCTTGGCGCTTGCTATGGCTATGGCTTCCAGTCCTGAAGCGCAGTATCTGTTGATGGTCATACCGGGTATGGATTTGCCAAACGCCCTGGATGCTATCAACCTGCCGACCTGCAATCCCTGTTCACCTTCCGGATTAGCACATCCTACAATTACATCATCTATCTCCAAGACATCCAATTGCGGTATCTGCAATGCCAGATAGTTGAGAATATCTACTGCCAGATCGTCTGATCTGTAATTTTTGAAGCCTCCTTTTTTAGCTTTTCCTACTGCTGATCTGAAGCCAGTTATTATATATGCGTTCATTATATTTTTTATTTTATTATTGTCTGATGTATAATATTAATCAATTTCCTGATGCTATTAATTTCTCAAAGGTTTGTTATTCATCAATAAATACTGGATACGATCAAGCGTTTTCTGATTACCCAACAATTGTAAAAACGCTTCTCTTTCTATATCAAGCAAATATTGTTCTGAAACTTCCTGCTCTCCTGTCAAATCACCTCCACAGATCACATAGGCCAGTTTTCTGGCTATCTCCTGATCATATTCAGACATGTACTTACCCATAAAAAATTCATTCAACGCAGTGTAAAGGGTTGCCATTCCTGCACGACCCAATACTTTTGCACGTCTGGATACAGGTGCGCTATAATTGCCGGCGAGGTCAAGGACCTTATTTTTTGCAGTACTCAGCACCCTGGACAAATTGATCTCTACATAATCCCTGTCATGTTTCAAATATCCGTATTTGTATCCTTCATATGCAGAAGTAGATACAGTAGCTGTGGCAATCGTCTTGAATTTGTCAATAAGTGTCGGCATCTGTACATCTCCATCAAAAAACAATTCAGAAGCTCTGAGTGCAAATTCTTTGGTTCCGCCACCACCCGGTATTAATCCTACACCCACTTCTACCAAGCCTATATAGGACTCTGCATGACATACGGCTGCATCTGTATGCATTAGCATTTCGCAACCACCTCCAAAAACATATCCCTGTGTAGCAGTTACTACCGGAATGGGTGCATATCGCATAGCCATATTGATTTGCTGAAATCCATCAACCATTTGTTCCAGTTTTTTGAAGTCCTTTTGCATGGCGAGCATGCCCACGCTCATCAGATTGGCTCCCACTGTAAAGTTTTTTGCATTATTGCCAATGACGATTCCTGCCCAATTACCGTTGGATGCCATATTGAGCGCTTCCATGATTCCTTCACCGATTCCTTCACCGATAGCATTGGATTTAGAAGTAAATTCAAAACACAATACACCGTCTCCGATATCATGCAGTGCACATTCAGAATTCTTATACAAGACCGCCTGTGACCGGTAATTATCCAGATGAATGTTATTTTCTGTACCAGGCAATACCTGATATGTTTTAGTAATCAGGTCGTAATATTTTCGTTTCCCGTCTTCAGATTTATAAAATCCGGTAATTCCTGAAGCTATCATTTCGTCTACCCACTCCGGCAATGATTCTCCTAATGAACGTGCCAGCTGAGCACCCTCTTTCAGACCAATCATATCCCAGAATTCAAAAGGTCCGTATGTCCACGCATATCCGGCTTTCATAGCATCGTCTATACTGTAAATATGGTCAGAGATTTCAAAAATACGGTTGGATGCATACGAGAATAAACCACATATATAATCACGGATAAAAAAACCTGATTTTTCTTCAGAAGCCATAATCTCCCGCATTCTTTTATCCATAATCTCTACTTTTTTAGCAATCCCTACTACTGGAATGATGGACTTTTGTGCTGGCTTATATTCTAATGTATCCAGGTCTAAAGCAAGAATAATCTTGCTTCCCTTTTCATCTCTCTCTTCTGTTTTTTTATAAAAGCCCTGACCTGTCTTATTTCCCAGAAAGTTATTGTCTAACAGAAATTGTGTTGCTTTGGAGACAGGTCTGGCTTTCAGTATCCTGACGTATTCATCATCAGGGCAACTTTCAATAACACCTTTCGTTACCTTTACTGAAGTGTCAATACCTACAAGGTCAAGCAATCGATAGCTTCCTGTATTTGGCCAGCCAATCGGTTCAGCAGTTATTTTATCCACTTCTCCGATTGTAAAATCATATTTTTCTGTTAGTTCACCGATTTTATTGCCACTGTAAAATCCGATTCTATTGGCTATAAATGCCGGAGTATCCTTACAGAGCACCGTCTTTTTACCTAAATAAATTTCTCCGTAATGCATCCAGAATTCGATAACTTCCTGACTAGTATCTTTATGTGGAATTATCTCCAGCAACGGTAAATAACGTGCCGGATTAAAAAAATGTGTACCGCAAAAGTTGTTTTTAAAATCTTCAGATCTACCCTCAGCAAGTAAATGAATAGGGATACCTGAAGTATTGGAAGTAACAAGTGTACCTTTTTTGCGTAAAACATCTACTTTTTCAAATATTTGACGCTTGATATCCAATCGTTCAACTACAACTTCGATAATCCAGTCGCATGTAGCTACCTTGTCCATATCATCTTCATAATTACCGGTAGTAATACGCGAAGCAAAGTTTATATCGTACAATGGTGCCGGCTTGGATCTGAGTGCATTTGCCAATGCAGTATCGGCCAATTTATTTCTGAATGCGGCAATCTTAAGCTGCTTTTCATCCAGATCTTGAGGCAACATATCCAGCATACATACTTCCAACCCTGCATTGGCAAGATGACAAGCTATTCCGGAACCCATTACTCCAGATCCTAAAACAGCCACTTTTTTGATTCTTTTAACCATACTAAAATAAGATAAAAGGTGATTTTTTAAATAATTTCATAAAGTTAAGTAAATAATTGTATAATGCAATAACGTCAGGCAAAATAATTTAACTCAGAGTTAATTTTTTTAATCTTTTTTTACAATTCCGATAAATCAGGTACTGGAAATAATAGGGGTTGACTTTATGAATGTTCGTAGATATATTGTGATATATTTACATGTTTATTCAAACAAAACCCTAATAACATTTGATAATTGATGTTTGGGATCAACACGATTGCAATAAATCAGGAATTTCTATTTATCTGTAAGTCAATAGAATAAAAATTAATATGATAATATTTCTTTGCTTTATTTTAAAAAACAGGTAAATAAATTTATTAAAAATAAAAAAAAATTATACCTTCATAGCTTAAAGAAAATATGCAGGATACTATTTTTATAGACGCTGCGTGGTTAGGTATAGCGTTTCTGATGGGTTTTATCTTTATGAGACTCAAACTACCCGCTCTGATAGGCTTTTTGCTTACAGGTCTTGTATTGAATTTTCTTAACTTAAACCACGGTAATATCAATGATTTACTCGGTTCTTTTGCCAATTTAGGTGTTTTGCTGCTATTATTTACCATTGGGCTCAAAATCAAGGTCAAAAATATTTTTACAAAGCAAATATTGGTTACAGCTACCTTCAATACGATAGCAATGGTTGTGGCTATCGGTGGGTTTTTAATGCTGTTGAGTGTTTCGGGATTGAGTCTGGTATCCGGTCTGGATTATAAATCGGGAATTTTTATAGGTTTTGTTCTGAGTTTTTCCAGTACAGTTTTTGTTGTAAAAATACTGGAAGAAAGAGGAGAATTTTCGTCATTTCATGGAAAAATTGCAATTGGAATACTTGTTATTCAGGATATTTTTGCTGTTTTATTTATGACATTTATGTCGGATTTAAAACCGGGTTTGATTGCATTACTCATTCCGTTTTATCTGTATGGCGTCAGACATTTATTGTCCTATATTCTAAGTTACTGCGGTCATGGTGAATTATTAACCATTTTTGGATTTTTTGCTACATTAATTGTTGGTGCTCTGATGTTCTATCTTGTAGGACTAAAACCGGATTTGGGCGCTTTATTGGTGGGAATGTTACTTGTAGATCATGAAAAGGCGGATGAACTTTATCAGAGAATGATGAGCTACAAGGACTTCTTCCTGGTTGCCTTTTTTATAAATGTTGGGCTTACGGGTCAGATTACCTCCAATACCTTATGGATTACAATGCTTTTAATCCTGTTTATGTTTTTCAAGGGTGCTGTTTTTATTGCTACTTTATCGAGGTTTAAAATGATGGCACGGACAGCATTTCTGAGTGCCATGAGCTTAAGTAATTATAGTGAATTTGCATTAATAGCCGGTGTAGTTGGTAATCAGGCAGGACTGATTTCGGATGACTGGATTATAGCATTTGCACTTCTGATGTCACTTTCATTTCTGATAGCATCTCCTATCAATAATTATGCGCATGAAATTTTTGACAAATACAGACCATATATCATGAAGCTCAACAGAGGAAAGCAATACATCGATGAAGAACCACAAACTGTTGGTGATGCCCACTATCTGATAATTGGTTTTGGTAGTATAGGGAATCCTGCTTACCATTATTTAAGTGATAAAATGAATCAGGAAACACTCGCTGTCGACTATGACCATGAAAAGGTAAATAAATATAAAGCACAGGGTGTCAACATCCTTTGGGGTGATACAAGTAACAGTATGTTTTGGGAGAACATTGATTTGTCGGGCGTAAAAATGGTGCTTCTTGCCATGAGTGACATACATAGTAATATCAACACACTCAATGAAATATTGAAGCTTAAAAACAGAACTTTTAAAGTCGCAGCATATGCTATGTACTCGGATGAAGCTGCGATGCTAAAGAAAATGGAAGTAGATTTTGTATATGACCATAAACTTTTCCGCGGCGAGGACTTTATTCAACAGGTATTTACCTCTTATTCGGATCAATTGTCCCTTGTAGACAACAATGGAACCAGTGATAAAATTGCAGCACTTTCTTAAAATTATGGACGTGTGAAAACGCTGCTATCGAAAGCAAATAACTTTGCAATTTTTTTAAAAATATCGCTAATTCCCTATTCAGATAAGAAAGGAAATTCACCCTTTCAATATTAGTAACCTTCTTTACAATTGCTCGGATTATAAACTATTGATGATTTTTAAAAAATCCGAACTATCCAGTGAAGCTCCTCCGACTAACCCACCGTCCACGTCCTCTTGACAGAATATATCTTTGGCATTGCTGCCTTTGACAGAGCCGCCGTACAGGATGCTGATATTGTCAGCTATACGCTTGCCATATTTGTTATGAATCATCTTTCTGATAGCAGCATGCATTTCCTGTGCCTGTTGAGGTGAAGCAGTTTCGCCGGTACCGATTGCCCAAACCGGTTCATAAGCTATTACAATATGCTTCATAGTAGTAGAATCCACTGTAAACAGGGATTCTTCCAGTTGTTGTTTTACAAAGTTAACATGTTCATTACTCCTGCGTATATCCAATGATTCACCACAACAAAAAATAACTTTAAGACCATTATTTAATGCTGCCTGTATCTTTGAAGCCAATAATTCATTACTTTCGTTATTGTACATTCTTCTTTCTGAATGACCGATAATCACATAAGGTATTTTCATGGTATTCAGCACAGTAGGAGAAATTTCCCCTGTAAATGCCCCGGCATTCCTGTCATGACAATTTTGAGCAGCCAGACGGATCCCGGACGATGCTTTAATTTTCTTTTTAATAGGGAAAAGATGCGTATAGGGAACTGCCAGAATTACTTCAGTCTCAGGATTCCTTTGACCATGCTGAATTTGCTCAGCCAGCAGTATTCCTTCTTCAATATTCGTATTCATTTTCCAGTTTCCGGCTACTATAAATCTCCTTGCCATAAATTTTAATTGATTTTTGTATTGTCACAAAGTTAATTGATTTTTGAATTAATAGTCGTTTTATAGACACTTTATAAGAAAGAGGTAGATTGAAAAACAATAAAAATGGAATTAATATCTTTAAAAAGTATAATTTTGCACACTAATTTTAAAACTTCAATTGAAAATGCAATTTTTAAAGATTCTTTCAGCGATTTTGATTGTCATCATAGTAAGTGCTTGTTCCAATGACTTTGAACTTACTGAAAAAAGTGAACCATTACCTATAATTTACGGAGTGATTGCTGCTCAGGATACAGCCGTTTATATTCGTGTAGAAAAGTCATTTGTTAGTCAGACAATTTCAGGTAAAGATCTTGCATTAGATCCCAATAATTTATATTATGACAATACTGATGTTGTCCTAAGACATGTAAAAACAGGCAAAGAATATACACTAAATAAGGTTGATGGCAATCTTGAAGGATATAAAAGACAGGAAGGTGCTTTTGCAAGTGCTCCCAATTATCTCTATAAGATAAAAAGAAATGAAATCAACCTGATACCTGGTGATGATTACAAATTAATTGTCAGAAAGGATGATGGAAATATAGTTTGTGAATCATCCACACCAGTTTTAGGTGCTATGACTGATGATAAAGGGGATATATTATCTCCATCCGTTTCCGCAAAATTGTCTTTTATCTATGGTTCAAGTCTGGACGTAAGTTTTATTCCTGATAAAAATGCTGTTATTCATGACATCATTTTTAAAATCAATTACCGGGAATTCAAGTCCGGAATTGAAACTAAAAAATCAATTGAATGGAAAGCGGGAACAAATGTAAGCAGTAAATCAGGGTCATCTTCTGGTCAGGTGTATTCGTACCCTGTAAGCGGAAGAAACTTCTATCAGTTTTTGGCCGGAGCTATTCCTCCCAACGACCCTTTAAATCCTGTATCAAGAGTTTTTGACAATATAACAATGAAAATTATATCCGGAGGTCAACCTATAAAAGATTATGTCAACATCGGACAAATAAATCTGGGTATAACTTCAAGTGGTGAAATCCCGGTATTTTCTAATATCAGCAATGGAGGAAGAGGTCTTTTTTCATCCAAGTCCACTTTTGAACGCGCCGGAATGATATTGTCCAATGCCAGTCTTGATTCTCTTAGGATAGGTATCTATACCAAATCTCTGAATTTTAAATAACACCTGACTTTATGTCAGACATAGTGGACTATTTTTCTGAATGTTCATGTATTTTGTCAGTTAAATCCGGCAAATTATCGTAAAATTCGGTTTGGTACATCTATTGATAATTTAGTTGTGTTGCATTAATATTATATAAATAAAAATAAAAAACACGATTAAATAATATGGGTAAAATAATAGGCATAGACTTAGGAACTACCAACTCTTGTGTTTCTGTAATGGAAGGAAATGAGCCGGTAGTAATAACTACAGAAGAAGGAAGAAGAACCTTGCCTTCAGTAATCGGATTTTTAGAAAATGGTGAACGTAAAGTAGGTGATCCTGCCAAAAGACAAGCCATTACTAATCCAAAAAACACAGTATCGTCTATCAAACGTTTTATGGGTAAGCGTTTCTCTGAGATTACAAAAGAAACGAATTATGTTGCCTACGACGTTGAGCGTGGAGATAATGATACAGTTCGGGTAAAAATCTATGACAGGCTATACACACCACAGGAAATTTCAGCTATTATCCTGCAAAAAGCGAAGAAAATGGCAGAAGATTATCTTGGACAAACGGTGACTGAAGCTGTTATAACTGTACCTGCATATTTCAATGATGCGGAAAGACAGGCTACTAAAGAAGCAGGTATAATCGCAGGATTAGATGTAAAACGAATCATCAACGAACCAACTGCCGCTGCATTAGCCTATGGCCTCGATAAAGGCGGAAAAGATATGAAGATTGCAGTTTATGACCTGGGAGGCGGTACTTTTGATATCTCAATCCTAGAGTTGGGAGATGGTATTTTTGAAGTAAAATCTACCAATGGTGATGTACATTTAGGAGGTGATGATTTTGACCATGCTATTATCGAATGGCTGGCAGAAGAGTTCCAAAGTGAAGAAAGAATGGACCTGAGAAAAGATCCGATGGCGCTTCAAAGATTGAAAGAAGCAGCAGAGAAAGCCAAGATTGAATTGTCTTCAGCATCTGAAACAGAAATCAACTTACCTTATATCACTGCTGTTGATGGTGTTCCCAAACACTTGGTAAAAAAATTGTCAAAAGCAAAATTTGATCAGTTAACAGAGTCTCTGGTAGAAAGAACTTTGGAACCTTGTAAAAAAGCTTTGAACGCAGCAGGATATAAAGCATCTGATATTGATGAGGTAATTTTGGTAGGTGGATCTACAAGAATACCAAAAATTCAGGAAACAGTAGAGAAATTCTTTGGAAAGAAGCCTTCAAAAGGTGTGAATCCTGATGAAGTGGTAGCTGTAGGTGCTGCAATTCAGGGCGGTGTATTAACCGGAGATGTTAAGGACGTTTTGTTGCTGGACGTAACACCATTGTCATTGGGTATTGAGACCTATGGCGGTGTTTTCACCAAGTTAATAGAGTCTAATTCGACCATTCCTACCAAGAAATCTGAAATATTCTCAACAGCCAGTGATAATCAACCATCTGTTGAATTGAATGTACTTCAGGGTGAACGTCCTATGTCTAAAGACAATAAATCTATCGGCCGCTTCCACCTCGATGGTATTCCACCAGCACAACGTGGTGTTCCTCAGATTGAAGTTACTTTTGATATTGACGCCAACGGTATCCTGAGCGTAACTGCCAAGGATAAAGGCACAGGTAAGGAACAGAATATCAGAATCACTGCATCTTCAGGTCTAAGCAAAGAAGAAATAGAAAAAATGAAACATGAAGCTAAAGCAAACGAAGCTGCAGACAAAGAAGCCAAAGAGAAGGTAGATAAATTGAATGAGGCTGACAGTATGATCTTCCAGACAGAAAAACAATTAAAAGAGTTTGGTGATAAATTACCTGCTGATAAAAAAGGTACTATAGAAAGCGCATTGTCGGAATTAAAGGAAGCGCATAAAATGCAGGATATAGCTGCCATTGACAAAGCAATTGCAGCAATGAATACAGCATGGCAGGCTGCATCCCAGGATATGTATAATGCACAACAGGATGCTGGCGCAACCTCAGATCATACCGGTGGTGAAAATAACACAGCCGGAAGCAATGATGATGTGACGGATGTAGAATATGAAGAAGTCGGAGATAAGAAGTAAATCTCATAGATTATATCAATACTAGTGAAAAGCTGTCGGAATTTATATATCCGACAGCTTTTCTTGTACAACTTATTGATGAATAATTCCGTTTATTGACTGATGATTATTTGTTTTTTATATTGTATTCTGGCCTTATATGTACCGGTAAATACTGCATTACATGACTTTCATGTAAGCCGTTGTGAGATAAACTATGTCACAAAATCCGGTGATTTACAAATATCAGCACATATCTTTATCGATGATCTGGAAAAAACTTTACAACTCAGCGGGCAGAATCATCTGTATATACTGACTAATAAAGAAAGTAAAGATGCTGATAGTGCCATCCTGAAATATATACAGTCCAAATTAACAATTCAATCAGGCAATCAGATCCTCAGGTTGAAATATGTAGGTAAGGAAGCATCTGATGACAATATGGCTGTTTGGTGTTATTTCGAAGTTTCGAATGTCAATAATATTAAATCCTTACAGATAACAAATACGATTCTTTTGGAACTATTCGGTGACCAGAAAAATATTATTGATTTTACAATTGATAATAAAAAAAAGAATTTTACAATATTGGACACCAAAAATAATACAATTACATTTAAATGGTAGTCCAAATGAAAAAGCTAATAAATCAGATTTTTATTTTTCCCATTCGCTTATATCAGCGTTTATTGTCTCCCTTACTGGGTTCCAACTGTCGTTACCAACCTACATGCTCACATTATATGATTCACGCCATACAGGAATGGGGTGCTGCCCGTGGAATATGGTTAGGTTTAAAAAGGATATCCAGATGTCATCCATGGGGAAGTCATGGATATGATCCTGTACCCTCCAATCCTAAAAAGAAAACTACCTGATAGTTTTAAATCTTTTTTCGAATCTTCTTATACATTATAAGTCAATTACCTTAATACAGTAATATCACCTGCAGCTATTTCAGTTGTATCGTCTTTGTATTCAATATCTGCCTTCCAGACATAAACTCCGGATAGTACATCGTGGCCATTCAATTTTCCGTTCCAACCTTGTTCCACATTAGCAGGTTCAATATCCTTGGTTATAAATATCAGATTACCCCAACGATCATAAATACTTAGCGATTTTATAATCCTGATAGAGTTTTCAACCGGGAATATGGTGAATTTACTGTTTCCGACCCTGCTGTCCGGTCTGAATATATTGGGTGCAATATATCCCTTCACAAATACTACTCTGACGGTAACATGGTCCTGTTTAACACAGCCATTGGTATTATAGATAGTTATAGTATATCTGGTGTCTGTTTCTGGAGTTGCTACCGGATTCAAGCAATTGTCGCAACTCAGTGTATTGGCCGGATCCCAGACAATCTCACTGATATTTGTGTGCAGTAATGTAGTTTCCGGTTGCAAAACATAGGATGCTCCCAATGAAATAACCGTATCTCTGCCGGCATCAACAGCAAAATCCGGAACAGTATTAATAATAAGGGTTTCTAGGATATTACATCCGTTGGCATCAGAAAGCTGCATATTATAAACTCCGGATGTCAACTCTACAGGATAATTGAGCTGGACTTTTTTACCGTTCAACTCCAAAGTATAGGGTGCTGTTCCGCCAATGCCATCTTCCCATACGAATGTACCTGTTTCGCCAAAACACAGAGGTTGCTGGTTGCTATACAGTATTTTATCCGGTAAGGGTTGTTTTGAAATCTGTATACCTGTAGTATCAGAACAGCCATTGGATGAGTTCAGACCTTCCAGAATATATAATCCGGGTGTTGATACTGATAAACTATTGCCTGTTGTTATCAGTTGACCACTTTCTTCCTTCCACACGTATGAACTGGCTTTAATAGATTTCGCTGTAAGAAGGACTGATTCTTCCGTACATTTTATCACAGTTGATCCGTCAATAGCTATATCCGGTTTTTCAAAATCCACTTTAATATCAGCAATAATACTGTCAGTACATCCATCCGAATTGGTTGCAATGAGCGTGACTGATTGATTGGATTTTATAAGTATTGAATCTCCGTTTATAATCCCTGACGGTGTTTTCCATGTTAGATCCAACTGCTGATCAACTCCCGTATTAGAAAGCCATATTTCTGGTCTGTAGCAATTTAGTAATACGGGATTTAATGCAATATTGGGAAGATTAAACTTTCCATTAACTATAAAGGTAATCGTTTGCGCACAGCCTAAATCATTAATAGCTGTCAAAGTATGCGTACCAGGAGCGTTAATCGGATACCCGTTAGTAATTGTTGTCTTACCATCCAATATCAAAGTTTTCACCTGATCTCCACTGACGACCAATGGAGCAGATGGTACAGCACAATTGAGGTCAATACTACCTACCGTTATATTGGGCTTTGTTTTATTTTCTGTAACATTAAATGATCTGACTACTGAACAACCATTTGTATTAAATAATGTCAGACTATAATTACCTGGTTTGTCAATGGTAATATCCAGTGGTGAAGAAGTATTCAGACCATTTCCCTGCCACAAATACTTTTCAAAAGACCCGTATGTAAGTGAAGGTGTATACAAATCATTGTCACATGTGAGTATAAAATCCTGAATAGGCGACAAATCCGGCCTGATGGTATCAATGGGAATAGTAAATGTTTCTGTTGATGAACACCCCGTTGCTGTCAGGGCTGTTACCGTAAAAACACCATCCTCAGCTGAATAAATCTGTGTTCCGGTACCGGTTCCTCCTTTGGGAGTTGTCCAGGTCAGCGTGGAAGGTATCGAAGAAGTAATCGATATAGTACCAGTGGGTGTTGTACATGTTATAGGCGAAATCGTAGCTGTCAATTCAGGAAAATCCTTAGATGATGGCAAATAATAATCTGACGTATCCTTACATCCATTCTTTCCTGTAACAATAAGCGTATAAATACCTTCTTCTGAAAACTGAGGGTTGCCAGATGATGACGACTGATTTTGACCTGACCATGTATATGTATTTGTATCCGATCCGTTCACGGAAAAACTTCCAGTATTACTAATACAATCAATATCATCAATATCGACACTGTATTGAGGTCTTGTTAAGTCATCATTGACCTTGATAGAATCTTCACGTATACACCCGTTAATATCCGTTAATATAAAATGATAATTCCCTGTACTTTTTACACCCAGTGTATCCTTCTTTATCGGATTTTGTCCGGGAATCACCCAAGTGATATCCTTTACACCATTTAAAGAATCTGGTGATATTTCTACAGTTGTTCTCAAACACGTTATTGTATCTGTTTCCGGTATGGAATACTTTATTAATGGAGGAAGCAAGCCGATTTTTATACTATCTTTGATACTGCAATCCTCACCTAAAAACAATTCGAAAATATAAATTCCTTCTTTGCCCACCTCTATTGTATCCCGGCTTGAATTTTGTCGGATAATACCCGGACCATTCCACCGTATGCTATCGATATCAGATATTACATCCAGAAAGATTTGAGCATTTTTAACAGTACATGTCAACACGCCAGATGAATCTGTATTATACAGAAACTGTGATTTTTCAAATTCAATGTTGATTGATGCTGTATTTGTACATCCATTGTCGGATGTGACCTGAACTATATAGTTACCAGGATTAGTTGCTTTAATAATTTTACCTGTTATCTGAGAGAAATCCGGAAGGGTCCAGGTAATATCATGGACATTTGAGAAGGATTCTGCAGTCAGCGTTGTTGATTTTTTTGTACAATTCAATAAATGGTCTCCTGATATACTGATATCCGGTTTGGTAAAATCACCAAAAACTTCAAAAACTTCAGTCTTTGTACAGCCTGCAGCATCTGTAACTGTCACAAAATAGGATCCGAATCCATCTACAGTAATTTCAGATTGATTTGTAGATGATGTTATTGAACCTCCTTGTGTATACCAGTTGTATGTATAATTATTTCCTGTTGGTGCCGGCGTAACGGTTAAAGTTGTTTCAGGATGATTACAATCAATAAACCCGGGTATAGAAGGTGCTATTGAAAATTCAGAAAGGGTTATTGTAAATTCCTTTTCATCCTGACATAATGGACCAAAATAAATATCATCCAAAGCAAAGTCGTTGCCACTTTGTGCCAGATTCTGATTGGTTACGCATATTTGTACGGATGTAGCAGCACCGGAATCCCAGATTTCATAAAATTCCTGCCAATTGCATGTTGTTCCGGAAAGATTAAATGGTGAACCCAATAAACTACCATTGACTGAAAATTGCAATATTGCCGGGGAAGTGGGTTCTACCGATGTTCCAAATGCCTGAAAAATATAGGTAGTGTTAGGGACGACAGTTACTGTCTGACACCAAACCTGAGAAAGAGATGGGGCTCCGTTTACAACCATCATCTCACCACCTCCTGTATGGTCACTACATGGAGCAAAATTGGTATGTACATAATTAGGATTGGAGACAACACTATAGGTTCCTTCATTCCACAATTCCTGTGTATATCCGGGCAAATCTGCCTTAAACAGGTAATCAGAAGTAAACCCGGTATTTCCTGAAGAAAAATCACCGTTTACAATTAAATTAGATACCGGATCACTATATGCTTTCAGCTTAAAAGTTGATGTTTTTGTAATAAAAACGGAAGGATTCAGGTTGACATCATCATAAAACCCATCCGGTCCTGTCCAGTTAAATCCCAGATAATTACCATTAATGATTCCTCCTAAATTAATTCCTGACGGTTCGCATATTGTTATATCATTCGGTACTGAAATAGTAAAATTACAACCTTGTGCCATACCTGAACGCATACTGAATAGCGAAAGCAATAAGATATATAAATATGTAAATTTCACTTACTGATTTTTATTTTTTGCAAAATTACATTTAATTATTAAATGATTGATTATTAATATAATAAATGTCAATTTAATGACATTATTCTCAAGAAAACAAAATAACAATATGAAAAAATTAATACTTTTGTACATTAAACACTATCCGTTGAAAAAGTTGTACTTATTTATATTAATAATTTTTAATTCAATATCAATTTTTGGTACAGATCCGGTAAAAACATTAAAGGCAACGAGGCTTGTTGAACCTATAAAAATTGATGGTATTATCGATGAGTTGCAATGGTCGCAGGCTGCAACGGCCAAAGATTTTATTCAAAAAGAGCCAGTACCCGGACTTCCTGCATCGTTTAAGTCAGAAGTTCACGTATTGTATGATGATTATGCAGTTTATGTTGGTGCCAGATTATGGGATGAAGATTCCGGTAAAATTCTGAAAGAATATTCTTTACGGGATGAAATGGGTAATGCTGATAATTTTAGTGTGTTTTTTGATCCATTCAGAAGTGGTCTCAATGGTTTTTTATTTATAGTTACTGCTTCAGGAATCCAATTGGAATCCATTGTGACCAATCATGAAGAAGACTCCAACTGGAATGCGGTGTGGGAAAGTGCTGTCAGTCAGGACGAGAAAGGATGGTATGTAGAAATGAAAATACCTGTTTCAGCTTTACGATTTCCTTCTGATGCTATACAAAAATGGAATATTCAGTTCGCCCGTGAGATCAGACGATACAGAGAGCTTTCATATTGGTCTCCTATACATCCCAACATAGCCGGATGGGTACAGCAATCCGGTCAATTGACGGATATTATTAATATAGAGACACCCGTAAGGCTTTCATTGACACCCTATACAAGCGTGTATCTCAACACCAGCTATGACCCAACCCTGGACCAGGACAGATTCAATGCTGAAACTGCATATAGTGCGGGACTTGATTTAAAATATGGAATCAACGATGCCTTTACTCTGGATATGACTTTAATCCCTGATTTTGGTCAGGTTATTTCTGACAACCAGGTGCTGAATTTGTCTCCCTATGAAGTGTTTTATGAAGAAAACCGACAGTTTTTTACAGAAGGAACAGAATTATTTAACAAGGAAAATATCTTTTACTCCCGTAGAATAGGCAGTTCACCCTTAAAATACTATGAAGTAAGCAATCAATTACAGGAAGGTGAATCTATAGTCAAAAATCCATTAACCAGCCGACTGTATAATGCTACCAAAATTACTGGCAGAACATCCAAAGGTACCGGAATAGGCTTTTTCAATGCTGTAACAGGTCAGGAATACGCTGTCATCGAATCTGCTGATGGCACATCACGAAAATTCCAAACTAATCCCATTACCAATTATAATGCAATAGTCATTGATCAGAACCTTAAAAATAATTCTTTCTTTTCACTGATGAATACGAACGTCTCCAGAAGAGGTGCAGACTATGATGCCAATGTTACCGGTGCTTTTATAAATCTTAAAACATCCGATCAGAGATTTCAGTTATCCGGATATGGGATGCTTTCTCAAAAGTATTATGAAAGTACCACAGACAGAGGATTTTCATATAATGTTGAATTAGGTAAGGTAAGTGGTATATGGACTTATGGTATAGGTCAAAAAGTTTATTCCGACAAATTCGATCCGAATGATATGGGTTTTTTACTGTATCCCAACAACCTTAATTATTATGCTAAAGGTGCATACAACCAGTATCATCCTAAAAACGCCCATATACTCAATACTGTTATAGCCGGTGAATTCAACTACAAACGTTTATATAATCCGGAAGTATATTCGGGAATCGAACTAAAATTGAATCAGTTTATGTTATTGAAAAGCCGACTTGGTTTAGGTTGGGATGCCATCATTAGTCCAGTCGGCAATCATGATTACTTTGAACCGAGAACATCCGACTTGAGTCAGTTTCTTATTATACCCGGCAATGTACAAGTGGGCGGATTTATATCAACAGATTACCGCAAAACACTTGCTTTGGATATGAATGCAGGATATACATACTTCGATCAAAAAAACAGGTATGCATATTCTCTTGACTTTTCACCACGTATCCGGTTTAACGATAGGTTTTCAGTTTTTGTATCTTCTGAAATTAATTATTTCAGGAATGATCCCGGGTATACAGACAAATCTCTTGCAGGAGTACAAATCGACAACTTGACAGATAAGGATATTATGTTTGGTATCAGAAACAGGCAAACTGTAGAAAATGCCATCTCAGGTAAATATATCTTTAATGCTGTCATGGGTTTGAATCTTCGTGTCAGACATTACTGGGATAAAGTTTTGTACCGGCATTTTGGCAAACTAACAGAAACCGGCAGTATTCAAAGTATAGCATATAGTGGTAAAAATGCGGATAACGAAGCTATATTTGATAGAAATGTAAATATATTTAATGTTGATTTGCAATATAATTGGAGATTTGCACCAGGAAGCGATATTATTTTTGTTTGGAAAAATCAAATCTATACCTCAGATAAAAACTATGACTCTGATTGGATATCCAACTTTGGTAATCTTACAAAAGCCTATCAGGATAACAATATATCGCTGAGAGTGCTTTATTATCTGGATTATTTATATCTGAAGTCATAGTTGAATGTAATTTTCATTTGGTAATGCAGGTATATAAAAAGGGTAGTAAAATATACTTTTCACTACCCTTATATTTATGTAATCTGCAATTATACACATCTATTATGGGAAAACACCCAACGTCATATAGTCTCCTGCTACCTTATTCAATGCACAGATGAAAGCAGCGTCTCTTAAATTATCTACTTTGGAATAACTGTGATATGTGTCCATTATCTGATGATAGGAGCTTATCATTGTTTCTTCCAGACCAGAACGTACTAAGTCTACCTCATCTGCACCTCTGGTAATGATTTGTCTTTCCATATCATTTATAGATTTTCCGGTGAGATTTTCAAAGGTTGAAACCAAATTTTCATATGTATTTTGGTTAAATCTTTTATCCATACGACCAAAACGAATATGAGAAAGGTTTTTTAACCATTCAAAATAGGAAACAGTTACTCCTCCCGCATTACAATACATATCCGGAATAATAATTCCTCCATTTTTTATAATAACCTCAGCTCCTTCTGCTGAAATTGGTCCGTTTGCCGCTTCAGCAACCAGTTTCGCCTTAACTTTATGCGCATTGTCGATTGTTATTACTGATTCCAGTGCAGCAGGTACTAAAATATCACATTCTATTCCTACCCAATCACCTCTGTCGTTGAGTGTGACAGTTCCCGGCATTCCCAGTATAGTTCCATTGGCAGCACGATAATTGAGAGCATCCTGCATATTTATACCTTTTTCACTATAAACAGTTCCTTCAAATTCAGATAGTCCTATAATTTTAACATCGCCTTCCTGTTGTGCAACCAGACCTGTATGAGAACCAACATTTCCCATACCCTGTATGACCATAGTTTTGCCTTCAATTCCTTTTGTAGTATTCATTTTCTTTAACTGAAAGTCATCATTGAATACTTCTCTTATGGAGTAGAATACACCTCTACCTGTTGCTTCTGTTCTTCCGCTGATTCCATTCTGGCGTACCGGTTTACCGGTAACACAACCTGCTGCGTCAATTTCACCACCTTTGAAAGTCTGGTAAGTATCCAGAATCCAGGCCATTTCACGTTCTCCTGTACCATAATCTGGTGCAGGTACATCCACACTCGGGCCAATGAAGTTTTTTCTGATTAATTCTACCGTATATCGTCTTGTAATTCGCTCCAGTTCCTCGGTCGTGTAATTTCTGGGATTTATTTTGACTCCTCCTTTAGCTCCTCCAAAAGGAACATCCACAATTGCACATTTGTATGTCATCAATGCTGCAAGTGCCATCACTTCTTCCTGATCTACCATATCACTAAAACGGATACCACCTTTAGTTGGAAGCCTGTGATGAGAATGTTGCACCCTGTATGCTTCGATAACCTGAAATGTGTCTCCGACCCTAACCGGAAAGTTCATCTGATAAACTGCATTACACACTTTAATCTGATGTAATAATCCAGGATGAATGTCTGTGTGCGCAGCAGCTCTATCAAAATTAGCCTGTACGCTTTCAAAAAATTTTCCTTGTTTACTGCTCATTTTTAAATTGATTTTCTAATTTAGTTAGTTTATTGTCGATTCGGTACAGATACATTACTATACCTATAAATATTATTACAATTACTGCCACTACAGTATATATTTTACCTGTACTTCGCAAAAAGTCAAGACTATCACCCTGTGCGTGTACCTGAGAGAGTAATATTATATTCAGAAGAAAACTGAATATCCATTTTATATGATTCGCTGTGCTTTTCATTGAACTATCAATTATGTTTTTCAAAATATTTTTCTTTTAAGTGCTCATATCTTATAGTAAGCTGAGCCATCCATGTACCCAGTAACGCAAGTGCAATCACTGCAGGATAAAAGAACATCCTGAGTGTATGATCCAAATCTTCACCTCCTAAAGCAGGATTACCGCCGTTTCCGGGATGTAGACTATCTGCCATTCTCGGTATTACAAAAAGTAAGGGAATCATCGCTACAAATGCAAAAATATTGTATGCTGATGACATTTTGGCACGTCTGTCGGTGTCGGTAAAAGTACTTCGAAGTACCAGATATGCAAGGTAAATCAGGATTGTTACTGCTGTCATATTGAGTTTAACATCATCTGTCCAAAAAGTATTCCACGTGAACTTTGCCCAAACAGACCCTGTTGCAAGACCCAACAATCCGTACAATACGGCTATCTTGGTATAAGATGATGATTTAATATCGTAGATATAGTCTTTAGTACGGATATATAGAATGGCATAGTATACACCAGCTATCAATAATATAAACATGGCAAACCACAAGGCTACATGAAAGAAGATATTCCTGATTGTTTCATGTAATATATTCCGGTAAGGAAAAACGAATTGGTCAACCTGACTAAAATTATTGAGGTTGGAAGACTTCCATAATGCTCCGTTTGCGCTTACCGTATCAGCCATCGTTACAAATATAGCATTGGGTTGAACGAATATACCATCGAGTTCATTATCCATTATCAGGGTCAATGGCTGTGTTTTGTCAGGTGTTGGTAATGCATCGGGAATGTGAAACGTTACTACTGATTTGATTTCATCAACCGGTTTTACTTCTACTGCCTGAATAGCGTGGACAGAATCTGCTTTTAGCCAGGCTCTGATATTTTTTGCAGAAGAAAAATGCGTATTATAACCAGTAATATCGATATTAACCGTGGTACCACATTTAGCTGAGGAAGGCGTTGTATGGAGTATACCCGATTTCAAAGGTACCAGCATACCGCCTGTCAGGACGTATATAAATATTATTACGCCCAATGTTTTCCACCACATACCTTTTATCTTCATGTCTTACCTATTTAAATTATTAACTTCGCCATAACATTGGAAACAACATGAATACGGCACCTAACAAAATACAATCTACACCCAATAACAACATAACATCATTACCAACGCTGGTATCCACAATCAAGCGTACACTAACAGTTGAAATTTTCAATAGTAACAATAAGATGGGAAGAACCAGCGGTAATGCAAGAATTGACATCAATGTTGAATGACCTCCTCCTGAGGAGGACATAATGGAAACAAAGGTAAATACCACTGAGATACCAGCAATACCCAGCAAGGAACCTAAAGTAAAAAGTCCTAAATCTTTTACAGGAAAACCTGAAAAAAATGTCATTATCAGGATTATCACTGTCAATAAACTAACCAGAAATACAAAATTATATACCAATTTGGCTATTAATAAGTCAATCGGATTAAATAGTGTATAGTAGTAGAGATATGTTTCTTTTTTTTCCTGAAGAAAACTTTTGACAATAGCATTCAGTGCAGCAAACAGCATAATCACCCACAGCATAATTACCCATTCACGTGGATTGATATTGTTAAATGACTTGTATATTACAAACACAATGGTTGCTGCAAATAAAAAGATACTTGCCAAAGCATATTGCATCCTGAAATCTACTGATAATTCCTTAACGAAGATATCTTTGACTCTTACGACATTCATTACCTAAAAGTTCAAGTCAAAGGTAATACTTTTATCAGATAAACTATATACTTTTTTATCCAAAAAACATAATATTAAATAAACAAAAAAAGAGCATCCTACCCTATGGATAAGATTGCTCTTCAGTCTTGGTTATTAAAAGAGTAACTTTTGGAAATCCTGATAAATATGTATTACTCTGCGTAATATTTAATCATGGACAATATTTCTTTATCTAAATGAAGTTCAGGTACCAGTTCAAACAAAATCTGATGCGTACTATAATCTTCTGAAAGTCCTTCTTCCAATAAAATCATGCATTCAGCCTTGTCTTTTAATAAGTAATAAATAGCGGCTTTACAATACACCAAATCAGCACCATAAGTATATTCATCTGCTTCTTCCAATACCTGTTCTGCTTCATCGAGTAAGCCCATTTTGATCAAAAAACGGGTATATTCTCTCCAATAAAGCGTATCTTCGGGTCCGGTTTGAGTTGCCAACTGAAAATTTATAGTGGCTTTGTTATAATCTTCAACAGCTAGAAATGCTTTTGCAAGTCCCAGATAATACTCTTCTCTTCTGACCTCAAGTTCGATAGCTTTATGGTAAGCATTAATGGCATTGTACCATATTTTATCATATGCATAACACTCTCCCAACAGGTAATATGCTTCATCATTATATGCATCCAGTTTTATCGCTTTAAGCAACCACTGTTTAGCAATGCCACAACGATTTAAAGAAATATAACACTGTGCTATATTTACCATAAGTTCGTGATTGGATCCGAACTTATAGTATGCTTCGTTATATATCTCAAGTGCTTTATTAAAATCTTTTATCTGACGGCATGTGTCCGCACAATCAAGATACGCACTTTCAAATTCAGGATTAATAATAAATGAATATTCCAGGGCTTCAATAGCTTTTTCATACTCCCATATACATACATATCCGTGTCCGAGATTATACCAACCCTGATAGTTGTACGGGTCGTTTTCTACAATTTCCTGATGTAGTATTACGCTATCCTCATATCTTCTGGAAAGCTCAGCACTTATCCATACACGCTCCATTGCTTCTTCATTCTTACTATCTATACGGACTGCTGCTGCTAATGTATCGTACATACCATTGTAGTCCTTCATATTTTCCTGTATGAAAGACTCTCCGATTAATATATCGATATAATCTCCTTTTGTTGCTCCTTCCTTTAAATCTTCAATGATTTTATACGCATCACCAAATTGTTTTTTGATAGCAAAAATTCTGATTTTAAGCATCTGAATTTCTCTTTCATATGGCGCCATGTTTTCAGCTATATTCAGCGTATCCAAAGCGTCGCCAATATGACCAAGATTGAGTTGTATCCGTGACTTGATAATATAAAAATCTGATCTGTATTTATATTGTTCGATTGCGATATCTACCACTTCAATAGCTTTATCATAAAGATATTCGTCTTCATAATAATCTACCAACTGTATTAACACTTTTTCGTTAAGATATCCGATATCGCCCTGCTCAAATCTACTTTCAAATTCTGATAAAAGATTAATAAAAGCTGAATCTCGTTTAACTTTGTTTTCCATAATTGTGATAAGTCCGGGATTAAATTACGGTGTAAATATAGAGTTATTTTCATGCCTTAACCCTTTTTTAAAAAAGTTTTTTTCCACATTCCAGTTTTTTTATATCAAATCATATTTTATTGCATATGATTGATATACAATCAATTATAGAGACATGTATAATTTAAATGTTTATTAAACTATTAATCAACACATGTTAATACATGTTTGCTTTTTATTAGATGTTGTTAAAAAAATTGAATAAAATACTGTGTTTTTCCTGATGTTCTTCGTGATATAGGATAGATGTTTAGTAAAAAACAATGAAAGCAATCAGTAATATACTATCATATTAATTTCAAATTATCTGAATTTTGACAATAATTTCTAACAAAAACCAGCATGATATTGATAGTGTTATTACTCCTTATTGGCCAACTGACCACAAGCTGCATCTATATCCTTACCTCTGCTTCTTCTAATAGTGCATATAACTTCATTCTTACGAAGATGTAAGGCAAATTTGTTGATGGCGTCTTCATCTGATTTGACAAAATCCAATCCGGCGATAGGATTATATTCTATAATATTAACTTTAACCGGAAAAGATTTACACAACCTGACCAGGTTCTTTGCATCTTCGATTCCGTCATTGAAGTTTTTAAATGCTATGTATTCGTAGCTAATCTTATTGCCTGTTTTTTTATAGAAGTATGTGAGTGCTTCCATAAGTACCTCCAGATTGTTCTGTTCATTAATAGGCATAATCATATTGCGCTTTTTATCGTCAGCAGCATGGAGAGATAATGCCAAATTGACTTTTGTGTCTTCATCAGCCATACGTCTAATCATTTTGGCTATTCCTGCTGTGGATACAGTTATACGCTTAGGAGATATATTCAAGCCTTCCGGACTTGTTAGTTTATCTATACTTGCCATAGTATTGCTGTAATTGAGCAATGGTTCTCCCATACCCATATATACTACGTTGGTCAAAGGATGACCATAGGCTACAAGACATTGTCTGTTCACTTCGACATACTGATCATATACTTCAGCTACATCCAAATTTCTAATGCGTTCCATCTGACCGGTAGCACAGAATTTACAGGATAAACTGCAGCCCACCTGAATGGAAACACAAAGTGTAAATCGCTGGTCTACAGGAACAGGTATGAGCACCGACTCTATCTTATGACCATCATATAATTCAAATCTGCTTTTAATGGTACCGTCCAAACTGTGTTGAATCGTATCTAACTTTATAGATCTAATCTCAAACTGATTTTTTAATATTTCGCGGAATTCTTTAGAAAGGTTACTCATTCCATCAAATGATGTTTCACCTTTTTGCCAAAGCCATTCATAAATCTGCTTGGCACGAAAAGCTGGCTGACCTGCGGATATGACAAATTCTTTAATCTGATCAAGATCAAGTTTACGAATATCCAATTTGTTGTTTGCATTCATATTGCAAAGTTATTTAAAAATTACAATACCCCCGAAGGATATAAAGAGATTCTTAGCGGATAATTCAAATTCTAAAATCCTGATGTACCATTAGTGTTCTAAAGATTCATTGAATGTATTGCTGAAATACACTATGTAATACATTCAATGACACATAACCGGGTTTTTAAGTGCTTCAAAAAAATTCAGTTCCAAAGGTAGTTTAGACATCCATCCTCTGTATATCAGATATATTCCCATTACCAGACTAATATAAGGGTAAAGTTTGGATAAAGATATCCGTAGTTTTTGATTGACAGACTGATGTAACAAAACTACAGCAATCATTCCAGGAAAAGTTCCTAAACCAAAGAACAGCATAAACCCCATACTTCCAAAAACATTGCCTAACGACATTGCGCCAGCGATAGCAAGGTACACGAGTCCACAAGGTAAAAAACCATTTACTACTCCAAGATAGTACACTGGAATACGTTTGCTCTTATGAAGTAGGTTACTTAATGTGACGGTAACCTTACTATAAAACCGTTTCAATACTAAAGACCTGGCTATGAGTTGGTCAGGATTGGCAGAAAATATAAAAAACAAAACCATGATAATACCCAATACTATGGAAATTACCCTCTGCGCCCCACTGAAAGCTACTATACTGCCTGCTATTCCGAATAAAAGACCAAGCATAATATAGCCTGTTGTTCTTCCGGCATTATAAAGCAATGAGTTCCAAAAGGTAACCCAACCGGTATGATTTTTGGAAGAATGAACCGCCAAAGCTAATGGACCACACATACCGATACAATGTAAACTTCCAAAAAATCCAAGCAAAAAGGCAACCCAATACAATGTACAATATTTTTAAATTAAAATGACATCTTCCTGATAGTATTTTTTATCACCTCTTTGCCAGTCTATCTTTATTCGATATTTTCCTGTTTTCAGATCAGCTGTTGGTATAATATACATTGAATCTAATCCTAAATTATATTCATACTTAACATCCAACTTATCTGATACAGGATTATACATGAGTATAGAACCTTCTATGCTATGTAAGCTATCCGTTGGAAATATTATAATAATTTTTTTTTCGCTTTCGGCATATTTTAACTTTATCTTTTGAGGGAGCTCAGCTGTATTTTGTTTTTTATTCATAACTTGCTGATACGCAAGATCTTCTTCGTAATATTTATCGACTACAAGACTTTCTTTGTACTGAGTGGATTTATATAACACATAGGCTAGCGTAGTAATAAATACGACTATAAAAATCCCTATACCGGTACCCCAATTGATTCTCATTTAAAAATGTTTCAAATTAAAACAACAACATCTGCCATGAAGTTCGTTTAATTGCTGTAGTAAAAATTTATTTAACAGGCCCAAAGAATGTGGTTTTAACTTTTGTAATAAGTTTACCATCAGAATAAATTCCTATAACAATATTGTTTTTACCACTTTTCAGATTATCTCCGGGTATTTTAATAAATACAGTACCCTTTGCATTACTGTTCTTTGCTACCTTAGGTTGTTTGCCACCTATTACCTCAAAACTACCCGATACCGGTTCAATCATTTTAAACTCAAGTGGCATGTCTTTGGATGTTTTATTACTTAACTGATAATTGTACAGGTTGCTAACCATTCCATCGGCCTGTTCCTGCGCCAGCAAACCACCTGTACGCAAAAAGAGTACTTCAACATCTGATCTAAGACTGAATAAAAGGATTTCAACTACAATTAATACAAATAGTAAAATAGAATAAGCAATCGTTCTCGAATTGAATATTTTTCTTTCTCCCTTGGTGATTCCTTCTATACTATCCAATCTGATAAGTCCCTTAGGTCTGCTGATTTTCTCCATGACATCATCACAGGCATCCATACATGCAGTACAATTAACACATTCCAATTGTGTACCATTGCGTATATCTATACCTGTTGGACATACTTGTACACATAATCTGCAGTCGATACAGTCTCCCAACTTTTCTTGTCCAACTCCAAGAAAATCCCTCATTGGATCTGTTGTTACAATGGCTGAATGAGAAACAGATAATGGATTGTCTGCTACCTGAGCAGGCATTGACTTTGCTTTTTTCAGTTTACCTCTTGGCTCTCCCCGTACAAAATCATAAGCAACTACAAGTGATTTGTTATCCAACATGACACCCTGTAATCTTCCATAAGGACAGATAGTAGTACACACCTGTTCTCTTAATCTCGCAAATACTGCATAAAATACAAAAGAAAATATCACCATGGATATAAAGCCACTCACATGATCAGATATGGGCTCTTTTATGATTTTTATTACCTCATCCAGACCAATAATATAGGCAAGAAAAGTATTGGCTATTATAACAGCCAAACCAAAAAATATAATATGCTTAACTACTCGTTTGATGATTTTATCCGTATTCCATGGAGATTTATCCAACTTCCTTTGTGCATTATGGTCTCCATCTATCGCATACTCTATGCGCCTGTACAAGAGTTCCATGAAAATCGTTTGAGGACAAATCCATCCGCAAAATAATCTTCCAAAAACAACAGTAAAAAGTATAATAAATACCAGCATTATCAGCATCGCTATTGCAAACAGATAAAAGTCCTGCGGACCGAAATGCATACCAAATATTATAAACTCTCTGTCAACAATATTGAAAAGCATAAACGGAGCTCCATTAACTTTAATAAAAGGTAGCCCGAATAAAACAATAAAATAGAAATAGGACAGCCAAATACGGTAAATGGTAAATTTACCTCCTGGTTTTTTGGGATATATCCATATACGCTTTCCACTTTTATCCACAGTTGCAATTTCATCTCTGAATTGCTCATCCATCTGATAAAACTGATCTACATCCATAAAATTTTAATCAATTTGAAATAATAATAAAATATTTTGGAGTTGGTTGTCGTAAATGTATGCTTAGTAGTAAAGAAGGTCAGAAAACTAACCTTCTTTACTTAATATAAATTAAATTTCTAAAAAATATGACTTAACGAAATATGTTAAAGCAAGAGAATACTACTTGCTTTTTGGTGCGTCTGTCTCTGTTTTTGTACCTTCTTCAGCTTTTGGTGATGCTTCATCTGTTTTTGGAGCAGCTTCAGGTTCTACCACTTTAGGTTCGTACAATTCACCCTGCTTTTCTTTCTGATTAGGTGGATTGGTTCCCTGTAAAGTCAAAATATAACTGGATACTTTTTGAATAGCTGAAGATCCCAGCAAATCTTTCCATGATACCATCCCTTTATCAGGAACACCATATTTAATTGTTTTAAAAATATCATTGACGCTTCCACCATGAATCCAGTACTTATCTGTAAAGTTGGGGCCAACAGTACCTTCTCCCAATTGTCCGTGACATGCTGCACAATTGGTAATATAAAGATCTTTTCCTTCAGTTATGGAAGCTTCATCAGTTAGCGCAGTAACAGTATTCTCATCAACCTTATTGCCCTGAATGGAAAGACTTTTGGTTTTCTGTAATTCAGCTACTTCCATTGCTATTTCATACTCTTGCAGCTGATTAGGTCCGTTATTGGATACATTATAATACCATATATAAGCACCGGCAAAAATAATAGTGCCATAAAACATCCATAACCACCATGGCGGTAAAGAATTATCCAATTCCCTGATTCCATCATATTCATGGCCTAAGTCAATATTTTCTTCTTTACTAACAGGTGCCATATTCCATGCTTTATCGTATAATCTGCGCAGGAATGAAGTTGATTCTCCTCTTCCTGAAGACGGTTCTACACTAATAGCACCTATCTGATCTGCCAGTTTTACTTTTTGCATATCAATAAAAGCCCAAATCAATTTCAGCGCAATACTCACCACACCCACCAATACTGCCAGGGAAAGAAGTACAAATATATTATTGTAAATAAATGTCAAGATAGTTGAACTCAGATCCTGCTGACTGCTACCTTGTCCAAATGCATCTGCACCCCATATGAGGGTTCCTATATACAACATGATGGTAAAAGAAAGTTTCTTCATCATTTTCCAATTAATTATTTTATTAAATATCCTATAAAAAATCATTCATCATCTTCCAAAGGCAGATTTTCCAACCTCTCCAAATCCGTTTTATTCTTCTTAAATACCAAAACTATACTTAAAGTAAATACAAAAACAAACGTAATGAGTGCAAATATAGCCATCCAATTGATACTTCCTGCTCCTTCCAATATATATTTTGCCATTTTTGGCTATTTTTTTTTAAAATTAATTATTTAACTTTTATGTCCGTGCCTAATCTTTGCAGGTAAGCAATTACAGCAATTATCTCTTTATTTTCCAGATTATCCTGTTTGATCTTATCTTTCGCAAGATTAGAGGCTATTTTTTTAGCCTGATTCTTAAGATCTTCTACAGCTTTCTCCGCATATCCGTCAGGATATGGTGTTCCAAGTGACTGTAATATTCTGATCTTTGCAGGTGTATAACTGGTATTCAAATCATCTTCCAACAACCATGGATACGGAGGCATAATTGAACCAGGTGACATGGAAGTAGGATCAAGCATATGATTGTAATGCCAGCTGTCCGGGTATTTTCCTCCTATTCGGTGTAAGTCCGGACCTGTACGCTTACTACCCCATAAGAAAGGTCTGTCATAAATAAATTCACCAGATTTGGAATATTCTCCATACCGTTCTGTTTCCGATCTGAATGGTCGTATCATTTGTGAGTGACAGTTAACACATCCCTCCCGTATATATATGTCGCGTCCTTCGAGTTCCAACGGAGTATACGGTTTTACTGAGGCTATTTTGGGAACATTTTCGTCGATCATCATCATAGGTATAATCTCAATTATACCACCAATCAGTATTACTATTGCACTCCAGAATAACATCTGAATAGGTTTTCGTTCTATCCATCTGTGCCAATGTTCATTTTTCTCTGGTATATATTTTTCCAAAGCCGGAGCAGATGCTTCCTGATTGGCTATAAGGTGACCTGATTGAACTGTTTTATACAAATTGTATATCATCACTATTACTCCTATAAAATAAATTGTACCTCCAATAGCTCTTATCAGGTACATAGGAAGTATCTGGGTTACGGTCTCTAAGAAATTTCCATACTGTAAAAGACCATCCGGTGTGAATTGTTTCCACATAAGAGATTGTGTCCAACCTGCCCAATATAAAGGAATAGCATAAAATAATATACCTAATGTTCCTATCCAGAAATGCGTGTTAGCTAATTTTACTGAATACAGTTTTGTCCCATATATTCTTGGTAATAACCAATACAACATACCAAATGTAAGCATTCCATTCCATCCCAAAGCACCGATGTGTACATGTGCTACTGTCCAGTCTGTATAGTGTGTTATAGCATTAAGTGATTTAACGGATAATAGCGGCCCTTCAAGCGTTGCCATACCATAGGCGGTTACAGCTATTACAAAAAACTTAAGAATAGGATCTGTTCTTACTTTGTCCCAGACACCTCTTAAGGTCAAAAGTCCGTTTAACATACCTCCCCATGATGGAGCAATCAGCATAATGGAGAATACTGTTCCCAAAGATTGTGCCCAATCAGGTAAAGATGTATATAATAAATGGTGTGGTCCAGCCCAAATATATAAGAATATCAATGACCAAAAGTGAATAATTGAAAGTTTGTACGAATAAACAGGTCGGTTAGCAGCTTTGGGTAAAAAATAATACATTAATCCCAGATAGGGCGTAGTAAGGAAAAATGCTACAGCATTGTGTCCGTACCACCATTGTACCAAAGCATCCTGTACGCCTGCAAAAGCATTGACAGCATAAGACATGCTTACCGGAATCTGTATATTATTAAAAATATGCAATACAGTCACAGTAATCCATGTAGCAATATAAAACCATATGGCAACATAAATATGTTGTTCTCTTCTCTTTATCAAAGTACCAAACATATTGATTCCAAATACAATCCATACTATTGCAATAGCTATATCTATCGGCCATATCAATTCTGCATATTCGTGACTACTGGTCATACCCAATGGTAACGTAATAGCTGCTGCCAAAATGATTATCTGCCATCCCCAAAAATGTATTGAGGAAAGTACATCACTATACATTCTGGTCTTTAACAATCTTTGTAAAGAATAATATACACCTGTAAAAATACCGTTCCCTACAAATGCAAAAATAACAGCATTAGTATGCAATGGTCTTATTCTTCCAAACGAAGTCTCTGCCAATCCGAAATTCAAGGATGGATATACCAACTGCAAGGCAGCAGTTATTCCCACCAGCATGCCTATCACTCCAAATATAATTGTAGCATAAGCAAAATTTCGTACTACCTTATTATCATAACTGAATGTCTCCAAATTTGCCATAAACTTGATTTTATAATGTTTAATTATTTTATTTATCCGCTTTTTTATCAATCATGTCTTCATCGAGCAATATACGCATACCGGGTGTGTATTCATCATCATATTGCCCGTCACGAACAGCCCAGAAAAAAGCAATGAGGAAACCACCTGCTAATACCAGACTTATAAGTATCAAAAACAAAATTATTTTCATATATCACTAAAATTGACTGCAAATTAGAAATAGTTGTAACTAATTTTGAATGACCAAAATCATCCTTTTAAATAATAACAACCATGTCTCACTTCAATACATTAACAACCAACACACTATATATATAAACAAATATAATTTGATTAAATAATTAGTAAATTATTTTACAAAAATATTACATTTGTGTATATGTCGTGTATATTTTCAGAAATATCTTTATATTTAAAAACAATAATTATTCATTTTGTTAAGAAAATCTTTACATTTATTTAACATTACTTTCATATCATGAAGCATCATCTCAATTATAAAGTTTATGGAACCGGTCATCCTGTTGTAATCCTTCACGGTATGTTCGGAACCCTGGACAATTGGCACAACATGGCCAGGAGACTGGAAGAAGCAGGGTACATGGCCATATTAATAGATCAAAGAGACCATGGGCGTTCAGAACATACAAATGCATTCAACTACCCGATTCTGGCTGAAGATCTGCAACTCTTTTTAGAAGAAAACTGGATTTACGAAGGCACCATTATCGGACACAGTATGGGTGGAAAAACTTGCTTGCAGTATATGTCAGATAATAATCCAGATAACTTTAAATTCGTAATTATTGATATAGGTATAAAAAAATACGAAGACGGACATACGGATATTTTCGATGCTTTGATGTCTGTACAACTTGATAAAATGGATTCAAGAAATCAGGTTGAATCCATTTTAATGAACAGATTAAATGATAAAGGTGTTGTTCAGTTTCTGATGAAGAACCTAACACGTACCAAAGACGGTCATTTTGAATGGAAGGTCAACCTACATTTGCTATATAAGAATTATGACAGAATCCTCGAAGCAATACCATTCAGGCACACCTCCGATGCAAAGACATTATTTATCAGAGGCAGCAAATCCAACTATATTCTTGATGATGACTGGCCATCTATACATGAAACAATTCCAAACAGCGAATTAATTACGATTAATGGTGCCGGCCATTGGGTACATGCAGACAAGCCGGTTGAACTTTTTAACCATATAATTGATTTTATTAAATAATCTAATCTATTTCTTCGTTAAAGAAGTATCTGTCATAATCAAAAAATACACATTTTAATATGATTAAAAAATATATGGCTGTAATCCTGACTATCGTAATGGTTGCAGGTATAGCTGCTGTAAATGTCAATAAAGATAAGCTATTTGAAATTAGTAAAAATTTAGAAATATTTGTCAGTGTATATAAAGAACTGAATACCAACTTTGCAGACGAACTCGATCCCGGCACCTTAATGCGTACAGCTATTGATGCCATGACCAAATCTCTTGACCCATATACCAATTATTTTTCAGAATCTCAGGGAGAAAGTTACTGGATTAATGATGATGAAAAATATCAGGGTATTGGAGCCAGACTGGATAATATAAATGGCAACACTACTATAGTGGAACCAATGGAGAACGGACCTTCCCATAAAGCCGGACTCAAAGCAGGAGATATTATCACTACTATTGGCGGTACTGATGTGAAAGGTAAGAGCCTGGAAGAAATAAATCTTATGCTTAGAGGTATACCCGGTTCTGATATATTAATAGGTATAAAAAGATTTGATAACCAACAAGCTGAGGTTAAAAAAATTACACGTGGCGAAGTTTCTGTTTCTAATGTACCATACTCGGGGTTCGTAGGTGGTGATGTGGGATATATTTCACTTACCACATTTACACAAATGGCGGGTTCAAATATTCAGAAGGCTTTAAAAGATTTAAAAGACGACAATCCAAATATTGCCGGAGTTATTCTGGACTTAAGACATAACGGAGGTGGATTACTGCACGAAGCGGTCAACATCTGTAATATCTTTATTCCTAAAGACGAAATCGTTGTTACAACCAAATCCAAAATTAAAGAAAAAGATCAAACTTTTAAAACAACATCCAATCCTGTGGACCTGGAAATACCTGTAGCTATTCTTATTGACGGACGTTCAGCATCGGCTTCTGAGATAGTTTCCGGCGTGATTCAGGATGTCGATAGAGGTGTCCTGATCGGTCAGCGTTCCTTTGGTAAGGGTCTTGTTCAGAATACTAAAGACTTACCGTATAATGCACGACTCAAATTAACAACATCCAAATATTATATACCAAGTGGAAGGTGTATTCAGGGCGTTGAATATGAAAATGGTGTACCTAAAGATATTCCGGACAATCAAAGAACCAAATTTAAAACCAAAAACGGTAGGATTGTATTGGATGGTGGAGGTGTCTCTCCTGATATTAAAACTGAGATAAAAGAATTGTTACCCATTACACAGGCTTTATTGGACCAATACATTATTTTTGAATATGTCAATCAATATGTCAAAGGTAAGGATTCAATAGCTCCCGTTGATAAATTTGTATTCACACAATTTGATGATTTTGTTAAATTTGTACGCAATAAAAAGTTTACATATACATCTGAAGGAGAAAAAGCACTTTTGGAAGCAAAAAATGCTTTTGATAAGACCAAAGATGCACAAATCGTTGATGATATTAAAAAATTGGAAAGTAAAATAAATCAGACAAAATCAAACGAACTTATCAATGCCAAAGATCAGATAACCTATGAGATCGAAAAAGAAATTATTACAAGATACTACTGGCAAAAAGGTAAGATACAATATACACTCCGCGATGATATAAATATTAACGAAGCAGTAAGTGTAATAAAAGATACAAAAAGATACAAAAAAATACTATCCAGATAAGCAATAAGTTAATGATAGCCATATTAAATGTAGAAACTTCTACTGATGTTTGTTCCGTTGCCATAGCCATTGATGGTAAAACGATTGCTTTACAGGAATCATTCAGTCCCAACAGTCATACCGAAAAACTTACATTACTTATTCAGTCCTGTCTGAAAGAAGCAAATATGACATTACAGGAATTAGACGCAGTCTCAGTCTCTGACGGCCCTGGTTCCTATACCTCACTTCGTATTGGTGCTGCTACTGTAAAAGCGATGTGCTATGCCTTGGACAAACCTTTGATTTCCGTTGACAGTCTGACAATTTTAGCTTCAGGTATTTCACCTAATATATTGAATCCTGAAGACATTATCATCTCTATGATAGATGCAAGGCGCAATGAAGTATATGCTTCTGTATTTGATTTTCAATCCAAAAAACTATCTGATATTGCACCTGTAATCCTGGATGAAAATCCATTTGAACACCTGTCAGGAGCACATATTATATATATATGTGGAAATGGTGCAGAAAAATACTATAATCAGTATAACAATTCGGCTATATGCTTACAGCATACATTTACATCCGCACGGTTTATGGAAACTATTACCTACAAACTATTTCAGAATAATCAATTTGAAAGCGTAGCCTATTTTAGTCCCGACTATATCAAGTCACCAAATATTACAAAATCTACAAAAAAATTATTCTAAATAATTGAACTTTATTATAACAAATTTAGTTGTTTATATATAGACAAAAACGATATATAAGATTTTGTTAAAATTTATTCTCCTGTAAGTTTGGGTTTGGCAAGGTTATTGGATTATCCTATCTGAATTCCGTGAACTAACAAATTTATTCGTATGAGAAATAAGAAGAACGAAACCGTTACATTAAAGAAAGGAAGCAAGGAAGTGCAACTTGACTATGCTGACCTGAGAAAGGCAGTTCTGGTGCTAAGGGCTGTCAACCATAAACTTCGACAGAGAGTGATAGATCTTTTGGAAGATGGTGAGAAAATGACTGTCACCGATATCTATATCAAACTGAGATTGGAACAATCAGTTGCTTCTCAACATTTAGCTATTCTGAGAAGAGCTGGTGTTGTAGCAACAGACAGACAAGGAAAATTTATCTATTATTCATTGGATAAAGATAGATTAGGACAAATTTCAACCCTGGTGGAGGATTTGACTAGCAAATAACTTACTTGCACTGACTTGAGTTTATTTAATGAATAACAAAGGTTTATGATTAAATAAATTCGTATTTTATCATCATTTTGATTATGTTTTAGACCTAAATGTTAAATTAAATAACAAATTAAAAAAAATATATATATTTATTTTGTCATATTAAAATAACTACTCATATTTGTGCTCAGGTCTTAATCAGAAAATAAGGAACACAAAATGAAAGGTACAAAAGTCACTTTTGATGCCGACAAATTAAATTATGCGTCGGAATTAATGCGAGCGTTAGCACACCCCCTAAGATTAAAAATTTTGGAGTTTATTGATGAAAATCATACGATAAATGTCAACAAAATTTACAGTAATCTGGATATTGAACAAAGTATCACTTCTCAGCATCTTAAAATATTAAGATTGTCCGGTGCTGTAAATGTCGAGGTGAATGGAAAATTTCACATCTATAAGATTAATTATGATGTGATTGAAAGAGCAAGTTTTGCTGTAAACAGATTTGTAGGCAAAGCTTAAAACCAATTCAAAAATATAAGAAAGTAGTTGTAAAAAGTAATTATATTATTTACAACTGCTTTTTCTATTTGATGTTTTGCAGGATTTCTCTCCAGTAAAACAATTCTTTCTTTTTTAGTATATATTCATTCTTTGCTATTGTCCATCCGGGTTTACCGTCCAGTATTCCTGCTTTCAGAATGTAGGTTCTGAAAAAACGGAATTCAGGGCCTACCAGTCTTTTAATGAATGGAGGTTTAACTCTTTTTGATATCCATTCTTCTGCCCTGAGTTTAGCATAGTATTCGTATTTGGACTGCATATGAGCTTCATCTGTAAAGCTATAATGATGTATAAGGCCTTGCAATCTCTTCCTCTTTACCTGGTTTTCTGATGTTAGCTTCTCATGAACGCCACTGTTGTTCCATTGCATGGTATTCTTATTGAATAAACGTATGTTCCAGTCCGGAAACCATCCACAGTGCTTTACAGCATAATCACCCAGATAAGTCATTATATTCATTTCATAGGCCGTATCCTGTTCAGGTTTCAACGTGTTAATACTTTCAATAAGTTTATCGTCCAGAATTTCATCTGAATCCGGACATAATATCCAATCATTTATTGCCTGCTGTATACCAAAATTTTTATTGATGGAATATCCTTCCCAGGCTTTTTTAAATACTCTTGCTCCTGATTCAATTGCAATGACCTCTGTGTTATCCGCCGATCTGTCATCAAGTATAATGATTATATCGTCCGTGATTTGTTTTAACTTTTCAATACATCTTCCTATTATCTTTTCATCATTTTTAGCCAAAACCACAGCACTGAAAATATTGTTTTTATTCATCAATCCGTCCATTTTCCTGAAGCAATAAAATGTGGATTATGTAAATCCGGTTTATTATATTTCAATGGTTGACTGTTCACTGCATCTACCAACATACCACCTGCTTCTTCTATGATAATCTGTCCGGGTGCTGTATCCCACTCCATAATACTGGACATCTTCGGATAGTAGTCTGCTTCTCCTCTTGCAATACTTACAAATTTCATGGCTGCACCTTTCTCAATGATTACCGGTTCGTCGAAGGACTCTATAAAGGTCTGCGTTCTGACATCCTTATGGAACTTGCTGGAGAGTATTTTCAATCCTTTGGTATTCCGATTAATCTCATTGACAATTAATCTTTTATGATCACCATCATCCTGATAATGAAATGCTCCGTTCCCTTTGGATGCAAAATACATTTGCTGGGTCACCGGTTCATAAATACACCCTGCTACTACTGTTCCTTCAAGTGACAAACCCAAATTAATAGTAAATTCACCTGATTTGTGTATAAAACCCTTTGTACCGTCCAACGGGTCCAAAATCCATACATATTTCCATCCCTTCCTTTCTTCATAAGGAGGGATATAATCCTCTTCCGATAAAACTGGTATTCCGGAAAATAAATACTGTATGCCTTTAGTTATGATGGCATTGGAAACAATATCAGCCGAAGTAACCGGACTATCATCTGACTTAATCTGAATATGTCTTTCAGGTGCTGTATATATATCCATAATTGCATTACCTGCTTCGGCAAGTAATGTATATATATCCTTTATCGATGCTGCAAAATGCCGGACTTCCGTCATTTCAATTGTAAGGTAATGACCTATTTTATACTGAATGTAATAGATTTTACCGCAACATTACCTGCTTTGTCCTTAGCTGTTATTTTCAATACTCCACCTGTTTCTTTTGTGTCCGCTGGAATCGGCAGATTCAGATTGGCAAATGCGTATGAAGTTTTGGTGTCAAATGAGGTGATTTTATACCCACCGGCATCGATTTCGGACAATTCTGTTTCATCGGTAACTGTACCCGTTACAGGATATGTCTTCCCTTTTTCAAGAACACTTCCTTCGACAGGTGATGTTATCGTAATAACCGGTGCGGTTGTATCATCCTTACTGCATGAAACTATAGCTACCAAAGCCATAAGCATGATTGAAAATTTTAAAAACTTCATATTTACTTATTTATTATATTGATTAAATTCAGATACTTAACGACTTTTCCGATAATAATGTTGTCAGACAATAAAAATACAATACCATCAAAAAACGACCATCTGTAAAAAATTACGCACTCTATAGACGTTATTCCCTTATGATTCCACTAAATGAAGTAATATCCAGAATATCCTTTTTGTGTAGATTAATATTATACATCTCCCTGTATTTAACAGTTGATTCATATAAAATATAGTTGATCTTCCATAAACTATAAATATAAAACTGTACACCCTAAATCAAGATCGATGCCCGGTGACCAACCTAAAATCATACCACCGCCTCCTGCACCACAAAGCTTCAGAAAATAGTTGCCCGATTCAAGTCCTTTAAGCCAGATATTTTTAAAGCCATCCGGTATCATATCTGTAAATATATCGTATTGTAATCGACTAAGTACTTCCATGTGAATGGCTATTTCAGCATTATGGTTTTTTAATATAGCTTGTATCAGTTGACGATTTATGGATTCCAGTTTTTTAATTTTTTTACCATATTGAGCCAAATTTTTTTTCATATTATTAAATATTTCTACATAATATGAAGTGCTGCGATCAATACCCGTATCAATGAGAAAAAAACCTGAAAGATTAAGGCTGTCCTGATGTATCAATTTTATTTGATTACCTGTAAACACAACGGGCTGATCAAGATATGAAACCAGTGGATCCATACCTGAGCTTGTACCATGAAATACAGATTCCAGCTCACCTAATATACGTCTGAGTTCATCTGTATTTTTAGCTTTATTCTTACCATATCTGTTATATAGTGCTGCCACCAGTGCCCCACTACTTCCCAGCCCGTAGCCGTATGGTATGTTGGATTTGAAGTACATTCCCAATGCCAGATCTGAACGTAATTTTTCTACGTCAATATATATATCAAGCTGATTTTGTTGCAGGTAGTATAAAAGATCGTATAGTGATGCAGATGATTTACCCTCATCAAACTCAAATCTTCCTTCAAACCTTTTATACGGAAAGGCAATTGCGTTGCCATCGGTCATAACTGTGTATTCTCCGGCGAGCAATATTTTAGAATAGAATGATTTATCGTATTTTGACAAAGATATTTTAAGTTTTGTATATTTTATTAGAGTAATTGCTTACATTTGCCACATTGTATAAAATAATTACAGGCACAAAATTAAATTAATATTATGACAACATCAACTGAATCTGTAGGACTTTACTGGATTTATACATTATTATCATTAGTAGGGATTATTTTGTTTTTTATATTTAAGCCTGAATGGTTTTGGGTGATGCTTCCTTCATTCTGTACGTATTTCGTCAAAGCTATGAGATGGATGTAGTCCTGTATTTTTATTAAAACGCTATTGTTTATAATCAATACAGCGTTTTTGTTAAACAGGGTATACAGGGATACAAGTTGTTTTAATTTAAGAAAGTTCGTTTATTATTCAATCATTCTAATGGCTGAATCAGGTTAAACATTTTAGTCATAGTAAACAAACTTTATTTAAGCACCCATTTATATATCCAGATATCAGAATTGGTTTTATAGTTTTATAATAAAACAATTCAGAATATTAACATACTTCATCAAAATTCCTTCAAATGGAGATATATCACAATACGAGATGCAGTAAAAGCCGTTGCGCTCTTGATCTGATACACAATAACGGGATTGAGCCGAAAATCATAGAATATCTGAAAACCCCACCTACCAGAGAAAATTTAGTGGAACTTATACGTATGCTTAGACTGAAGCCTCTTGAAGTTATCCGAAAGAACGAAGCAATTTTTAAGGAAAAATTCAAAAACCAGACTCTGACTGACGATCAGTGGATAGATGCCATGGTAGCTTATCCGGCTCTGATAGAACGTCCGATTGTGGTCAAAGATGGCAAGGCAATAATTGCAAGACCTCCCGAAAAAGTTTTGGAATTTCTGAAGTAATCTTATATCATAAGATTCAATTAAAAGGATAGATGTTTGATTTCTGTAATTAATAATGAGTAGTGACAAACATTATACCTAACTAAAGATTATACTACTACTCAGGTAACTCATTTACAAATTGTACCTTTACATTTGAATATAAAAATCAACGTTTGGCAAGATATTTTATACATCTTTCATATTGTGGTACTGCTTATAATGGGTGGCAAAATCAACCACACTCCGGTACCAAAACTATACAGGGTACTATAGAAAGTGTCCTTTCTCTATTATTAAGATCAGAAATTTCTATAGTAGGATGTGGCAGAACAGATACCGGTGTTCATGCCAGCGGATATGTAGCTCATTTGGATACAGAAACCATATTCGATCCGGAACAATTGATTTACAGAGCTAATAAATTACTGCCTTCAGATATAGCTATTCACCATATTTATCCGGTCGATAGGAGTATGCATGCACGGTTTGGTGCTGTTTCACGTTCCTATCAATATCATTTACACGTTGTTAAATCTCCTTTTTTGCCCTTTTCTTACTATTATGTATATGAAAAACCAGACATCTTCAAGCTCAACGAAGCAGCTTCATTACTATTAGCATACAAAGAGTTCTTTCCTTTCTGCAAATTACATTCGGACGTCAAAACAATGGTTTGCCATCTGAAAGAAAGCTACTGGATTCAGGAAGGGGACAATTATATATATAAGGTTACGTCAGACAGGTTTCTAAGGGGAATGATACGGCTTATAGTAGGCATGTGCCTGCAAGTCTCTCGCGGACAATTATCGATAGATGACGTAAAACTTAGCCTGGATACCCAAGCCAGATTGCATCAGGACTGGAGTGTACCTGCTATCGGACTGATGCTATATGATATCCGGTATGAATCTTTTCCTCATAACCTGTCTGAAGATTAGATAAATTATATACATTCTAAAAAATTTCGAAAGTAATTTTAAATCAACCAACACATGACAAATACAGATTTATATGGTAAAACAGCATTAGTTTTGGGCGGTTCCCGTGGTATAGGGAAAGCTTCAGGTATTGCCATGTCCCAAATGGGCGCCAATGTTATATTGTTGGCACGAAACAGTGAATATGCCATCGATGCAGCTTCTGAACTCTCCGTACATACCGGGCAAAAACACAGTATAATTATAGCAGATACCTCGGATACAGATAGCCTGCAAAAGAAAATAAAAAAATTGGTTTCTGAACGCATTGTACACATATTAATCAACAATTCGGGTGGTCCTGTATCCGGATCTCTGTTGGGTACCACACCTGAAGCATTTTCAATAGCCTTTAACCAGCATCTTATAGCATACCATATAGTTTCTGGTCTTGTAATACCTGGCATGAAAAAAGATCACTATGGCAGAATAATCAACATCCTTTCCACTTCTGTTAAAACACCTTTACGCAGTCTGGGTGTTAGCAATACCATACGTGGCGCAGTCGCTTCCTGGTCTAAGACGCTGTCCAACGAAATAGCTCCTTTTGGAATTACTGTCAATAATATCCTGCCCGGAGCAATAGAAACAGAGCGCCTAAATGAACTTATTAATGCTAAGATTAGTAAGACTTTGCTTTCCAGGGATGAAGTTGTGAATCAGATGAAAGCCGAAATACCTATGGGTAGATTCGGTAAACCTGAAGAAATAGCTGCGGTTATAGCATTTCTGGCTTCTCCGTCAGCTGCTTATGTTACTGGAACCAATATAACTGTTGACGGCGGCCGTACAGGATGTCTCTGATCCGAGACCTGAATATTTCTAAAGAATAATATCTTTATATGGTAGTACCGTGGTTAAACCTTTACCTTCAAAGTAGGATTTGACACTATCTATTCCTTTGTCAGATGTTACGAGAATAAAATCTCCACCCCAAGCACCCAGTGATTTTAAAACACCACCTTTATAATCTTTAAACTTGTTCTGAATGCGTTCAAACCCCGTATGTTCAGCTATTAACGACTCGTGTTTGTCCATCAATGCTTCAAAATCAGATAGTTTGGTAGCAGACTGGACGTCTTCAGTGATTTTGGTGATTTCTTTAACCAATACCGATTTCTTTTTGACAGCTTTAAGGTAATCCCGGATGCCTGATTGTGTACTTTGTTTGACTCCTGTGTGTACAAAAAATAAATTATCCTTAAATTTTGGAGAGAAATCAATTTCAGTATAGGAAACTTCATCTTCAGAATTAATATATACAATAGGGCCATCAGCAAAAGCGCACGCCACATCGTAACCTGAACCTTCTTCTGTCTTAAAATATAACAGCAATGGATTTACCTCTGCCCATTCTGCCACAAGATATATTAAAGTGCTGCTGGAACCAAGGCCCCATGACAACGGAAATTCCAATTTTGTTTCTATCTTGAAACCATTCCATTGCGATAGAAATTCTGAGTTAAGCCTTACAGCATTTTTTAGTATCTTCTGTAAAAATTCAGCTTTTTCAGGATTATTCGTTTTAACAGCAGAAAAATCGAATAATGAAATATCAGCCTGAAACCACATTTTGTTATTCGTATCATAACTCTCCCAGATTATATCCGTGCTTGTCGTCCTTTTTACGACCAGACTTTGTCCCAATCGTGTTGGTAATCCCAAAGATTTGGCACCGTCCAATACTGCATACTCACCTGTAAGCAGCAGCTTTCCATGTCCGTAGTATTTCGTTTTGATAAGTTATGGTTTTAAAATATTATCTTAAATTAAAGATTACAATGCCGCAAAAATAATCATAAATATATATATTACAAAAATATATTTAAATAATTTACACCTCATATCATTTATTACTAAGACTTTATATATTAATGTGATTATGAAACAATGGTATTTATCAATATTAACATTAAAAACAGATAATTACTAACTAAAAATAAGGTAATTTTTCAAATGTGTCATTTTTTAACTGTTATTCAACAGGTTATGCAAATATTTTTTATTTTTTTTTGATAAACGCTTTTTTTTCTGTATTAATACATTTACCTTTGCGCCCGCTTTCAGCATATGGAAGTGCAGACAATAATTTATAAATAAGAAAAATTTTAAAAAGTGGATACACTAAGTTACAAAACCATATCTGCAAATGCATCTACAGCCAAACCAAAGTGGTATGTTATAGATGCTGAAGGAGAAATAGTAGGAAGATTAGCTACCCGTATAGCTTCCGTACTTCGTGGGAAAAACAAACCCGATTTCACACCACATGCTGACACTGGTGATTATGTAATCGTGCTGAATGCAGACAAGGTCAGATTTACCGGCTCCAAACTGGATGACAAGGAATATCAGCGATATTCAGGATATCCGGGAGGGTTGAAAAGAAGAACAGCAAAAGAAATGCTTGATAAAAGACCAGAAATGGTACTTGAACTTGCTGTCAAAGGTATGTTACCTAAAACTAAATTAGGTAAAGCACAGATTAAGAAATTATTTTTATACACAGGTACAACGCACCCACATGCTGCTCAAAAACCTGAACCTTTTAAATTTTAACATCATATGGAAATGATAAACAGCATAGGAAGAAGAAAGTCTTCCACAGCGAGAATTTATGTAACTAATGGTAGCGGCCAGATAATTATCAACGGTAAAGAATTAAAGGAATACTTTCCGATGCCTATGACACAGGCTACTGTTTTGGAGCCACTTAAAACAACAGGTGTTGAAGGTCAGTATGACATAAAAATTAATGTATCAGGTGGAGGTTTTAAAGGTCAGGCAGAAGCCATAAGAATGGGAATTTCCCGATCATTGGTTAAAATCAGCGAAGACAATAAAAAACCACTTAAAGAGAAAAAGTATCTTACAAGAGATGCCAGAGAGGTTGAAAGGAAGAAATTCGGTAAACCTAAAGCAAGAAAGAGCTTCCAGTTCTCTAAGCGTTAATTTTTTATTATTACTTTTTTTATTAATTCTAAAGAAAAAATATAAATATAATGAATAAGCCGACACATAATGAAATGTTAGAAGCTGGTGTACACTATGGCCATTTAAAAAGAAAATGGAATCCAAAAATGCTTCCTTACATATTCATGGAAAGAAAAGGTATTCACATCATCGACTTAAACAGAACTTCCGAATGCCTGGACAGAGCTGCCTATGCGATGAAACAAATGGCTAAATCAGGAAAAAAGATACTTTTTGTTGCTACTAAAAAACAAGCTAAAGATATAGTGGCTCAGGCAGCAAGAAGTGCTGAAATGCCTTATGTTACTGAAAGATGGTTGGGAGGTATGATGACTAACTTCTCTACAATCCGTAAGTCTGTAAAGAAAATGAACAACATTGAAAAAATGCTTCATGACCCTGCTATCTCTATCACCAAAAAAGAACGTTTAACCCTCCAGCGTGAGAAGGAGAAACTGGAAAGAGTATTGGGTGGTGTGGCTAACCTGAACAGATTGCCAAGTGCAGTATTTATGGTTGACATACATCATGAACATATAGCTTTGTCAGAGGCAAAAAGATTGGGTATGAAGACTTTTGCTATGGTAGACACCAACTCTGATCCCAATAAAGTTGATTTTGCAATTCCTGCCAATGATGATGCTTCCAAATCAGTTAAGTTGATTACCGACTTTATTATAGGTTCAATCAAGGAAGGTTTGGAAGAAAGAAGACTATCCAAGCAGGATACCAAAGAAGATTAATAAAATATTTTATAAATAAACATAAATTAAGAATAATATATAATGAGTGATTTAGTAATATCAGCAGCATTGGTAAAAGAATTAAGAGATCAAACAGGTGTAGGTATGATCGACTGTAAGAAAGCACTCACAGAAGCCAATGGTGACTTCGATAAAGCAATAGAACTACTCAGACTTCGCGGTCAGAAAATGTCTGAAAAAAGAGCAGACAGAGAGGCTAAGGAAGGTGTAGTTGTCGCATTGGTAAATGACAAAAACAATAAAGGAATCGTTGTTAGATTAAGTTGTGAAACTGACTTTGTCTCCAAAAATGAAGATTTTGTTAGTTTTACAAACGAAATAGCACAGACAGCCCTTAACAACTTTCCTGAAAATCTTGAAAGTCTGTTGAATACAGAGATGAATGGTTCTACTATAGGCGCCATCATTACTGACCAGGTAGCAAGAATTGGAGAAAAAATAGAATTAACAGAGTACGAAAAAATTGAAGCTCCGTTGGTTGCTGCATATATCCATATGGGAAATAAAGCAGGTGTCGTCGTAGGTTTAAATCTTGCAGATAGTAAATTTGTAGATGCAGGTAGAGACGTTGCCATGCAGGTTGCTGCCATGAAGCCTATTGCATTGGATAAAGATGGTGTTGACCAGGAAACAATCAATAAGGAAATTGAAATAGGTAAGGAAATCGCAAGAGGCGAAGGAAAGCCGGAAGAAATGCTGGAAAAAATAGCAGTTGGTAAACTCAATAAGTTCTTCAAAGACAATACACTGTTAAATCAGGTCTATGTTAAAGATGGAAAAATCAGCGTTGCTGAATATTTGAAATCGATGGATCCTCAATTAACGGCAACAGGGTTCAAACATGTTAGCTTAGCATAAAACATTTATTAAAAGAGCGTTACTTGTATCGCTCTTTTTTTTTTGTTCAAAATCCAAACAAATTCTTTTTAATATCTTAACCTTAATCTTATGCCTCTGAAATATAAAAGAATCCTTCTCAAACTTAGCGGTGAATCCCTGATGGGAAATCAGAAATTTGGTATTTCAGCTGACATGCTCAATTATTATGCAGTACAGATTAAGGAGCTCGTAGCTGCAAAAGCTGAAGTAGCCATCGTTATTGGTGGTGGCAATATATACAGAGGACTCAGCGCAGAACCTTCGGGTATCGAACGTGTAACAGGCGATTATATGGGTATGCTCGCCACCTGCATAAACGGTATGGCCTTACAGAGTGTTCTTGAAACACATGGCGTATACACAAGGCTGATTACGGCTATTGAAATGAGGGAAATTGCTGAACCCTATATTCGTAGGAGAGCAATCAGGCATCTTGAAAAAGGCCGTGTGCTGATTTTTTCTGCCGGTACCGGATCGCCATATTTTACTACCGATTCTGCTGCGGCACTCAGAGCCAATGAAATTAATGCAGATGTGATTTTGAAGGGTACACGTGTAGATGGTATCTACGACAGCGATCCTGAAAAAAATGTAAATGCAGTCAAATTTGACCATATTTCATTCAGCAATGTTATCAACATGGGATTGTCTGTTATGGATATGACCGCCTTTACCCTTTGTCAGGAAAACAATGTTCCTATTATTGTTTTTAATATTAACAATCCTGGCAATCTGGTCAAAATAGCTGAAGGAGCAAAAATTGGTACTCTGGTTAATTAACTTTTAGTATAGTTTTGGTGTTAATATTGAGTATTTGATTCATTCAGCATAAAACCATATATCCAATCGACACAACAGTTCACAACATTAATAGTGGCAGAAAAAGGTATAATATCCTCAAAAGTGCCGAACAAAAGACGATAACCTTCCTTTGTGGTATTTTACCTCAGTGGATTACACCTAATTTACTCACAGCTATTGGCTTTGCAGGAAGTATAATTGTCGCTTCAGGATTATGGTTTGCCCGCGAAAACAAGTGGTTTCTTATAATAAGTATAGCGGGATTTGCTATTCAATGGTTTGGTGATTCTCTGGATGGCAGGATTGCCTACTGGCGGAACATACCCCGTAAATGGTATGGCTGGGCTCTGGATATTTCTGTGGATTGGATTTCAATTGGCATCATTGGTTTTGGATTTTACTTTTTCTTTACGCATTGGCAATGGGCAGCATTCGTTTTTATCTTTGCATACGGGTGGGCTATGATCAATGCCTTACTGCGCTACCGAATTACCGATGCATATACAATAGACAGCGGAATAATGGGTCCTACAGAATTGCGCATCCTTATTTGTATTTTTCTGGTGCTCGAAATATTTATACCAGACATTTTGTTATATTTTGCTCTTGCAGGCAGTATCATTCTGATACTTTTAAATATCAAGGATTTAAAGACTATTCTTGATTTCGGTGACCGGAAAGACATAGCCGAAAAGGCTCAACTCCAAAAATAAAAGTATCTTTTTATTCATCTCTGATTTATGATCATTTAATGCTTATTAATTTTCAAGGGTTGAATAGCGCTTTCATACACTTTTCTCCATCCCTTCCATTCTCCCGATTCAACAAGGGAGCTATTATGCCATAATATTGGAAACGGAATATTATATTTGATTGCTGTAGCTCTTAATTTTTGAATTTTCAATTTTGCCTTATCCGGAGTGAGTTTCATGTATCTTAATAAAGTGACATCCATTACCTGAAAAGGATGAATCATTAGTGTCGTCGTGGTTTCATTCAATAGATCATACCATAGAAATGAATTACCTGTTCCGGCACGAAACCCTGTCCTATCAGGAAAACCCATCGTAAAATCATCAGTTATGCCCAATGACAATAAATTGCGATAGGTATCCGGTAGCTGCATCATCAGGAAGTGTTGACGGGAACAGGTTACCTTTTTTGATGTGATATCTTCTAATGTCCGTATCTCTTTCCTGAGTATTTCAATACTTTTATGAGAATGGTAGGAAGGATGAATGCCTGTAGGATGTTTTTCTGACAGTTTTTTAATTAACTTTTTAAATTGTTGATTATCAGGATGGTGATTTCTGTCAATTATGGTAAGTTTGTCCGATAGCAGTATGAAGAAAACGGGTAATAATCCAACTGATTTGTGAAGGTTGATAATATAGTCATAGGTATCAAAAGGATCTTTTTCTTTTTTTATTAACACATTGAATATTGTATTGATCCTTGAAAAATCACCTTTAAACAATGCTTTGAAAAGTGTTAATATGTTTCTCCATCCCTTGTACTGATGTGCCCATGCCTGATCAATATCTATTGTAGACTGAACTTCAGTACATGTATAGCTGGAAAAAGTGTAACTGTGATATCGATCTTGTATCAGGCCTTTTAATTCATGGATAAGTTTATCCACTACAGGTTCTTCAGGTGATAAATGATAAAACAAACTTGATGTTGCTAAAAACCGTTTGCCGGGATTGATTGGTTTTTCCAAATATTCTTCATACCTGCTTAAATAACAAAATATTATACCGAATATATCGGTTTCATGTGATAATTTACATTCTGATATCCAGCGTTTAAGATCATCAACTATTGAATCCATATCCTCAGGTCGGACGCAGTGGCTATCTGACATTATTTTGGACGGTCTGAAAGATAAAGTATTATGGGATACTCCTGTATAATTGATTACAGGGTTTTCAGGATGAATTTCTTCAGCTTTGCACACCTGATAACCCGTTTTTAATACCTGATTAAAAACAAAATCCAAAACATAAATCAGACGGGATGAATGAATGTCTGTAACTATTTGAATCATTATTCACTTTTACCTGAAATCAATTACTAACTCTTATTTGGGTAAATTTACGATGATAAGACATAATTTAAGTGTTAATCTTAACCATTAAGACAAAATTATTATAATTTTGTTGATTATAAACCTATGTATGCATTGAGATTATGATACTTCGATGGACATTATTAGTAGTACTGTATTTCACCATTACAACTTATCCTGTAATGTCTCAGGTTTCTTTTCAACCAAAAAACGTAAATAATGATTGGAAAGGCATTATCTACAGATATGAAACAACAGGTATGGCCACGTTACACACCAATGGCTTTTCCATAGCTTACAATAAGGGTAAAATACGGACTTATTACAAAACGACATATTACCATATTGAAGCAGGCTTTCTGAAAGATGCCAGAGAGCAAAATCAAAATCGTAATATTCCAATCTCCTTCAATAAAGTTTCTCAATCGTTCAAATTTGGTAAACAGCACTATTTCTATAATGTAAGAGCAGGAAAAGGCACCAAAATTCTACTTACAGATAAAGCAAGAAGACAAGGGGTTTCTGTTGGTTATAATTATGAAGGCGGATTCTCATTAGGTGTACTCAGACCTTATTATCTGGAATTGGTATATAATTATGAAGAAAATGGCAGATATTATAACGAACTACGAACAGAAAAATATTCCCTGGAAAATGCAGATAAATTTTTGGATTTTAACTCAATATTTAGTGGAGCCAGTGGTGGTAAAGGTTGGAGTGAAATAAGTATTGTTCCGGGAATTCAGGGAAAATTAGGACTTTTTTTCTCTATAGGGAGTATGGACCAATACACCAAAAATATAGAATTGGGTATTATGGGTGATTTGTATATTAAAAAAATTCCAATTATGGTCGAAACACCGGCAGTTTCTTCAAAACCCTATTTTATTAATTTCTACCTGACCGTTGAATTAGGAAAAAAATATAATTGATTTTATATAAAATGAGTTATATATCTATATAGCTTTCAACCTATTATATTCTTATGTTAATAAATTATGGGTTTCTATACTCTGTTTTAAAAAAAAAAGATTGAAATAAATTGTGTAATTAAGATATAAGGTATATTTTTGCATCGCTTTTGAAAGGAACAAAAGATTATAACTCAATCTCAATCTTAAAAAGCCCCCTTAGCTCAGTCGGTTAGAGCGACGGACTGTTAATCCGCAGGTCCCAGGTTCAAGTCCTGGAGGGGGCGCATAAGCCCGGAAAATACATTTCCGGGCTTTTTTTATTATATGGTTTAAGGATTTATCATATAGCTGACCAAGCCCTGTTCTGACTTAATATATAGTATACATGAATCATTCAGACTTATATCTATATGAGCACAATCTGTATGACCAATTTATAAAATATGAATAAACTCTATTTTCAATAATCGAAAATATTGATTAACCTTGACGTATAAGTTATTTTTGTACAGCTTCTTTTAAGATTTCTGTCAGTCCCTGAACAGATTTAGTTATGCTTTTTTCCTCAGCATTTAGTATCTGAAGTACCAACATAAATGAATATTTTTCGTTAGCAGCCCAAAAGTATCTCCCTTGTTGAAAGGAATATGCACCGGATTTACCAGCAGCATCAAAGCTGATGTACGGAATCCGCTCAGATATACCTCTGATTTCCATGCCTCTATTTACTAAATCCTGAACATAGGTATCAGGTGACATATTAAGTTCACTATCTTGGGTATGCGCCTGAATCTGAAGGATAATACCTGTTCTGTTGCCATTTACATCCCAGTAAAAATTACAGGTTTTCGTATTGGGTTTGAGTCCTGATGAAATATCAACGTGTGCAACCTTCGATTGAACATTAAACAACTTCTTTATGTCATCATCAGTGACTAAAGTACACGGATCCGGAATAATCAACTCACCATTTTCTAATATATTATCTTTTATAGCATCCTCCTGTACTACTTCTGTAGTTTCATCGGTGGTTATTTCTGTGCTATTGTGTTCATTTTTACAGGAAATAAATGCCAGTAATAAAATTAATGTATACATGATTCCGGATTTTTCTAATACTATTTTCATATAATTTCTGTATTACAATTTTTGATGCAAAATGCAAAGTTAGGATTTATATCCAATAATAATCATAAGTCACACTACCAATTTATACGATCTTTACATACAAAATAGACCAATCTTCATATAAACATTCCAAATCTCTGCGTTAAAAATGCTCGCCATAGCTACCGCTATGTCTGTGCTTTTTGCCTTGATCTTCGAAATCTTTATTACTGAATCTTTGGTCTATTTTATAAATAAAATTCGTATTAGAAATCGAAATAGGTGTAATACTATTGATAATAATGAAAACAAAAAATGGTATGCTTGTTTACAGAAAGCATACCATTAATTGTTCTATACCTGATTCTGATTCAGGGGTGGTTATAATTAATATCTGTAATAATCCGGTTTGTAAGGACCTTCAACTTTTACACCGATATAATCTGCCTGTTCCTGAGATAATTGTTCTAATTCAACACCGATTTTAGCTAAATGCAACTTGGCAACCTTTTCATCCAGATGTTTGGGAAGTGTATATACCTTATTTTCATACTGATCGGCATGATTCCATAACTCCAACTGTGCAAGTACCTGGTTGGTAAAACTATTGGACATTACAAATGACGGATGTCCTGTTGCACATCCCAGATTGACCAGTCTTCCTTCCGCCAGTACAATAATATCCTTTCCATCTATTTCGTATAGATCAACCTGCGGTTTGATTGAATTTTTAGAATGTCCATAGTTTTTGTTAAGCCATGCCATATCAATTTCATTATCAAAATGGCCAATATTACAAACTATGGATTTGTCTTTCATTTTCCTGAAATGCTCCTCTCTGACTATGTTCTTATTTCCTGTTGCGGTAACTATGATGGTTGCTTCTTCAAGTGCTGTATCCAATTTTTTAACTGCAAATCCATCCATAGCAGCCTGTAACGCACATATAGGGTCGATTTCGGTTACGATTACCCTGCAACCTGCTCCTCTCAATGAAGCTGCAGAACCTTTGCCAACATCACCATAACCAGCTACTACAGCAACTTTTCCGGCCATCATAAGGTCTGTTGCTCTCCTTAAGGCGTCTACCAGTGACTCTTTACATCCGTATTTGTTGTCAAACTTGGATTTTGTTACTGAGTCATTGACATTGATAGCAGGTAAAACGAGAGAACCGTTCTTTTCTCTTTCATAAAGACGGTGAACACCTGTTGTTGTTTCTTCTGACAGACCTCTGATACCATTAACTAATTCAGGATATCTGTCGAAAACCATATTTGTCAGGTCACCTCCATCATCAAGTATCATATTGAGTGGCTGACCATCGCTGAATGCAAATAATGTCTGTTCAATACACCAGTCAAATTCTTCTTCGTTCATTCCTTTCCATGCATAAACAGGTGTTCCGGACGCAGCTATTGCTGCAGCTGCATGGTCTTGGGTAGAGAAAATATTGCAGGATGACCAGGAAACTTCAGCTCCAAGGTCCTTAAGTGTTTCTATCAAAACAGCAGTTTGAATGGTCATATGCAGACATCCTGCTATTCTAGCACCCTTTAAAGGTGCTTTTCCGGCATACTCCTGTCTTATCGACATCAGACCCGGCATTTCTGCTTCCGCAAGCATAATTTCCTTTCTTCCCCATTCAGCCAAAGAAATGTCTTTAACCTTGTAATTTATGGTAGATTGTACATTTGACATGAAAAATAAATTTGAATTATAAAAATGGAGCGCAAAGATACTACTTTCTATTCATCAATTTATAATAACGATTGTTAAATGTATTGCAGGATGAAGCTCCATCAACATTTAATGGAAATATTATTTCATAAAAGACCGAAAAAATATAGTCAGACTTAAAATAAAAATACCTGCAAAAAGTAAAGATACAGAATTCACTATGATGTGCATCCCGATATCTATCGGAATTGACATACATTTACGGAGATTTCAGCTAAAGATTGGTCATCTTTGTATGCAACACTCCGATGTTTATTCTCTTCAACATCAATTGTAAAGCAACAAATCTACCAGATTATAGCTGATAATTATTCCTGAACTTTATAGACAACTTATCTTTTTACTTTAACATTTGGGTCAATACACCACCATCTACAATCAGGTCTGTACCAGTAATAAAAGCAGCTTCATCACTAATCAAAAAACGGACTACCTGTGCGATATCTTCCGGCTGTCCATACCTGTTTACGGGTGTCATACTGAGTGTCTGTGCCATAATGTCCGGATGTTCAGCAAGTGCTTTTTCAGCCATCGGTGTCATGATCACTCCCGGTGATACAGATACAATTCTTGCACCTTTCTGACCAAAACGCATAGCATTATCCTTTGCCAAAAGGATTACACCTCGTTTGGCAAAATTATACATCGTATCTGAATTGTCCTGAATAAAAGGTGATATGGTCTCCCATGCATCATCATCCTGTGGTTGTCTCAATGCTTTATCATATCCTTCATTGGGTGGTACTACGTGCCCCATCATAGAGGCAAATAATACAATTACCGACTTTTCTTCAGCGATTTCATAAAATGTATTCACCAAAATATCTGTTGCAACTAAATCTATACTAAAAACCCGGTGTGCATCTTTTACAGTTCCACTGACTCCGGCTGTATGTATCAAGCCTTTGAAACTTCCTTGTTGCCGGGTAAATGTTCTGAGTGCCTCCACGGACTTTATATCTGTTATGTCGCATTCAAAACCTACAGCATCCAATCCTGCTGTTTGCATTTGTTGTAATGTCACATCCAGTGCATCCTTAGCATAATCAGTAATAACCAATTTGTATTCCTTCAATGCATAGGCACATACCGAACCAATACCTCCTGCTCCTCCTGTAATAACAACTACTTTCTTACTCATATCTGTATCAATTTTATACCTGATCTAAAATTTGATAATCAAATAAATCTATTTGATTCCTTACACAAATATATTGTCGTTACGGGTATTTTTATATGATGCGCGTCATGATGCGTATTGATATCCAACCTTCTCAATTAAAAAATGGAGGCTCATTTTAAATTCAGTATTATTCGTATTGTAATTTGTCTCTGTTGTATTCCTGCCTGTTACCAGGATGCTATAGGTGTTCGGTTACCTATAGTTTTATCGCCCAAACCTACCAAAACAGTACTGTCCAGGGGAAGGTACAAATCTACTCTTGATCCAAACTTTATGAAGCCCATTTCTTCTCCCTGACTGATGCTGCTACCTTCTTTGGCGTAATTAACTATACGGCGTGCCAGAGCACCTGCTACCTGACGCAACAGAATCCTTTTACTCTGAAATTGATAACATACCGTAGTTCGTTCGTTTTCCGTAGACGCCTTGGGGTTCCATGCAGCTAAATACTTTCCAGGATGGTATTTGGAATACAGAATCTGGCCATCAGTGGGAAACCAGTTGATATGTACATTCAGTGGTGACATAAATATGGATACCTGAATGCATTCTTCTTTTAAATATTCGGGTTCAAATACTTTCTCTATGACAACAACTTTACCATCACAGGGTGAGACTATCTGATTGTTGTTTGGAGTTGTTATACTTCTATCGGGTTTTCTGAAAAATGAAATCAGAAATATATACAATGCAATACTTAAAATCAGTACAACGACAGCAACTGATGGTAAAAAATAGTGAATCATTAAATTGATAATCAATAAGCATATCAATCCAGCGATGAGCGTAGTACGTCCTTCTTTATGGATAGTCATAAAACTGTTCTAATGTTGAGTATAAAAAAAGAGCAAAAGTAATACAAATGGTAATAAATATATAAAACTATCGAATCTATCTAATATTCCTCCATGACCAGGTAACAGCGTACCCGAATCCTTGACACTGAAAGTACGCTTAACCGATGACTCAACAAGATCTCCCATCGTACCCACAACCCATGCCAAACATGCGATAATCACCCAGAATAAACCTATATTAGGAAAAATATCAGCTCGTAGATTATACAATTGACCGTGATCGGAAAATATGCTTTGTCCCAGAAAATATGCCAAAGGAAGTGTAATAATACCAGCACCTAAAAATCCTTCCCATGATTTCTTTGGTGATATTTTTTCAAATAATTTTCTTTTACCGATTTTACTGCCTACAAGATATGCAAATGAATCACTCATCCAGATCATAATAAACATCGCTAACCAAAAAAAACCGCTGTAGTTAGCGTGGTTATATATAAAATTCAAAAACAGACCTAAAGGTAATCCGATATAGAGTACAGATATAAGCCAATAACCTTTTTGATGATTGATAAATCCCTTATACAGATTAACAATTCCTATAATAAATGAGATACAGGATAAAATAAGTAAATACAAATAGTAATTACTGTATGTTGGTAAAATAAGAATAAGCGTCAGGGCAAACAAAATATTGAAAGCAGTAACAAAAACCATCTTATTCTTGTCATTCGGAAATATCATCCGTATGTATTCATACGTTCCTCCCGATAAAATTATAACACCCAAACACATAGCACCGTATTTGCCGGACAGAATTAAACCTATCAGAACAATAGCAAAAATCAGCCCTGTTATGCTTCTCTGTCTTAAAACATCATTTTGAATCAACTTCATTTGTATTGCGGTATAAGGCAGGTAATACTATATAATTACACGTATTTATATGATTACATACTATAAATTCTATAAAACAACAAAAAACCTGTTAATAAATTTATTGCAATAAATTATAAATCAATTGAAGACACAAAGGTAACTTTATTTTTAACATTAGACATTAACTCATCAACATGTATTTGAGCAATACAATATATTTCATGCTACTATTGACACAATCTTCTGTAAAAAATAAAAAGCGCCAATGGAATTAATGTACCCATGGCGCTTTTTACTTATAGTTCCAATACAATCTCTACCTTGATGTCAATTTTGGCTGAATGGATACAAATGACTTCTCAGACCGGATCATATCTCTCATTATATACATCGTTTCTTCCAGATATATATCTTTTTTAAGATCTTTAATAAACTCGTCATTACGTGCCTTGTAGCCCTCATCTTTAAGTGTTTTGTGGTAATCGGACGGTACATTGGTGATTTCTAAATTCTTAACATTGTTTTTTAGAATATTTTCATCCTGATCATCTTCCTTATCTCTATTTTCAACCAACACCCTGTAGCTACGGAAATCTAATGGAAAACGGGATTCATCCCTTTGCTTTTTTAATTTGGATGCTCTTTTATCTATATAGATAAATTTATCATTGTGTGATATTCTTTCCCTACTTTTTTCGATTACCTTTTTCTTGTTTTCAAGAACAACAACAGACTGACTGTATTTGGTAGGTTCTATTTCAGACCATGCCATAGCATATTCATACTCTTTTTCACCCATGTCAATGTATTGATAAAAATCGGGAAGTACAACATCAGGAATCACTCCCTTCATTTGAGTGGATCCACCATTAATTCTATAGAATTTTTGGGTAGTTGTTTTGACGTTACCTAATGGTTTATATTCCTCATTTCCGCCCACAATTCTGTCTAAGTCATAAAAGCGCTGTACCGTTCCCTTTCCGAATGTTGACTTACTGCCTACTATTATGGCCCTGTTATAATCCTGCATTGCAGCAGCTATAATTTCAGAGGCAGAAGCACTATTCTGATTAACCATGATAATAAGTGGTCCGTCATAAAGTACCTCATTGTCCTTGTCATTATATATACTGGGTTTACTGTCTCTGCCTTTAACCTGAACAATAGGGCCGTTTTCTATAAAAAATCCACTCATATCAACTACATCATTCAATGAACCACCGGAATTGTTTCTCAAATCCAGTATGATACCATTCACTTGCTGCTCTTTCAGTTTCAGTATTTCCATGGCTACATCAGCAGCACAGGAGTTGCCTCCGTCTACCTCAAAGGAAGAATAGAATTTAGGCAGATAAATATATCCGATATGCTGTACGTTTCCAGGTATATTCAGCACCAGGGATTTGGCCTTGCTGTCATCTAGTTGTACTTCGTCTCTTTCAATAGCAATATCTTCAACAGAATTATTCTTTTTTCTTACAGTCAGTATTACTGTTGTTCCTTTTTTGCCTCTGATTAGCTGAACAACATCATCCAAACGCATACCGGCTATATCTACTGGCTCTTTACCCGCCTGGGATATCTTCAGGATTACATCATTCTCTTCCAACTTTTTAGTCTTCCAAGCAGGACCACCCACAACGATACTGAATACTTTTGTATAATCTCCATCCAACTGTAACCGTGCTCCGATGCCTTCAAGTTTATTCCCCATACTGATATCAAAATTTTGCTTTTCTACAGGGCTGAAATAATCCGTATGCGGGTCAAAATAATTGGCTATACTACCCAGATATGTTTCCATCCTGTCTGATCGTCTTAGTTTTTTGATTCTTTCGAAGAAATCGACATATCTTTTTCGGATATCTTTAATTGCTTCCAATTTAAGTTCGTCCGTTGATTTTTTAGGATTGGTCTGTACGGTGTCTTTTACCTGAGCTTCAATACTACTGAGTAATTTAGCGTTCACCTCCCATTGTACTATCTGCTGCCATCTGCTTTTTAGCTCTTTATCGTCAGAGGCGTAGGCAAGACTATCCGGATTGGTCTGAAAATACCCAGGCTTTTCAATATCGATATTGCCATCAATAGCATCAAAAAAATATGCTTCAGAATTCTTTAATCCTTTGTCGAGCAACAAGGATGTTTCATTGAAAAATTCAAAATTGAGCTCCCGGATCTGATCGTCTATCTTTGTTTCATAATTTTTTAAAAAATCGATATCCTTTTGGGTTAAATATCGTTTGCCTCCGTCTATTCGTTTTAAAAATAGTTTATATACTGCTTTGCCCATCTCATCATCTATAGCTTTGGGATTCAGATGCGTATATTCTATAGTTTGCATCATGGCCTTGAGTGTCAGTGCCTCCTTGTTGTCTGCACCCGTTATTTTGGCAGGTCCGGAATTAAACCAATAAAACCCTAACAATAAAGCTACTACGATTGAACTTCTTAAAATCATTTTTATTATTTGTTTTGTATCCATTAATGTATCAAAATCGGGTATTAATACTGAGTCCCAAAAATCAAATCAATTTACGGTTATACTATTAATACTTCCATTTAAAACTCAAATATCCTGTAAAGATTTTATTCTATCTATGTTTTTAACATAATAATAACCTGATAATATACAAAAAGATGTAATTAAAAGACTAAATTATTGGATTGAACTACAAAATTCTACCATTTTTTCTGTCAGTATTTCTGGCAAATAAGCTCCCGCTACCGGATCTTGTACAACTCCCAACCTACATTCTTCTTTAAATATATGCATTAAATTCAAAGAAAGTCTGACATGTTCACTATCTGATACCATAGGTATTGCAGCAACATCACTATTGCCCAATATAGCCGACATCATCTGATAATTAACAACTATCATCGGATGAATATCCTGATTAGTTCCGTAATGAGGTGAAGATACTATCCTCAGATGTTCTGAAGGTCGGCCACTTCGATTCCATAGTATTCTATAGGCACGTAATTCAGCAATCTGAGCAAGAAAATCTTGCTTTAATGTTAAATCTAAAGCCAACTTTTCGTGTACATTTGTATGATTCAGAAAGTCGCAGTACGAAGAGAGTCGTTGTGAAAACTTCAGATCTTGACTCAACAGCAGGCGTTTCTGTACTGAAATATGGATTTGAGAGGCTTTATCCGGATAGACTTCCTGTATATAATTTTTCACTTTGTTTTCCAGAACAGGAATGTGCATATCTGTTATCAGGGTTATGGATAGTGCATCTGGATAAATACCTGCCAGTAATGTATGCAGGTCTGCATCTTCGTGAACAACTAAAATCAAACTATCTACTCCGGACTGTAGGTGTTGTAATATAGATTTATTAAGTGCTGATGCTGATTTATCAATCGTGTCCACATACATTCCTGATTGAGTATGGATTCCGGTGATAGGTATATGACTAAAGGATGAAGTTGTAAAAGCATCAACTATAAAATCATCTTCTACATTATAAACCAAATCCTCTACTATAAATTTGCCCTTACTGTCGGCTGTTGCTTTTTCTTTCCATGCCTGAGTATCCGCTTTTGCAAATTCATTCCATGTCAGCATATGATCACAATTTTAAAAAAATAAAAGACAAATATAAGGACAAACACCATATCCTGGTTAATACATTCAAGGATAACTTTTTTTAAAAATCTACAACATCCTGCATGTTTATATGATTAGTATACTACCGTTTATATAGCTGATTAATAAAAGTTATAGCAACTAAAAACTTTAAGTATCAAATTTTGTTTATATCAAAAATCAAGTAAATTAGTAAATTCAACGAATGGATGCAGTAAAGTCACCCGTAATGTTATATACGGAACAAACCCCTAACCCGGAATCAATTAAGTTTGTTACCAATAAGATGCTTTACAATGGTATTGCGGATTTTAAAGAAATGGAACTGGCTCAGGAATGGTCACAACTAGCAACAGAACTTTTTGAATTTCCTTACGTGAAGGGTGTTCATATCAATAATAATTTTGTTACCATAACCAAGGAAATGAATTATGAGTGGGAAGATGTCCTGCATAATCTTAAAACATTTGTCAAACAGTATGTAAACGATGATAAAGCTATTGTAAAAGACGGCTTTGAAGCTGTGGTTGCTGCCAGAGAAGAAGAAGCTAAAAAGCAGGTTTTCGAAGGAGATGAAGGAGAATTGATCCAACGTATTATAGACCTGATAGAAACCTATGTCAAACCGGCTGTTGCAATGGATGGTGGAAATATCGAATTTAAGTCGTTTGATGATGGTGTTGTTACGGTTATTATGCAAGGATCCTGCAGTGGGTGTCCTTCATCGACCATAACGCTCAAAGCTGGTATCGAAGGTATGCTAAAGCGTATGATACCTGAAGTACGGGAAGTGATCTCAGAGATGGGATAACCTTTGGAATTATTGTAAATATTTTATACAGAAGAGGTAAGGTAGAATTTTCATAATGAAGATTTTGTGTAGTTTAGAGCCGGTTTTTCCGGCTCTTTTTTTAAAAAATATATATACTTTATGGCACAATTCTATATTACCTTATCAGAATCATTACTTACTGCTGTAATACCCATCATTAAAGAGGTGGGTAATTTTATCAAAAATCATTTTGCAGGTATTGCTCCTGATGAAGTAATCGAAAAAGGTACCAATTCTCTGGTGTCTTATGTAGACAAAACCGCTGAACAGATGCTTATTGATGGTCTTGCCCCGCTGATTGAAAACGTCGGATTTATTACTGAAGAAGCTATGACTCAGCAGGAAATCAGAGAGTATACATGGATAATTGATCCGTTGGACGGGACTACCAATTTTCTCTATGAGGTACCTGTATTCAGTATTAGTGTAGCACTTTATTATAAAAAGGACATCGTTTTAGGTATTGTACACGATGTCATGCACAGTGAAACGTATACAGCCATAAAAGGTAAGGGCGCTCAATGTAATGGTATTCCCATTCGGGTGACACAGAGGTCTTCTTTTCAGGATATTCTCGTTGGTACAGGATTTTCCTATAAACCGGAATGTATCAGGAATGCACATTTCCTGGCACTCAGGGAGGTACTATTGCAAACACGGGGTATACGCCGGCTTGGATCGGCAGCTCTGGATTTATGTTACGTGGCAAATGGCCGCTTCGGAGCCTTCTATGAAGACAACCTCAATGCGTGGGATATAGCTGCCGGTGCACTGATAGTCAGGGAAGCAGGTGGTCTGATCAGCGACTATAAAGATAGTGACAACTGGCTTTTTGAGGGAGAAATACTTGCCTGTGCTCCACAATTTAAGCATGAAATGCTGAAAATAACCGGACAAATTGTTTAATATCTATGGCAAGGCAACAAATCATCGGTAAAAAAGGCGAGGATATTGCTGTGGAATTCCTTACAGCACAGGGATATTTGATTCTTGAGCGCAACTGGAGAATTGGCAAGGCAGAAATTGATATTATAGCAAAAGATGGTAATATACTGGTATTTGCAGAAGTTAAATCCAGATCTTCCAATCACTATGGGTCACCTGAAGAAAGTATATCTGCCTACAAGGAAAATCTGATCTTTGATGCAGCAGGCAGGTATATGCAATTAACCGGCCATGAATGGGAAATCCGTTTTGATATCGTTAGCATCCTCTTCGAAAAAGAATCACTTCCTGTAATTAATCACTATAAAGATGCATTCTTTCCTTCCATTTAGATTGAATCCCATTATTTATGAGACAAAGGTATTACCCGTATACCTTCTTTCCTGAGCAGATTGATTACACCTTTGGGACCGCCCAGGTGTCCTGCACCTACTGCATAAAATACGGAGCCCTTTTTAGCTCCTTCAATAATGAGAGGAATCCAGTTTTCGTTACGTTTTGTCAACAGTTTTTCTTCAAATCCTTCTGTGTTTTTATCCTCTTCACTGATCATATTAGCCATACTATTGATATCCTGCTTTAGATACATTTTAGTCATTTCATTCAGCTCATTGCTGCCAGATTCACCACCTTCGCTGCTTTTTATAGACTCCAGCAACATATTGGCCTGCGCTTCATAGGGTATTTCATCAAATAAACTCAGTTGAAAGTCTATCGTTTCCAGACCACCCGTTTCTTTATTGTTGCTTTTTGCGATTTCCATCAGTTCCATTTCATAGGACTTCATCTTTCCTCCATCCAATCCACCCGGTTCCATATCTCCGTAAGTTAGCGCAGTTAGAAACATGGGTTTCATCTTTTCAATCATCATTAATGGCAACCCTTTCTTTTTAAAGTATTCGCCAACATAGGTGTAGTCCTTCTCTGAAAGGAGGTCTTTAAGTGTCTTGTTGTCCTTCATGAATAATTTATCCATCAGACGCATCATGGCCGACATATCGCTCATGTCTTTCATATCGATTTCAAATACGATTTTGTCAACTTTATCCAAAGCAGTCATTGTTCCTTTAGGTAAAAAATAATCTTTGCTTTCTATCAGGTGAATTGTACCATAGAGATAGGATGGCTTGGATATGCCCGGACCGGTAATTTCCCACAACAAGGCATTATCCAGTGTCTTATCTGATACAACAACTTTGGACGTTTTACATGAGGTAAAGGGAAGAACAAATAATACTGCGCCAAGCAGCATAATGTATTTAAAACGGAATTGTTTCATAACGATATTTTTACGAACTAAAAAACACGGATTCCCTGCAATTGTTCTAACACAAAATTATTTAACCTGAGTTCGTTGCCGGGCAGTCTCATACAACAAAATACCGGCAGCAACGGATACATTCAGGGAATCAAATACATTCACAGCCGGAATTTCAATACTGTAGTCTACAATTTCGAGCACTTTGTAGTGCAAACCTGCGCCCTCAGATCCCAGTATTATAGCAACCGATTCAGTCAGATCGCACGTACTGACAGGTATTGATTTGGTCAGACTTGTGGCAGCTACAATGATTCCCGATGCTTGCAAATCACTAATCAACTCATAGATACTACCGGCTCTTGCCACAGGTAGCTGCAGCAGAGCACCTGCCGATGCTTTAACAGCTTCTTCATTGACCCTGCCCGATGTATTGCCGGAAATAATCAACCCATGCGCACCAAAAAAATATGCTGAACGTGCAATTGCACCGATATTGCGCACATCTGTCACACTATCTATTACCACTATTAATGGAGTCCTGTCACTGTTGACAGACTGTTGGATCAACTGTCTGTAATCCACATAGGTAATGGCTGGAATAATAGCAACTATACCCTGATGAACAGCGTGTTGTCCCGCTAATTCCTTCAACTTGATCTCTGGAACTTTGGCAAGGGGAATGTTATTGTTTTTACATTCTTTTCGAATTTGTATTTCCAGTTCTCCTCTTATTGTATTAAGCATAAATACCTTTTCTATACTTCTTCCTGACTTGAAGGCTTCGATGAGTGTATTTCTACCGTAAATTATATCAGACATATCGGTTAAGTTAAATATTTGTAATCAATGGCAAATATGGTTATTTTCAGGATGCTGTAATAATATTCGGATATCAATATTAATTTAATATCACATAGATTTTAATTCCGTGTTAATGATTAAGGTTGTACACAAATATATAACTCAAATACATACCCTTTATACCTTCCTGATGTCAGCAAAAAAACATTTTATACAATTTAGTATAAAAAAATATGTCAGAAATACAGAAAGTTATATTTTTATGAAATTTTATTAAATACAAGCAATCCTATTATTAACTTTTAAACCATGACTCTAATGAAAAAATGGTTATTCTTTCTCGTATTTATCCTGCCTTTGGCGGTTTTCGCTCAGGATAAATCCACATTTTCAACTGCAATGGAGTATATTCAAAAAATGACACCCCAATGGCAGTTGGAATCATCTGATGTTCAGGGAACAATACTAAGTTCTGAAGCAACGTCAGACATGGGTATTACCTACTTGTATCTGAATCAGACGTGTAAAGGTATTCCTGTCAGAAATGCAATGGCTGTAATAGTTGTAAAGGACGGTGAAGTTTTTTCTGCCAATCAGAATTTTGTTCAGTCAGCAGAAAGCAAAATCAATGCAACTGCTTATAAAATCGGTGCTGATGCAGCAATAATCAATGCCGCACAACATCTTGGATTATCTGTAAACAGTCGTCCGATAGCTTCAGGTAGAAATAATGATGGTAAATATGTATATGAAATTCCTGAATTGACAGACACGCCGGTTACAGCAGCGTTAAAATACGAATTGGTAGATAAAAAACTGATTCTCGTATGGAATTTAAGCATGGACATTAAGTCAACTGCAGATTACTGGGATTTGAATATAGATGCTGTTACAGGCGAATATGTAAGTAAGCATAATTATACGCTTTATTGTAATCATGAGCATCACGCATATACCAATAATAATAATTGTAATGAGCATGTAGAACATATAGTACCTGTTGTTTCAGCAGCAGCCAATCCATTAAGTATAGCTAAATACAATGTATATGCTTTACCTGTTGAAAGTCCGATTCATGGTTCAAGAACACTGGTAGGGGATGAATTGTACAAAGATTACTCTCCGTTCGGTTGGCATGATACCGACGGAGTGGTTGGACCTGAATTTACAATAACACGTGGTAATAATGTCCATGCTTACCAGGATAAAGAGGATAGAAACATACCAGACTCCCCGGAAACTGAGGGAGGAAACAACCTTAACTTTGACTATCCTTTGGATTTGACTAAAGATCCCCGTGAAAATGCAGATGCAGCAGTAACTAACTTGTTTTATATGAACAATATGATTCATGATATCACCTATAAACTGGGATTTAATGAAGAATTCGGCAATTTCCAGCAGAATAACTATACCGGGAAAGGTGATGGTCGTGATTATGTTCAGGCACAAGCATTTGATGGTATTACACTGCACGAAAACGGACAGACAGAACCTGTTAAAATCAATAACGCCAACTTTTCAACTCCTATTGACGGTTTTAGCGGAAGAATGCAAATGTACCTTTGGACAAATACTGCCGGAATAATCTCCATTGATGAACCAGAAAATATCAAAGGATTCATCAACAAATATGGTGAAGGTAGATTTGGAAAGCCTATTCCCAACAAGGATGAACCGGCCGTATCGGCCAAAGTTGCAGTATCCAAAGCTTCGGGAGTTAACAGCACCGCTGGTTGTACTCCTATCACAAACGCAAGTGACTTAAAAGGTAAAATAGCTATAATAGACAGAGGTGTTTGTGATTTTAGCAATAAAGTATATAATGTCCAGCAAGCAGGTGCAATAGCAGCCATAGTTTGTAATATATCCGGTATTAACGGTGGAACTGGTGAAGAAATAGTAGATATGGGTGCCGCATTAAATTCCGAGAAAGTAACAATCCCTTCTATTTTTATGAAAAAATCCGATTGTGACAAGATTCGATTGGAACTTTCAAAAGGAACAGATGTTGTAATGACTTTTCAGGAAAAAGGTAACAGTGGTCCAAAATATTATGATGGCGCTCTGGATAATGGTATCATTGCCCATGAATACGGACACGGTATATCTACACGTCTTACCGGAGGTCGCCTGAATTCTTCCTGCCTTTTCAATGACGAACAAATGGGAGAAGGATGGAGTGATTTTTTTGCTATGGTACTGACACATAAGCCTGGCGACAAGGGAAGTGATGCAAGAGGAATGGGAAATTATGCTTCTGGATTGAGTCCGAATGGAAGAGGAATCAGAAGATACCCCTATTCCACAGATATGACCATCAATCCGCAGACATATAAAGACATTCGGGGCACTACAGAACCGCATCCTGTTGGTGAAGTATGGGCAGATATCCTGTGGGATATGTACTGGAAATTTGTCGATTCATACGGATTCGATCCCGACTGGAATAATGAAACTTCAGGTAATTTCCTGGCAACAAAACTCGTAATTGAAGCTCTGAAAATACAACCGTGCAACCCAGACTTTATTACTGGACGGAATGCTATCCTGAAAGCAGATTCTCTGTTGTTTAATGGTAAAAATGGTCGGTTTATATGGGAATCCTTTGCCAGAAGAGGTGTTGGATACTATGCTTCTGCAGGTAATACACGTAATGATAATGTTGAGGATTTTAGCCTATTGCCAACACTAAAAATCACAAAGACAGCAACCACTTCTATAGATCCCGGAGCTGATGTTGACATAGCCATTCATGCTATCAACCATATACCTTCGCGGCAAAACCAGGTGATTATCACGGACGAATTACCTGAAGGTATGACATATATTGCCGGATCTGCCAACATCGAACCAACAGTAAGTGGGAATGTTTTGGTTTTTGAATTAGGCGATATGGATTATAAACGTGAAATTGATATAACTTACAGGACACGTTCTGACAAAGACAATAAGTCAGTTACATTGGAAAAAGAAAATTTTGACGGTAGATATGATTGGGAAACTGAAAATATCGAAGGTAGTGAAGAATGGATTACTTCCTATGATATATTTAAAAGCCCGGATATTTCATATAGTATATTTAATGGTACTACCGATGGTGACGCTTCATTGATATCTATACCTTATAATATCCGGGGAAAGCGCCCGGTTATGCGTTTCTGGCACAGGTACAATACGCAGAATGGCAACGACGGCGGTATGGTACTCATATCTGTAAATGGTGGTCCATATAACAGAATCCCTAAAGAACAATTTATCCGAAATCCCTACAATACTGAATTAGTCTATGGCACTCTGGTAGAAACAGGTATTTATGTTTTCTCAGGAAATTCTGGCGGTGGTAACTGGAATGACAACCTGGATGGTCCATGGATTGATTCTTATATTGATTTAAGTGCGTATACCGGACAGAATGTTTCGTTTAAATTCAGATTTGTCTGTGATGAAGCTGTTTCAGGTACAGGTGTATTTACCGGATGGTATATTGATGATTTCGAAATTATCGACTTGTTCAGTTATCACGCCCAGGCCTGTATTTCAGCTGAAAATGGCGCTGGAGAAAAAGCGTGTACTGATGCTCTGGAAACTTTCGTTAATCCGGATAATACTGTAAGTACCAAAGATATAGAGAAAAGCAAACACGTCTTGTTCAGACTTGAACCGAATCCTGCTGACGATTACGTTTCTATCAGTTTATTCAATCCTTTGGATAGGTTGGCCGATATCTCAATTGTTACCCTGAGTGGTAAGGAGGTTTATAAAACTAAATTGGAAGTTACCGGAGACCGTGGACTTATTACCATCAATACATCTAAGATTCCTGCAGGTATGTATCTGGTTAATATATCAACGAGTGATGCGAAATATACAGAGAAATTAATAATCAAATAAAAACAACTTTGTTTGTGTAATTACTGATGATTCATAATTAAAGGTATGATTTTTGTAACGTAAAATAGTACATAATAATTTAACATCTGTAATTATTAAACCAATCTGAAAAGAGTTTTCTGCTTATACAGGAAACTCTTTTTTTATACCTTATCTTGTTTTTAAAAATAATACTTATTATACATTTCTGAATTTTTTAGGTGAAAGACCTAAAGAATCAAGGCAAAAAGCACAGCCATAGCATTTATAATTATAAGTATCCCGATAACTATCGGTACTAACATCAGTGACTTGGATTTTTTATCTAAAGAGTGGCCTTTCACATTTGTTATTTACATTTTAAATAAGTTTCACTAAGGAGTTTTGAGTTTTTATGTTATTTTTACACTATGATTCCTGATAGGCAAAAATTAACAGTTTCCGATGAAGAACATTTCAGACTATTGGATTATCCAGTAATTGAGGATTATCCGTCTCTATTGTTTTATATCCAGAGAAATCAAAACTTCAATACAGTCGTCTATGAAATCAACTATACTCCGGACCAGATATTAAATTTGAATGAACCTATATTGATACATTGGTTGAGGTACGAAGAAGGCGTGATGGTCGAAAAACAACCATTGAACTATATTCAGAAAAAATTAGCCTACGGATACAAATTTAAAGTAATCTCAAATGAACTTGTACAGTTTGAAATTGTATCTTATGATGATATCAGGTTTTTTTTGGGCAAAAACAAAGCAGATAGATATAAAGTGTATTTTGTAGAGAACAATATAAATATTTCCTTACAATCAGTGTACATTTTTGCTGAAGATCTGGGCGTATTTCCTCAGGTCAAATGGGCTGAACTATTTGGTATCAATTCAGTTACTGATGAACCTTTTTATAAAAAAATCGTATTTGACGAATTATAATACTAAAATTTTGGATTGAATGTTTTTATTAAAATTGTCTTATATAAGAAAAGAAAATTGGATGATATTGGTACTTTTGACACTTAGTACGATATTTTTACAAGCTCAGTCTGAAGTAACCCAAAAGCCCGTTGAGGGAGCAGTTTTTGATTTCGGATTGGGTTTAGGTGCCAATTTACCTATGGGAGATCTAAAAGACAGATATGGCAGTAATTTGAGTTTCTCCATTGGCAGTCACTATATTCTGCCATCCAATTGGCTATTCAACGGTGAATTTATCTACTATTACAGTGACAATGTTAAAGAAGATGTATTGGCTCCATTCCGTACTCAATCGGGTATTCTATTGGGAGATGATGACCAGACAGCAGACATATTTTTAAGACAAAGGGGCATGTATCTGGGTTTGGGAGTAGGCAAATTGTTTCCTTTCAGCAAACAATCCCGATCAGGTATTAAGGTACTTATAAACGGAGGTATATTACAGCACAATATAAAATTCATGGATCAGAGAAATGCTTTTCCTATGGTTCGTGCAGGAAGACATACAGGATATGACCGCCTTACCAGAGGTTTTGCGCTTAAAGAAACCATTACCTATAAACATATGAGTAGTGACAGAAGGGTTAATTTTGATATCGGATTCGATTTTATCCAGGGCTTTACATCCGAAGTAAGGGCATTCAACTTTGATACCGGGCTACCCACTATACAATCCCGACTGGATTTAATGGCTGGAATTCGATTTTCATGGTATCTGGCTTTTTATAAATCAGGTACGGGAGAAACCATATATTACTATTGATATGTGGCAACGATTATTGTTTATTATCTATACTTTTGGTATCCATCTGGGAAATTTCTTTATATATTCCAATAAGTTTCTGAATAACAAAATTAACCAGCTATACAAAGGAAGACGAGATACACTCAATCGTATTCGTAGTAATAATCCACCAAAAAACAATCCAATATGGATACACTGTGCTTCTTTAGGTGAATTTGAACAAGGGAGACCTTTGATTGAAGCGATTAAATCTACTTACCCTGATGAAAAAATTATCTTAAGTTTTTTTTCACCTTCTGGTTATGAAATCCGGAAAAACTATCCATATGCTGATGAGATTATATATTTACCTTCGGATTTACCCGAAAATAATCGGAGACTACTTGAATATTATAATCCTAAAATATTAATTCTGGTCAAATATGAATTTTGGTGGAATCTGATAAGGGAAGTTCAGCAAAAGCACATACCTATTATATCCATATCCGGTGTTTTCAGGGATAATGATTATTTCTTAAAGCAATTTGTAAAGCCTTTCAGAAACTTATTAATCCATTTTGAAATGATATTTGTACAAGACGAAGCATCTGAAAAGGTTTTGTCGGAACGCAACTTTCATAATGTTGAAATAGCAGGAGATACCAGAATCGACAGTGTCCTGAATAATTTGAATAAAAATCCAGCACCCAAAAGAATACATGCATTCGTTCAGGGTAAAAAGACCATCATTTATGGAAGTGTTTGGTTGTCTGATATTCATATGGCAATCGGAGTTATGCAGGCATTCCCGGACTACAAACACATCATTGTACCGCATGATGTACGACCGGAAAACATCGATAACCTGCGAAGATGGATAACAGACGATTCGAGATTGTACTCAGAATCAGATGACAACACTGATGTACTGATAATTGATAATATAGGAATGCTTTCCAGCTTGTATGCCGTAGCAGATTATGTTTATATAGGCGGAGGATTCAGAAGAGGCATCCATAATATCCTCGAACCTCTAATATACAGGATACCTGTTTTCTTTGGGCCTAAATACAACAAATTCAATGAAGCTGTGACATTGAATGAGCAAGAATCCGTATTCCCTGTTAGAAAATGTGATGAAATGATAGCAATTATTAACCAATGGGAAGGAGATACAGTTTTCAGAGATACTGTAAAAGCCAGTATTGAAATGTATTTTGAACAAAATCGGGGTGCAACACATAAAATATTGGATTATTTAAAACAAATTATTGAAATATGAACAGAATTGATACTGTGGATTTACCGGATTTCAGTGATGTACATATTCTTGTGATTGGTGACACTATGATAGACCGATATATATCCGGTGATGTAAAAAGAATTTCTCCGGAAGCTCCTGTTCCGGTGGTAGAACAGAAAAGCTATGAAAACCGTGCCGGTGGTGCTGCCAATGTTGCTATGAATATCCTTTCACTTGGTGCTCAGGCAACACTATTGTCAATCTGTGGTGCAGATGAAGCTGCCGATCTTATGAAAGCTGTTCTCATCAACAACAGCCGTTTAGATGTACGCCTCATACCATGTCAGGATAGAAAAACTACCGTTAAAACACGTATCATGGCAGGAAATCAACATCTGATCCGGGTTGATAATGAAGATAAACACGATATCAATGCAGAGCAGGAAAAACAAGTCTTTGAACATTTTATCGATATAATCAATACCGGTAAAATTGACGGTATCATACTTCAGGACTACAATAAAGGCATGCTGACAGCGACTTTGATTGAAAAAATTATGCAATCATGTGTAAATCTTCAAATTCCTGTATTTGTAGACCCGAAAGAAAAAAATTTTCTGGCATACAGGAATTGTACTATTTTCAAGCCCAACAAGAAAGAAGTATTCCAAAGCATTGGTTATCAGACATCATTGGATGATGCAGATAAGGTATTGCGTGAAAGTATGAATCATTCCATTACAATGATTACATTAGGTAAAGATGGCCTGTACCTGCATGATGGACTAACAGGAACCATTTATCCTACCTCACCGCGTGATATTTCAGATGTCTGCGGAGCAGGAGATTCTGTTATAAGTGTAGCGTGCCTGTGTTATATCAGGAAGGTACCATTGAGTGAGATAGCGATCATAGCTAATACCGCCGGAGGGCAGGTTTGTGAATCTCCGGGTGTCGTTCCTGTAAATTACAAGAAATTAAAAGACGAATTATTAAAACTTAATTAACAAATAATATTTTATATTTAATATCATTTTATCTGTATTTTTATATTATATTTTAAATAATAAAGCACTTAAAAAATATAATTTCCATTTCACCTGTTTCTAAAAATAACGTTCAATTATTAGCATTAAAAATATATATCATTTAATAACAAAAATGTATCCTTAAAGACAGTTGAATTGTAATTAAAATGTTAATTTTACGACTTGCATATATTCAATTATTAAACACAATTAAAATCAAATTTAAATTTTTAGTTATGCGAAATTTTTTTACAAAACATTTTTTATTGGTTGTATTGACCTTTGTTGCCGCAGATATAATGGCACAGATCAATACATTGAAAATTACAGCACCTGCTGCAATAGCAGGTGAATATGATGTACAAAGGTTTAATTGGGGACCCATTGTTTCAACATCTGTTACTGGTGAAGCTAAGTATGGTGATGATGGTACTGCTCCTGTTAATGATGGGTGTACAGATTTAACAAATGACCTGACTGGAACAATTGGCTTTTTAGACCGAGGAGTTTGTGGTTTATCAGATAAAGCAGCAAGAATTGAAAAGGCTGGAGGAATTGCTGCTATTATTTGTAATACAGCTACCGGTAATGCAGCTAGTGCTGTTGGAGGGGGAGTTCCTGGTTTAAAATTAAAGATTAATGCTTATATGATGAGTGATGCAGATTGTAAGAAAGTAAGAGCCAGCATTTTGGCTGGTGGTGTTACTGCAGAGTTGATTCATAAATCAGTTCCATGTACTATAACGTACGAACCGGAAGTTTTTTGGGGTAATGTGTCCGGTCAGGGTGATTTTGCAGGTGGACTTAATGGATGGACTATTGAAAATGCAACGCCTGATTTGGATACACGTACTACATGGTTTTGGACTGAAAGCGGTTTTCCAAGAACAGCTAGAAGTTTTACTGATAATAATATAAAATCAGTATCTCAATGTAATGGGGCAGCATGTATGGATTTGGAAGCATTGCAGTTTGAAGATAATGAATCGCCAACACAGCCATATAACAATTATTCTTCAGCTCTGGTTTCTCCTTCTATTGATTGTCGTGGAAAAACTAAAATCAACTTACAATTCAGAATGTTCCATAACAGACTAAATGGTAGTGCTTCATATGCATTATTTGATGGAACTGCTTGGGGAGATCCTGTAAAAATCGCTTCAAAAAACACTGTCAACCAAAATGCAGTTGGCGAGACAGTAGTAATAGCCGTACCTCAATTTGCCAATAAAGAAAATTGTAAAGTTAAATTTATTGTAACCGGTGACTTTTATACTTTTGTATTGGATGATGTAATGTTGTCCGAAAAAGAAGTAGTTGACTCAAAAATCAATAAAGATTGGTATGCTGTTGCACCAACAGTAAGAGTACCTGCATCTCAGGTTTCTCCTATCCATTTTATGACAGATGTGTCAAATATCGGCAATACAGATGCTTCTAATGTGAATGTGGATGTATTAATTGAAAATGAAACAGGTGTAGAGGTTGCTAAGTTAACAAAGAACTATGGTTCTTTGGCTTTTGGTTCAACTTCACAAAATGGAATCTTTGACGACTCATTTACGCCAGACGCTACACCTCAGTTGTATAATGCTTATTATCAGATATCTTCTTCTGACAATGATGCTGATACTACCAATAACAAAGCTAGTTTCTTATTCGAAGTAACTGAAAATACTTTTAGTACTTTATTTTCAGAAGCTCAGGTAAATTCGGCTTATTTGAAAGATATAGCTAGAATATGGGCGGTAACACCAACCAATTATCAATCTTTTGGGACTATTTACTACATGCCTAAAGGGGCTGGTTATACTGTAGATAAAGTCAGATTTGGATTAGATAATGCAGTAGACGAAATTGAAAGTGCAGGATTTATTCAGGTGGAACTATACGAATGGATAGATGAGAATAACGATTTAAGTGTTGCGCCTAATGAAAGAATTTTAGTGGGTGCAAACAGTGTTTTCCTCGAAGGAGATGTAATTGCTAATCCAAGATTGATTGAAATGCCGATTTGGGGTGTAGATGAAGGTGGCAACCCTGTTGAAGATCAGCAAGTTCAGTTAAAAGATGACCAAAATTATGTGATGATTGCACATACCAGACCTTTGGATCCTTCTTTCCCAAGAATTAAGTTCCTTACATATAATGGATTTGGGTTGGAAAATGTTATTGACAGATCAGTATATTTTTATCCTGCTGATTATGTATTAGATAGTTTAGGTTTAAATCAGAGAGGTGGCTCTGTATTTGCATATGAAGGAGTTGATGAAAGTGATGAGGCTGACAGAACTTATGACTTATTGGGTAACACAGGAACATTATTCTCTTTGGCTAATATGTATCTGGAAATGGATATTAAAAAATCCAACAGCACTTATAATATTGCTAAAACAGGTAGTGCTAATGTGTTTCCAAACCCTGCATCCAGAGATTTGTATGTAGACATTACATTGGATAACACTTCAGATGTAAAAGTAGAACTGATTTCTGTTGATGGTAAAGTAATAATGACAAAATCATTTGATGGCGTTAAGGATTCCAGATTGAAACTTGAACTTAACGGTGTTGCATCAGGTGCTTATACAGCTATGATTCATACCAACACAGGCGTAATAGCTAAGAAAGTAGTAGTTCAGAAATAATATTTTTAGGAATATATTTTTGATTAAATAGTTTAGAAAGGGAAGTATGAATATCATACTTCCCTTTCTTTTTTATTATAAATTTTTAATTTATAATATACTGAATTAAAATATTATTGTTAAAAACTATATGGTATTGCTAATAATATTAACTTTACAATAAATACAATGGCAGAATATGTGTTGTTTTATTTAATTCAAATTTTATTACTTATGTGGAATACTTTTACAAAACAAATTTTAGTTTTATTACTGATTTTAAACGTCAGTGATCTATCCGGGCAGATTAATACACTCACTGTAAATAATCCGGCCTCTGCTGCAGGAAATTATCCAATAGTGAGAGCTGCATTCGGTGCAAGGGAAGAAATCGAAATTTCTGCAGATGCCGCTTTTGCAACAGATGCCAATGGAACCGAATTGTGTGGAGAAGCTACTAATGTCCTCACCGGTAAGATAGCATTCCTGGACAGAGGCGGTAGCTGTACATTTATCCCTAAAGTACTCAATGCCCAAAATGCTGGTGCTATCGCTGTCATTGTATGTAATAATGCTGCCAATTCAAATCAGGAACCTATAGTTATGCCTTCCGGAAAAAATGCTGAACTGGTTACTGTTCCTGCATTTATGGCTTCATATACATCCTGTCAGAAAATAAGAACAGCAATACTGGCAGGAGAAGCTGATGTAACACTTCAGTTTTATTGTCAGAATAAAGGTAAATATCCGGATAATACTATTTGGGGTAATGGTCCGGATGAAAACGGTTTCAGGGGTGACTTTTACAGAGGGCTGAATGGTTGGACTATCGATAAACCCGGCACATGGCATTATAGTGCAGAATCTAAAGTTATTGGAGGTTTGTGGTTGGGTTCGCCAATTAAGATTAATAGCTGGACAGACTGTGATGGTGCTATGGTAATGAATAGTGATTCATTGGATTCAGGAGGTAAAAACGGTAGTGCCGGAACCGGACCTTGTCCTGCTGTTTGTACTGCTTCTCTGATTTCTCCAAATATTATATTACCAGACGGAATCGAAGGAATAACCATTGAATTTTATCAGGCTCTACGACAATACAGGAGTACATTTAAATTATATACATCTAAGGATGACGGTGTAACCTGGTCAGACCCAATTGATTTCAATACTGAGTTTCCACTCAACTCAGATAATATTCAGCAAAGAAAATCTATTCTGGTACCCGGATTCGCAGGCGCACATCAGATCAGGTTCAAATTTGAATATGCTGGCAATTATTACTATTGGGCTATTGACGATGTAATTCTGAAAAATGAAGTTTCTTCCAATGCTCAGATTAATAACAATTGGTTTGCTGTTGCTCCCACTTTAAGAGTACCTGCATCACAGGTTGTACCTATGTACTTCATGGCTGATATATCCAATCACGGTAATGCAGATGCAACCAATGTTGATGTTAACGTTGTCATTAATGATGACAAAGGTGCTGAAATTGATAGATTAGTCAAGAATTATGGTGTTTTGGCTGCAGGTACTTCTCTTGAAAACGGTATATTTGAAGAAACATTTTTACCGGCTTCAACTCCAAAGATGTACAATGCTTACTATGAAGTAACTTCGGACAAGGACTTGGATGTTTCCAATAATAAAGCACCTTTTTTATTTGAAGTGACCAATAATACTTTTGGCACATTGTTTTCAGAAGCACAGCGTAAACAAGCTTATATGAAGGATATAACTGAAATCTGGGCTGTTACTCCTACAAATTTTCAATCGTGCGGTACCATATACTACGTGCCTAAAGGAGATGGTTATTCCGTTGACAAGGTACGATTCGGGCTTAAAAATCCTGCCAATGAGATAGATGGTGCCGGATTTATTCAGGTTGAACTGTATGAATGGAAGGATGAAGATAAAGATTTAAGTTGCTCTCCTTACGAAAGAAAATTAGTAGGTGCAAATAGTATATACCTCGAAGGAGATATCCTCAAAAACCCAAGACTTATTGAAATTCCTTTATGGGCGGTTGATGATGAAGGTAATCCAAATGAAGATCAGGAAATAGCTTTGAAAAATGATCAGACTTATGTATTGATTGCACATACACGTCCTTTAGATCCATCCTTCCCAAGAATTAAATTTTTAACATATAATGGTTTTGGATTGGATAATATTTATGACAGATCCGTTTATAACTACCCTGCAAATTATGTTTTGGATAGTGTAGGATTAAACTACATAGGCGGCTCATTATTTGAACTGTCCGGCGAAGATGAAAACGACGAAGCTGAAAGGTCTTATAATATTTTTGGAAATACCGGAAGTCTGCATTCGTTGGCCAATATGTACCTGGAAATGGATATTAAGATATATAACAGCACATATGAGATCGCTAAAACAGGTAGTGCTAATGTTTTTCCAAACCCTGCATACAGAGATATGTATATAGACATTACATTGGATAATACTTCAGATGTAAAAGTAGAACTTATTTCTGTTGATGGCAAAGTAGTAATGACAAAATCATTTGATGGCGTTAAGGACTCCAGATTAAAACTTGAACTAAGCGGTGTTGCATCGGGTGCTTATACTGCCATGATACATACCAACACAGGTGTTATAGCTAAGAAAGTAGTAGTTCAGAAATAATCTATAAGTATTTTGTTTAAAGAGGGAAGTGTGAAAATCATACTTCCCTCTTTTTGTTGATTTGCTTATCATTACTGGTACTGTATATATATGGGCTGAGGCTGTAAAGTGAGTACCTTTTCAGGTGTCAGAAACTGATGAGGTGGATTCTTAATATCATTCTTATAGAAAAATTTGAACCCCGTAAATTGTACAGGTTCCCGGTATATATACCGGTTGTGCGTAGCAAATTTCAAATAGGGAGCTCCCCAACCATCCATATTGACAACAATCTGTACTTCCGGCCTTAGCTGAATATTTTGGTAATTTGTCAGCATTTTTTTGGTAAACCTGTGTATTACAAATACCTTGGGCGGTAAATTGAACTCTTGCACAAGGTTAGCAAGATACTCTGAACAATAATTTATATCTGCTGCGTCAAAAGTTCCCATTTTCCGACCCGGTTGACTACCGTCTTTCATCGAAAATTCCGGATCCAATCCCAGATGTACATTGGGTAACTTAAGATATGCTTCCAATAAGGGCAGCTCCTTTTGTATGGTACTCAGGCCAACCTGTATATCAAGAAATACCAGCGTATTGGGCTGCATCTCTGCTATCCGTAGTACAGAATCTATCTGACTTGCCGGCATTCTGAATCGATACATCCCGTCTTTACCGGCAGTATGCTGAGCTACAACAGCTATATAATGCAATGCAGGAATCACGGGTGTAATAGAATCAGCATTCTGCCAGTTTTCCATCTCCTTCTGAAGCATTTTCCACATCTTATCCGGTGTATATTCGCCTAATACACCCATTTTTTTGGAGTAAAGATTGCCATAGTAAGCTATAATTCTTGACTCCGGCAATATAGCCTTCTTTAGCGGAAGTGGTTGTAACTTAACCGGCCATAAGCCTGAAGTATCGCCATTTGCCAGAGATTTGATTCTGTTCGTATAGATTAGAGAATCCATATAAATGGATACTTCTTGCTTTATTGTGTCACGATGTAATGTATTTTTCTTTTCAAATACGGGTATATTACCGGATGTTTGTGGACTTTGTTTACACGATATACATATACTCAAAGTAAAACAACAAAATAATAGTACAATCCCATTTTTCATCCGTCCTGTAAGTCAATTTATTGAACTCAAATATGCTGCATGGCTAACGATTATGCCTTATTCAATATATAGATACTTCCTACAATACACCTTTTACTTCAACTGAATTACGGTATTGTGTTATCAATCCGTCATTTTCAAGTTTTTTCATGAGGCGGGAGATTACTACACGGGAAGAATTCAGGTCTGTAGCTATTTCAAAGTGGGTGACATGGATACGTGTTGCCTTGGTAACATAAACCTTATCCTTAAGGTAATTTATAAGTCGTTCCTCCATATTATTGAATGCCAGATTGTCTATTGCATCAAACAATTCATTGAACCGTACATTATAACTATCCAGGACATAACTCCGCCAGGAAGGATATTTGACTATCCAGGATTCCATAAGTTCCGTTGGTATAAACAAAATCTCTGCATCTGTTTCAGATATTGCTTTAATGATACTTTTACTGGGTTTGGTACAGCAAGTCATGGTAACGGAACAAGTATCTCCAACTTCAAGATAATAAAGCAAAAGTTCACGTCCTGATTCATCTTCCCTCATAACCTTAACCGACCCATTCACCACTAAGGGTATGTGGGTCATTTTATCACCGATATCCAATATTAATACATCTTCCTTAAATTTTTTCAAGGAACTGTTCTTACAAATTTCGTTGATTAAATCTTCTTCAAAAAGATATTGAAACTTTTCATACAGTTTACTGTAACATGAAACGTCAAATGGGATTATATCAATACTCATATATAATATGCTATTTTATTTTGCCAAAGATATAAAAAATATTTATAGTTAAAGGATTTATATCGAAATTTTATATTTCAATCAACGCACAGTATTTGAAAACTGTATTTCGTACATTTTCCTGTAGTGACCATTTTGTTTTTCAAGTAGCTCATTGTGTTTTCCCCGTTCAACAATGTGACCTTTGGATAGTACCAAAATTTGATCGGCATGTTGTATCGTAGATAACCGGTGTGCTACAATAATAGAAGTACGTTTCTCTATCAATTTTTCAACAGCATACTGTATCAGCGCTTCACTTTCAGAGTCTATGGATGATGTTGCTTCATCTAAAATAAGTATATCCGGATTAAATACCAACGCTCTTACAAATGAAATCAACTGTCTTTGCCCAACGGACAAATTATTTCCCCTTTCATTCACCATAAAATTATATTGCTCCGGCAATGCTTCAATAAAATCATGTGCACCTATCTGTTTGGCTGCAACTGTGACAGCTTCCGGAGAGATGTATTCATCCCGCAAGGTGATATTTTCCAAAATAGTACCCTCAAACAAAAACACATCCTGCAACACTACGGATATACGTTTTCGGAGCGCAAACATATCATAATCCCGGATATTGACATCATCGATAAGGATATTGCCATGTTGTATGTCATAAAAGCGACTGAGTATGTTGATTATTGAAGATTTACCCGAACCGGTACTACCAACTAAAGCAAGCGTTTCGCCTGGCTCTATACTGAAGTTGATGTCATGCAGCACATTATGGTGGTCATCATATGCAAAGTTAACATTATCAAAAACTACCTTCCCATTCAGTTTTTCAGGTGCATTTTTACCATCATTGGGGATAAATGCATTACTGTCCAATACATGGAATACACGCTCAGCAGCTACCAGACCCATTTGTAAAGTGTTGAATTTATCAGCCATAAACCGGATTGGGCGGAACATGAGATTCAGATATAAGGGAAAGGCAACCAAGGCTCCGAAGGTAACCTTTCCAACTAAAAAGCCCTTCGCTCCCAACCATATCATCAATGCAAGTGATACTGCAGATATTAGCTCTATGACCGGAAAAAAAACGGAATAATACAGTACAGAATCCAGATTGGCACGTGTGTACAGTTTATTGATATTTTTAAAACGGTTGAGATCCTGTTCTTCAGCATTGAATATCTGCGTGATTTTGATACCCGTAATTCGTTCCTGCAAAAAAGCATTCATAACAGCTATCTGAGCACGAACCTTCTGATAGGATACTTTTACCTTCTCCTTAAAGATATACACGGTAAGTATTAAAAATGGCATCGTAATCAATACAATAAGCGTCAATCTCCAGCTTGTATAAAACATCAGTCCCAATACAGCAATCAATGTAAGAAAATCGGCAATTATCGTAATAATTCCCTGTGCGAACACATCATTGATCGCTTCAATATCATTGATAGTACGTGTTGTTGAGGTACCTATCGGAGTGGTATCAAAATACCTTAATTTCAGATGTGTAATCTGATTGTACACCTTCAATCTCAGATCTTTTACTACAGATTGCCCCAATTTGGCTGTCAGATAGATAAAGTAATATTTCAATATTACACTGATAATCAGGATTACAACAAACAGAACGGCCATAGTAATCAATCCTTCCTTATGACCACCTACTATATTGTTGTCCACCATCTTCTGGATGATAAATGGCTGTATAATGGTAAAAGGTGTCACAACAATCGCCAGAATAATGGATTTTATAAACAGCGATTTGTATGGTCTGGTGGTCTTCAGTACCCGAAATAATAAATCCTTGTCAGATAATATATACTTACTCATGAAAGTTTCTAAACAAATCAAACGCAGAGAAAACAAAGTTTGTTCTGATAAACATACGAATTAAGTAAAAGGCGTATCTCCGTCACCGGCACTGAAAGTAATATTTTGAAACCCCTGTTCCTGATTGAATAGTCTGCCAATCAAATATTTTCTGTCGATTTTTTTAGAAGGAGCCCTTAAGGTTTTATTGTTTTTTAAATATCTGATCAGTGCATCATTATATAAACTTAGTGTATTGACTTTATACTTTTCTATTACCTGTACAATGGAATTGATGGTGTTTATGTCTATCTGACTACAATACAAAAAGGGAATTTTCATGTGTCCGTCCCGTATATTAACCAACATACAACCACACATTGAACCGCTTTCGTCAGTAATAGCATATAATTTATTTACAAATTGCCGGGATACAGACGAAAAGTGATATCTGCGGCTTTCATTGCTGGCTTTTCCTTCCTCTATCCATGGATACTGCATTGCCCAGTTGAGTATATCTGACTGACGCCTGAACGCTGTACTGTTGGCATAAAGTTGTATCAGTTGATCCGTTTCTTCGTTTATCTGATCTATGTCCTTAATTTTCGGAAAACGTTTCCCAATATTTTTTAAATCCCCAAAAAAATTAATAATCATATCTGCAACCTTAAAAATCGGTTTCAACTTTTCAAAAATCGTTTTTTTAGGTGGCAGTATATGATAAAGATCCGACCTTAGGTACCATCTCCTTCCCTGTAATGCACCGGCATTGTCAAAAAGATTCAGTTTTTGGTATAAGCGGGCGGCAGGTTCTGTGTATTCTGTCAGTATGATACGGTGGTTCCATGCCGTAAAGCAATCCTGTACCAATTTTTGTGCTATCTTTTTTCCTCTTTGTTCCGGATCAATCCACAGACAACTCATCCATGCAAAATGATGCTTATGACCTGCATCGTCATACAGATCATCGGGTAATGCCCCCAGATATCCCACCATAACATCGTTGTCATATGCTATAAACATCAGTACATCATCATCATGTGCTCTGGGATTATGGATGTGTGAAATCGCCCTGTGCCGGGATATAGCTATAACAGGGCTTTCAGCAAATGCAGCCGATTGGATATACTGAAGCAGTCCGGTTTTATTAAGTTGCTGAATGTGAATCACGACCTATATATCCTGTTTTTATTGAAAATATACTTGACCATATAGTATAAAGCCTGTTTGTCAATAATTGACCGTGCGCTGTAGTTTCCGGTTTCCATTGGTATACGATGGATAACATTGGTCACAGGATCATTTTTCATACCAGCCGTACCAAAGAATACATCCATTTTGACTGCATCAAAAAACGCAGTATTTACTCCGTATTCTGTAAATGGGAATGCAAAAATATCATAATCCGTATGAATATGCGTGTGAATGTAATCCATAGAATGTTGTGTTTGTGCCGTTTGATCGGCTAATGACAAATCAGCATATACCGGATGATCCATACTATGACCTCCTATATAAAATCCATCATTATGTAACTGAACTATTTGTTCAGCAGTCATATACGGTTTGAACCGGGAAAGCAAATCGTCCAGATCAACTTCCATTATTGCCGCAGCTTCAGTTAGCAAATGCTTTTGTGCATAAGTAGCTTTTAAAATAGCTGCTTCCGGATTGTTTGTATTAAAAATATTAGAAAGCATTTTCCACTGTGTTCCAGGTAATTTATCGAGTTTACTTATGAGACTTGCTGCCTGAAATCGGTAAAACCAATTAGAATTACCCACAAAATCCGGATTAATAAAAAAGGCAGCAGGAACACCATATTCCAGCAAAACAGGGCGGACATTTTCATAAATTTCTTTTAACCCATCATCAAAACTTAAAAAAAATGCAGGCTTGTTGCCTCTTTTCCCGTTATTAACGAAGGCTTGTACATCTGCCAGATGCATGGGTTTATACTTGCTTAACAGAAACTCCAGATCCTTCCTGAAAGTTTTGATATTGCGCACCGGATAAAGAGGCCTGATATATACCGGGGTATCATCACTTACAAGGTGATAAAAAGGAAATATGGTATTATGCGGCATGAACCCGTTAATAGAAGTATATTTTATATGTAAAATGACAAAGATAATTAAAATTATATGGAACGACAATTGATAATGCTAAATTCAAGTGTCGAACGTACATCTTCAAAAAATATTAAACCAGTCTTCTATGCTAAAATGCCCGTGCGAATTTATGTTGAAGATGCGTAATACGTCCTGGGTTTTAATGCTTGACAATCTCTTTCAAAATACCACCGGAAGCTTCCCTGATGGTATTGGTGAATACAAATGCCATCGGATCAATAGAGAAGATTATCTTCTTCATCTTTCTAACCTCCAAACGTGTAACTACCGTAAAGATAATATCACATTCCACACTTTCTTCAAAATTATCCTTTTTGAAGCCTCTTTCTCCTTTATAAAGTGTGATTCCTTTATTCATTTTCATCACTAAAGCTTCCTTAATCCGGTCACTTTGACCTGAAATAATGGTAACACCCGTGTAAGCTTCGATACCTTCGATTACATATTTTGTGGTTTGACTGGCAATAAAATAGGTGAGCATAGCGTAGAGTGCCACTTCTACATTGATATAAAAGGCTGCTATCAAAAAGATTAAAATGTTAAACCCTAAAATAATCTCTGTGATTGTAAATCCGGTTTTATCCAAAGTGAATAAGGCCAATACCTCCATCCCGTCAAAAGCACCACCTCCCCGCATACACAGACCAATTCCCAACCCCAGAAAGAAGCCACCAAAAACGGAAACTAACAATTTGTCGTGTACAATTTCAGGAAATGGTATAAACTGTAAACAAAGAATAACGCCTAATACTGAAAGCAAGGTGTAATAGGCAAATACCTTACCTATTATTTTATACCCTATTAATATAAATGGTAGATTGAGGGCAAGTAATACGATTCCCAAAGGCCATTTCATAGTTTCGTGAAGTAATAAGGAAATTCCTGTAACGCCCCCATCCAAAAAGTGATTGGGTACCAGAAAACTCTTTAGTGCAAAACTTGCCGATAAAATGCCTAATGCCAGAAACAAAAAATCTGACAGCATTAATTTAAGTTTCCTGTTATTGTTCATTTCAGATGATTTAATTTGGATTGAATTTTTTGAAGATGCTCTTCTTTTTTTTGCGTTCTCAGCCGTATGGAAGTTGGTGTAAAATAGCGATGTTGTTTGAAAAATTTAACCTGTAACTGGTTCCAGTCATCTTCATTATACACCAGACCTACCATAGTTAATTCTTCAAAAAGTTGATTACTAATGCTGAAAAAATCATCTCTGCCCAAATAATCCAAGTCGGCATCTGCCAAAATTTCCTCCAGATGATTGGTTGGATTCTGTGGAATTTTAGTAGCCATAATCATCCCACATATTAATTCAATTTCTTCTGATGAGTAATCATATTCAGGCAAGTATTGACGGGCTATTTCGCAGGATTTCATTTCGTGATCTTTAGCACCAAACAAAAAGCCGGAATCATGAAATACGGCAGCTGTTTTAAGCATGGTAAGGTCGTCACCACTTACTCCTTCTTGATTGGAAATGTTTATTGTAGCAGAGAGAACATCTTTTACATGATATATACTGTGATAAGAAAGATGTTTAGGTAGTTCGTTATGAAGTTTATTTAAAATAAAATCTTCTGCCGATTTATATTTCATATTTTATATTTAAAGTGTTAAGATACAAAATTTAATAAACAAAGTTTAATTTTTATTTTCCACAAAATACATCGCCACTTCGCCCTTGCCTTTGGCAGTAATTGAGCCTCGGACAGCGCAAGCAAATTCCTCTTTAACTAATTGATAGGTGCTGTCGCTGATGTTTACCTTTCCGGCTTCGGAGTTTTGCTCCATGCGGGCTGCCGTGTTTACCGTATCGCCCCAAATGTCGTAAGCGAACTTTTTGATGCCTACTATACCCGCTACCACGCTGCCGGAATTGATACCAATCCGTATGTCAAAAACCCGTTCCTGCTTCCGCCGTTCTTCTATAAACTCCCTGATTTCTAATGCTGACTTCACTGATTTATGCGCATGCTGTGAATCTGGGCTAGGCAAGCCGCATACTGCCATATAGGCATCACCAATCGTCTTGATTTTTTCTAAACCATTTCGCTCAATTATTTTATCAAAAGCCGTAAAACATTCATTGAGTTCTTGCACTAATTGCTGTGGGCTTAGCTTTTCAGACGTTTGTGTAAAGTTGACAAAATCGGTAAAGAGTACGCTCACTTCATCATATTGTTTAGCCTCGGTACTTCCTCTGTTTTTTAGCTCTTCTGCTACTGCTTCCGGAAGGATGTTTAATAAAAGTGTTTCAGATTTTTCTTTTTCTGAATAGAGTCTTCTATTATTTTGGAAGATATAATAGCTAAATACCAAAAGTAGCATAAATCCACCCAAACCAGTGTACGTATAGGTTTTTTGCTTTTCAAGTTTCATATCTGCCCTTTTTCGCATCTGCTCCTTTTTAAGACTATCAGATAGTTGGATCTTATTAAATTCATATTGCATCGCTGTTTGAGTAAGTTTTTCAATATTCATTTCATTTAAAAGGCTATCTTTATACAAGGTAAATAGTTTATAGTTTTTTAAAGCTTCTTTATAATTACAAGCTAAACTATCAGCTAAAGCTAAACTTAAATATACATCTTTAATTTGTGCTTTAGAGCCTATTTCCTTACTTAAAGATAAACCCTTCTTCAACCATTTTATACCTTCGGGCACCTGATTCATCTTAAGGTAACAATCTCCGATGCTGGTGAACGATTCAGATATTCCATTTTTAACACCGATTGTTTCCCTGATTTTCAACGAAGCAAAATGATTTTTTAATGCTTCAGGATAATCTCCTAGTTTAAAATATACCAATCCTATTTTTTGAAATACATCAGCTATTCCTTCTTTATCTTCCAAAGCTTCCTTTATTTTCAAACCATCAAAATAGTTTTTCAATGCTTCAGAATTTTTACCCTGATCTTTGTATATACTACCAATATTGATATATGACATGGCAACTCCGTTCTTATCCCCTATGGATTCTCTTATTTTCAACGAAGCAAAATGATTTTTCAATGCTTCAGGATATTTGAGTTGTTTCTGATAGATATTTCCTATATTGTTGTATGAATTGGCTATTCCTTTTATATCTCCTATGTATTCTTTAATTTTTAATGATGCATAATGATTTTTCAATGCTTCAGGATAATTTCCCTGTTTATGGTAAATTACTCCTATGTTGTTGTAAGAATTAGCTATTCCTTTTTTGTCTCCTATAGATTTCCTGATTTGAAGTGCAATTAAATGGTTTTTTAAAGCATCAGGATACGAACCTTTTTTGATGAATAGATTTCCTATATTATTATATGCCATAGATAATCCTTCCTCATATCCCAGACTTTCAGCCATTTGTTTTGCTTTATCTGCAAAGGAAAAAGCCATGTCGTAGTCACTGGTTCCGGAATAATGCTGAGATATTTCATTAAGTATTTTTACCTTATTTGTATCTTCTCTTAATTTAGGCAATTCCATCATAAGAGAATCAATGATTTTTTGACCTGACATTGGGGTATTACAACATATTACTATCAATACATGTACAAGTAAAAATTTAATTGACAAATGAAACCCGGATTTCATAAATTTATACGCTTTAAGTATTTATATGGAATTATTCGCTTGCAATATACAACCTTTTACAAAATACATTTTTATTTTTCCTTTGTTTTTAGCATCTATTTCTCCACGATATATACATTCAAAATCTTCCTTAACCATCAGATAAGTAGTTTCAGAAATATTCAATTTACCTGCTTCACCTGTTTGTTCCATGCGGGCAGCGGTATTTACTGTATCTCCCCAAATGTCATAGGCGAATTTTTTGATACCTACTATACCGGCTACAACACTTCCACTGTGAATACCAATCCTTATATCAAAAACTTTTTCATTTTTTCGTCTGTCTTCTATAAATTCCAGAATTTCCATAGCTGCTTTGACCGTTTTGCGTGCATGTTCCGGGTCGGAAATGGGAAGACCACAGACTGCCATATAGGCATCTCCAATGGTTTTTATCTTCTCTAAACCATTACTTTCAATAATTTGATCAAAAGCCGTAAAACATTCATTTAATTCTCCAACCAATTGTTGTGGTGTAAGTTTTTCTGAAGTTTGAGTAAAATTTACAAAATCAGTAAACAATACACTTACTTCATCAAATTGTCTCGCCTGTGCCTGTCCCTTTTCTTTTAGTTCGTCAGCAATTTGTTCAGGAAGAATATTGAGTAATAGCTCATCACTGCGTTGTTTTTCTATTCGTAATTCCCGGAGTGCAGTATGTAATTTATTTAATGCTGCATCCTTCGCATTCTCAAAAACCATTGCTATCAAAAATAAAATTAAGACCAATCCAATATTGGTAGTTAGAAAAAAGTGCTTTTGAAATACCGGATCTAATTGGTTCGGAAATATATAGTTTTTGGAATAATAGTAAAAAAATAAAACTTCTATTAAAATAACAACTGAAGTAGAAAGAATAGCTCCTTTTTTATTCCATACCAAGAGTGCTACCATCGGAGTCGTTGCTAACCAGGCAAAAAGTAAGGATAAAAATCCACCTGTAAAAAAAACTGTTATAGCAATAGACACTGAACAACAAACAAAATAAAAAGGATAAATAAAGGATGGACTTATCTCATTTTTAAAGCCCCATAAACACGATATGGTAATCAATAAGAGTGGCAATTGTGATAAAACTCCACCTGGATATTGAATAAGGTAAGATATGAAGGTGTAATTTAAATTAAATAGTGCAATTATCAACCAGACTGCAACACTAAGACGGGCTTTTCTCTGGCTCTCTGTATCTTTGGAAAGGTTTGATGGTATAAAGAATTCAATTACTTTTTTCATTTTCCAATGATTGTATATGAAAGAAAATAAGCTGCAAAAATCCAAAGTCCGATAATTGCACCCCAAATTAATACTGTTATCCAATTCATTTTAAATACTTTACTAAAAATTGCTGGAAGTATTAAACAAATCAAGCCTTCACCTAAAACAATATAATCTGGTGTATAGAATAACATGTGTTCACTTGGACGGTACGCCCACCAAGAAGCGAATTTTGCAAAATACTCAAAGGTAGGAATAAAAAGCATACCCAATATCATAGAAAAGACAGAAGCCACCAAGAGATTAAATTTTCTTAAAATTAAGTTTCCAATGTACCCAACCTGCAACAGGACTACTGCCCATGAGAAAGGCATATAAACCGGAGAAGCCCAAATCATGAGTTCATAGGGTTGATATATAAGAGACTTGATTCCATTCACCAGCCAATTATCTGCAACTAACTCAAAAACTCCTGCTGTTAAACATAAGACCAGCAGTTTTTTAATGAACATATCGTGATTTCGAAAAGTATAACTCAAAATCACTGAAAACATACCAACTGACAATAGCAGTGCACTAATTGGTCCCCAATCAAATCGGGCAGAGAGCGCCGCAATTATAAATGTGATACCAACGGTAGTAAAAATAAAACCAGACTGTACTCTGAGTTGAAGCTTATTAAAAAGGAAAATAAAAAAACCTTCTACAAGAAATAACATACCCATAATATAAGTCGGAAACCGGATAGACCATGGAATATCTGAGCTATAAGGCAACCCTTTATTATAACGATTTTTATCCCACCATTTCATAAGATCAAAAAACCATGGTTCTTTGAATTTAAATATTTGAGCATAGCTCTTCTTATGACCATCCGCATCGATAATACAATTGACTGCTCTTCTGGCAGATTCATTGGCACCTTCCATCGTAGCCAGATCTGTATTGGTACGTACATAGTCGCCTGCAAGATACAGATTTTCAATATTTGTAGAGGCTGTAGGTCTTAATGACCAGGTATTAGTATTATTTACCAGCAACGGTTCTTTGTCAACATTCTGATATTTCTTTTTATCCCATTTGATATCCCTGTCCAGATAAAAAAATTCTACCATACTCCTGTCGACTACTATATTTCCATCAACATTGAGACTCTTTTCGATTTGTTCCCAAACATAGCGATCTATAGTCTCAGCATCACAGTTTTCTGCCAAAACTCCTTTGTATTCTGTATGAAGCCAATCAGAAATATCAACACTAAGAATTCCTTTTACTTTACCGTTAAATCTATTACTAAAATCATAATCCTTCCAGTATTGTTTTTGAGATATTGCCGTTAGTGCCCATTCTGTGTCACTTAATATTATATGACCTTGATTAATGCTGATATCTACATTCAGATAATACTGTATTCCATTCATCCAACTGACGCTTGAAGCCAATTGTTTTAAATATGAAAAACAGGCATCTACTTCCATCATTTCATCCGAAATTAAATCGGCCATTCTTTCAACAGGACATGCAAACAGATAATGGTCTCCTGATACAGAAATTTCTTTTTGCTGAGTCAAATCTGAACCACCTGTTTTTACAGTTATTGAATTGACTTTTCTATCTTTCATTTCAATGTGTATTGCCTGAGCACCATGGTTGTACTTTACACCTTGTTTTAGTAAATATTCCTTCCAGGGATTAAGCCAAACATCATTGGTCGGGCCATTTAATACTCTGTCAGGATTTACCCATGGCTGAAGCCCGCAATAAACCAATTGAAGTACAATGTCACCGGCTGTTTTAGTTGAAGCTGTTTTGGCATTAGCGGCTACCAATGTTCTCGTAAATCCAACGACCAAAAGATTTTTATATGTTTCTGAAAACCTATCTGTCTCCATAAATTCCCACCAACCTAACTTTTCGTAGTCATTATTCCTCCTTTTTCTGCAACTGGTAGCTATTTGAAACATACGGTGAGCGAAAAATTTCTTTTCTTCTTCTGTAAGTCCTGTATCTGCTCCTCTAAAAAGATTGTCCAATAGAACTTTCCAACTGGATCGGGTGTGTGGAAATCTTGCATTGACTACAATACCTTTCTTGCCATAGCGGGCAATCATGATGGTATCTGTAGGTGTTAGGTTGTTGAAAACTCCTTCTGGCTGCGTCTTCCCGTCTTTGCCTTTAAAAGGTATACGGGTCAAAGTATCTGTTATATGTTGATAAAAACCTGGGAAAAAACGGAAACCGTGTTCTCCTGGAAGAAATTTATTAACTTCTTTCAGGTTGGTTCCCGGAACATCAACACTCCGTGCTTTACCACCTGCATAAACTGAATTCGCTTCGAAGATTTCAACTTGATATCCTCTTTCGATAAGTTCGTGTGCTGCACTCATTCCTGCGACTCCTCCTCCTATGATGATGACCCTACTCATAATTTTACAATTGGATTTTGATTAAAAATAAAATTTTATCTTTTACTCAAATTTATATATTTTATAAAATAACATTTCAGTAATCCATACCACAATAGATAATACCCACCTTATTTGTCATTTGCTTTTGTCATATATAAAATTTTTACAGAACTATTATTATAATATCAGAAATATAAATAATTCTTATGCAAAATTACATTATTTGAAAATCAGAATATATAAAATTAGTAATTTAATTTTCATTGATATAAAATTAAAAATATTATATAAAATATTTATACAATATTTTATTATACTGTGCGTTTAACAACCCTAACTTTGTAAAAAGAATATTTAAATTCAAAATTATAAATATTCATATTATATTTGGAACTTATATTACTTCAATATTTCGATGATTTGTAACTAATACCTACATTTCGTCCTTGTATAAAATAAATCTATACAACGGATAATTTATAATTGAATTAAAAAATATAGCGTCAAGTTTTACATACTTATTAATTTATAACTTCATTAAAAATATGCCTTATCATTTTAAAAAAATATTTTTCTTATATTTTATCCTTGTTACTATACAGTCATGTACCGTTACAAAAAAGGCACCTTCAGCACTGACATACGAGAACAGTAGTTGCTATCATCAATCCGATTATGCCTATACTGCAGATAATTTACCCAGACCTATACATACTTTACACCTGGATACAGCACTCACCAGTAATTATTCAGCTACTTCACTGAATATAGCGAATGCATTGGGTTTGTTGGATGACCTGAACAAATATGCGTTATTGAGTGATGAATTTAAAATGAACCCATCTACAGATCTAAAAATTGAAATTTTAGAGATAATACAATCCGTTAATCACACCATTAATACCAGTTCACTGGAAATATCCTCTGTTACCAGTGAACTGGACTGTGAAGAAGAACGTGCATCTCAAATTTCAGGATTCTTAAAAGGGAAGTCAGATACCCGTGAAAAAAAATTGGTTATCGGGTCCATTGTAACAGGTGCTGCCGGATCGGTAGCTGCCGAATTATTATCAGGAAATGCCAGTACTTATGTGGCCATAGGTACCAGCCTTGCCGAAGCATCCCTGGGATTGCTGATGTTGTTTAATAATCCAAAGACATTTTTTTATCATTTCAGGAATACACCTGCCGAAATATGGTACGGACCTGTTGTTTCGAAAACACTGCCACCTTCCATATGGTATTATCTGAATTATAAAAATCCGGCAGGTAGTGAACGAACGCTCAGAGAGCAACTGATACATAACTGGACGGCTTTCGGTCAGATAGATACGGTAGAAAAAGATGACAGGAATATCCCTATCTACTTTGGTACAGGTGGAAAATATTCGGCTGAGCAACTTCAAAACAGAGCAGATATGTATGATCAGATCGAGGCTTATATCTCTTTGATGAAACAGGAGTTAAGCAGATTGTCCAATGAATTTGGTAGCAATGTTAAACGCAACAACACTCCAGCTTTAAAAAGAGGTTGAAATTTATCAATTGGAATCGTTATTAATCAGGACCTAATAAAAATGGCCAAATATACATCCCGATGTACATCCAGCCATTTTTAAATTTGTAAAATTAAATTATCTACAGCGTATATCTCAATCCTGCATAGACATTCACGCCCATTATCGGACCCCATACGATAGAGCTGTCAAAGTATGAACCAAACGGGTTCAATGCACTCAATATAGGGTTATCCTGCTTATAATTGAAGATATTTTCACCACCGGCATATACTTCAAATTTATTCTTCCATGACTTGGTCACCTGTACATTACTCAGAAAATATGGTTTTGAATATTCCGGTAATTGAAATGCAGCATCATTATCCTGTGTATTCGGAATTCTGACCTTGCTCAGTCTGTTTACTGTATAGTCTACAACCCATCCTCTACCTGCTTTAACTGCCAGATTGGCAAAAGCACGATGCGGAGATGATAAAGGCTTCTGAAGAAGCTCTTCACCATAAGTGGTCTGTACATCATTATATCTGTATGCAATTCTCAGGTCCAGCCAATCCGTTACATCCATGTCTGCCTGTAGCTGTAAGCTATTGGAATAGGATTTTCCTTTCAGGTTATAAAATGCAACCGTTCTGGCGCTTCTGTCAAGATCCACCACAATCTGATTTTCAAATTGAATTCTGTTGAAGTCAGCTGATAAATTAAGTGTTCTCTTTGCTATTGCAATTTCTTTGGTAGCACTCACACCCAGGTTCCACGATACTTCAGCATCGAGACCATAAGGTGTTTTATTAATATCACCTCCTTCTATAACAATCGATCTGTTACTTGCAAACAACCCAATATTCTCAGCAAATATACTGGCTGTTCTCTGACCTCTACCGGCAGCAATTCTGAATACTGTCTTTTCATTAGGTGCAAATCTCAGGTTAACACGTGGTGTAAAAAATAATCCAAAATTATTGTGATAATCAGCACGACCGCCAACAAGCAAGGTCATTTTTTCAGAACCTTTATAAGTATATTCTCCAAATACTCCGGGTACCCATTCATTTCGGGTATAAACGTCGTTGGCTACCAATTCATCAAAATTGTCGTACTGGAAGCTCGTTCCCATACGTACCTGATGATCGGTATTATCGATAATGGACTGATAAATCATATTAAAATACAGGGACTTTTGTGTAGCATCATATCTCCTTAATCCGAATTGTGCTTTCTGGTCATGGTAGGTACCTGAGAATTGAACTCCCAAACTTTTATATGGAGCATCCAGACTCACAAATCCTCTTTTTACCCATATTTCAGCGCGTTGTGTTGTGATATCAGCACCCCAAACCTGATCTCTTACTGATCTCACCGGATCAAAATCTTTTTGACCACTGATATTATCCATATATGTCAGTTTGACTCCTACCTGACTTTCCTGCCCATGACCATTTGACCAGTCCCAACGATTGATAAATCCGAATTGCTTACCTAAAGGCGAGTCCATAAATCCGTCTCCATTGTGATCTGTTCTAAGATTTCTTAGTGAAGCATGCAACATAGATGCGGTACTCCATTCTTCACTGACTGCCTGACGGTTAAAGGTATTCATTTCGTATCTTCCGGATTGATTAGCATAAGCATTCAAAAGCAACTGATCGTGATTAGATGGTTTACGCAGTTCGACATTAATTTGTCCTGTAAGACTTTCAAATCCATTGACTACAGAACCTGCACCCATATTCAATTGCATACTTTCTACCCAGGGTCCGGGTATATAAGCGAGACCCTGCAAAGCAGCCAATCCTCTTATCGAAGGCATATTTTCGGTTGTCAACTGGATATAAGGACCGGCAAGTCCCAGCATTTCTATTTTACGTATTCCAGTTACGGCATCTGTTGATGCTGCATCTATTGCAGGTGTCGTATCAAAACTCTCCGCAAGATTACAACAAGCAGCTTTCAACAATTCTTTACTGGAAATCTGATATACTTTTATGGGTTCCAGATAGGATATTTCAGTACTTTTACGCTTGTGTGATATGGTTACCTCATTCAATAAGTTAGGAGTTGAAATTGTTATACTAATATTACCGGCCTTTTCTATCTGAATAGTATCCGGACTATAACCTATATAAGAAATAACAAGAAAATCTCCTTTTTTGCGAAATGTTGTTTCAAATTTTCCATCGTGATCGGTAACAGTACCTTTATTATCTTTAAGCCATACAACACTTGCTCCTATTAATGGCAAAAGCTCTCCTTTTTCTGATTTTTCATAAACCGTACCTGTCAGCTTATTTGAATAATCAGCTACTTTAACTGGTGTTTGAGCTTGTGTATTACCGTGATTATGTCCCGAATGATCGTCCCCTTCGTGATTGTGACCTTCGTTATCATCCCCTTCATGATTGTGACCTTCATGACCATCTTCTTCAGCATCACGGTAGTGACAACAACCATCCAATTTTTCATAAACAGCATCATCTGCTTTTTGACCATCAGCATCGTGACCTACTGACAAAATTGCATCCACGAGTTTTTGTCTGTTGAATGACGGTTGAGTCTGAACTGTCAGCGACTGTTTATCCAGATCATAGACAGCTTTCGTTACTCCGGTAGTTTTTTTAGCTGCCGTTTCAATTCTGGTTTTACACATTCCACATGCTCCTGATACAGGAATACTAATCGTTGATTGTGCACTTGCATTATTTACATTAAAAAATATAGTAATAATGCATATAAATGCATATTTTATAAATGTATTCATTGTTTTAATTAATTTAAATTATCTAAAATTATTATTTCCTGTTTATCTGAATTTCAGAATGTCATGATTTATTCATATTAAAATCAAGGTTAAAAGACGGAAATACGACCTTCAATAATAATTTGTTCAAACAGGAAAAAAGAACAGTCATGGCGGATGCATGATGCATCCTGCTAAATAAATAATTTAAAATTTCGGAGGGTGTACAAGCTTTGTATAAAAATCATAAGAATGATAAAAAACAGTCTGATTGATATCTTCATTTAAAAAAGAGCTTTTAAAATTGAGTTCAAACCGTACACGCGAATCAGATAAATATACTTTGATACAAGTCATACATTTACAAAAATCACCATTGCAGTGTTTGTGATTGTCTTCTTTATCTGAATTATGCTGATCATGCTGCTTTAATGCCGAGCAACAGTCATTTTTATGTTCGTAATTGCTGATAGTGGATGACGGAACTGTTTGTATATCCTTAGCAGGAACCTGCTTTAAGTCATGTGCACAGACATCCAGTGATTGATGAAATATAAAAAATGATAATATGAGTGCTATTATTCGCATAATTATCACAAAGGTATACTAATATCATGAAACTATTTATTCAATTATTTAATTTAACTAAAATATAAGAGTTTATTAATACTTGTAATATTGTCTCAATTCCTGCACAATATTCTTTATCTTTGTACATTCATTAAAATTATCATTTCATATGTCTGAAGACTGGAACATAGGAAAAGAAAGAAAAAAAGGAATAAAATCTGTAGATGAACACTGTGTATTAGTGGGCATCATTAAAAAAGATGAAATCGAAGCAGATGTTATGGAGCATTTGGCTGAACTTGAATTTTTAGCAACGACAGCCGGAGCAATTACTTCAAAAACATTCGTTCAAAAACTACCTCACCCACATGTCAAAACATTTGTCGGTTCCGGTAAACTTCAGGAAATTAAAAATTATATTGATAATAATCCTACTGTTACGCTTGCAATATTTGATGACGATCTCACAGGTAAACAAAATAACTTTCTGGAATCCTACCTCAAGATTAAAATAGTTGACAGAAGTTTACTTATACTCGATATTTTTGCTGGAAGAGCTCAAACTGCACAAGCTAAAACTCAGGTCGAAATGGCTCAGATGCAATATCTGTTACCCAGGTTAAGAGGAATGTGGACTCACCTTGAAAGACAACGTGGTGGTATTGGAATGCGGGGACCGGGTGAGCAGGAAATAGAAACGGACAGACGTATCATTCGTGAAAAAATAGCCATTCTTAAAAAGAAGCTGGAAAAAATAGAGCAACAAACGTTGACTCAACGGAAAAACAGAGGCGAATTAATCAGAGTTGCTCTTGTAGGATATACCAACGTAGGAAAATCTACCCTGATGAACCTTCTGAGTAAATCTGAGGTCTTCGCAGAAAATAAGCTTTTTGCAACTTTGGATACTACAGTACGTAAAATCGTATGGGAAACCATGCCGTTTCTATTATCAGATACAGTGGGTTTCATACGTAAATTGCCACACCATCTCATTGAAAGCTTCAAGTCAACTCTGGATGAAGTAAGAGAAAGTGATATATTGGTTCATGTAATTGATATTTCTCATCCGCATTATGAGGATCAGATTCAGACTGTACAGAATACATTGAATGATATGGGGGCAGGACAAAAGACTACCCTGATGGTTTTTAACAAAATGGATATATATACCAAAACATATTTTGACGATTACCTGGATAATCAAACTAAAAAAGAAATAATAGCTGATATTAAAGAAAAATTTACCAATATGTATCATTGCGAAAATGTAATGATATCAGCTGCCAACAAGGATAATATCGATGAATTGAAAAATATACTTTCAGAGATGATTTCAAAAGAATACACTATCCGGTATCCTTATCAGGTCAAATCCTGGTAAATAACCTATATATTAATACAAATGCGTCAGTCTTATTCCCTGTTTGAACTTAATGAATATGTACGTCGGGTTATATCACTTAATTTCCCGGAACCTATATGGGTTAACTGTGAAATATCGCAAATAAAGGAAGTCAAAGGTAATGTATATCTGGATTTAATCTATCATAACGAAGACACCGGCGAAATAACAGCTCAGATATCTGCCAACATCTGGTATAAGTCCTTTCTTTTTTTAAAAAACAAGTTAGGGGAAATTTTACCTTCCATTCTGAAAGAAGGTATTCATGTTTTATTGAAAGTTCAGGTTGAATTTAATGAACGCTATGGTCTGAAGTTGGTTATTGAAGATATTGATCCGGCATTTACCATCGGTCAGATGGAGATACAAAGACAAAAAATAATTCAAAAACTGACTAACGAAGGATGGATTGACTTGAATAAACAGATCAAATTACCCAATGTCATTCAACGTGTTGCTGTAATATCTGCACTTAATGCAGCTGGATACAAGGATTTTACAACCCATTTACATCAAAATGCAAATGGATATGCATTCCGGATAGATTTATACAATGCTGCCATGCAGGGTCAGAATACCGAAAGAGAGGTATGTGCAATGCTTCAAAAAATAGGAGCATCCGAAATACATTATGATGCTGTCCTGATCATCAGGGGCGGCGGTTCCAAAATAGATTTATCTTGGTTTGATAATTACAATATTGGTGTTGAGATTGCCAGATGTCCGTATCCTGTGATAACCGGTATTGGACATGAAATCGACAATACAGTAGCTGACATTGTAGCCAACACATATCTGAAAACACCAACAGCTGTGGCTGATTTTTTAATCAATATCAATGAAACTTTTGAGTCGAATGTCAACTGGTTGGTACAGTCCATACAACAAATCGGGCAAAGACAGGTTAAGCAGGAAGAAATATTATTAAATAAAACAATTCAAATACTTGCATTATTGCCATCTGAGATTATCCGTACACATTATCAATCGGTAGACCAGGTTATGAAGCAATGTTTTACACATACTAAGCTACTTATTCAAAAACATAGGAATACATTGGATTTCAACGAAAAATCCATCAGTTTGCTGAATCCGGCCAACGTTCTTAGAAAAGGATATGCTATCATAAGACAAAGTAATACCATTATAGATTCTAAAATAAAATACAAAACAAGTTCAGAAACATGTATAGAATTTCATGATGGTCAAATAATAGTTAAACCCCAATAATCGGACGTAATTAAATATATCTATTACTATTAATACAATCCCTATTATGGCAAAAAAAATGACATATGACAGTGCTTATCAGGAGCTCAATAAAATTCTTGAAGAACTCCAATCTGAAAATACCGGACTGGAAGACCTGAGTAATAAACTTAAACGGGCGATTGAACTTGCTGAATTTTGCAAAACACGGTTACGTAGTATCGAAGAAGATATAGAAAAAATAAGTAACACAGGAGATATATAATAAATCCTGTTTACACATATATGTATGTTTTTAAACTACGGTAAAACTTTTTCTATTGAAACATTAGATAATATTCATACAGGCTCCGCACTTTATTAAAACAATAAGACGCTTTTCCCAAATGAACAGAAAAAGCGTCTCTTTATTTTTATCAGCGTTACTATACTTAACTAAAACAATCCGCTGATTTTACCATCATTTGTAATATCTATATTTTCAGCGCTTGGAATCGGTGGCAATCCCGGCATACGCATTACATCACCCAGAAGCGGAATTACAAAACCGGCACCTGCTGAATATTCAAATTCACGAACTGTTATTTTAAAACCGCGTGGTCGTCCGATTTTCTTCTCATCATCTGACAAGGAAACCGGTGTTTTTACCATACAAACAGGGAAGCCACCAAATCCCAGCTTATCGATTTGTTTTAACTGAGTACGGGCTTTTGAAGTATATTCAACTCCATCAGCTCCATATAATTCAGTGGCTATAGTATGTATTTTATGTTCAATTGAGTCTGTGAGTTTATACAATGGTGTAAACTTATTAGTTCCTGCTTCAATACTTTCAACAACGGCTTTAGCAATTGCTGAAGCGCCTTTGCCACCTTCTGCAAATGCTGTACTCACTACCGCTTTTACGCCCATAACGGCGCATAATTCTTTAATAATATCGTAATCTTCATTTGTATCTGTTGGAAATGCATTAATGCAAACTACCGGATTAATGCCAAACTTTTGTACATTTTCTATGTGTTTTTCAAGATTGGCAAATCCTTTTCTGACTGCCTCCGGATTTGGTGCCGACAAATTGTCTTTATCTGCACCTCCATGATGTTTTAATGCTCTGACTGTAGCTACTACAACTGCACCATCCGGTTTTAATCCGGATTGTACACATTTTATATGCATAAATTTTTCTGCACCCAGATCAGCCCCAAATCCAGCTTCTGTAACTACATAATCTGCCAGACTTAACCCCATCTTAGTCGCAATAACTGAGTTGGTTCCTTGTGCAATACTCGCAAAAGGTCCGCCATGCAGAATTGCGGGATTACCTTCAAGTGTCTGAACTAAGTTAGGTTTTATAGCATCCTTAAGTAAGGTAGTCATAGCACCGACGGCTTTGAGATCTCTTGCAAAAACAGGTTTTCCATCAAAGGTCATACCTATATATATGTTGCCAATTCTGTATTTTAAATCTTCTATATCCTTGGCTAAACACAAAATAGCCATTATCTCTGATGCTGCTGTAATATTAAATCCATCTTCTCTTATGATTCCGTTGCTCTTACCACCCAATCCAATAACGATTTGTCTGAGTGCACGGTCATTCATATCCATCACCCTTTTCCAGGCAACTGTACGTGGGTCAATATTAAGACTATACTGCTTATTCTGTATATTATTATCAATCAGAGCTGCTAACAGATTATTAGCTTTTTCGATAGCTGAAAAGTCTCCGGTAAAATGTAGATTAATATCTTCCATAGGTATGACCTGGGCATATCCTCCGCCCGCAGCACCGCCTTTTACACCAAAAATAGGGCCTAAGGATGGTTCTCGCAATACTGCTACAGTTTTATTACCATTATAATTCAGGCCATCTACCAGACCTATAGACATGGTTGTTTTTCCTTCACCGTATTTAGTAGGTGAAAGTGCAGATACCAGTATCAGCTTTCCCTTAGGTTGTTCTTGTCTTAAATGTAATGGTAACTTAGCTTTGTACTTACCATAATACTCAAGATCATCTTCCCCGATGTTTAATTTGGAAGCAATCTCTTTAATGTGTCTGATTTTTGCCTGCTGAGCAATTTCGATGTCGCTTGGAAATGTTGCCATAAGAAAAATTTTGTTTGCAAATATCCATATAATTATTATTATGTACTAATAATTTGACGAATTATTAAACAGTTTACTATATCTTAAATTCAAATATGGATTTACAACATTTTATAAACAAATTACATTGTATAATACATAAACGTTGAACACAATGATATCTCATCAGTTTTTTAATTGTAATAAATCAATATATTATTATTATCATTGCATAATGTCCGTTATTTACCCATAGTTATAATAAAATAAATATCCATAATTTGAAGTCGAATAGTAAAGTTAAATCTGAATCATTATCTGAAAGTGATAATAAATCATTATATAGAAAATATATCCACATCAAAGGTGCACGCTCTAATAATCTCAAAAATATTGAGTTACTTATTCCCAAAAACAATCTGGTAGTCGTAACTGGTCTTTCAGGATCTGGTAAATCTTCGCTTATCATAGATACCTTGTATGCCGAAGGTCAGCGCAGGTATGTAGAAAGTTTATCCTCCTATGCACGACAGTTTCTGGACAGAATGAAAAAGCCGGAAGTAGATTATATAAAAGGTATAAGTCCTGCTATTGCTGTCGAACAAAAGGTAAGCAATTCCAATGCTCGTTCTACTGTAGGATCTATGACCGAAATATATGATTTACTACGGTTATTATACGCCAGGGTTGGTAAAACATACTCTCCTGTAACCGGTAATGAAATCAAAAAACATCAGGTTATCGATGTTGTAAATTACATTTTCTCCCTTCCTGTCCAAACAAAGATTCAATTGTTAATACCTCTTCAGACTAAGTTTGAGAGACCTATCCAACAGGATCTGGAATTGCTGGTACAGAAAGGATTTAACCGTGTGATATATGATAAAAATGTTTATGACATACAGAATATTCTGGAAGGATCTGATATCGTTACCAATATTTCAAATACTATATCAGGTCATCAGTATAAAGTCATTATTGACCGTTTTGTAGTGAATACTGATGAAGAAAATAAAAAGAGAGTTGCTGATTCTGTGCTCCTTGCATTTTCTGAATCTGGTGGTGAATGTTATATAGATACATTTGATGGTAACCTTCAGTATTTTAACAATCGATTTGAAGAAGGAGACATTTCTTTTTTAGAACCGGACCCACATTTGTTTAATTTTAATAATTCATATGGAGCATGTCCCAAATGTGAAGGATACGGTAAAATACTGGGTATTGATCCTGATTTAGTTATCCCAAATCCGAATTTAAGTATTTATGAAGAAGCTGTCGCTTGCTGGCGTGGTGAAAAAGGTAAGTTATGGAATAACCAGATTATAAGAAGTGCATCAAAATTTGATTTTCCAATTCACAAACCCTATAAAGAATTATCTGATAGTCAAAAAGTATTATTATGGAATGGTAATGCATATTTTGAAGGTATACATGCATTCTTTAACATGCTTGAACAAGAATCCTATAAAATACAGAGCAGGGTTATGTTGTCCCGTTATAGGGGAAAGACAAATTGTAATATGTGTATGGGCAGCCGATTGAGAAAAGAGGCGTTATACGTAAAAATATCTGGCAAAAATATAGCAGAGCTAAGTCAGATGTCAATCAGTGAACTGGCTGAATTTATCAATACTGTTCAACTCAGTGTACATGATACAACCATCGCCGAAATTATTTTTACGGAGTTGAAAAACCGGTTATCTACCATGGAGGAAATAGGATTGGGATATCTTTCTCTGGATCGGCTGGGAAATACGCTCAGTGGAGGTGAGACTCAACGTATAAATCTGACAAGAACTTTAGGAAGTCATCTTACCAATTCATTATATATACTGGATGAACCCAGTGTAGGATTACATCCCCGTGATACATCCAATCTGGTGAAAGTATTAAAAAAATTAAGAAATCAGGGCAATACAGTTATAGTCATTGAGCATGAGGATACCGTTATACGCAATGCCGACTACATTGTAGATATAGGGCCTATGGCAGGTATTCATGGAGGGGAACTTGTCTATTCAGGAAGTTACAAAGATTTTATTCAAGGAAAAAATAATGGAATAACAGCAGACTACATTACAGGAAGGAAGCAAATTACTTTACCTGAATATAAAAGAAAATTAAATCATAACATTTATCTCAAAGGTGCCAGTGAGCACAACTTAAAAAATATTGATATCCATATACCATTACATGCTATCACTGTTGTATCGGGTGTATCGGGTTCCGGCAAAACCAGTTTGGTACAGCATACATTATATCCTGTACTCAAATCAATAATTGAAGATAATCAATCGGGAAACACACTCCATAATTACGGACAGCTAAGCGGTGACCTGAAACAAATACAGCAGGTCGAAATGATTAACCAGCATCCACTTGGTAAAACATCAAGATCGAATCCCGTAACTTATGTAAAAGCTTATGACGATATAAGAAAATTGTTCGCAGGTCAGCCAGCATCCAAAATAAACGGTTTTGAACCTAAGCATTTTTCATTCAATGTGGATGGAGGAAGATGTGATAACTGTAAAGGTGAAGGTACTATTAATATAGAAATGCAGTTTCTAGCAGATGTCAATATACCGTGTGAGGTTTGCAATGGTAAAAAATTTAAGAATGAAATATTAGAGGTTAAATATCTCGATAAAAATATCTACGACATACTTGAATTAAGTATTGAAGAAGCACTATACTTTTTTAGTAAACAAAAAAGTATAATCAATAAAATACAACCCTTATATGATGTCGGATTGGGTTATATCAAATTAGGTCAGTCTTCTAATTCATTATCTGGTGGTGAAGCTCAACGTGTTAAATTAGCTTCCTTTATGGTAAAGGAATATACAAAAAATAATGTATTTTTTATATTTGACGAACCTACCACAGGTCTTCACTTTTATGATATTGACAAATTAATGGGAGCTTTCAATGCATTGGTTGAAAATGGTCATACAGTACTGATTGTCGAACACAATATGAGTGTAATTAATGCTGCAGATTGGGTTATAGACCTTGGTCCGGAAGGTGGAAAAGAGGGAGGATATTTGGTTTATGAAGGCGTACCTGAAGGTTTAAAAAATATTAAAGATTCATATACTGCACGATTCCTTTGATTATATTATGTTTCACGTGAAACATATTGTCAAACTTACTTCATAAAAAATACTATGTTCCACGTGGAACATAGTATTTTAAATTATTATTTTATAAAAAAAGGATAATGCTTACAGCATTTATATATTTAATGTATAGGATTCTTTTGATACCGAATTAAAAGTATTTTCTCTTAATCTATTAAGAAAGTCTTCGAGAGCTTGATTAAATAAATCTGGTAATTCCATCATAGGAGCATGTCCACATTTATCAATCTTTACCATTAATGAATTAGATAATAATTCATGAAACTTTTCACCTACCCATATCGGAGTTACAGTATCTTGTATTCCCCATACTATTAATGTTGGAGTAGTTATCAAATGTAGTTTATCTTCAAGATTATGCCTGACTGCTGATTTGGCAATAGCAACAACACAAATTGCTTTCTTTAGATTATTTACAGTAGTATATACTTCATCAACTAATTCCTTAGTAGCTACTTCGGGATTATAAAATACACCTTCTGCTTTGGATTTTATATACTCATAATTTCCTCGTTTCGGAAATGTATTTCCCATCGAATTCTCAAACAAACCACTACTTCCTGTTAAAATCAAACTCAATACTTGATCAGGGTTTTTTAAAGTATATAACTGTGCTATATGTCCACCTAGAGAATTTCCAAGTATATGTACCTTTTCAAAATTTTTATGATGTACAAAATCTTCTACAAATCCTACCAGGTTCATAACTGTTAAACTTCTTGGAGAAATTTCGAAAAGAGGAAGAATAGGAACCACTACATTATATCTGTCTGAAAAAGTATTTATAATACCATCAAAATTACTTAAAGCACCTAAAAGGCCGTGAAGTAAAATGATAGGCTCCTTTCCTGGAGAACTTTCAAAATACTTAAATTTCTTTTCTTCTATAATATTAAAATTAATCATATCTGCCTTTCATTTTATATAGTAATTAACTATTTATCAGTTGTTCCTTTTAGTAAAAATAATATATATACTACAATTGTTATTAATAATAAAGCACCCATTTGATGCAAAACACCCAGAGATACGGGAATTTCACCTTTACTATTCAATACTGTTAATATCCCAAGTAATACCTGTAAAAAAATAAAACCTGCAAATATATAACCTACTTTCCTATATAATAGACGATTAGTAATATCTAATTTATTTATAATAAATCTGTAGCTGACTATTAAGCCAATTATCATCACTATGTATGCTGTATTTCTGTGTAAAAAATGTATGAGGGCAGGCATGAATGGATTCTTATCGTAATTATTGAAATTATCCGCATTCCACTGATTCAAATCAAAAATTACTGATGGAAAATAACTTCCATGCATATCAGGCCAGGTAGGATAAACAACAGCAGCCCGCATACCTGATAAAACACCACCTAAGAATAATTGTAATATAAAAAATACTGTAAACCAAATAAATAGAGTATAAATTCCTTTGTCTTTTATATTTGTAATTGGTTTATCCCATTTAGCATTTATATACGTCCATAACAATGCTACATACACTGAAAAGGCAATTAATAAATGTAATGATAGTTTATAAGCATTCACCCAGGGTCTTTCTATGAGTCCACTGGCTACCATAATCCATCCAAAAGTTGCTGCTAATATGGCAAGTAGCATTACTATACCTAAGTTTTTGTACAGTTTACTGTCCAGTTTTTTCCGAACTACAAAATAGATAAAAGGTATCAAAAATACAAACCCCATAACTCTTGCCCACAATCTGTGAACATACTCCCAGAAATAAATAAACTTAAAATCACTGAAAGACATACCTTCATTGATTTCCCTGTATTGAGGAGTTTGTTTATACAAATCAAATTCTTTTTGCCAACCAGCTTCTGTTAATGGTGGAAAAGTTCCACTTACAACATCCCACTTTGTTATGGATAATCCCGATTCTGTCAATCGTGTTATTCCTCCAATAACGACCTGAAGGAAAATCATAACAATACCGATAAACAGCCATGTAAGTACCTGTTGAGAATATCTTTTTGATTCAATCATGCAACAAAAATAATTAATCAGAAACAATAAAAAAAATTTCATTTTTCCATGTCTGCTTTTTTTACTAATAATATTAAATTATTTATATAAAATTCTATTATTTATTATTAGCAATGTGTATATGTGTATAAGTATCCTAAAATTTATAAGTACTATTTTATACATAACTTATCTACATGGCTATTAAACATATTGACTTGAAATTGAATTAATTAACATTTATTAAATTAATTATTTATATACTACTGGTGGATATGTTTTATCTTATCAACTTGTGGAATCCGTGTTGAATGCATAATGATTAGTAATCAAAAATGTTTATATATATTTTTTTTAAATTTGTATTTTTATTTATTATGGATAAAGATTTACTTTTACAATTCTTTTCACAATATGTATGTGGATAATTATAGAAAACTAATATTAAAAGTCATTGGTTTATATATTTATTTTTATTTATATGTTTATAATTATATTATGCGAGTAGTTTTACAACGTGTGACCCAAGCCACTGTAGAGATTGACAAAGTTATACATTCTCACATAGATCAAGGCATATTAATTCTCCTGGGAATAGAAGAAACTGATTCACTGCAAGATGCTGACTGGCTGACCGGTAAAATAGCTGCAATGAGGATATTCAGTGATGCAGAAGGTAAAATGAATTTGCCTGTTCAGGATGTTAATGGTAATTTTCTGGTAGTGAGTCAATTTACATTGCATGCAAGTACAAAGAAAGGAAACCGTCCATCCTATATTAAAGCTGCGCGGCCGGAAACGGCTATTCCTCTTTATGAATATTTTTTAAAACAACTGGAAGTTCAGTCAGGCAGATCCGTAATGTCTGGTATTTTTGGCGCAGATATGCAGGTACATCTGACTAATGATGGACCAGTAACGATTATTATAGACTCCAAAAATAAAGAATAATGCAAATATCAGAATATCAGCAACTGGTAGATAAATGGATAAAAACAATAGGTGTTCGCTACTTCTCTGAATTGACCAATATGGCAATTCTCACTGAAGAAGTAGGGGAAGTTTCCCGTCTTATAGCCCGTATATATGGCGAACAGTCTTTCAAAACTCCACTTACACCTGAGGAACAAATACAAAAACTTGCTGACGAACTTGCCGATGTCATATGGGTGGTCACCTGTCTCGCCAACCAAACAGGAATAGACCTGGATGAAGCACTTAAGAAGAATATTGATAAAAAAACAACCAGGGATATTAAAAGACACACAAATAATGAAAAGCTATAGATAAAACATCTATATATCTCCATAAATCACTTTATCTATTAGGATGCACACCCTGATTAATAATATGAGTTTTTAACCGTTATTTTTATAATTTTATCTAAATATTGGTCTGGTTTGTATGTAAAAATCGTATTAAATAAAAAAAGCCTGACAATGGTCAGACTTTAAAAAAAATGGTACTTTTTAAAATAGAATATTTTTTCTCAAAGGATAGTTAATGTATTGTATTTTTTTCTATTTTTATACTTTGGACAAAAATTCTATCCAAAACTTTTTTTTTTACATAGGCAGATTCCGGTTTGACTTTACAAATGCTATACTTATATAGTTGTTAAATCTCTACAATACATGCCATGGAAAAAACTTCATTTGAAGATTGTTTTTATCCTTGTCTTCTATTTCAAGATATACCAATCCGAATTTGTGATTGATTCTTGCAGTAGTTTTCTTAAATGCCGGATCATTATCGGGACTGGTGAATTCGATCTTGCTGGTTTTTATATAAAAAAATCCGTATGGAAAGTCATCTTTACCTGTTTTTTCAGTAACTTTTGCAACAAGTTCATCGCCATTATCCCTTTTAATTTTGTACTCTTTACCTTCAGGATCTCCATACTTGATTGTCATAGGTTTTCCATCAATAAAGCTATGCTGAAAGCCTTCGGATGTTACCTTAACCTTGAATGTGTATTCAATGGTATTATTGGTTCCTAATTTAAAACTCGCATCTTTGGGCTTATAATAATCAACCAATGCAGGCAAAGTATTAAGTAACCGTTGCTTTTGTTCTGTTGTTAACTTATTACCGTTAATACTACCATTATAGGTTACTATCCCATCCTTCCTTGAAATAATCTTTACATCTGATACTGCATCTTTAGGTAATGGTTCTCCGTTTAAAATTGCACTTACACCGGTCTCAGAATCAACTTCCGTTAATTTAATATCTGTAGCGCCGTCCAATGAATTTGTATTTTCGTCCTTATTACATGCCATAATTGTGAACAATGTAAAACTGATGAAAATGAATAAAAATCTGTTTTTCATATTAAATCTGTTTTTATAGTACAAAAATATGAGATATACCATATGTAAAGTGTAACAAGCATTACACAACAGATTAGACTGCTGAAATAAAATTTAATATTTTTAAAAAAGAGATAACTGAAAGGTATTATATAACTGTGTATCTGTTATCAATCATTTTAGACAAGATAATAGCTTTATTTTTTTAGAAAAAACCTAAAATCCCGCCATTTATCCCATCAAATAGATGCAGAGTCTTTTATGATAATGGTCTGTTTTCGTTTTTTTCCACTCCCCGACTGTTTGGGTTTGAATATCTTCTGTATCACAATTAATATCGCAGGCGATACATAACAAAGTAGTATTATTCAATACCAGCATACAGGTTTCTATCATAAACTGGTTACGGTAAGGAGTTTCCATCCATATCTGTGTCTGATTGGATTTGTTTACCTTGTTTTCCAATTGTTTGAGTTGGGCTGATAATTCCGGCTTTTTATTCGAAAGATAACCATTGAATGCAAAGTTCTGACCGTTCATACCGCTTGCCATCAATGCAAGTAAAATGGAAGATGGTCCTACAAGTGGTACAACTCTTATACCGTGCTTATGCGCCCACAATACCAGTACAGATCCGGGATCTGCTATACATGGACAACCGGCTTCGGAAATTACACCTATATTGATTCCTGATAGGAGTGAGTGCAGAAATGCTTCGTTTGCTCTGTTGTCATCGGTAATCTCGTGAATAAAAAGTTCTGGTAAAGGTACCGGATGTCCTGCATCCTTAATAAAATGCCTGGCTGTTTTGGCTCTTTCTACTATAAAATGTGTAATACCATGAAGTACATCCAGGGCTTCACGAGATAAACTCGAAATTTTTTTATCTGCAACCGGACAAGGTATTAGAAACAGACTTCCCTTATCTTGATTCATACTACTCTTTCAATGCCCGTCGGAGAATTTTTCCGACATTAGTCTTGGGCAATTCATCTTTAAATTCTACATGCTTAGGCACCTTATATCCTGCCAGATTCTTTTTACAGAATTCGATTACCTCGTCTTTTGTCAGGCTTTTGTCCTTTTTGACTACAAAAAGTTTGACAGCTTCAGTGGACTTTTCATCAGGAACACCAACTGCTGCAGCTTCCATAATTTTTGGATGCATAACGGCAACACTTTCGATTTCATTTGGATATACATTAAATCCACTAACCAGAATCATATCTTTTTTCCGGTCAACTATAAATACAAATCCATCTTCATCGATGTAGCCTATATCACCTGTACTTAACCATCCATCCGATGAAAGTATTTTGGATGATTCGTCGGATTGATTATAATATCCTTTCATGACTTGCGGACCTTTGGCTTGTATTTCTCCTTCTTCATTATATCCACATATTGATCCGTCATCTTTTATAATACGTATATCCGTAGAAGGAACGGGAATACCGATACTGTTTTGTTTACCCGTTCCGTCCAAAGGATTGATAGTGAGTACGGGTGATGTCTCCGTAAGTCCATATCCTTCTGATAGAAAACACCCGGTGATTTCCTTCCATTTGTCAGCAACGGATTTTTGTACTGCCATTCCACCGCCAACACACACCTTTAATCCGGAAAAATCAGCAGATTTAAAGTCTTCATAATGATTCAGCCCGTTAAACAGCGTATTTACACCTGTCATCAGACTAATCTTATTTTTGTTGAATTCCTTAACGACTGATCCTAAATCCCGGGCATTGGTAACCAAAACATTGTGTGCACCAAAACTTAGCATTGCCAGACAGTTGACTGAAAATGCAAAAATATGATACATCGGTAGTGGGCAGATAACAACTTCTTCACTTTCTTTAAGATAAGGTGTCATCCAGCTTCTGATCTGTAGCATGTTGGCAATCAGATTCCGGTTGGTCAGCATAGCTCCTTTGGACACACCTGTGGTACCACCCGTATACTGATGTACAATGACGTCATCTGAACAGCCTTCAACCGTATGAATTGAAAATCTTTTGCCTTCATTAAGTGCATGATTGAAAGATATCGTATTGTCAAGCTGGTATTTGGGAACCATACGCTTGACATATTTAACAGCGAAATTGACGACAGTACCCTTCAATCCACCCAACATTTCACCGATAGATGTCAGGATAATCGTGTTGATTTGTGTTTTTTTAAGTATAGATTCCAGGTTAGCGGCAAAGTTTTCGATGATTACAATGGCATTGACTCCGCTATCCGAAAATTGATGCAGCATTTCCCTGGGTGTATACAGCGGATTGGTATTGACTATAATCAATCCGGCTTTCAGTGCACCAAATACAGCAATCGGAAATTGTAATACATTGGGCATCATTATGGCGATTCTGTCTCCGGGTTTGAGACCTCTGGACTGTAGATAGGCTCCAAATCTTTCTGAATACTGATCTACTTCCTTATAAGTGAGTTTTTTACCCATACATTCAAAAGCTACATTATTCGGATACTTTTTGAAACAATCTTTTAAAAACGCTACTAAAGTTTCATACTGTGAAAAATCTATATTGGCAGGAACGCCTGCAGGATAATTTTTTAGCCAGATTCTGTTTTCCATAATCCAGGGATTAATTATTTTTTATTGGATGTGAAATAGAATCCAAATATAGCAATAATATTAATTTTAAAACATTATTCCATATATATATATTATTTTTATATCTTTGCTTTCCCTTTTAAACAATTTAAAATCAGTATATTAACATGTCGAAAGAAAAGGATGAAAAATTAAAGGCTCTGGCCATGACTATGGATAAGCTCGACAAAACCTACGGAAAAGGTACCATCATGAAGTTGGGTGACAAGCAGGTTGTCAATGTCGAAACGATATCAACGGGATCGCTGGGATTAGACATAGCTTTGGGTATCAATGGACTTCCCAAGGGTAGAATAGTAGAAATATTCGGACCTGAATCTTCAGGTAAAACAACATTGGCCATTCACGCCATAGCTGAATGTCAGAAAAATGGTGGTATAGCAGCTATTATAGATGCTGAACACGCATTTGATCGATTTTATGCTGAAAACTTAGGTGTTAACACAGAAGAATTATTGATATCACAACCGGATAATGGAGAGCAGGCGCTGGAAATTGCCGAAAACCTGATTCGTTCCGGAGCTATAGATATTATAGTCATTGACTCTGTAGCTGCACTCGTACCCAGAAGTGAGATAGAAGGAGAAATGGGTGATTCTAAAATGGGACTACAGGCAAGACTGATGTCACAGGCATTGCGTAAGCTGACAGCTACAATAGGCCGTACCGGCTGCTGTTGTATTTTTATCAATCAGTTGCGCGAAAAAATCGGAGTAATGTTCGGTAATCCCGAAACGACTACCGGAGGTAATGCGTTGAAATTCTATGCTTCTATACGTCTGGATATCCGTAAATCCGGAACAGCTATCAAGGATAAAGACGGTAATACTGTAGGTAATCCTGTTAAAGTGAAGGTCGTAAAAAACAAACTGGCACCGCCATTCAGAGTAGCTACATTTGACATCATCTTTGGTGAAGGTATATCAAAAACCGGGGAAATCATTGACCTGGGTGTAGAAACTGATATCGTTGGTAAGAGCGGTTCGTGGTTTAGCTACGAAGGTACCAAGATAGCTCAGGGACGTGAAGCTGCCAAGCAATTTTTGGCCGATAATCCCGAATTATCCAGAGAGATAGAACTGAAAATCATGGAAAAATACAAGCCGGCTGAAGGAGGACATTCGGATGAAGCTGGCGATGAGTAGGTTAGACTTTATGTGCCTGCGTTTGAGAATTCAGTTGATGGCAATTATAAATTAGCAAAAGGTAACTATCAATTATCAATTATCAATTAAAATATTGAACAGTATGGTGCATTTTACCTGATTATGAAGTATGGATTAATGCCAACAGAAAATTCAATTTATAATTTTTGATAATATATAAATATGATAAAAAAAGCTCGGTTAATGTAAAATTTTCCGGGCTTTTTTGTTGTTATAATTACGTGGATAAATAATATGGCAGCATTTTTGATACTTTATAAGTTATATAAGTATAGATTATAATCCTGATATAATAATAATTGATGAAAATTTTAATGGTATGCCTGGGTAATATATGCAGATCGCCCTTGGCACACGGAATACTGGAAAGAAAAATTGCAGAAAACGCACTTCTAGGCTGGAAGGTAGATTCAGCTGGAACATCCGGATGGCACAACGGAGAAGCACCTGATAACCGCGCTATTCAGGTAGCTTTAAAAAATGGATTTGACATCTCAGGTCAGATATCCCGCAAAATTACTGTGCAGGATTTCAATGACTATGACCTGATACTGACCATGGATACCAGCAATTATAATGATGTACTTCGTCTTTGTACAAATGATACACAAAGAAATAAAGTCAGGCTCATCATGAACTACCTGTACCCCGATAAAAACATTTCAGTTCCCGATCCTTACTACAATGATCGCTTCGATGAAGTGGTTACTATGCTGGATCAGGCTATTAACGAGTTGATAGCTTCAGTATTGGAGCATCATCATGTGTAGGTTGGGTTCATAATGTAAGCAAAAAAGCCGGGAATAACGTTTTACTTTACTGATACATACAATTCCTGGCAAAGAGGCTCAAACGAAAATTTAAATGGCCTGATAAGACAATACTTCCCTAAAAAGACTAATTTAGAGACAATTACAATAGAAGAAATAAAAAGGCGTTTAAAAATCAGCCCAATAGCAAACTAAGGTAAAGGTAAAGTCTTAGGTCTCCAATTCAGGAATATAATTTATTTGCCAAAGTTGCATTTGACACTTGAATTCAGGCCTTAATATATTATCCAGACATAGTTATTGATACCCCGCTGCCTGAAGTTTAAATAACTCTGCGTACATCTTGGGTGTCGTCATAAGTTCTTCATGCGTACCTGATTCGAGAATCTGGCCGTCTTTCAAAACAATAATCCTGTCTGCCATTCTTACAGTGCTGAACCGGTGACTGATAATTATACTCGTTTTGCCTTTTGTTAATGCTATAAACCGTTTGAAAACATCGTACTCAGCCTGCGCATCCAAAGCACTTGTAGGCTCATCCAGTATCATGACATCAGTATCCTTCATATAGGCCCGCGCCAATGCTACCTTTTGCCATTGTCCGCCACTCAGCTCCTGACCATTACTGAAGCGCCGGCCAAGTTGCTGATCGATTCCATTTACCATATCATCAATGACCTGTACTGCAAGGCTTTTTTCAGCAGCTTCGTGGATGACTGTATCATTGGAAAGTTGCGATATTTCTCCAACAGCAATGTTTTCTCTTAAAGTAAATTCATATTTGAAGAAGTCCTGAAATATCACACCAAACCGTTGCCGGTAATCATCAATATCAAAACGGTTTATGTTAATACCATCCAACAGGATTTCTCCCTCTGTAGGTTCATAAAACCGCAGGAAAAGCTTGGTTAACGTTGTTTTTCCTGCACCATTCTGACCTACGAAAGCCATTTTCTCTCCGGCTTTAATTTCGAAACACACTCCCCTGAGCACCTCGTCCGAACTTCCGGGATATGCAAAATGAAGATTATTTATTGCAAATCCTTTATGGATTTTATCAGGCATCGGAATAGTATTCTGATTACTTTTTTCTATCTGCAGATCTATAAAATCAAAGTAGTCTTTTAAGTATAATGCACTTTCTCCTATCCGTGTAAATCTTGAGAAAAAACCTTGTAGATTTCCCCGAAGCCGGTTAAATGAACCTGAAAGGAAGGTAAGTTCACCAATCGTAATAATTCCGGCAATCACTTTCATTACAATATAGATATAGGCACCATAATATGACAAGACTCCCAGTATATTAAACAATGAACCATATACATTTTGCCTGAGTGCCAGATTTCTTGTCACTTGATAGTATTTGTTGGATAAATCCCTGAATCTTTCGGCTATAAAATCAGTAAGTCCAAAAAGCTTAATCTCACGGGCTGTCTGATTATTGGCACCAATAAATCTCAGGTAATCGAGCTCTCGCCTCTCACTTGTCCAACTCCGTGCCAGAGAATATCTCGTCGAACTGAATTTGGCTTCGTTTATAAATGACGGAATGATACTTAATATCAGAATCAATATCAAAACAGGTGCAAAATATATCAACCCTGCAATAAGTGTAGTCATAGAAATCAAACTCTCAAATTGACTCAACACATTGGTCATAAGATCTACACGACGCACTGTTTGATTCCTTGCTCGTTCGAGCTTGTCGTAAAATTCCGGATCTTCAAGATGCGTAATCGTTAATTCGCTCGATTTACGGATTATAAGTTCAGATGACTTATTACTGTACTGATCCCCCAGCAGGCTATCCGTAAGGTTAATCACCCTGCCTAACAAATCTGAAACAATAACGATTCCAAACTCTATTGCTATATACATCCATAAATTACCAAGGTCCTTGTTATCTACTGATATTTGATGCAGAATCTCATCTATTATCATTTTACCCAACCATAAAATCGCAACAGGCGATAAAGAATTTAAAAGTCTGGCAGAAATATTAATAATAAATAGTACCGGGCTGGTTGCATATATCTCTTTAAAAAATCTCGGTACTGCCTTAAGTGCCTTGAATGAATCCAAAATTGAGGTTGTGGTTCCACTTTGTGTTATAGATTTAACAGGTGGTTTAGCCATAGACGTATTGTGATATAATAATAATAACCACTTTAATACTATAATTGTTTGACATACAAAGCGTAAAGTATATAATACTAATTTTTTTTAAAAATATAAAATTTAAAGACATCGAGATTTATTATTCAGCTTTAAAACACTAAATTTAAAAATATAAATTGCTCAATATAAAGAAATTAAGGACTTTAATTAAGTTTGCGATATCAATAAATAGTTAACCGATGGAACAATCTGAAAATATGGAAACTTTCTATGATTATATCATTATCGGCAGTGGATTTGGCGGATCTGTATCAGCATTAAGATTATCTGAAAAAGGATACAAGGTACTTGTTGTTGAACAAGGTAAGTGGTTTAAAAAACCGGAAGATTTCCCCAAATCCAACTGGAATCTGCCAAAATGGTTGTGGATGCCACGTGCAGGAATGAAAGGCATATTCAGGATGACTTTTTTCAGACATGTTGTAGCCCTGAGTGGTGTCGGAGTAGGTGGTGGTTCCCTCGTCTACGCCAATACTTTACCCGTTCCCCAAAAACCATTTTATACTTCGGGCAATTGGAAAGGACTTGCAGACTGGGAAAAGGAATTGGAACCTTTTTACAGAATCGCATCCAAAATGCTGGGAGCAACATCGCATCCGTACAGGAGCCTGAGTGATCAGGTCATGGAAAAACTATCGGAAAATACTGTAGGCAGCAAATTTGATATACCAAAGGTATCCGTTTACTTTGGCAGACCCAATGTCAAAACAGAAGATCCCTATTTTGATGGTAATGGCCCGAACCGTACAGGATGTAATCAATGTGGTGGATGTATGCTTGGTTGCAGATACAATGCTAAAAACACACTCGATAAAAATTATCTTCATTTGGCTCAGCGCCATGGTGCCGGCATTCTTGCCGAACAAAAGGTTATCGATGTAATTCCGATTGGAGAAAATGGATGCAATGGTTACGATGTCATTATACAAAACACCTTTGGTTGGGTTAAGAAAAAACGGAGATTACGTACAAAAGGTGTCATTTTTTCAGGAGGCGTGGTTGGAACAGTTCCCTTATTGCTGCAATTAAAATCCGGACATTTATCCAATCTTTCCGGAAGGATCGGACATGGTATCCGTACCAATTCTGAAAGCCTGATTGGTGTGACAACCTATGACAGAAATAAGGACTTCTCTAAAGGTATTGCTATCGGTTCAATAGTACAGGTAGACGAAAACACACATATCGAGCCCGTAAAATATGCCGAAGGTTCCGGAATTTTCAGACTGCTTATGGCACCGATGGTGGATGGAAAGTATTTCTTTGTACGGATATTTAAAATTTTAAAAGAATTTATATTGCATCCATGGGATTACTTACGGGTGATATTTACAGATGACTGGAGCAAACGAACAATTATACTGCTTTATATGGAAAGCATTGACAGTACCATAAAAATGATAAAAAGAAAATCAGGGTTTATAAATACAGCAAAAGATGCGGGTAACCCTCCGGCAGCATTTAATCCTAAAGCGCAGCATCTAGCAAGAAAAGTAGAAAAAATAATCAACGGAAAAGCTATGGTTCTGAATACGGAAGCTGTTTTGGGTATCCCGGCTACAGCACATATCCTCGGTGGCGCCTGCATGGGAGCTGACATACATTCCGGAGTCATTGATAAAAACAATAACGTATTCGGTTATGATAACATGCTCGTACTCGATGGAAGTATGATATCTGCCAATCCCGGTGTTAACCCCAGTCTGAGCATCACAGCAATCGCCGAACGTGCCATGTCTTTGATACCTTCACGGGTTTAGAAATAAAGTTGTAATAAAATACAATCATGATTGAAACACAAATGCTTATTATACTTATGTTACACATAATAATCAGGTAATGTTGTACTTTTGTGGCAAATCATAAATCAGAATTGATGAAGCGCAGAATTATACCGGGTGAATTACCTACCAAAGACCTGCACCAATATCTTGTGGGTGCAATAGCACCCAGGCCGATAGCTTTTGTAAGTACACTCGACGAAGACGGCAATCCTAATCTGGCACCATACAGTTTTTTCAACACCTTTTCATCTAATCCTCCGATTTTGGTGTTTTCATCTAATCGTAAGGTTACAGACAATACAACTAAAGACACCTTACACAATATACGCGTAACCGGCGAATGTGTAATAAATATAGTTAATTATCCAATTGTAAGGCAGACAGCACTGGCGTCCGTCGAATTTCCCAGTAATGACAATGAATTTGTAAAGGTTGGACTGACACCCGAAAAAGCGGAAACAGTCAGTGCAGCAAGAGTACTTGAATCGCCTGTAAACTTTGAATGTAAGGTTAAAGACATCATTGAATTGGGAGATAAAGGTGGAGCCGGGCATCTGATAATATGTGAAGTAACTTTGATTACTGTTTCCGAAGATGTTATTGAAAACGACCGTATAAATCCACATAAACTAGATTTGGTGGGAAGATTGGGCCGAAACTACTATGTAAGAGCCAGCGGTGATGCTATTATGGAAATCTACCAGCCATTTATTGCAACGCCCATAGGATTTGACAGATTGCCGGAATCAATCCGGAACTCAGCCATTCTCACAGGTAACGAATTGGGATATCTTGCTTCATTGAATGGTTTTCCTGAAAAAGAGGAAGTCGAACTGGACGAACATCTGTTTTCTTTGGATTTTGATTCCAAACAAAGAAAAGCTTCTGAATTTATTGCTCAGGGTAAAATAAAAGAAGCAATGGTACTGTTATATTTCTGATATTTCGTTAATATTGTTGTCTTTTTTATAATTAACCAAAACAACAATTATTATGAAAATCAGATTTTGTGGTGCAGCCCGATACGTAACTGGTAGTTCACACCTGGTTATCCTGGATAATGGGTTTAAAATTCTTCTGGATTGTGGTTTGTTTCAGGGTCGGGGTGATGAAACATGGGAATGGAATAATCACTGGTATTTTGATCCGGCTGAGATAGACTGTATGGTGTTGTCCCATGCACATATTGATCATTGTGGTCGTATCCCCAAGCTGGTTAAAGATGGATATAAAGGACCGATACATGCAACACATGCTACAAGAAGCCTTTGTGCGGTTATGTTGATGGACAGTGCGCGGATTCAGGAGAATGATATTGAATGGTTCAATGAAAAAATTATAAAAGGTAAGCGCAAAAATAAAGAACATTTAAGAGAACCACTCTATATACCGGATGATGTCGGACCGGCAATGGTAAAATTTGAAGGACATGCCTATGACAGATGGCAAACTATTCATCCCGATGTACAGGTATTGTTCAGGGATGCCGGACATATCTTAGGCAGTGCTTCCGTGACTTTAAAAATCAATGAAAATGGAAAAGAAACCCTTCTTGGTTTTACTGGTGATATTGGCAGGGCCGACAGACCCATACTCAGAGATCCAGTACCCATGCCGGAAGTAGATTATCTAATATGTGAATCTACATACGGTGACAGATTACACGATAAAACGCCTGAACAATCCAATGAGTTTCTCGAAATAATCAATGAAGCTTGTGTCAATAAAAAAGGTAAACTGTTAATACCTGCTTTCAGTCTTGGCAGAACTCAGGAAATTATCTATATGCTGGATAAGTTGTCCAATCAAAACCTGTTGCCACCTATCAAAGTTTATGTTGACAGTCCGCTTGCAGTAAATGTAACGCATATATTCCAACTGCATCCTGAATGCTTCGATGAAGAAATCAACAGATATATACGAACAGACAGCAATCCATTTGGATTCAACAACCTGATATATGTGCGGGATGTTGAGCAATCCAAAATATTAAATACATCCAAAGAACCCTGTATTATAGTTTCTGCTGCAGGTATGCTGAATGCAGGCAGATCCAAACACCATCTGTACAACAGTGTGGATAATCCAAAGAATACCATACTAATTGTAGGATACTGTACACCGGAAACTCCCGGTGGAGTATTGCGATCCGGTGCTAAAACTATCCGACTTTTTGACGATGAGAAACCTGTACTTGCAGATATCCGTATTATGGATTCATTTTCAGGTCATGGTGACAGGGATGAAATGCTCACATTTATAATCAACCAGAAGGGACACGTCAAAAAAATATTCTTGGTTCACGGTGAACCCGAGGTCCAGGATAATTTCAAACTCTTTCTGATCGATAAAGGTATGGGTATGATTGATATTCCAACTATGGGATCAGAAGTGCAGTTATAGATAAATGTTGAAATTAGTTTTTCGTTTGTATTTATAACTCTGTTATTGTTATCATTTGTTTTATACGTTTTTAAATGCAATAAATTTCAATATCTAACAGGCAGCATAGTTACAATTTACCTAACTTTTTAGGCATTAAGATGAGTGCAATCAGTACAAAAACTGAAAAAAGCAACATACCATAATAAATATTTGAGTATGCAGAATTAATAGTCTGTTGTAAAAATTCTTTGGCCTGTTCTGTTAATTCCGGAGACAGTAAGATATCCAGAATATTGTCTGAATCAGATGGAAATTCATGTGCTGAAGTTTGCATACTCAAAACCAGTGATGTATTGAAAATGGCTCCGTACACAGCTGCACCAATACTTTGTCCCAGATTTCTGCCAAAAAGTACAGCACCGGTTACAACACCTCTTTGGTTCCAGTCAACCATATTTTGAACACCAACCAATACAGGTGTTGAAATGAGCCCGAATCCGGCACCCAGTAGTACCTGATGAATAATTAAAACAGGTATAGATTGTGGCCATGAAACCAAAAGAAACCCTGCACAAGCAAGCAGAACAAGTATAATACCTATCAGGGCAGTATTTCTGAAACCTGTTTTTAAATATATTTTAGACGATAGTGCTGATGCTGCCGGCCAACCTATACTGGTACTTGCAAGGATAAATCCGGATATTACAACGCCAAAACCCAGGGATGCCTGAGTAAACGTAGGTAAATATGTTTGCGGACCCATCATTATAATTCCCATACCTGTCATTGCAACTGTCGAGGTAAAAAAGGCTTTGTTCTTCCATAAATATAGCGGCATAATCGGAGATTCAACCTTTTGTTCTACCGTATACGTAACATAACTTAAAGCTATCACTATAAAAAGTAAGATAAATGTTTCAAAGGAAAACCAGGGCCAGGATTCACCTCCATTTAACAATAAAATTATCAAAATACTTAAAGTGGCAAAAATCAGTATTGCACCAGCATAATCGATTTTATGTTTATGGACCACAATATTCTCTTTAAAGAAAACCAGCAATATAACAATAGCGATCAGACCAAAAGGAATGTTAATTAAAAATATCCAGTGCCACGTTGCATACTTGACTATAGCACCACCCAATGCCGGCCCTGCTATAGCACTGATTCCCCACATACTGGAAAGCCAACCCTGTATTCTACCTCTTTCTTCCAATGTATATATATCACCGGCTATAGTATTAACGGTTGCCATTATGGCACCTGCGCCTAAACCCTGTAATGCCCTGAATACTATAAGGGCATCGATATTCCAGGAAACTGCAGAGGTAACTGATCCCATTATAAAAATACTGATACCAATTACTAAAACCAATTTTCTTCCATACAAATCAGAAAGCTTACCATATAATGGTATACTGGCAGTCTGTACAAGCAAATAGGCTGAAAATACCCACGAAAACTTTTTGAATCCACCTAAATCTCCTACAATTTGTGGAATTACTGTAGAGACAATGGTGACATCCATAGCTGCCAGTACCATTGTTAACATCAATGCAGCCAATATCCATGCTTTTTTAAGTTCAGGCTGACCTGTCATTTCGGATATTTTAAATAATATTATTTAACAAAGATTCAGGAGAATCGTATTTAATTGCAATAAACAATAAAACAGGTAATTGAGTTTAAATTATTTCTATAACCATCGGAAATAAACGATTATATATATTAATAATTTTTTAATATCGTGTCAACGGATTCAAATTCTGATTCAATGGTCTTGTTAGGCTTGTATGTAAACATTGAAACAAGGATATGGGTCAAGAACGAAAGGATGAATCCGGGTATGAGTTCATACCATGCTTTGAATGGATGGTCAGTATATACCCAGAATAATACAGTCAATCCACCTACCAGCATTCCTGACAGTGCTCCCTGCATACTTGATTTTTTATATAGTAAGGAAAGTAATATCAATGGTCCAAATGCTGCACCAAAACCTGCCCATGCATTACCTACCAGATTCAGGATGCTGTCCCGGGGTGTTAGGGAAAGGCTGATCGCTATAAATGCAACTATCAAAACAGACAATCTGCTGGCTATGAGTAGGGTTTTGGGTGAGGCATCAGGGCGTATAAATGCTTTATAGATATCTTCCGTTAAGGAGCTTGAAGTCACCAACAATTGAGAAGAAATCGTACTCATCACTGCTGCCAATATGGCAGACAGCAGAAATCCTGCAATAAACGGATGAAAAAGCTTACGTGCCAGATAGATAAAAATAGTTTCGGCTTCTCTGCCTGAACTGTCAAACACCTGCATTATTGATGTATCAAATTTTAAAACATAGGCAATTCCTGTTAATCCTATCACCAGGGCACCACCGACCGTTAAAACCATCCATGTTATACCTATTCTCCGGGCTTTAATCAGAGCTTTAGGTTTGTCAATAGCCATAAAACGAACCAGTATATGTGGTTGACCAAAGTAGCCAAGTCCCCAAGCCATCAGCGAAATGATACCCACAGTAGTTGTGCCGGTAAATAAATCCAGATATTGCTTTCCCTTACTATCAATCAAGGAAATCGTTTCTTCAATACTACCAATACTGTAAACTACCACAACCGGAACGAGAATCAAAGCTATTACCATAATGGTTCCCTGAACAAAATCTGTAAGACTTACTGCCAGAAAACCACCTAAAAACGTATATAATACAACAACAAATCCTGTTATCCATACTCCGGTCAGATAATCCATACCAAACGCTGATTCAAACAACTTGCCTCCTGAGACCATTCCTGCAGATGTATACAGTGTAAAAAAAACGAGGATTATAATTGATGCCGTTATTTTCAGAATATGTTTCCTGTCTTTATACCTGTTTTCAAAAAACACAGGTAATGTTATTGCATTCTGAGCAACTTCAGTATACACTCTCAGTCTGGGAGCTACCAATACATAATTGAGGTAAGCTCCTATAGTGAGTCCTATAGCAATCCATGCTGATGATAATCCTGAAAAATACATGGCTCCCGGCAGACCCATCAACAACCAGCCACTCATATCGGCAGCACCTGCAGAAAGTGCCGTCACTGCTGCTCCTAATTTTCTGCCACCGATTAGAAATTCCTCTGAATTGGAGGTAGATTTTTTATAAGAATATACTCCAATTAAAATCATCAAAAGCATGTATAATCCAATGGATATTGCTTCGTATGTTTGCATATGTTATGTTTGTGATATTTTGAATACGTAAAACTAAAACTAATGAAGGATATATGCAATGAATCATTATTTTAATATACTTTTGATGGAACAAAATTGTAAATATCAATACCAAAATCAGCTATTATAATTATGGAAAAAACAATTAATTGAATGGAATTTTTAGGTTTTGTTAAAATTTTGTCAATGCAGCAACATTCAGGAAAAGTATACCGTTTGATAGAATATAAAGCAAAAATATGTTTAGAGCCATTCCGTTGTTTTTACTTTTATGTATTGCCTTATCCATCCATGCACAGCAAACCGGCATTCCCAAACCGGATAATACAAAGGATGTAGAGGTTACCTTTGATGGGAAAAAATATAATGCGATAGTAACGCCTGACGGTGATACCTTGATGCTGATGAATCTGCATGATGTAAATATTTTTTCTACACGCTCGTTTAACAATGATGAGGAATACAAAAAATATCTTCGTATGCGCAACTATGCCAATAAGGTATATCCATATGCCAAGGAAGCCATCCGGATTTTCAGGGAGCTGGAATATGCTTCCAAATATATGTCCAAAAAAGATAAAAAGAAGAAGATCGCCGAACTGGAAAAAGAGTTGACCAGGGAGTTTGAAGAGCCTCTAACCAACCTTTCGAAACTACAGGGTAAGATCATGGTAAAAATGATTGAAAAAGAAACAAAACAGCCCATTTATAATCTTATTAAGGATTTGAAGGGCACATTTAAAGCTTTCTATTGGAATACCTTTTCAAAATTATACAGTTATGACCTTAAAGAAGGTTACAATGTTGGACAATATCCATTGCTGGATGCAGTTCTACAGGATTTTGATTTATCTTACCAAATAGAAAATGAAACCAATTTCAAATATGTCAAAATCAACCGGTCAAAAAAATAAAACTCAAGTTCAGTGGTCAAGTCCATCCAATATCGCATTGGTAAAATATTGGGGAAAACATGGACAGCAATTGCCCCGGAATGCTTCCGTGAGTTTTACGCTAAGTCATGCAAAAACAACTACCCGTATCACGATGGAAGATATGGAAGGTGTAGCATATCCTGCAGTTGATTTTACTTTTGAAGGAAGGCAGCAACCTTTATTTGCACAACGGACAGTGAAGTTTATTAACGGGTTAACTGATGTGTGTTTTCCGTTCCTGAAAGGGAAAAAACTTACTATTGATACACAGAATACATTTCCGCATAGCAGTGGCATAGCATCATCTGCATCAGGTATGTCTGCCCTGTCATTATGCCTGTGTGACCTGGAAATGCAATGTAACGGTACAACAATATATGATGCAGCATTTTACAGGAAAGCTTCCCTAATAGCCCGGTTAGGTAGTGGCAGTGCTGCCCGTTCCGTTTTTCCAGGTATGTCCGTTTGGGGTTATCATAAAGATATTAGCGGATCATCTGATGATTACGGTATATCTGTTGCTGATGATGTGGCTCCTGTTTTCAAGAACTTTCATGATGATATACTTATTATCAGCGACAAAACCAAAAGTGTATCATCTACAGCAGGTCACCAACTTATGGACAATAATCCGTTTGCACAGGTGAGATATGAGCAGGCTGAAAAAAATCTGACACAACTTATGATAGCGTTGAAAACCGGAGATCTTGAAATATTAGGTAAAATAACAGAAGATGAGGCTCTAACCTTACACGCATTGATGATGTGTTCTAATCCATCCTATATTCTGATGGAACCTGCTTCTCTGGAAGTCATCAATAAAATAAGAAAGTTCCGGCAAAAGACGGGGATTCCGGTGTATTTTACGCTGGATGCAGGTCCTAATGTACACGTTTTGTATCCACATGAATATGTTGCTGAAGTAAAAAAATTTATACGTGAAGATCTGTCTCAGCATTGTGTCAATAACCACATTGTTGAAGATCAGGTTGGAGACGGACCTCAAAAACTGGTTTAATCCGGTATGATAACAGACTCTTCAAAAAGTATTTTCATCTCCTTTTCGGAATGTGTATTGCGCTGAATACATTACAACTGAATCAAAGGTGTTTATCTGAATGCTTTGCATAATAAATACTTGCTCAACATTACCAACAGATTGAGAGGATTATAATATTTATTGACAAACAAAAGAATATCAGTATTTACATTAGTACATTCATCAATAAAACAAAAAAACCTTATATCCTTTCAAACAGGCTTGCAGAAATCTTTAAAAATTCTTTTTCAGAAATCAAACCCACCAGTTCATCACCCTGTACCACTGGTAAACAGCCGATTTTATTGTCAGTCATAATTTTCATGGCTTCCATGATGTTTGTTTCCTGCGTGACAGTAATCGGATTCTGAATCATTATTTCAGATACGAGGGTTACTTTCTTGCTGTTGGATTGTTTGCATCGCATATAATGTCGTAAAAGCAAACGCGCAGTTACCAAACCAATGAGTTTTCCTTTTGAATCTTCAACCGGAGTATACCGGATAGTATTCCATTCCATCAGTTCAGCAACAAGATCTACGATATCGTCTTTCTGTACGGTCGTCAAATCGGTCAGCATAAATTCGGATACCTTCAGGTGCGAAGGCCGGTACATTTTAAAATCATTGAAATTGGGCAAGTCCCATTCGTGAACAGGTTTATTAGATCTCTGGTTTTGTATCATTGTAGCTGTCAAAACACTTAATGCTTCGTCCGGATTGGATTTCTCTGCTAATTTGGTAAAGCCTCTGAGTAACCAGCGTGCTCCGGTCATGTTTTTCTCAGCACGTGCCTGTATAATGCTCAGATATTTGTCAATATCATCCTTATCAATGTTTTTGGACTCCAATCCTTTACGTGCTATGGGCAGTAACTCAAATATCAGGTCTTCTGCTGAAATCTTACGGTCATAAAACCAGGTAAATTTGGAATCTATACCAAACTTAGCTGCTTTACCAAAATTATCCCGCGCATCAACAAAGGACATTTTTTCTCTAATATCGTCCGTTTCCAAGCCCATTCCAATCATGCATCCAAGCCAGAAACATGCATTGGCAACCTCATCGATTACGGTAGGTCCGGATGGAAGAATCCTGTTTTCAATCCTCAGATGCGGTTTCCCGTTCTCACTGATACCATAACATGGGCGGTTCCATCGGTATACAGTACTATTATGTACCTGCAATGCCCTGAGTTTAGGAATTTCTCCATTTTTAAGTTTTGCAAGGCTATCCTCTTCAACATCACTGCTCAGCAACACCCTGAACCGGGCAATATCCTCTTTATATATTTCCATGATAGATTCATGAAGCCAGTCTCTTCCGAAGATGACGCGCGGACTGCGCTCACGCATATGATCATGGCTGGTACGTGTATCCAACGATTGCTGGAATAAGGCAATCCGGGTTTCATGCCATAATCTTTTGCCAAATACCACCGAACTGTTGGCGGAAATGGCCATCATCGGACCTGCCAAAGCCTGTGCAATATTGTACATTTTGACAAAATCATCAGGAGATACCTGTAAATGTACCTGAAAACTGGTATTACTGGCTTCCAAAAGGGGTGAACTGTGCTTGACAAGTAACTCATCTATACCCATAATACGCAATTCATAAGATTCGCCGATACGTTGCTTGTTCAGTGCTTCCATCAGGGCAAAATACCGCTTTTTGGGCGTGAGATTCTCCATTTCGAGATGGTACTTCCTGAGTGTGGGCAGTATCCCTGTCAGTACGATGGACGTATTCATTTCATCCAGTACCTCCTGTATTTTATCCAGTTTTTCTGTATTTTCCTTTTCCAGTTGAGCAAAACAGTCTTTTTCAAAAACACGCGGATCCAGGTTGGTTTCGAGATTAAACTTGGCAAGTTCTGTCTCTACCCATGGATAATGGGTCATTTTTTCCAGTGCTTCCATAGCAATCAGGGATGGCTTAAAATTGTTTTTATCAACCATAACCATTTCCTGCTCTGCTCCGATCCGGTTGATTCCTGTTTCAAACAGATTGTTTTTAAGCATATAATCCAATGCCTCAACATCATTGAGTAAGGATTTAACAAATTTTTGCATTTGTTTCTGGTCTTCTACAAGCGATACTTTTTGTTCTCCCATAATATGATTCTTAATTAATACTTCATATACAAATATCGTGCAATATATCATACAAGTATCATATAATTATGTAATTCAGGATAATTATTTTTTTAATGAACTTTACCAGGCAGGATTATTGTATTCCAATACTGACTTTATAGAAAAAAATCTAAAGTTGCTGTGCTTTCATACATTTGAAATGTCCTTTGGGGCAATGGTCGAAGCCTAGCTTGGAACACGGCCTGCAATCGAGTCCTGTCACTTCCTTATTTGTATGTTTGGAAGTATTGTTATACCCGTAATATGGATACATACCAAATTGAGGTACCGTATTCCCCCAGATTACAACGATCTCTTTCTGCAGCGCAGCCGCAATGTGCATTAGACCTGTATCACCGGTTACTACCCGATGACATAGCTTTATGAGTGCTGCACTAATATCCAGGCTAACTTTTCCGCAACTGTCTATAACCTTGTCAGGGTGCAAATGCAGCAATTCTTCACCAAGTTTCTGCACATCCTTTCCACCGGTGAGCACCGTCATTCCCGGATAGGATGCAATGATATCTGAACATTTGTCCTGTGGTATACGCTTGGTAAAGTAAGTAGCTCCCAATACCAATACCTGATATTTGACACCGTTTGTTAACTGTATGGCTTTATTTACATCTTCAGTAGTGATTGGATAGTCGAGTCCCATACCGTCGTCTTGTATACCCAAAGGTTGAAGGGCATCAAAATATCTGTCAACCAAATGTTTATCCCGCGGCAATATATCCCATTTGAACCGGACAAATAACCATTTCCTGAAGTTGAGTTTATTATAACGTATCGTCTTTTTACCTAAAGACCAGGCTATACGAAACGATCTCACATTCTTATGCAGATCTATAATAAGATCATAATTTTCCATTCGAAGTTCTTCAACGGTCTGTGACAGATCATCCTTCAATAGCATCGTTTTGTCTATATAACGGTTGCCCTGAACAACTCCTGCAAATGCCGGCTTTGTCAGAAAATGTATTTCGGCATCTGTCTGAAGCTTAAGACATCGTATTACTGGAGTAGTAAGCACTATATCACCTATCGATGAAAACCGGATAATTAATATCTTTTTAATAATGCAGGATATTTATGCAAAGATAACTGAAAAACACAATAATTTATATTATATTTCTCAGTAATATCTGCTTAGCTTTGGAATAAATATATATTTTATGTAAATTCTATAATTATAAATTTAACACAGAGTAAAGTAAATATAATGCTTATAAATTCATGAATTATAGCAAATATGAATAATTATTTACCAAACTTCTTGATTAATTAAAACAATTAATTTAACTTTGAGTTAAATTTTATTAATTCATAATAAACGGAGTTATGCCAGACACAATTGCCAAACATTTAAAAGGTGGTGAATTTATCATTCGGCCATCTGAATACAATGCATTATTCATACCTGAGGATTTTAATGAAGAACAGCTAATGATTAAGGACACAGTCCGTTCATTTGTCAACCAGGAGGTGATGCCCTATACCGACAGAATTGAAAAACTGGAAGAAGGACTCATTCCTTCAATTCTTGAAAAATTTGCAGAACTGGGATTCTTGGGTACCCACATGCCGGAATCACTGGGAGGAGGTGACCTGGATTATATCACCAATACACTTATAGGTGATGAAATCGGTCCTTCAGGATCATTTACCGTTACGTATAATGCTCAGACAGGTATCGGTATGTTGCCGATTTTGTATTATGGTACAGAAGAACAAAAGAACAAATATTTGCCTAAGATGATAACCGGCGAACTGAAAGCGAGTTATTGTCTTACTGAACCCACAAGTGGTTCTGATGCTTTGGCAGCTAAATCAACGGCTGTACTAAATGATGCTGGTACACATTATATACTCAACGGGCAAAAAATGTGGATTACCAATGCCGGTTTTGCTGACGTTTTTACCGTGTTTGCACAAGTATCCGGAAATAATCAACCGAAAGAGCAATCTGGATTCAGTGCTTTTATTCTTGAAAAGGGAATGGCTGGATTTACCTTGGGAGCAGAAGAAAAAAAGCTGGGTATAAAAGGCTCCTCTACCCGTCAAATTTATATGGAAAACGTTCAGGTACCAGTCGGAAACCTGTTGGGCGAGGTTGGTAAGGGTCATTTGATAGCGTTTAATGTCCTTAATATCGGACGTTTCAAGCTGGGCGCATCCTGTCTTGGCGGTGCCAAAAAACTAGTGGATCAATCCGTTGAATATGCTGTCGAAAGAGAACAGTTTCAGCAACCAATTGCTAATTTTGGTGCCATTCAGTATAAACTTGCCGAACAGGCTATCCGTAGCTTTGTAACTGAAACAGCTGTATACAGAACGGCACAGTTGATACAGAATGCAGAAATACAGTATAAAAGTCAGGGAATGGAATTTGGACAGTCCAAGCTCGAAGCTGCTAAAGAATATGCACTGGAATGTTCTATAATCAAAATCGTGGGTTCGGAGACACTGGACTATGTCGTGGATGAAACCGTTCAGATTTACGGTGGAATGGGATATTCTGAAGAAGGTCACATAGCACGTGCATACAGGGATTCCCGCATCAACAGGATTTTTGAAGGTACTAATGAAATCAATCGGTTGGTTATCCTGAATACCGTTATGAGATTGGCTATGAAGGGTCAGCTGGACTTGATGACACCGGGTATGGCAGTCCAGAATGAACTGATGAATGGAGTTGCTCCAAATGAAACATTCAGTGGTAAATATGCTACAGAACAACAGACGCTTTCCAACTTTAAAAAGGTGCTGATCATGCTGTTGGGTACAGCAGCCCAGGAAGCCATGAGTGGCAAAATTGACCTGAAAGAAGAACAGGAAATACTCATGAATTTATCTGATGTCATCATCGAAATTTTCAATGTTGAAGGCGTACTGATGCGGGTAATGAAGATTGCCGAACAATATAATAGTAAGCCGGTGGAAATCTATGATGCTATATTAAAAACACTGATTCACGATAGTGCTGCCAGAATCCTTAAGACTGGTACAGATATAGTCGCATCCTTTGTTGCGGAAGCGTTACAACCTGCATTTATCTCCGGATTGCGAAAATTCACAAAGTATCCGTTACAAAATATCAAAGAAAACCGACGCAGGATTGCTGCTTATATGATTGCAGAAAAAAATTATCCATTTTAGATTTTTCGATAGTGATTGTTAATACAAAGGGAAGCTAATTGCTTCCCTTTTGTGTTTTTTATTATTCAGGTATATCCAATAGAAAATGATTTGCAAAACTAAAACATCGCAATTACTTGATAATTAATAACCTGTGATTTGATTTTTTAGCATAATACGTTCTGTTTAGTATTTCTCAAGATTCGGTGTTTACAGATAATATTTTACAGCCTACAAAGTTACTAAGGTTGAGTTTTCACGGCATTGTCCAAAAATAAATCTTATCACCTTAGTAGCAGAAGTACATAGTCAAGTCTAATACTTTATTGTCTTAGTTATTGAGGTACAGCAAATTTTTAGTGTAATTTTAGCATCCGAAATCCAGGTAAATAACGGTTTATTCTGTATAAAAACCTCATATAGGCCGACATAAACACCACCAAAACGATGAAATTACTTCATATTTAACATAAAGATAGATATAGAAATACTCTGTAGCATGTATCTGGGTGTTTTCTATTATTAAAAAAATATTTTTAATCAAAAATTTGTAAATAAATAAAAAGGATATATCTTTGCGTCGCTTTTAAAGAATGGCATAAATACTAAAATGAATTAGGAGGTAAATATTGCCTCTTTACAATAAGGGAGATTAGCTCAGTCGGTTCAGAGCACCTGCCTTACAAGCAGGGGGTCACTGGTTCGAGTCCAGTATCTCCCACAAACCCACTGAAGAAGCTTCCTGTATTTAGGTAGCTTCTTTTTTTTTGCACCATTTAATATATCCAACCGTGTCCAAATCCGGAATAAAAGTATCTGCCCCTGCTACGGTATCCAATATTGCCGGAGGTTTGAATAATTTAGGTCTTGCACTCGAAACACCCGCTGATGAAATAATTATACGCGAAGGCAATCAACCGGGATTAGTCATCACAGAGATACAGGGTGCAGCCAAACGATTGTCCTCCAATATTTCCGTCAATCCTGCCGGCATTGCTGCGTACAGGTTGCTGGAACATCTCGGAGAAACACAACGGCCTATTGAATTGGAAATACACAAAAAAATTGCTTTGGATTCAGGACTGGGATCTTCGGCTGCCCTGACTGCTGCTGGCGTATATGGCGTGAACGAATATCTGCGTACAGGAATGTCCAGGAACGAACTCCTTCCGTTTACTTTACCGGCTTACAAAGCAGAAGAAGCTTATGATACGGCAGCTCACATATTGCCTTCGCTCATGGGAGGTATGATACTGGTAACAGATGAAAAAGAGCTAACATTTAAAAAAATGTATATTCCTGCCGGCCTCCATATCGCTGTGCTATATCCACATATTCAGCCTGACAACCGGAAATGGGCACAAATGATTTGCAATAAAAACATTACTTTTCAGGAAAGTTTGGATTTGTCACAACATCTTGCTGCCTTTGTGGCTGCAATGTACACATCCGATATGGATCTGATGCGCAGCACACTTCATAAAGTACAACCGCACGAAGAAATCGCTACCTTAATACCGGAATTCCATACAATCAGAGATATGGCTTTTCGTAATGGAGCTACCGGATTCGGGATAGCAGGTGCCGGTCCATCGATGTTTGTCCTGTGTACTGATTCAGGAGCAGCAAAAAACATCATTGAAGAAGCCGGCAACCATTTTAAAATTATTAAAAAGGGTATATCGGCTTATTATTCCAGAATCAATCATGAGGGAGCAATCGTTTATTGATTTCGTCGTCTCCTGTATATATCTTTAATACGGATAATAAACACAAGGCTAATCAATCATTAGATAAAATCATTATATTTTTATCCTACAGTAATATTCAAAGTATCCAGGGTGACTTTTGCCTTTACAGAATTGGAAATCAGGCAAACGGACTCTGACTTGTGCAATATTCTTTCCGCTTTTTCGCGGTCTTCTTCCCGTATAATCACGAGATTAGGTTTAAGAACAACCTCTGTCATCAGGTATTTACCATCTACCTTTTCCAATTTTCCGGCACCTTCACAGGAAAACGAAGTGTATTCCAACTTTGAATTTTCGGCTATAGCCAGAAATGTCGTCATAAAACAACTGTTTATGGATGCCGTAAACAAGTGTTCCGGTGACCACACGCCTTCGACACCCTTGGGGAATGGCGGAGGTGTAGCCACATCTAAGGTATCCATTAATTCCGGTGAAGACATTTCTCCTATTCTGTCATTCACCCACTTCAGATTAACGTTATAGATATGTTCTTCCATATTATTTTGGTTTTATTATTTCATAATCAGGTTCATCCGTATTCGTTTCAGAATTTGAAAATGTACGGGGTGCACATCCATTGACACCACATCCTGTATTGGTCAAAGCCTGAATAATAAAGAATGCCGCAAGAAAACCCAGTACACCTTCCCTGCCCATGATGGCTACATACAGGAAGTATACTCCGATAGACAGCCGCAACCACCGCATAAAATCCCAGTTACTAAAAAGTATTTCTTTCATTTACTACATTTTGAATCAATGACTGATAATAATTAACAGAAGTCCAGGCACCTCCGTTCACACACTCTATACCCTGAGCCCGTAAAAAATCGGTTGCCATACCACTCCTGTTACCTGAAACACAACAAAGTATCAAAGGTTGTTCCATTTCCCTCAACTGTTCTACCCTGTAAGGTACCTCATCCAACGGAATATTTACAGATCCGGATACATTTCCACCAATAAATTCTCCGTATGTACGTACATCAACTATCGTTCCTTTCTGATCCTTAACCAATTGTTCTACATTCATTTTTTTTACAATTTTACACAAAAATAGGACTTATCCACAATACCTAAAGATACATAAGTTACATAATAACCAGTGAAATGTATTTGCCTGTTGTCTCCCGACAGTCCCGATATCCCGATATCTATCCGGATCGGCAGAACTTAATGCACATCTAATATTGCACACCTTACATTTTACCACTAAAAATCAGCAAACTTCTGAAAGTTAGGATACTCAAAAAAAAATTAGTTACTTTACACAAAATTTCATACAGAATATGATCCATAATATATCCAAACAAAACAGTATTGCCAACCAGTTTCTTGCACAAATGCGTGACGTGCATGTTCAGAACAACCGATTGCTGTTCCGTAAAAACATGGAGCGCATCGGCAATATACTGGCTTACGAAATCAGCAAATATTTCCATTATAAGGAAGTAGGTATAGAGACACCATTGGGTATCTGCAATTCTCATATTCCGGATGAAAAAATCATATTATGTACTATTCTCAGGGCCGGATTGCCATTGCATTTTGGTATTCTGGATTATCTGGATGATGCCGGAAATGCCTTCGTTGCAGCATACCGCAAAAACCACAAGGACGGAACTTTTGAAATCAATCTCGAATATATAACCTGCCCGGATCTGGACGGTGTAACACTGATTTTGTCTGATCCTATGCTGGCTACAGGTGCTTCTATCGAAAAAACACTGGAAGCATTATCTGAATACGGACAGTACAGCCAGTTGCATATTGCTTCAATCATAGCATCGTCCTACGGAGTAAAACAGATCCAGCGATTGTATCCCAAAGCACATCTGTGGATGGTAGCTGAAGATGAAGAACTCACTGCCAAATCCTATATCGTACCGGGGTTGGGAGATTCGGGAGATCTGGCCTTTGGACGCAAGGTTCAGGAGTAACAGGATTGATATATGAAGATATGCAATGAAGCATATTTTAACACCAAAAACAGGAGTTTTAACCTGAAGAATGGACAAATTGATTTTCGAATTTCATACAATCATGGTTAATAACATTACACATAATCATCCGGAAAGTCATTTCTTAAGAACTTTCGTTTTATAGTTTCGAGATCACTAGGGCTATCTATATAATTTTCGCAATATCCGCATTGGGTACACACATATCGGGTCAGATATATCACATTAAAGGTCAAACTTATTGTGTTATACACGTTACCTTTAAATGTTCCTCCTTCGATGACGGCTATTTGGTTGCCAAGACATTTTGGACAGGTATTGGATATTTTCATGACATTATCTTCCTACATGAACTAATAAAATCGAAATATCGGCTGGTGACACACCACTTATCCTGCTCGCCTGTCCGATAGTACGCGGTCGTATCTGGTCCAATTTTTCACGAGCTTCAAAAGACAGCGACTTCAAGGATTTATAGTCAAAATGATCGGACAGCCGAATGTTTTCCAGTCGCTCCTGTTTGTCAGCCATCTCCTGCTCTTTACGGATATATCCCTCGTATTTCAGGCCGGTTTCTACACTCATTATGATATCCTGATCGTACTGATTCAGGTAAGCATCCAATTCCGGCAAACCTGCCCGCATATTATCCATTGTAATATTAGGTCTGGAAATAATAGCTCTGGCTTTTACCCGCTGTTTTACTACAGACGATTCAACACTTTCCAGAAGTGGGTTGATAGCATCGGGTTCAATACTGTAGTTTTCAAAATAACGTTCAATATCATGTACGGCATTATTTTTTTGGTCGACCCTGCGCATGCGTTCTTCCAATCCGGACATTCCCAATTTATGTACCAGCGGTGTAAGCCTTGTATCCGCATTATCCTGTCTCAGAAGGATTCTGAATTCTGCTCTGGAAGTAAACATTCTGTAAGGTTCATCCGTACCCTTATTAATCAGATCATCTATAAGAACACCTATGTATGCTTCAGAACGATTCAATATAAAAGGTTCCTGATCGTGTATAGCAAGATGTGCATTCAACCCGGCCATCAATCCCTGACATCCGGCTTCTTCATATCCAGTGGTTCCGTTGATTTGTCCGGCAAAAAAGAGATTCCTGACCAACTTAGTCTCTAAATTCATCTTGAGCTGTGTCGGTGGGAAGAAATCATATTCTATCGCATAACCTGGTCTGAACATCTTCATATTTTCGAATCCAGGTACCTTCTTCAGTGCATGATACTGAACTTCTTCGGGGAGAGATGATGAAAATCCATTGACATAAATCTCACACGTATGCCATCCTTCGGGCTCTACAAACAACTGATGTGCATTTTTATCAGCGAACCTGTTGATCTTATCTTCAATGGATGGACAATATCTGGGGCCTATACCCTGAATACGCCCGTTGAACATAGGAGATCTGTCAAATCCTTCCCTAAGTAAATCATGAACCTCTTCACTGGTATAGGTAATATGACAAGGTAGTTGCTTTTGTATTTTTGGCGTGTCCAGATATGAAAATCCGGTAATATGGTCGTCGCCATGCTGAACCTCCATCTTGCTGTAATCAAGGGTACGTCCGTCAATACGTGGCGGTGTTCCGGTTTTCATTCTTCCTGCCTGAAAACCCAACTGTACCAGTTGTTCCGTTATACCTTTTGCTGATTTTTCTCCGGCTCTGCCACCTCCGAATTGTTTTTCACCTATATGAATGATACCATTCAGAAACGTGCCATTGGTTAATACCACAGCCTTACCTTCAATTTTAAGCCCTAATCCGGTGACAACTCCCTTGCAGGTTTCATTTTCAACTATGATGCCGGTAACTGTTTCCTGCCAGAAATCGATATTGGGGTGTGATTCCAGCATCTCACGCCATCTGGCAGCAAACATCATTCTGTCATTCTGTGTTCTGGGAGACCACATTGCAGGACCTTTAGACAAATTGAGCATTCTGAATTGTACCATAGAATGGTCAGAAACTATCCCGGAATAACCACCGAGTGCATCTATTTCTCTAACTATCTGTCCTTTGGCTACGCCACCCATAGCCGGATTACATGACATCTGTGCTATGGTATTCATATTCATGGTAGCCAATAAGACCTTTGAACCCATATTGGCGGCAGCAACGGCTGCTTCACATCCGGCATGACCGGCACCCACTACTATAACATCATATTTTTCAAACATAGTGCAAATATACAAGGATTAATAAAAATGGGTTTTATTTTTTGTATACAAATGCTTTTATCAACTTTTAAATAAGTGCAGGTATAACCAGTATGATTGAGTTGGACTAACTTATAAAATTGTATTTGATTTGAATTTTCATGTAGAGGTGTATATGATCTGTTTCATAAATAGACTTGTCATTAATTATGAAGTTATGTTTATTTAATGCAATTTTGCAGTTTGTTTAAAACTTTCCAATGATGGATAAAAAGGGAATAGATATACTTAGAGAGCCAAGAATCAATAAATCAACAGCTTTCACAACAGAAGAAAAAGAAGAATTGGGTTTGCGCGGATTATTGCCTTATGCCGTAACATCACAGCAGCTGCAAAAACAAAGAGTCATAGATAATATCAGAATAAAGGATACAGATCTCCAGAAATATATATTTTTATCACAGCTACAGGAAAGAAATGAAAGGTTGTTTTACAGTACAATTATGGACCACCTTCCAGAATTGATGCCGATTATATATACGCCTACAGTAGGAGAAGCATGTCAGAAATTTTCACATATATACAGAATAGCCAAGGGCTTTTACATTAGTCCGGATGACCGTGGTTCCATAGCTGATATCCTGGAAAACTGGCCTGTAAAGGATGTACGGGTCATCGTGGTGACAGACGGATCCAGAATACTCGGTCTGGGAGATTTGGGAAGTAATGGCATGGGAATACCTATCGGAAAATTGTCGCTGTATACTGCCGGAGCAGGTATTGATCCGAGTTACTGTATGCCTGTCATGCTGGATCTAGGTACAGACAATGAAGCATTGCGCACGGACCCCATCTATCTTGGCTATCCTCATGTACGACTTAAAGGCGAAGCATATAATTCCATGGTAGATGAATTTGTACAGGCTGTGCAACAAAAATTTCCTAAAGCCTTGATTCAATTTGAAGATTTTACGACTGATAACGCATACGGCTTACTGGCATGCTATCAAAAGCAGGTATTGTGTTTCAATGATGATATTCAGGGAACAGCATCCATAGCCGCTGCCGGTATATTTACGGCTGTTCAGGCTACCAATTCCCTTTTGGAAGACCAGAAAATTATGTTTTACGGTGCTGGTTCTGCATCGACAGGTATCGCTGATTTAATTATAAAAGCTTTTCTTGAAAAAGGATTCAGCGAAGCAGATGCACTCAGTAAAATATGGATGGTAGATTCCAGAGGTCTTATAGTTAAAGGACGTGAAGGTCTGAGTGACATCAAGGGACGTTTTGCACAACATCACCATCATGTTTCATTTATAGATGCTATCAGAAGTGTACAACCGACCATTTTAATTGGTGCATCCGGCAATGGCGGGTCTTTTACCAGGGAAGTTGTTGAAACAATGAGCTCCTTTAATGAACATCCGGTAATCTTTGCATTATCCAATCCTACATCCAAAGCAGAATGTGTTGCTGAAGACGCTTATACCTGGAGTAAGGGCAAGGTCATATTTGCAAGCGGCAGCCCGTTTGAGCCTGTTACGTACAATGGGAAAACCTTTGTGCCAGGTCAGGGAAACAACGTATATATTTTTCCGGGGATAGGTCTTGCAGCGCTGGCTGTAGAAGCAGCATATCTGCCTGATAGCGTCTTTCTGGTAGCTGCCAAAGTTGTCGCCGCTGAAGTAGAACAAACAGATCTGGATAATGGTACTATTTATCCTAAACTCTCCTTACTCAGAGAAATTTCCTTTAAGATAGCCGTTGCTGTCGCCCATCACTTATACGAATTGAAGCTGGCCAGGTTAGACCGTCCCGAAAATCTGGAAACACACATCCGGAATATGATGTACGATCCGGCATATTGAATATAGCACTTCCATGGGTGATTATAAAAATTCCCAAAATACACTTTTGTACGTT
>JADZFD010000044.1 GCA_020850225.1 Saprospiraceae bacterium | reverse complement strand
GGGAAATGGAAGATAACCCTCTGCATACCCTGCGTACCATCAAGTCCATCGGATACAGTCACGTTGAAGGGGCAAGTTATGATAAAGGCCGTTTTTACGGACAAACGAAGGAGAATTTTGTTCGTATTTTGCAGGATACTGGACTAAAAATGTACAGTAACCATATTGAATACGGAAAACCCGAAGATAACATGAGTTACGATATGCATAATAATTGGGAAAAAGTATGCGAAGATGCTGCTTTCATGGGGCAGAAGTATCTGGTTTGTCCGTCACTCCCGTCAGAAGTAAGAAAGTCTGTTGATAATTATAAGCGGACAGCACAATTTCTGAATAAATGTGGTGAAAAGGCTAAAAATTATGGTTTACAGCTCTGCTACCATAATCACGCATTTGAATTCTCACCTTTGGGCAAAATACTTCCATATGACATACTTTTATCAGAGACAGATCCGAATTCGGTTAAGTTTGAACTGGATATATATTGGGCAACCAGATCAGGAATGAATATCAGAAAGCTCATCAACAAAAACCCCGGCAGATTTTCTCTGTTTCATATAAAGGATATGAATACATCTCCGGAAAAAGGATTTACGGAAGTGGGAACAGGAGTCATAAACTGGAAAAATATCTTTACATTATCCGAAAAGGCTGGTTTGAAGTATTTTTATATAGAACAGGATGAGATGACTAAGTACACGCCATTGGAAAGCATCCGGGTAAGTTTCAATAATCTGGTAAAAATTCAAAACTGAAAAATTTTAAAGAACGGCTGTTTGACAAACTGATCAACAGAGAATTCTCTTATTTTCTGCTGTCCAGACTACTTTTTACATTAGCGATGCGGATGGTTTCTGTATTGTTGGGCTGGCATCTGTACGAATTGACTGGAAGTAAGTTTATTCTTGGTTTGTTAGGGCTGAGCGAGGTAATTCCGGCTATATTACTTGCGCTTCCCGCCGGTGTACGGGTAGATTCAAGTGCCAAAAAGACGTTAATCATCCGAACGCTATCTTTGTATCTCCTTGTTATTGCTGGTTTGGGTTTACTGTCTTTCTATGGTGGCTTATTGCATAATGTACATCTGCTCACTGCAATGTTTTTGCTGCTTGTGGCAGCAACAGGTGCTATACGCGCATTTTTAGGACCTGCTTATGTTGCAATTCTGGCACAGATAGTCAAATCGGAAGAACTTGTAAAAGGTGCTTCCATGAATAGTATGACCTTTCTGACAGGTGCCATCATCGGACCTGTAATAGCAGGGTTTATAGTCAATTATCTCGAGGTTTGGCAAGTTTTTGTTCTTACATTCGGAGTTTTACTCATGTCCATTATTTCTTTTATGCAGATAACTGATAAGCCGGTAACATTCATCAAAGGCAACAGTCGTACCTGGGACAGTGTGAGGGAAGGTCTGGATTTTGTCTGGAAAACTAAAGATTTATTGGGTGCGATGTCATTGGATATGTTTGCCATTTTATTTGGTGGAGCTGTAGCTATGTTACCCGTTTTTGCCAAGGATATTCTTGCAGCAGGACCTCAGGCTTTTGGCATTTTGATGTCGGCTACCTATTTGGGCAATTTCCTGTCGATATTATTCCTGACGATATATCCTCTACGTACCAATCATGGCCGTAAACTTATCATTTCAGTAATAGGCTTTGGAATATGCATTATCGTATTTGCACTATCCAAATCTGTACTTCTTAGTTTTTTTGCACTCTTTATCAGTGGTTTGTTCGATGGTGTAAGTGTCATCATACGCAGTACCATTTTTCAGATTCTTGTTCCTGATGATAAAAGGGGAAGAGTGTCATCTGTCAATTCTATTTTTATCAATTCAAGTAATGAATTAGGGCAGTTTGAAAGTGGATTGGCTGCAACAGTTATGGGAACGATACCTTCGGTTGTATTTGGAGGAATTATGACAGTCTGTATTGCAAGCTTTGTATGGATTAAAAACAAGCAATTAAGAAATCTGGAATATTAATAACCATAGGTAATTATATAGTCTTTTTGTGTCTCACAATATTATATAAAAAAGGAAATGACCGGTATTTCCGATCATTTCCTTTCTCAACTCAATCTTTAAATTTGTAAAATATCGTCTTTTTCAAAGTCCTGATACAAATTTATATAATAAATAACCCAAACTTTAATTTTAACCTCTATTGATGCATTTATCAACTTTGATGATACAAAGATATGATGATTTGAATATGCAGTAAAACACATTTTTTAATTATAATAACATAAATATATTTACTATGCATATATAATAGAATATCACATAATTATGAGCTTTATTGCAATATATTTTGATGAGTTAGGGAAGGTCGTTTATACTAATAACTCAGTTACCAGCCCCGAGATGTAGTTTGTCAGTTTTTATAATAACCCCGTATTTTTCGGATTCGCATCTGGAGCACTCCTTTGATGGCTTCCGATACTATGTTGGCATGCATTTTAGAAGCACCTTTCTCCCTGTCAACGAATGTAATTGGTACTTCTTTGAGTCTGAAACCCTTATTCCATGAGTAGTATTTCATCTCAATCTGAAAAGTATATCCCTTGAATTTGACTTTCCCGAGATCTAAAGAAGCCAGTACCTTTCTTTTATAGCAAATAAAGCCTGCAGTTGGATCTTTGATAGGCATAAGTGTTATCATCCTAACATACATGGATGCAATATAAGAAAGCAAAACCCTGTCTTTTGACCAGTTCTTAATATTTCCTCCTTTGACATATCTGCTACCAATTGCCACATCAGCACCTGAAATGCATGCGTCCAGTAGTCTACTCAGATCGGTTGGATTGTGACTGAAATCTGCATCCATTTCGAAGATGTAATCAAAATTGTGATCTAAGCCATATTTAAATCCAGTAATATATGCAGTACCCAAACCCATTTTTTCTGCTCTTTCAATAAGATGAATCCGCTTTTCATTGGTTTGAAGGGATTTTACCGTATTTGCGGTTCCGTCAGGTGATCCGTCATCAACTACTAAAACTGAAAAATGACTTCCCTGTACCAAAACTGCATCAATTATGGCCTGTATATTTTCAACTTCGTTATATGTAGGAATGATGACAAGACAGGAATTCAAGGATGGTGAAATTTGATTTGGAGGTTATTAAAAATTCATTTTGAGTTCTGACCAACTGAGAATGAGATGCAAATATTGTATTTTTTTTACAAATATTCATCATATTGAATTAAAAATAAATCAGATATGTGTATTTATTCAATAATTTAATCAACCAATGATATAATTAAAATATATAAGAATTGATTAAATTGTATCATATGTAAATGAATGTATTAATAATTTTACAATTTATTGCATAGTTATGAATGTGTGTTTGTAGTTTTTTTATTAAAATCGAGTATTGTATAGCTGCAAAAATCAGCATATTATTTTATAAATTGATGATAAAAAGACAATTCAATTGATTTGTCAAAAATATCAAAATTTAATATGTAGGGTGTAAGATTATATATTTTTAGGTATAAAAATTACCAGTTTTTAAGAATGTGAATTGAGATTTATTGTTAATTTTACAAATTATTTGTTAATAATGTATCATTAGAATGTAAATAAACTTAAACGCTGTTTTTATATGGGATGTCAGTTTGGTTTTGAAAAAAGATGGTTATGCCTGATTGTTCTGGTTGTTTTTATCTTTATTGGAATGCCTCTTAAGGCACATAATTTTGATTTAGCTGATAGGATTGTGACAGGTACTGTTTCGGATGCATCAGGTACTTCAGTCATTGGAGCCAGTATTGTTGTTGCAGGCAATAAATCAATCGGTACTATATCAGATGAAAATGGTTTTTATTCCATCAAGGTTCCGGATGACTATTCACGACTTGAATTTTCTTATGTCGGTTATACAACTCAGGTACTGGATATTCCTCCTGGCAATGTATTGAATGTTATACTTGTTGAAGACAACAATGTTTTAAAAGAGTTTGTAGTGGTAGGCTATGGTGTGGAACAAAAAAAATTATTGACCGGTTCTGTCGGTGTAGTAACCGGTGAAGAACTCAAAAAGCTACCTGTTGCCACAGTAGATGTCGCTTTGCAGGGGCAAACATCCGGTATTCAGGTTATACAGAATTCGGGAACCCCGGGAGCTGAAATGTCTGTTCGAATCAGAGGAACTTCTTCGATTGGTGCCTCCAGTCAGCCACTTTATGTTATTGACGGAATTCCGGTTACTACAGGGGATTTTGCGCAGGTAGGTTATGAAGGTCAGGGCATCAACGCTCTTTCTGATCTGAATCCTTCAGATATAGAATCCATCAGTATTCTTAAGGATGCTGCTGCTGCAACGATTTATGGAGCCAGAGCTTCCAATGGCGTTGTACTGATTACGACCAAAAGAGGTAAAGAACAGCGGACTTCATTTAGTCTGAATACATCATATGGTATGCAGGAAACATGGAAAAGACTGGAAATGCTGAATGCCCGTGACTGGAAATTATACAGAAATGATTTGGCAGGTACTCCCGTTTTCTCGCCTGAACAAATAGCAGATAATAGTGTGGATGTCAACTGGCAGGATCAGATATTCAGAAAAGCACCAATGAAAACGCTCGATTTATCAGCAACCGGAGGAACGGAAAAAACCCGGTTTTTCCTGAGTGGAAACGTATTTGATCAGGATGGTATTTTGGGAGGTACTGATTTCAACAAGCTGAGTGGAAGGATTAATATAGATCATAAAGCAACTTCCAGATTGTCATTGGGCACCAGTATAGGTCTGACGCACAGTAAAACGGATAGGGTAGAAGGAGATCAATCTTTACACGGGCCACTACCGAACGGTATTTCTACACCAGCCATCTTTGCTGTTTATAATACTGACGGATCGTACAATCAGTCCGGACCATATGCCAATGCTGTATCCATTATTAATGAAGCCATCAATCAGAATTTTTCAAACAGAGCCATTGCCAATGCTTTTGCTGACTATAAGATTTTGGATGGTTTGACATTCAGTACCAAATGGGGTATTGATTTTCTGAATTTCAGGGAACATGCATATGAGTCTACTAAAACTGTTCAGGGAGCACGATATAATGGATTGGGATTTGAGACATATTCCAATGTTTCTAATCTGGTATCCAATAACACGCTGAAGTACGGAACAGATATAGGTAGCTCTTCCTTAGAAATATTGGCAGGATATTCATTTGAGAAAAGACAAACTACAAGTTCATTTATACGGGCACAGGATTATGCAGATCAGAATCTTCAGTATATCAACTCAGCTTCTACAATTGTTTCTGCAAGTTCCGGAGCATCTTTCTCAGGAATCCGCTCATTCTTTGGACGTGCCAACTATAATTTAAAAGATCGTTATTTGTTTACATTATCTGCCAGGTTGGATGGATCATCCAGGTTCAGTGAGAAAAACAGAAACGGATTTTTCCCTGCTGTTTCTGCCGCATGGAGAATCTCTCAGGAATCTTTCTTTAATTCAAATACTATATCCGAACTAAAAATCAGGGGTAGCTATGGTATTACCGGTAATGATGATGTACCGCCGTTTTTATATGCATCCGTGTATGGAAATACTTCCTATGCAGGACAACCGGCGATTTATCCATCCAGTATTCCCAATCCCGATCTGAGATGGGAATCTACAGCCCAATCGGATTTAGGTATTGACCTCGGTTTGATGAATGACAGATTTGTATTCGGTCTTGATGTGTATTATAAGAAGACTTCTGATCTTTTATTGTCGAGACCGATTCCCGGTAGTTCAGGATTTAGTTCTGTAACCGAAAATATCGGAGAAATTGAAAATAAAGGACTTGAATTTTCACTCAATTCCGACAATCTGAAAGGGCGAAAATTAAGATGGAATACAATCCTCAATTTTTCAATGAATAGAAACAAAGTTTTAAAATTATTTAATGGCCAGCCGATTGATGATTTGGGAAGAGGAAGCAACAGAATTGAAGAAGGACAGCCTATAGGTATATTTTATTCCTATGAATGGCTGGGCGTAGACCCTTCTACAGGTGATGTCGTTTATGCCGACAAGAATATTGATGGGAAAATCACTTCGGATGACAGAACTAAAATCGGCAATCCACATCCATCATTTATTTATGGATTAACCAATTCCTTTTCATATGGTATGTTCGATTTAAGCGTATTCCTTCAGGGTGTTCAGGGCAATGATATTTTTAATGGAACCAGGCTCTTTCTCGAATCATTGCAGGGAGGAGATAGTCAGTTGGCTGTGATCAATGAAAGATGGCGCAAACCGGGAGATATTACAAGGATACCAAGGGCAACGAATGATCCTGTAGCCGCGGCTCAGAATAAACGTGTTTCCTCACGTTTTCTGGAAGATGGCTCCTATCTGCGTATAAAGAATGTATCTTTAAGTTATACACTTAACAAACAGGCATGGATGCGTGACAAAATTCAGTCTGTACGATTGTTTGTGACAGGACAGAATTTACTTACATTTACGAATTATAGTGGCCTGGATCCGGAAGTTAATTACAGAGGTAACGACAATGCAGTAGTAGGAACAGATTTTTTCACTTATCCGCAGGCAAGGTCATTTGTTTTCGGGGTTAATGCAAATTTTTAAAAATGAGAAAGATTCTTTTTATCACTATATTCTTTGGGTTTCTAAATTCATGTAATGTACTGGATGTGGAACCTACCAATTCAATCCCGGAATCTTTGGCATATAAAACGAAGTCTGACGTTCAGCGTGGTATTCTGGGGGCTTATAATTCATTGCAGGCATTAAATTATTACGGACTTACATACCTCACCTTTTCAGATTTGTTGTCTGATAATCTGATAAATCCACCGAATGCAACTGCGGCCAGTTACAGAGAGGTTGACAATAATGCCGTACTTCCTGAGAATACTTCCGTTGAAGGAATCTGGAATGCTGCTTACGATGCGATTAATGTAGCCAATAATGTAATAGCTGTTATTCCTAAACTGGATTTTCTGACTCAGGATGAAAAAAATCAGGCGTTAGGTGAATTGTATTTTCTGAGAGCCTTACATCATTTCAATCTTGTAAATTATTTTGGGGATATTCCGGTAAAGACCGAGCCAACAATAGGTTTGACTCAGGTGGATGCTGCCAGAGTTCCTGTTCAGGATGTATACAAGCAAATAGTATCCGATCTGACAGAAGCAGAAAAATTTCTCCCAGAAGGATCATCCACCATACGTGCCAACAGAAATGCCGCAAGTGCGTTGCTTGCACGGGTATACCTGTATCAGACAGACTATTCCAGGGCAGAAGCTTATGCTTCCAAAGTTATAGATTCCAAGCGATATACATTGCTTAATAATTATGGCGAAATATTTAAGGATTATTCAGGTGAATCTATTTTTGAAGTAGATTTTACACCTTTAGACCGCAACAGGGTAGCGCAGTACTTCTATCCGCTTACGTTGAATGGTAGAGGCGAAGTAGCTCCGGCACTTACCTTTTATCAGTCTTACGAACCGGATGACAAAAGGCTGATTGATATATTCGGACTTTCAGGTACACAGCCATTTGTCAAAAAGTATAGTGATCAGGCTACCGGAGGTGATAATATCAAAGTATTGCGCCTGGCAGAAATGTACCTGATACGCGCTGAAGCGAGAGCGAATCTGAGTATAGATTTGCATGCCGCTTTGTCAGATTTGAATACAATCAGGGAAAGAGCAGGTCTGAAGGGTATTCAGTCTTTAAATAAGGATGACATTTTATCGGCAGTTGAGAAGGAAAGAGGCTTTGAACTGGCATATGAAGGACACAGATGGTTTGATCTGGTACGAACCAATAGAGCTATTCAGGTTGTTCCTACAGTTAAAAATGTACATCAGTATTTGCTTCCTGTACCACAATCCGAACTGGACACGAACAAAAATCCGGGTATGCTTCAAAATCCCAGCTATTAAATAAGTAGTAACTAAACATCAATATTAATTTATAAATAAAATCTTATGTATATGAAAACAAGAAATATTTTATGGTCATTTCTCGCAATGTTTCTCCTGGTAAGTGTATCCTGTTCAAAAGATGATGATGATACACAGGATGTTACAGCAGGTTTTTCAGCCAGCAAGACTACAGCATTGGTAGGTGAAGCAATTCAGTTTACCAATAATTCACTTAATGTCAGTGCATATGTATGGAGTTTTGGTGATGGTACCACTTCTACAGAAAAGTCACCTTCCAAAACTTATAATACATCTGATATCTTTGAAGTTACGCTTTCAGCTACAGGAGCAGGTGGAACAAAAACATCCAAATCAACGATATATGTCGTTCCTTCTGCATCATTTTCAGTAGACAATGAAGGTAGTTTGCAGGCAGGTACTCCTGTTGTTTTCAAAAGCACCTCGCCTGGAGCTACGACATATGAGTGGACCTTTGGTGATGCAGCCAACAGTAAATCAGGAGAAGCCAATCCAACCTTTACCTATAGTGCCGCAGGAGACTATAATGTTTCTTTGAAAGCTACAGGAAAAGGCGGATCTTCTACAGTTACAAAGTCCATTACAGTAAAAGGTGCTGCACCTGCAAGAGAATTGTACTATATCGAGTATGGTGTTGAAAAGATTAAAAGATTGAGCCTGGCTCCAGGTTCATCGCCTGAAGACTTTCTGGATATCGCCGGAAAAGGTGGTGTTGGTCTTGCATTTGACAGTAAATCCAATACTATTTATTTTTCTGATTTTGAAAATGAAGATCAGGGAAAAATATGGAGAATTAATGCTGATGGTTCAGGACTTAAAGAGATAGCAACCGGTATTACAGATCCTTACAATATCGCTTTGAATACGGATGAAGGTAAATTGTACTGGGCTGATGATGCAGGTAACATATCCAGAGCCAACTTGGATGGAAGCAACCCTGAAAAAACATTTATTCATGTTGATGATGGTCAGATGAGAGGTTTGTCTTATGATGCCGTAAATAAGAAATTGTATTTTTATGAAGTGAATAATGAAGATTTATACGTAGCTAATGCTGATGGAACTAACGTAAAAGTGCTGATAGCAGGCATATATGGATATGGTATTTTTGTCGATAGTGTCAACGGCAAAATCTATTTCGATGAAAGAAATGAAACAGCCCTGAAATCCGCCAATCTGGACGGAACTGGAATTAAGGTCATAGCTACAACGGCAAAAACCCGTATTCATGGAATAGACATTGACTATAAATCCAATAAGCTATACTGGTCGGACAGAGATGGAAAAGAAATCAAGAGATCAGATTTGGATGGAAGCAATGCTGAATCAGTCATAACAGGATTGGATAGTCCGAGAGGTATTTTTATAAAGTAATCAATTTAAAGTAAATTTATTTTTAGTAATGAAGCATTTAATCGGATTTGTACTGATTCTCCTGATTGTTTCAGGATGCAGTAAGGATGATTTTCCTGTTCCTCCGGCCAGTATTGTACCAAAATTCACCTATACGGTTAATAACGATGGTTTTGCACCGGCAGAAGTTGCTTTTTCAAATATTTCCATTATACCTGAAAGAGCTGGATCTGTAGTGTACAACTGGAGTTTTGGCGACAACAACAGTTCTATTGAAACAAGTCCGAAACATATTTATTCAGAACCGGGCGTTTATACAGTTAAGTTGGTTGTTATATCCGGTACGGTCAATGAGATAAAAGAATCTTCACAGACTGTTGTAATCAAAGACCCGTCTGCAACAGGAACACCTTTGTATTTTTCTAATGGAAAGCAAATATTCAGGACGTTTCTGAATGATAACACACCGGTCGATGAGTTGCTACCTGTTACGATACAAGGTAATTATGGTATGGTCTTCGATACGGTTGCCAATGTCCTGTATATTGCAGATGCGGATGGTGGTGCTATAATCAGATGTGATGCAGATGGTAAAAATCAGGTGGTATTCAGATCAGACCTGGAAGGTCCGTCAGCACTTACTATTGATTATAAAAACAGATACATCTACTGGGATACTTCTTCAGGGATTCAACGGGGCAAACTGGATGACAACGATAAAAATCAAAAAGAAGACTTCGTAACAGGTCAGGCCAATGATCCGGAAGGTATGGCGATTGATCCGGTCAACAACAGGTTATACTGGGTGAATTACGATGGCGGTTTGTGGTCTAAAAATCTGGATGGATCCAATCAAAAGGAACTGATAGCAGATGTCGAAGGTGGAAGTATTATTGTAATCCATGACAGAATATATTTTGATTACTACAATGCATCCAAGGATATTCATATTAAATCTGCCGATTTGGAAGGTGGCAATGTTCAAACAATAGCTACCGCCAATTCACGCGTGGTTTATGGTATAGCCTATGACAAAACGGCCAATATGATTTATTGGGGTGACAGGAATGCAGATGCTATCAAAAGAGCCTCTTTGGATGGAAGTGTTCAGGAAGTTTGGTTTCAGAAAAGCGGCCTGAATCCGCGTGGATTAACATTCGGAATTAAAAAGTAAGTAATGTTTAATAAGTTTTTTTGTCTGATATGGTTATCTCTTGCTATGTTTATATCATCTGATTTATTCAGTCAGGCAATACCCGGAAAAGGAAAATTATTTATCATCGGAGGTGGTTGGAAGCCACCTGCGATGATAAACCGGATGGTAATGGAAGCGGGCATGAGTGGTAATGATTACGCTGTTGTTTTACCTATGGCCAGTGAAGTACCTGTAGAAAGTGCCAAAGAAATCAAGGATCAGTTTCATGATGCAGGGCAAGAGCGACTATATACAGTAATGTTTACCCAAGAACAATTGACTGATAAAGTTAAACTGGATTCTGTAAGAAATGCAAAACTCATTTTTATTAGCGGTGGTGATCAGTCAAAGTTTATTTCGCTTATTCAGGGTTCTCCACTCATGTCAACAATACATGAAGCTTACAGAAAGGGTACGCTGATAGCAGGCACAAGTGCAGGAGCAGCGATGATGAGCGAAATAATGATAACGGGCAATCAATTGAAAGATACGACTTACAGAGCAACTTTCAGAACCGTTGAAGCTGCAAATATTGAAACCAGAAGAGGTCTTGGCCTCTTGAAAAATGCAGTTATTGACCAACATTTTCTGATCAGAAGCAGACATAACCGGTTGCTGACTTCGGTACTCGAACACCGTGGAACGATGGGTATTGGCATTGATGAATCAACAGCTATTCTGGTCAAAGGAAAGACTGCTGAAGTCATCGGTCTGTCTCAGGTGCTGACATTTTCCAAGCCTAAGGAGATAACTAAAGGCATAAATGGTAAATATGGAGTTAAAAATATATCCGTCGGTATTTATCTTCCGGGTCAGAGATTTAAAATAGGTGGCTGATCGAAAATAGGTGATCTTTTATCTGGTTTAATTTCAAATGGCTAATAATTGACCTGAAATCAGACTTTGATACCAATTTACCCAAGTTAATAATACATACTACATGAATAACCTGAATGAAAAGGAAAATCAAATTGCAGGACTTATTAAAAAATACGAGTCAGATGCTGTCAATCTTTTGAAGGAGGTAGTCAATATCAATAGTGGAAGTTTTAACCTTGAAGGAGTCAGACGAGTAGGTGATGTTTTTTCCAGGGAATTTGAAGCATTAGGGTTTGAAGTGGAATGGATCCCCGGAGATGCCTGGAAACGCGCCGGGCATCTGGTTGCCAGAAATCATGGAAAAGGTCATAAAATCCTCCTTATCGGACATCTTGATACCGTTTTCGAGCCGGACAGTCCTTTTCAGTCTTATACCATGGAGGAAGGCAATATAATGCATGGTCCCGGAGCACTGGATATGAAAGGAGGAGATGTTATAATGTGGTTAGCCCTGAAAGCTTTGAAAGAAGCAGGAAATTTGGAAGAGTTGGATATTTGTGTTTTTCTCGCAGGTGATGAAGAACTCAGCGGCGAACCATTGTCACTTTCCAAGGGAGATATGATCCGATGGGGAAAATGGGCAGACATCGCAATCGGATTTGAAGATGGTGACGGGACAGCCGTTAATGTTAATATTTCGCGCAGAGGTGTGCTGGACTGGACATTGACTGTCGAAGGTCAGACCGGACATTCTTCTCAGATTTTTCAAAAGGACCTGGGTTATGGTGCTATCTTTGAAGCAGCCAGAATACTGAATCAGTTTAAGGAAGAATTGGAGGGAGAAGAGAACCTGACTTTTAACCCGGGAATAATAGCAGGAGGTAATGAAGCAGATTATAATCCAGCTAAGGGAATTGCAAATGTTTCAGGCAAAACCAATATAATAGCAGGTAAAGTCATCGTTCAGGGCGATTTACGTACAGTTTCTGGTGATCAGCTGGAACAGGTGAAAGTTAAAATGCATAACATAGTGGAACATAACAATTTGCTACATACTAAGGCCTCAATATATTTTGAAGAAAACGGTTATCCTCCTATGTCGATGACTGATGGTAATATAAGGTTGTTATCCTTGTTCAACAGCGTAAGTGCAGATTTAGGATACGGACAGGTACATCCTGTGAATCCACGAAATTCTGGTGCAGCAGATATTTCATTTGTCGCCGGTGATGTCATAATGGCTATGGATTCCATAGGTATGGTAGGTACGGGTGGACATACAGTAGATGAAAGGGCACATCTGAATTATTTGCCTGTTGAAGCCGGAAGGACAGCTGTTTTATTGTATAGAATTTCAAATATGGGTGATGAGATATTTAATTAATTTAAAGAAAAGACTACCATTTCTATTCTTTTTGTTGGTTTATGTTGTAGGCTGCGATGTGCTGCAGGCCCAGAATTTTACATCTTATCCGACAGGTAACCCGGTAGATACAGTTTCAAATCCTCAAGGTGGTATATGTATGATGGGCGGAGCAGGAGAACACGATGAAGCTATGCGATGGTTTCTCAGGAGAGCCAATGGAGGCGATGTATTGGTGTTGAGGACTTCAGGATCGAATGGATATAATAAATATATGTATAGTCAGCTGGGCGTGAAGGTCAATTCTGTAGAAACCATAGTTTGTAATAGCAGGGATGCAAGTAATGATAATTACATCATTCAGAAAATTAATCAGGCTGAAGCCATTTGGTTTGCAGGTGGCGATCAATGGGATTATGTGTCTTATTGGCGGGATACACCTGTATCAAGGGCTATTAATAAGGCACTGAATAACAGGAATATCGTAATAGGCGGAACAAGTGCAGGAATGGCTATTCTGGGTGGATTTTACTTTTCTGCCAAAAATGGTTCTGTTTCTTCAGCTGAAGCACTCAGCAATCCTTACAGAAGGAGTATGACAGTTGATTCTTCTTTTTTCCTGGATATACCTTTGCTTGGTAATGTTATTACGGATACGCACTATGATGATCCGGATAGGAAGGGAAGACACGCAGCTTTTATGTCACGAATCGTGCAGGATTATCAAAGAAATCCTTTTGGAATTGCATGTAATGCCTATGTTGCTGTTTGTGTTGATACGGATGGAAAAGCCATCGTTTACGGCGACTATCCTAAATATCAGGAATTTGCCTATTTTATATCTCCGGATTGTTCAGTGGTCAATAATCAACCTGAGGTGTGTGAAACAGGCAAACCTTTAACATGGTATCAGGATGGACATGCATTGAAAGTATATAAGATTGCAGGCACCAATAACGGATTAAATACTTTTGATATTAAGAAATGGAAGGGTGGTGCAGGAGGAGAATGGCTGGATTGGAGTATCGAAAATGGAACTTTTAAAGAGCAGACAGGCATAGAACCAATCTGTGATCCGGTATCTGCTTCGCATGAATTAGCTGATACCAAATTACTGGTTTATCCGAATCCAGTTCATGATCAGCTTCATATATACCATCAGAATACCTGGGATGAAATCAGGATTTTCAATTCCAATGGTCAGTTATTATTAAGAGATCCGAGTGGTAACAGACAAGTAGAAGTTATGAATTTGCCGATTGGTTTGTATTGGCTGCATATGATCAGTGGCAATAAATCAAAAATTGTAAAATTTATTAGGATGTAACGGATAATTGCTATATACATCGCCATAATATAGTGGATTAAAACCCCACAGATAAAAAGTGAAGACCTTCCCGAAATCTATCATGATACTATGTCTCTGTCGAATGTAGGTTGACCAAACGACATTGAATTATCAATTACCAACTCACCAATACATATTGATGATTTGTTATTTTTAACCATATTGTAAAGACATTATCTATAGTGTCCATTGAATGTTGCAATATTGCCGATTGCATATTTACTAATTGTAATTAAAAATATTAACTAAATTTCCAACTAAAAAACTATTCTGTTTTTTCAGCTTGCTTTTTTTCTTCAGGTTGAAACATGGAAAAGAGCAATCCACCCATCACTGATCCATAGATGGTACTGTTGTATGGATTGGATGTGATAGCACAGGTTCCGGATGCACATCCTATAAAATTCCAGTATAAAAATCCGGCAATGGCACCTGTTATTATACCTGCTATTGTCAACTTATTTTTTTTGATATATTCCATTATGATTGTTTTATTTTAACTGAACTTTCCAGACACCTCTTAACTGACCCATTTCATAACCTGTAGCCAGATCATTTGGATATTTTTTTGATATTTCCTGCAGTGTTTCAGCGGCTATATCTCCATCCTTCTTCCCATGACAGGAAAGACATGTCGGCATTCCAAGAGGTATGGCTTTGTAATAATATACGACATCACCTTCCTTGCCAATCCAGTGTTTTTTTTGGGTTTCTTTATCATTCATGAGTTGACTAATCTCAGACCATGCCTTTTTGTCCGTTTCATTGGATAGCTTATTATCCGGATTGCGGTTCTTGTCAGTCAGTCTCCTGATTTGAACATGGTGCGTTTCAGATGCATCCTGTGTCAGGGGTATTGCTTTTTCACTGCAGAATGCTACAGCTCCTGTTGTTCCCCGTTCCTCGATGGCTTGTGTCAGGTTCTTAAGTAACATAAGTTGCGTATAGGTAGCGATACTGTCTCCAAGTGTGAGATATGACTTTTTATCTGCTTCACTGAGTGTGTTTGAGGTTTGCATACATCCCGCGAGTATAGCAAAAAAAGCAAGGATGATTATCGAATTTTTCGGCATGGTTATTATTTATATTGTGTTTTAAATTAATGTATAATATAGTTGTTATTAATATATTGTAACGTTTTGTGTTGTTTTATTTTCCTTTTATCTGTTATTGGATCAGCTTATGATTTTAATAGTATTCCGGTATGAATCATTTTTAAAGAAAGTTGCTGTAATTAACAAAATATGCTTTGCAAAAGTTTCCTGGAAAATTGCTACAATCCGTATATTACCTGGTTATGAACATAATAACATACGTTATATACGTTTTCTTCAAAAGGCAAAGCCTGACGTCAGGAAGACATCAGGCTTTGTATCGTTAATATCAATTCAATTTTCTAAAGAGTAATCGGTATTGCTTTATCCTTTTATTTTACCAGTTCAAATACGGCCAAAGGTGCCATTCTTGCTTTGTTGAGTGTGAGTCTGTCGCCACTTACAGAAAGATTGTCAACAGTTGATAGTACCTTAACGTACTCGTCTTCCAGTCCATCCGGACAAGCCATCAGGGTAGAAATGCCCTGGTCGAACCGAATAGCTAATTCATTGGTTATTCGGTAATTCAGTATCAAAACATTACAATTGGCCTTTGCCTGAGCCTGTCTTTTGTCAGCGTGCAATATCAGGAAATGTGTTTCAGCATTCCCTTTTACAGGTTTGCCATTCAATTCGACAAGTTTCCAGCGCTTATCTTCCACATTGGGATTGCCTGTCTTCTTCATGGTATAAAATGGTGCCAGTTCTCCTGCAACTTCTTTACCTTCCAGATCCAGATATTTTACCTGATTTTCTTCTATTTTGAAATATGCAGATCGTGTGCCTGGTTCAATGCCATCAAGTTTGATGTTATTGCCTTCCCATGCAAATTTACCGCTTATAGTATCTGCCAGTTCTTTTTCCTTTCCCATGTATTTTGAAGTCAGACTATATGTATTATCATTGTTCAGTGTAAGTTCCGTTTCGATACCTTCACAATCAGCACAAGGTAGTATTCCATAGTAGGAGCCATTCCAGTCCAATGAATTTTGAGCAGTATGTTCGTCTACCAAAGGTTGATTGGCTTCCGGATTCGCCTTATTGTTGCATGAAGCTAATAGGATTATTCCGGAAAGTAAAAATAACAGGCTTTTAAAATTTGTTTTCAACATCAGATTATTTATTTATAAGTTAAAAAATACGACAGATACAAGTATGTATCCAAAGTGGATAAATAACGTCAGGCATCAACCGGATGTTATCTTTTTACCATATTATTGCCTGTTATTAACATATAATTTTAAATATTTACAACATATTTGATTTATATAGAGGAAATGACAAATTTTATTTTGATTTATAAAATTGTTTAATGCTTTAGGTTTTATGATTTGTGTTTGTATTTGATTTTTGTTATGGGTAAAAGGGAATATCAGATGTAAGGAATGAAATCCTGTCATTTAAGAAAGGTTCTTTTATAATTCAGCGGATGAATGCAGTAATGCATATTTTATAAAACATTACCATAGAAAACAATAAAATTCCACCCGTTATTTTATAATATTTATAGCTGAATACCTTTCAAAAAAGGAACAAATCTGAAATCTCCGAAATCTTCCTTTATGATTGTGTTGCCTTCACCTTTGGTGATTCTTAGCATTTTCTGTACTTCACCTTCTCCATGAGGTATGACCATATAACCACCGACCCGTAATTGACTGAAAAGTTTTTCAGGTAGTTCGGTAGCTCCGGCAGTTACGATGATTTTGTCAAAGGGAGCAAATCGGGGAGCACCTTCGTACCCATCACCAAATAAAGTTCTGATTTTTCCGAATCCCAATCTTTTAAGCAGGTTGCTCGTCTTCTCAAAGAGAACTTTCTGACGCTCTATAGTATACACTTTGCAACCCAGATAGGAGAGAACACACGCTTGAAATCCGGATCCGGTACCTATTTCAAGTATATTGTCTCCAGGTTTGACATCTAAAAGTTGTGTCTGAATAGCAACAGTATAGGGCTGTGAAATGGTTTGATCAGCATCAATTGGAAATGCAACATCCTTATATGCCCAGTCAGCAAAAGCCACATCCAAAAAATAATGCCGGGGAATATCTCTGAAAGCTTCCAGTATCCTATGGTCTTTAATTCCCTTCTTTTCCAATTCCGTGACTAGTCGATGCCGTAATCCCCGGTGTCTGTGTGTATCCAACAAAATATGAGATATTTAACAAGTGCAAATATATTAAAATTAATTATAATTTGTATAATGTTGTATTGTAATTTATTTATTCTTTGTCATTTAAAATTAATTGTCGTAATGCATACATATACAAATATATCCTTGCCAATTATTGGAAGGTTTATGGTAAAGGGTTATTTTTACATTTCCTTTTAAAAAATAATAATATGACAATTATGTTAAGATCATTACTTGTATCATCTATTCTTTTGGTAACAGGAATTTGTGCTTCGGCACAACAATTTTGGAGTCCGGTAGATGTTGCACAGATCCAGTTGAGAACGCAGTCTTCGCGTGAAATCACACCTGAACATTTTAAAAGTTTTAAACTGGATAAGACGGGTATAGCCGCTTACTTGCTCCATGCACCCGAAGAATCCAAAGATGTTTTGAATAATCCGTCATTTACAGTTTTTTTACCGGACAATGATGGAAATATGAATGAATTCGTTATATGGTATTCACCTGTAATGGAGCAGGAACTTGCTGATAAGTACCCGGATATCAAAAGCTATAAAGGGTTTAAAAAATCCGATAGATCCGTTAGTATTCGTATGACGATTACAAAGGATGATTTCAATGCTGCTATCAGATCTCCCCAGAATATGGTATATATAGATCGCTATAGTACAGAGTACAATGATGTATATATGGTGTACGACACAGAAGAATATGACGACGGAGTGCTTTCCAAAGATATGGTTTGTGGATCAGCTGATGCTATTTTCGACCATTTGGAATCCGATCGGTCAATCAATCGAAGCCCGCAGGAAGAAGCCGTTCCACTCCGTAAATACCGCCTTGCTCTGGGATGTACAGGTGAATGGGGTGTACTGAGAGGAACAAGGGAGAAAGCGCTTGCTGAGATGGTTACCTTTGTCGATAGGGCCAATGTATATTTTGAAAGTGAAATATCAGCACGCTTGGTTATCATAGCCAGTAATGAAAATTGTATTAACCTGGACGGTGCTCTGGATCCGTATTATAATTCCACAGAGGGAAAGTCACTGGTAGAGCAGAATACGCAGGTACTGGATCGGCGCGTTGGTATTAATAATTATGATATCGGCCACATGTTTTCTATATGTTATGATGTAGGAGGTGTAGCCGCGGGAAAACTTTGTTCTGAGAAAAAAGGCGCTGGCGTAACATGTCATAACAGTACTACGATATCCAATGGAATAATACTGGTTTTCGTCCATGAGGTAGGACATCAGATGTCGGCGAGCCACACCTTCAATCACTGTCCGGGACAAGAAGGTCAGACACCAACAGGTACCGGTTATGAACCGGGAAGCGGATCGACAATAATGGCTTATCCCGGCGCATGTGGTAGCAGTAATTTGGGCGTTTCAAGAGATGATTACTATCATGCCGGCACATTGGATCAGATACTTTTCTTTACAGCCAGAGAAGGTGCGGAAGCATATAATTGTGCCGAAAAAGTGGATTTTGGCAATTTGCGACCTGAAATTACGCTGCATTATACGGATGGATTTTATATACCACGTGTTACACCATTTTATCTGACTGGTAAAGCAGTAGATCCAAACGGAGATAAAATGACCTTTAACTGGGATCAGATGGATGCACAGGGATCGAGTCCGTTGGGCATGCCTGCAGGCAATGCACCCATCTTCAGATCATTAAAACCGGGAAACTCACAGACACGTTTTTTTCCGAATATGAGCCGTATTTTGAACTGGGATTTTACAAATGTACTTGAACTGCTTCCTACTTACGGAAGGGATCTGACATTCAGAATGGTTGCAAGGGACAATCATCCTATGGGCTCTGCTGTTGACTGGGAAGAAGTAAAATTTAAGGTAGCTGCCAATAGCGGACCTTTTGAATTAATATATCCCAATGAACCACTTAAACTTAAAGTAGGTGACAGATTGGAAGTCAGATGGGACGTGAGCAATACGGATATCGCACCGGTAAATTGCAAGTATGTAGATATCTTTTTTGCTATTGATGAAAACCTGAATTTTGACAGCCCTAAAATGGTACCTGCTGCTATTCAGGTTCCTAATGACGGATTTGAATCTATAGTTGTTCCGAATATATTGGAAGGTCGCGTCAGAGTAGTTGTAAAAGCTTCTGATAATATATTCTTTACTGTTTCCAAGTCAAATTCACGAATAGATGCGCCGGAATCTCCTACATTTTATATGGATATTAAGGATCCGATCCGTACATTGTGCTTACCCGAAAATCCGGATTTTGAAATTAATACACTTGGATTCTTAGGTTTGTCGGATACGATTCGCATAGAGATTGATGCACCCGAAGAGATTCAGCCCACATTGACAAAGAATGGTATACTACCTTTTGAAAAAACGAATCTCCATCTCGACCTGGCAAATATTACAAAAAGTGGTATCTATGAGGTGGTAGTCAGGACGTATGTCCCGGGAATCGATACAATAGAAAGGACAATACGGATATACGCTACTACAACAAATCTGGATAATCTTACATTAGTGAATCCTGCTAATGGTGATAATGGTGTTGGGCCGACTCAAAAATACAGATGGGAACACAGAACGGATGCATTGGGTTATATCCTTCAGGTAGCCACTTCTCCAGCATTCAAAACCGAAAACATCGTTTTTGAGACAGAAAGAACAGATACATTTTTTAATTCCAACACCTTCCTGAAGGCTGCAACAATATATTACTGGAGGATAAAATCATATAATTTGTGCAGGGATGGTGAATGGTCAGAAATCTTTGCTTTCAATACTGAGTCCAAAAATTGTAATATAGAATCTTCAGGACCTCTTAGTATTAACATATCGCAGTCTGGTACGCCCGTTGTAACATCTGAGATATATGTGGCAGGAACAGGTAATGTAGACGATGTCAATGTGTTGAATATCCGGGCCTTGCATCAGCGTTCTTCGGATCTGGTCGTAACTCTAAAGTCACCGGCTGGAACTGAAGTCAAATTATGGGGTAATAAATGTCCGACAGGAAATGGTATCAATGTCGGTGTTGATGATCAGAGCAATGATTATTTTCAATGTCCGATAAGTCAGGGTAGAATCTACAGACCTGAATCGCCATTAAACGTCTTGAATGGTGAAAATATGAATGGCTTCTGGAAACTTATAATTGAGGATACTAAAACCGGTGATGGTGGCAGATTACAAAATTGGGATCTGGAATTGTGTTCAAATATCACCCTAAATCCACCTGCATTGGTCAATAATGAAGTAATGGATGTAGTCATTGGTACAACCAAAACAATTGAAACAGACAAATTGAAATGTACTGATAACGACAACGATGACGAAGAATTGACTTATACATTGGTAGCAACACCACAAAAGGGTTTGTTGCTACTGGGAGGAATTCCTGTATATGCAGGAGCACAATTTTCACAGGATGATATTAATAAAAACAATCTGTCCTATATGCCAACGACAACTTCGGAAGATACGGATAGTTTCCTGTTTACTGTGAGTGATGGTCTGGGTGGATGGATATCCATTACTACTTTTAATATTAATATTGTCAAAACATCCGGTACAAAAGAAGTTGTAAATAATCTTCCTCAGATTCTGGTATACCCTAATCCGGCATCAGATGAGATTAATATGCAGACTTTTGAAAACAATGTTATAAGTAGTTGGTCATTGATGGACATTACAGGAAAGCCCATCCTAAACCATAGAGCTGAGGCTGCTGAAGTAAAAGCAAATGTTGCCGGCTTACCCAAAGGATTGTATATTCTTCGTGTTTCTGTAGGTGAAAAGCAGGTAGTTAGAAAAATTGTTTTGAGGTAATATTTCGGTAGTATTTGCCGGAGTGATTAAGTATACTTAGCAATGTAAATTTAAATAAAAAGAGTCTTGCACAAGCTGAATCTTTAAAGTCTGTCTTGTTGTTCAATTTTAAAATTATTCCATCAGACCCTGATTGTTCATTCAAACAGGGTCTTTTCTATATATGAAATCGGGCTTGAATCATTTCATTAATTCATATCAGGGATTTATGACTGCTTATTTGATTAAACTTTAATGAATTAATAAATAATATCTTTAGTAAGTAGCTTAATATCAATTTATTGTGAATTTTTCATGAAAGGATTTGGATTGTCTTTATTTCTATACATGTACCAATATGGTTACATCATAAATAAGTTTTTTTTATAATGTTTGGCATAATTCTTGAATTTATGAGGAGAGGAATACCCTAAAATCCATAATGAGTTATGAAAAATAATTTTTTCAAAAATTTTGTACTGACATTGTTATTGACTAATGTTTTGTCATTCAATTTATTAGGTCAAAAATCATGTGATAATAATCCGGAAATTACATTTATTGCTGGTGATTGTATCCGGCAAAATGAAAAAACAAATATTATAGTTTATGTATACGATGCAGCACTGAAGTATGATAATTCTACTAAAATATTAAAAATTTTTCAGGACAATAAAATAATTTCAGAAAAATCTTTTACACAGACTAATGAAGGATTTTATTATGATCTTTTCGATATTATCCCTTCTGGTGATATGAGGTTGGATGCTGAACTGCATTATGTAGATCAATCGTGTTATGTACATGCTGCCAAGCTTATTAAGACCATGCCGGAATATACGCTCATCAACAAAGATATAAGGTGTTTTGGACAGAATAATGGTGAGATCGAACTTCAATACAAGCCTTCTGAAGGATTATCATTATTATGGGAAAATGGCTCAAGAAAAAATAGTGTAACAGATTTATCGCCAGGGACATATAAGCTGACTGTAGAAAATAGTAATGGATGTTCTTCAGAACAAGAGGTATCAATCAAGGAACCGGCACCATTATCTGTCCAGGCATCACTTTTTGCAGTAGCCAGTAATCAATCCGAGACGCACTACATTAAAGCCAAAGTAACCGGAGGACGTTATCCATACAAATACAACTGGAACAACTCCGGGTATACCTTAACGGATTATATGATATGCGATGATGCTGATACGCATGTCTTGCATGTTACAGATAGCGATGGATGTGCGGTGTCAGATCAGTTTCAGTTCAATAAAGAAGAAGTCATAGCATTTGAACCCAAAGATACACGACTTGTAGCAGAAGCGGTTACCGCAGATAATCAGTATAGATTTAATTTGATGAAAGCCTTGAATCCGGAACATGGAGATGCTGACGGTGATAGAAATGAAGGAAGTGTTTTTGATGTAAAGTTTTTTGATGGCCAGGAGGAAATTGCGGATCCGGAAAATTTTATTGCTCCAAAAAATACAACAGTTAATACTAAAATTAAAGATGCAACTGGATTAGAGAAATCTACAGAATTAATACTATCTACAGGATTCTTTTTATTGCAAAATAATGGATCTACAGCATGTGATTATTCAAGTCCGATAAAATTAGTTGCAACCGATTTAGAAAGCAAACCTTTAAAATCTGGAGGAACTTTTAAAGTATTAGAACGTGGGAGTTTGGTTGATTATTCTTCAAATGTATTGTCTTATAATGCAGTAGAAAATGCATATTACTGGAATCCCGGATTTAAACCTCAGTCCTATACTTCACCGCTCAGATATATATTATATTATATTAATGGAGTGGACACCTTGCAAAGCCAGTTGAACGTAGTTTCTCCATCCGGAAGTATAGATGTACTAACCGACAATGTATGTGGTAACAACGGATTAGTACAGGTATTATGTTCACCTAAAGATGGGTTGCTTTCAGGATCAGGATTAATTACCACCTCAATCTCTCAGCCAAATAGTGATCAAATAATTTATTTTATTGATCCCAAAAAATTAACTCCAAATAGTCGTAATTCCTACAATTATAGTATTCCACAAAGCACTGGGACACAGAGTGGGTTACGATGCGCAGCGGAACTCTATGATACATTAGATGTATTATTGTATCCTTCTATAAAGATAAACCAAAATGGAGAACAAGTATGTAAAGATGATGGACTTGGACTTTCTGCATCGGCAGTGCCTACTTCAGGTACTAATCTTGATTTGAAATATCAGTGGTATTCATTTAATAATAAAGTAAGGATTCCCATTGTTAACGCGCGTTCTACTTCCTTAAGTATTCAAAATGTTAAAACCACAACGGATTATATCGTGGAGGTTACACAGTCAAATGGTTGTAAAGCAAGTGATACGACCCGGGTAACCATATTTTCAGTACCAAAAGTTAGTTCGAAAATTTTGTCAGATACTACGTGCTATGGAGTCAGTGCGGCTGAAGTGTCTGTATCTCTGGATGGTGTAACAGATTTGATTGGTTATACATTTGAGTGGACTGGTAAATCAACCGGCACTATCCGCAATGGCAATTATCAGACCAATTTGCCTGCCGATTCTTTTCTTATAACCACTACTACACCACCACTGAATCCAGCTGGTCTTCAGTGTAAAATAGTTGATACGATTGTTGTTCAATCTTTTCCTCCATTGAATATAGACTGTTCCCCTAAAGATACGGTGACACAATGTTTTGGAAGTCTGAATATAAACAGAAAGGTATCTGTCAGTCCGCATGCTGTCAAACCTTTGAGTTACAGTCTGGTCAGTAAAAATGGCCCTTTTCAATCTTCTGATACCTTTACGGGTCTGGGTGTAGGTAATGATCCGCTGATATTAAGTAAAGACTTTAAAGTATATGTGAAAGATGGCAGAGGATGTCTGGATAGTTGTGGATTTACTATCCGTCAACCGGAAATTATAAAGACATCCATCTCAAAATCAGATTTGCATTGCTATCACGACGGAAGTGGAAGTGTTACAGTACAGATTGCCGGAGGAACGCCTCCATACAGATATACCTGGAATAATGGTAGTGTTGATGGCCCTACTATGAATAATTCTCATACCATCAATGGACTGGCAGCAGGAACTTATAGCGTTACAGTACAGGATAAAAATAACTGTCAAACTATCGCATCGGTAGTCGTTGGCGAACCTCAGAAAATCAAGCCTGTTATAAATCAAAAGGATATATGTTTGGATAGTACTGGATTCATATCTGTTTCTGCGACTGGAGGAAGTGGTAATTATACCTACCTGTGGTCATTAATTGATAATGGTACTACTCAGGCGACCAATGCAAATCTTATTGGAAACCCATCCGATGCCTCTTTAACCTTCGATGCCTGGAATTTGAATCCAGGTAAAGTTAAAATTGGAGTTATAGTAACAGATGATAAGAATTGTTATACACAGTCAGATACCTTGATTACTTTGCATGCTTGTTTTGATCTTGCTTTAAGGAAACGTGTTGTCTTACCTAGTAAAAAATATTATGCCGGTGATACAGTGACATTTACCATAGAAGTATTCAATCAGGGAACGATTGTTGCTCAGGACATCAAAGTTAATGATGTATTTGATAGTAATCTACACTTTTCACTGGGTGATAATGTGGCTTCCTGGACTGGAAATAATCACGACTGGACATTAGAAGCAGATGGTACAGTAAGTACTTACATCAATCAATTAGGTGCCGGACAGAAAACTACTTTAAAAATAGCTTTGAAGATAGATGATCATGTTAGCTCCAATGCCAATGTAATCAATTGGTCCAGAATAATTGAATCGAAGAGTGTGATTGTTTTGGGTAATACTAAGCGTATACGAATGAATCCAATTGATGAAGATGATTTAAGTACGCATCTGGATATCAGTAATCCTCCTTCTGAAAAGGATGATGATATATGTGATGATGCCAATATAAAATATTTTCCTCAGGAATGTACAAAAGTCGACAACCCATCTGATGAGGATAAAATGGACTTTGCCGTAGTACAGATATGTCAGTTGGATGGCAAGGTAGTGAATCAAAAAGTATGTATTCCTGAAAGCATCAGACTGGCAGGGTATCCAATCAATACTCCGGCTTTTAAGGCAGGATTAGATCCGGATGGTAATGGAGACGGTATAGCAGATGGTGATGCAGGTTACCTGATTGCATCTTTACATCCTACCTATATTGATGCACTTAACAATACAAATATCATACAGGGTAAAATTGTGTTTAAATCCGGTGATGGCAGCAAATCAACTACAGTAGGTAAGCTGTTACCCAATGGAGATATGGAAGTATTTACCAACCAGCATATCGAAATATATGCCCGCTTGGTTTCTTTGAGTAATTGTGTAGGGGTTTCAACTGCATACTTTGATTTTTCACCACAATTTTCCATCAACGAACATCCTTCAGATGTCAAAGCCATAATAGGACAAAATGATGTATGTCTGAATGTTGTCGTTGATCCTTCTTTTGGTGCGCCTTACAGATTGCAATGGCAGGAATTAATCAATAATAATTATGTGGATATTCCTAATGAAACGAAAAATAATTATTGTATAGATTCCATTCTGATTGAAGATGATAAAAGAAAATTCAGGGTACGTATAAATGCAACAGTAGATGCGAGTCAAACGTGTTCAGTTGTAACTTCAGCTGCTGCTTTTGAAATCGATGATAAACCCAAATATGTTTGTCAGGATCTGGTTAATGTATCATTGGACGAACATTGTCAGGCATTGATTACTCCAGCAATGGTGATGCAGGATGACAGATTTGAAAGTAGGGTGCTGATTAAAATAGTAGACTCTAAAGGCAGACCTGTACCCAATCCGGTTACTTCTGAATATATCGGACAAACACTGACTGTTTCAGCAATAGACAAGATAACAGGTAATTCTTGCTGGTCGATGATATTTATTGAAGATAAATTGCCCCCGGTTATTGAATGTCCGGATGACTATACGGTTAGTTGCGCTAATACATCTTTTACACCGCCGGTTCCTGATTTTCAAGATGCATGTGATCCGAATGCTACTCTCGCACTGATCAGCGACATATTTAATGATTTGGGTTGTAATAATCCGGACGGAATTATAGGAGTGAGAACTATTACTTATGTAGCTAAGGATAAGTACGGTAATACATCCAAACCGTGTACCTTTAATGTTTATTTCAGAAGCACAGATTTGAGTCAGTTGACGTGGCCGGCAAATGTTACATTATCATGCCGCCAAGAACCTGATTATCCATCCTGGGATTTGAATAGTAATTATTATCCTGATGTTACTGAAACAGGATTTCCTAAAATATCCGGATTTGACCTTGCGCATTATGTGAACGGAGCATTATTGTCAGATAATTACTGCCATATTAATGTGAGCTTTACGGACGAACAAATAAATACCTGTGGCAATACATTTAAAGTAATCAGATCTTGGACAGTATTGAACTGGTGTGACGGAGATGTTAGAAGACACACCCAATTAATCGATATTAAAGACAATGAAGGACCGGAAGTATCCTGTCCAATAAGTAATTCATTTGTTCTGTACACCAAACCTTATACCTGCACTGCAGATTTTACAGTACCCGCACCTGTTATAAAAGCAGAATGCAACAGTACCACATGGACGATAGCATACGAACTGAAAGATGATCACGGATTACCTACAGGCGTTTATATCAACGATAATGTAGAGATTGCCGGTAATGGATATATTATAAAGGATTTACCGACAGGTATTACCAATCTGCGATACAGTGTAGTAGATGCGTGTGATAACCTGACTTATTGTTACACACAGGTTAAAGTGGTGGATAATGTTAAACCCGTTCCTGTTTGTGATGAACATACGGTAGTAAGTATTACAGAGAGTGGTTGGGCACGTTTATTTGCCAAATCCATTGATGATGGAAGTCATGATAATTGCTCTTCTGTGAGATTTGGTATCCGCAGGATGATTCCGGGTTGTGGCGCACCTTCCGGTGAAGTAGTAGCCACCTATCAGGACAAAGTCTATTATTCTTTTGTTGATTATTGTTGTTCTGATCTGTCTATAACCAATCATCAGATAGAATTACTGGTCATTGATGAATCCGGAAATATGAATACATGTATGACTTTTGTAGAACTTCAGCAAAAAATTATACCAAAAATCAATTGCCCGGCAGAAATAAGTGTGGATTGTGAGACTCCTTTCACTCCGCAGGCTTTGAATTCATTTGCAACATTTACGGCTCCATGTCCAATATACAGACTTGAATATGTGGATGATATTAAGGAGTCGTCCTGTGGTGAAAAAACCATCGTTCGTTCATGGAATGTCAAAGAAAACAGTACCAACAAGATAGTTAATTCATGTAAGCAAAATATATTGGTACGTAATCTGACACCTTTTGACTTATCAACGGTACAGTTTCCTGAAAGCAAATTACTTGTCAATCAATGTAATGGTGGCGCAAATGACTTTTTACCTTCCAATCCGCTTACAGGTGGATACCCGACATGGCAAAGTATAGGTTGTTCTCAGGTAGCAGCCAGCTATAAAGATCAGATTTTTAATGATGTGGAAGATGCATGTTTTAAAATAATAAGACACTGGACAGTAATTGACTGGTGTACGTATGACGACAAAAAACCGACTACAATCCTGAACCGTCAGCAGGTAATCAAAGTTATCGATACAGAAAAACCAGTAGCTGTATGCAAACATCTGGAGGTAGAATTGACAGAAGGGTGTTCTAAATCCGTAACAATCATCGGAGATGCAAACGATAGTTGTACTAAAGCAGACGACATGAAGTACCAGCATTCGCTGAATGGTGAACCTTATGTCAATTCGAGAATATTTACAAGAAATCTGGAATTGGGTACACATTACCTTACCTGGATTGTTCAGGACAGGTGTGATAATAAGGATACATGTATACAGGTTATCGTAGTCAAGGATACCAAGAAGCCTTCTCCATATTGTATTACGGAGATTGCTACAGTACTTATGCCATCTTCATTGAGTGTTCCGTTATGGGCCAGAAAATTTGATCATGGTGCTTATGACAACTGTTCAGGTGCGCTAAGGTTTACATTTGGATCTAACAGACCGGTTGATTTTAACAGGAAGCATTACTATAAATTAGTTGGAAATAAGTCTGTTGAAGCGTCTGAAGCTGATTATCTGGCCGGTAAAGCAGAATTATGGGACCCGGCTGAAAATTCTTCTTCATTGATATTTGATTGTGACGATTTAGGATTGAAGGTGTTGACGATATATGTTTGGGATAAGACTGGCAACAGCGATTTCTGCACTGTAAGGGTTAAGATTCAGGATAATTCCAATAATTGTGCTGGCTCAAAACCTGTTATAGCAAATGGAGATATACATACATTGAATCATTTACCGATTGATAATGTGGAAACGCATATTATTGATGATTTAAGTAATGAATTTGCTGTAGCGTGGACAAATCAAGCAGGTACATATAAGTATGATAGAATGCTTGATAACGTTCCGTACAGGATTGAACCTTTTAAAGAAGGTGATTACCTGAATGGCGTAAGTACGCTGGATATTGTATTGATACAGAGACATATATTGGGGATTGAACCCATTGCAGACGCAAGACTTATGTTAGCAGCTGATATCAATGGTGATAGACGAGTGACAGCATCTGATTTAACAGAATTGAGAAAGTTGATTCTTGGGGTTACGCAAGCTTTGCCGGGAAAACGATCCTGGTCGTTCATTTTGGACGATGGAAATACAACAAATGCGGAAAGTATGAAAAATTTTGCCACGCTGACCGCTAAAAAGGATCATGTTTATACAAATAACTTTATAGGTTTGAAAATTGGAGATGTGAATTTGAGTGCTGATGCAACAGCTAATAATACTAAGGTTGTGACAAGGACTGAACCTAAATATATACACGTTTACAAAGCTGAAAAATTGAATGACAATGACTATAAGATATCATTCAGGAGCAATACAGATGGATATATTTCAGGCTTACAGCTGAAACTGTATATTCAGGATGCAATAACCATAAAATCTATTATACCAGGATTGTTGAATATTCAAACAGATAACTTTAATATTTTAGAAATGTCAGGTAAACCAACTTTGAAAATCAGCTGGAATCAATCAACGGCTGAGAGAATACCTGTAGATGGAGTACTTTTTGATATTGTCGTTACAGGTTCAGACCCTGAAAATATCAAAAACTGGCTGATTTCGGCATATGGTAACGATAACGAATGGATAGATGAACATATTACCGACCATCATGTAGAACTCAGATTTGAAAATGAACAGCATTCAGAAAATGAAAATCTGATCGTATATCAGAACTTACCAAATCCTTTTTCCGAATCAACAAATATCAGATATTACATAAAAGAATCTGATAATGTGGATATTAATGTGACTGATGTGGAAGGAAGATGGATATATGGCACCAGAGTTCATGCTCAGGAAGGAATAAATTCATTTGAATTCAATAAAAATATACTGAATCAAAAAACAGGAATGATGCTGGTCACATTCAGAACATCCAAACAAACAAAAACGATCAAAATGCTTCGTACAGAATAGATTAATATTCAGAAATATCAAATGCAGCGGTACAAATATAAATATGTATTGTTGCATTTTTTATTATATAAAACAGGTCAGAATGTTAATCTTTCCCAAAAAAAAATAAAAAGTAATACATTAAAGGTATTAATTAAAAACAAAAATAATAACTTTGTAGTTTCTATCGTTATACCTAAAAGAATATTAAAATCTCATGAATATCAAATCTTCTAAGAAATTAACTGTTGTAGTTGCATTACTTGCAATTGCAATTTCATTTTCATCTTGTAACAGAGGTTACGGATGTCCATATGAATTAAAAACAGCAGTTAAAAGCATTCTTCCCGTAAAGTAAGTTTATATAATGATTGAATGGGTTCATTTAGAAACATTATCTGATCTTGAAGATTCGGATAGGATTTCCTATAACTGTGATGTTATGATTTTTAAACACAGTACTACTTGTCCAATCAGTCATATTGCCAAAAGAAGAATTGAAGACAACTGGTCCAGTGAACTCCATAATATAAAATCATTTTACCTTGATCTTAAAGCGCATAGAGATATTTCCGGTATGATTGCTGAAAAATATCAGGTACATCATGAATCGCCTCAGGTTTTGATTGTAAGAAAGGGTGAATGTATTTATGACGCTTCACACCTGGATATTACCACAGGAGAAATTATTGAAGCGATAGCCTGAATATGAATTCCATGCCAGAATTGATCATGTCAGGTGACGGTTCACATTCGATTGTTTCCACGTTATTTCACACACCTTATCATTCCAGACATGGAGCCGTTACCGAATCCAGAGTTGTATTTATCGAAGCAGCACTCGATTATCTTCGTAAAAATGAATACAGACAGGTAGATGTTTTTGAAATGGGATTTGGTACAGGTCTCAATGCGCTGATGACTTTAATATGGGCAGAAGCAAATCAGATAGCTGTCAACTATCACACCATAGAAGCATTCCCAGTCGGAACGGATGTAGTTACATCCCTTAATTATGGTGATTTACTGGGTTATGAGCATCATTTTATGCGTTTACATACTATGCCGTGGGCATCATCAGAAAAGATTTCCTCATATTTTACTTTTTGTAAATGGAATAAGAAAATTGAAACTTTCGCGTCAGAACAGCTATTTGATGTTGTTTTTTTCGATGCGTTCGCACCTGATACGCAACCTGAATTGTGGAAAACGCCTATGATGAGAAAAATGTATGATTTGCTTCGTCCAAATGGTGTTCTCACCAGCTTTTGTGCTCAGGGAGCCTTTAAAAGAGGTCTTAAAGAGGCAGGATTTCTGATAGAACGGTTACCGGGACCACCTGGCAAAAGGGAAATGACCAGAGCAATTAAGTCCTGAACGGAATCAGAATCTGTACTTTAACATTATAATAAGATTAAATCTTGTAAACTTTTAAGACCTTTGTACAGTCTATATAGATAGATTATAAACATTTCAATTATTATTATGATAAAGTATTCAAAATTTTTCCTTTTTTCAACAATCCTGTTTTTGACTATGAATGTCGTTGTAGCCCAGAATACGACTAAGAAACCGGCATCATCCAAAGCAAAGGCTACAGCTGTTCAATCCAGACCTGTTCAGGCACAAAGAGGTGTTCATATGACTTTTGTAAGTGAACATTTAAATATCGGAAAGGTTAAGAAGGGTGAAATCAAAAAGTTTGATTTTGTCTTTACAAACACAGGAACAGAAATTATCGAAATCGATATTGCATCCGGATGTGATTGTACAACCCTTGATTATCCAAGAAATAAAATACTTCCCGGTAAAAAAGGAGTAATCCATGTTACATTTGACAGCGGTAAAAAAGACGCATCAGAAACAGTGGATGTGGATATATACCTGAAAAACTTAGATCCTAAAACAGGACACCGCATTCTTAAGATAGTTGACTATACTTACGAATTGTTACCCAAATAAGATTTATTCCTAAATAGAATTGTGATTTGAACCGAATCTGATATCAAACTGTATTCGGTTCAAATCTTTTTTATTTTATAACTTTCGATTGAGTAGCCTGAATTATTGTACGGTCAGTTCCTCCAGATTTGTGAATGGCAATAACGATATCCATTTTGTCAGCATTCCATAAGCCATCCTTGTTATCGGGAAGTGTATAGGTATAATTCTTTTTGATTCTTGTTCCCTGTTTCATATCACTTCCAAAGAAATCGCCGTCAAACCTGGTGATAATATCTCTGAGTACATGATTATGTACATAATCGTCCACAATAACATTGCCATTAATCTGTGCATCGGTAATGCCGGATTCTGTAAGAAATATGCTGATATTGTAACTGCCATCTAAATCAGCAACGGGAATAGCGGTAATATCTATATTGATTATCCGAGTATCCGGATCATAATCATTATTCATAATAAGTGACAACTGATTGGGCTTGGATAGTTCTTTTTCGATCATGGACTGCCATAAACCGGTTGATACAGTTGCATATTTCTGATCGGGATCATTGAGTTCGATTCGGTTTACGGTTGCACACGGCTTACCCAAAAAAGGTTTGAACCAATTTTCCAGATCTTTTGCCTTAGGATTGCGAAAATCATATTTACTCCTTCCGTCTACTGGCTGTGCCAGAAAGTCTCCGTGTATAGCTATGGCTGCTACCTTATCTTTATATTTCTGCAATATGGCTTCTACAGCAGCACTGCCTTTCGGGCAATTGGGACAAGAAGCGCCAGTCAATTCTTCAAGTAAAACAACCCTGTCTGTTTCAGGTATCGGTGAATCCCCAATTTCAACAGGTATCTCATTGCAGGATATCAAAAAAAGAATGCATACAGAAGTAAAAGTATACAAAAACTGTTTCATAATCATCTATCTGTTTTTATGATTTAAAATGTTGTATTCATAGAAAAGCGGATACCACTGAAAGCCGGTTCCAATCTGCAAATGCCTCCACTACATACTACACCCTCAACTTGTTTTACATATCTTAAGCTATAGCGTTGGGCGTCTTTAAAGAATGTTACACCGAGGGTAGGGTAGAGTATTTTCTTTAAATCTCCGTTTATATCCGGTTTTTTGGGGTCAATATTATACATTCCTGATGCTTCAAAACTCCATCTTGGAGCTATATTATACTCCAAAAGGCCGAAAAGCCAGCTTCCATAATCCTGTTGCGTTGACATATACTGAGATTCAATACGCAAAGATTTGCCGGGAGTAAATTTATAGAGAAAATCTGCATAGGGCACTATGGCTTTAATCAGGGGAACTTCTGCTTTGGTTTCATAGATTTCCTGATTATAGGTGAGCAACTGAACTCCTGTATTCAACTGCCATTTACGGTTATGTTTATAGACGAGTTCAGTGTATAATTCCTGATAAAGCTTTTCGCCTTCAAGCGTCTTTATATCTGTTAAATTGACATTGGCACTCAATGCTTTGCTAAATCTGTATCTTATATCCAGATTGTAAGCCATTTCGGAGATATCGAGAGCCGGAGCAGTGTATCTGGCTGTAAGTCTGTAAGTGTTTTGCCGGCTGATGGGTGTCAGATAATTGATTGTACCCTTTAGTAATGTAAGGTTGGGGTCAACTCTGAACGTAAAGTTTTTTGTTCGTTTCATTTCTGCTGTAACACCAAGGTTGCCTGTTGAGTAGGATGCACTGATATATGTAACTGCACCGGTAGGATTTACTAATTTTCCCAGGGTATTGCTACCTACCAGTTCCGTTTTTTCTATATATGGATTAAATAAAACGTCCCGGGATTTTAATGCAAATTCGGTATACAGATTCAATCCTTTATAGGCTAATGTATTGTAAATAGTTGCTGCGTAAGAATTGTATTCAGGCGTAAATTTATCTTCATTTTGATAGGTCTTTAATACATCGATGACACCATTCATGTATTCATCTGATAGTGTTTTATTGACGAAGCCCAGTCCGGGTGCGAGTGTTATTGGGTTTTCTTCTGAACCTGCACTGATAAATCCTTCTGTTCTAAGACCCTTGATATTGCCGGAATAGGTGTCAAATGCATTTTTTTGTTTGCCTGCAAATGCCATGAGATGCCAGTTGTCATCAAAATTGTATTGAAGTCTCGCTCCGTAAAGTGCATTATCTATAAATAGTGGTCTTGTCTCAAACGCCCTGAAAACGATACCTGAACCTATCTGATCATACAAATAACCCACACTTATATCCAGGAAATTGAGAGATTTGGATATACTCCACATACCTATGCCTGCATCCGAATAGGAAGCATTGGGATTTCGTAAGTTGGAATTGTAGAACATATCAAATCTGGTCGCAATGGTAAATCCCTGAATTTGATAATTCAGATTCAGCCATGCCTCACCTCCGAATAGTTGACGATCATATTGAGGTGTATTGAAGGCATAGATGGATGAGTCTCTTATAAAAGCATTGGCATTGGTTTCAAAAGATCCGGTGATGACTCCGGTTTCCTGTGCCTGTACCGTATAGGTTATACAGACTAAAAATAAAAACAGATGGGTAATTCTGATGATACGCAACATATAGTAATAGTTGTTTAGGTTTTGATTTGTATAATGCAAATGTAACAATGAATTAATTAATTCATATAGTGAGATGCTGATTTTATGTTTTTTTATTTATTTAAAATGGATTTGGATACCAATTATCTTACTTTTGTGTTTTTAATACAGGATTTAGCAATAAATATCAACTTTATATAATGGCGAAAAAATATAAGATTTTTGACGAACCTTCTGCACTTACTTCAGTAGCTGCGTTTCATGATTTGTTCGAATTGCCTGTAGTGGCACATCCAACCATTCCGGATGAGATCAGATGCCAGTTGAGAGTATCTCTGCTGCAGGAGGAACTCAATGAGCTCAAACAGGCAATAGAGGATAATGATATAGTTGAGATAGCAGATGCATTGGCTGATCTGCAGTACGTACTTTCAGGAGCCGTTTTAGAGTTTGGTCTTGGTGACAGGTTCAAGCGGTTGTTTGATGAAGTTCAGAGATCCAATATGAGTAAAACATGCGCTTCAGTAGAGGAAGCATTAGCTACTCAGCAGCATTATAAAGACATAAAAAATGTTGATTCATATATCACAGAACGTGAAGGTGAGTATATTGTATACAGAAATGAAGATGGTAAAGTACTGAAGTCCATAGCTTATTCCGCAGCCAACCTGCGGGATATCGTACACCAGCGATAAAGGCGATTCCATTTGCTGTCTATTGTTTTTCAGCTATTAATGAAAAACAATAGCAAAAATCCTTACCTTGGTGTTGTTGATTTATTGAATTCAGCACTCTTAACCTGCGGATCCTGTTTGATTTTTTCCAGAAAGTCTTTTGGATCTATGGTGGTCTTATTGTAGGTAATAACCCAGAGCGGTGTGTTCTCACCTACACGTCGCATCAGCTGAATCTGGTATTGGCTGTATTTCTGAAGCCATTGAGCCATAAAAACATTTGGGTTCAATTCGATGATGATTTCGCTGTCAAGTATGTATGTAACGGGCGTTTTTTCAGCATTTTCATCTTTGTCTGTTTGAATACTTGTTGTTTTGGCTTCATATGCTTTCAGTTGTTTAAATCCTTCTGAACGTATCAGCATTTCTAGCATTCTTTGCAGATCCAATAGCTTTTGAGGCCTGTTTAATCCTCCTGTTATTTTTTTAACCTTCATATCCTTATTGTAGACCATCACAATAGTAGGCATGTCGGGATCCGGATTGGGATATTGGTCATCAAAACCCATAAAGTCATTCTTATCGTAATCACTTTTGATTTGATTCAGATCGGCCTGTGATATTTTTTTGGCATACAATCCGTATTTCTCAACATTCGTCAAACCTTCGTATACAACATAACCATTGTTATAAACTTTGATATTATACACCGAACATTTAGTTGCACAAGGACTTTTATCAAGGCTGACGACAATATCCTGATCCTTTAATTTGGAAACTTTACTCAAAGTACTGCAGCCGGACATAACTAAAACTAATGCAAACAGCATAAATTTGTTCATAATGTTTTTATTTTGACGCAAAGGTAAATTTTATTTTTTTAAAAAAGGAAGTCTGTGGAAACTGAAATGCTTGAAAGTAAGTAATTCTACTTTGTCAACTTAAGAATTATCGGAATAATCTTCATAAAAGATATCATTTTGATTGTTTTTTAAGTGCCTCTGAATATCCTTTTCTCGCTGTATGTGCCTATGGAGCATCTGTGTTATTTCTTCTTCCATGGTCACGCCTTGGGAGAGGAGCAAAACAATGGTCTGTAGCCTGACATCCCTTGCTGATAGTAGCGGTATATCTTCCTTTTTTTCAAGCCGCTTTTTGAGAATAAAATGCATCGCCATCATCACTAATGCCATGTGATGATACCATGAATTGTATTTTCTCACCT
>JADZFD010000043.1 GCA_020850225.1 Saprospiraceae bacterium | reverse complement strand
GTAGTTATTAAGATCGGTTGTATATATGTAAAACCGGGAATCTCAGGGAATCTGCCTCATCCGAACAGTAATAAAATATATTATCAGCAATCTGATTTGTCGTCACCCAACCGCTGAAATCAGCATCCGGCATATCCATTCGGTTCTGAGGTGTATCTATCACGCTGGGCACAACCACGGATGTCACTATATTTTTGCCTTTGGCTATTCCATTGAAGATTTCAGCCAATCTGAATACAAGTGATTTTGCAAGTGCATATGCTATAGTCGATTTAGCTTTGGACACGTCAAGGCCTGCCTTGGAACCTATCAAAAAAATACGTCCTTTATCCTGTTGTATCATTTGATTCAATACAGGGCGGGCGATATTATAGGCTGTTACAAAATTCAGGTTATACTGATTTTCCAATGCGATACTACCTGTTGAGTCCAGATCGCCCATAGCAAATCCTCCCGCCGTTAATACAGCAACATCCAATCTACCATTTCCAGCAACAATACGTTCTATTGCCTCCTGGCACTGCGTTTCGTCCAGTAGGTTCACATCCATTTCGATGTATCCTTCTACTGAAATCTCAGATGAGCTCTTTCTGACCAGGCCGACAACAAGGTCCCCTGCATCCAGAAATCGCTGAACTACAACGCTTCCCAGTTGACCGTTGGCGCCACTTACTACTACTACCCTGCTCATAAATCCACTAGTAATTTCATTTTACTAAAAAGAGATTAAATAAACCCAAAATCATCTATTTACAATGATTAATAAAATGTTTGGGTTGAATACATCACAAATATAAAACGTATTTCATACTATCCAAAATTATATTAATACCTTCTGAATAAACGATTATATATTGCTTCAAAAAAGGCCATCAATTCAAAAAAATGATAGTCAATGAATTGTTTGATAACTAAACAGATAACGATTATTGTGCTGTTTTTCCAACCTAAAGAACATATACCCTAATTACTTATTCGTCAAAAATGTTTATTGAATTGAATGTTTGTAAAATGTGTCTTTCTACTTGCGTACTACCAATATTTTCTGATCGCTGAATTCCATCCATGCATAATTATATACCAATCTGTACATTTTTCCTTCTTTATTCATATATATTCCCGTAAAAAAATCAAATCTGAATCCGGTACGTGCTATAACCAACCTGTCGAAAGATTCTTTTTTGGAAGCACCCATAAGTGTACTCAGTATCTCTCTGTTCCGGTGCAATATCCTATCTATATATGCAGTTTCATTCCGGGTAACACGTCGGTTCTTATAGTTGAAATCATTTTTGCAAGCCAGTGAACAATACTTCTTATCAGCTCTCCCGGCAAAAGTCGCATTACAATTCAGGCAAGTATTCATGATGAGTCATATTAGGTTTCTAAAAACCTTAAAGATACGACATTAAACGATTATTATCCGTTATTTAACGTTTAATGCATTTTAAATTAATAATACATTGATATTTAGCTATTTATAATTGCCATTAAATAAATATAATTTTTTATTTTTGCAATAGTAAATTGAAAAGACATGATAGTGACGAAAGCCTTAGACACCAACAGGAATGTATATTTTGCGCTCAGTGTACTACCCGGTAGTTTTGAAATGCATCAAATAAAATCGTGCCCTGTACGGTATTGGGACATAAAACATAGAGTTTGGCTGATACCATATTCTATAAATAATTGGAGATTGTTAGTCAATAAGATTGGCAATATACCATATTCAGTCAAAACTGATAAATTGATACTGGATTATATACCAGGTAAAACTCATAATAAAATAATAAAAAAAAAGGATATTGTTTTATCAAAAACGCATACAGAACTATCTGATAATCACAAATTTGCATTGTTGAAAATGAAAGAACAACTAGTCATTCGCCGATATCAGATGAACACCCAAAAGACATATATAATATCTGTAACAGAATTTTTGAATTATTATAATGGCAGAACGGCCGATAGTCTGCTGTATGAAGATATCCGAAATTATTTGTTACATAAGATTCATAATGATAAAATATCAGAAAGTACTCAGAATAGTATCATCAATGCTATAAAGTTTTACTACGAAAAGGTTGAAAAACGGGAAAAATTTTATTTGTATGACCTGAGGCCACGAAAATCCAGCATGTTACCAGGTTTTCTCAGTAAGGAAGATACAGCAAAATTATTATCGGTGACTGAAAACATTAAACACAGATTGATTCTTCAGCTCATTTACTCGGCAGGCTTACGCTTAGGAGAATTGACTCGGCTTAAAGTCCGAGATATTCATAGAGATATGGGCATAATCGAAATCAAATGTGCCAAAGGAAAAAAGGATAGAATCGTCAGCTTAGCCAGGACAATTATCCCATTACTACAACAATACCTTACGATATATAATCCCCGATATTATCTGTTTGAAGGGCAAACAGGTGGTAAATACAGCGATCGCAGTGTACAGAACATCATGCATCAGGCTGTACAAAAATCAGGTGTTGATGAAAATGCTACAGTACATACCTTACGGCATACCTATGCCACGCATCTGATACTGGATGGTATGGATATCAGGCGTGTACAGGAATTATTGGGTCATAATTCTATCAAAACTACCGCAATCTACACACACATAACCGACCCTATGAAAAAAAATATAATTTCTCCTCTGGATAATTTGGATTTAACAAAATGACAACATATTTTTGTGAGGAATTTAACACAATATATATGGAATATATGCGCAAGATTGCGCATAT
>JADZFD010000042.1 GCA_020850225.1 Saprospiraceae bacterium | reverse complement strand
CAAAATTATCATTGGAAGAATACCATGTATCCCATAACACGGTGGAAAACTTAATGCGGTTTTTATGTGCCAAAATCTTTAGTCGTTCTCTGACCAGTTCATTTTTGGTTACCTCGCTTCGGTGTTTGTCCATATTGGTTACAGGATCCTTGTACTTTACAGGTTTGCTCACTATCCCATAGGATACAGGAAGTTCTATGCTTTGACTCTTATCCAAATCCGTGTGATACAAAAAACTAATCACATTGATGCTTGATTAAACCACTGAACCGCCACTTTCGGGTAGGTGCTGTTGTGCGTATATGCTTCATTTCTTTGGTTTGTCCCCCGGACTAAAAACAATTTGTTCTATTGGATTTTCAACTGGTTCTAAAGATTGGAAAAAGCGATAAAGTGCTTGAAGTTCCGTTGTATCCATTCTTGAAAATGCTCCCCATGGCATAGGACTGCCTTTGTGAACTCTTCCCTTTTTAAATCTCTGAATAAATGTTTCTTCTGTCCATGCAGCCATTATTCCGGTTTTTTTATCAGGTGTCAGGTTGGGAGATATAAAGGAATAGCCATCAGAAAAAGCATCAGGCTCAAAATATGCCTTGCCAGCAAAATCTTTGCCTATAAATTCACCTGTATTTGAATTCACTTCGGTATGACATGAAAAACAGTTTGCCACATGGTAAGCAAGGTATTTTCCATAATTTGCTGTCGGTTCAACAGCACTTGATTTTTGAGGTGTAGATTTTGGGCCTTCAGGTTTAACCATACCAACTGCTAATAGTGCTTTATATAAAAATCCATAATCCATAGGTTTCACTTTGTTGCTCACTGGAGGCAAAGTCCTTAAGTAAGAGATAATTGCCGTAAGGTCAGCATCACTTAAACCTTGGAAAGGCATCATAGGAAATAACGCTCTACCATCTTTCCCAACACCATATCGGAGGCTTCTTGCAATCTCGGCATCTGAATATTTACCTATTCCTGTTTCATCATCAGATGTAATGTTAGGCCCTGTAAAAGTGCCGAACCCTGGAAAAGTTAATTCCCAACCTCCTTTGAAGTCAACCTGTTTGCCTTTATCAAATTGCATGACTTCATCCATACTTGTATGGCATCCACCACAATGTGCAGGCCCATTGACTAAATAAGATCCTCTGGCGATAACGGCTGAGTCTGCACTTGCTTTTATATCAGGATAAGGTGCATCATGCTTTTTATTCCATGATAGTTGAACGAAGATGAAGAATACCAAGAATAGAACTATCAGTCCCAATCCTGTCCATTTTAGATATTTTAATACTCGTTTCATATGTTAATAATTTGTTTAGTTTGTTTTTTAGCATTACGCACAACGGCAGTTTGTGAAAAAATCCAAATATGAATACAAAAATAAGCAATTATTTGTAATTTAAAGCAGATTATTTTTTTACCTAAAATGCCCACTATTACAGGAATCGACCACGAGCAAATTAGCTTTTCAGGTTTAGAAACACAAATCACTAACGATAAAGTAATTCGTTTCATCGATGCTTTTGTTGGTAAATTGGAATTAGAACAACTCGGTATCAAAAGCCTTGTTCAAGCCAAAAGAAATAACAGGCAGAGCTTCTTTTGAAGATGTTGCTTACTTTCATTTCGGCATCTTTTAGCTGAGATTCTAACGCTGCTATCCTCTTTTTCAATTGAAGCATTTCAAAATCTTCGGTTAGAGTATCTGGTTTTTTTGTATTTTTAGGCATAATAATAGTATTGTTGGTTGCAAAATTAGGTCTTCTGGTTTTAACAGAAGTATCGTAGCCTAATTGTCGCATCCAGCGGAGCAACTGACCGTGTTCATCGAGCTGACCTGTGTATTTTTCCCAAATCTCCTGCTTGGTACAACCCGAACTTATCAATTCCTGAACAATGTGGTGTTTTTCCGAATCTGTAAAATATTTATTCGGCTTTTGAATGATGATTTTTCCAGTTTTTAGTCCAGAATTGACTTTACTTTTTTTGTCCATTTTTACACGTTTAGGTGTAAACCTATTTTAGGACAAGACAAAATGTGCCAATGTGCGGCTGGCTAAAATTGTTTTTAAAAAATGTGGGTTGGCAAAAAAAATAAAAAACAGAAGTGTTGGCAATGAGTGTCGGCTTACTCGCAATCCGTCAGAAATATGGTCAATATGTTGTTCACCTGTCAAAATGGTTTGTCAATGTTTTAAAGTTCAAATTTTGGTCGTCTGTGTCAAGGTTGCAGTGTCGCTTTACCATTGGCTATAACGGTTGGCTTTGTGACGTGCCGTCCAGATAAGACGTCATGTACATCAAAGCCTGTGTTATGGCTTCGTGGTTTAATTTTTTTTATTTTTTAACAAGAGCAAAATCCCATCATTATTATTTTCCTTTTGTAAAGTTCTGATATTTTTTTCCAAAACTTAATATCTGCCTCACTTGTTCTTATGAGGTGTTTCATTTCTGACTCTAACTTTTGCTTTTCTTTCTTATTCAAAGTACCTTTTATTGTAAAAAATCCATAATGGCAAATATCTTGTCCGTTTAAACAAAAAAGAGTCTCAATTGAATTATTATTTATCCAAGCATTGTCAGATTCTTTCAATTCAGGAGTGTAAGTAAAGCCACCAGTATTTCCATGATATGCATCTAATAATTTAAAGTTGTTTTCAAAATCTTTAAAAGACACTCGCACTCCGTTATTTAAGATTTTTAAAATATTATCGATATTATCTGGCTCGGTTAGATTGTTCTCTTCATAGCAACTTAATTTTGTTACATTTATATTTTCTTTTGATGTATAAAGAGTTATTGAATCAGTATAATTACCAATTCTTAATACAAAATCTCTTACTTCACCAATATACTCCCCATTGTGATCGTAATAACATAGATCACGGTTTTTTAGGACTCCACCTTCATTGAAATATCCATGTACAAAATACTTTTTATTTTTATATTCTACTTCAATAATATCATAGTGAGGAATATCACCGAATAACAATATAGGTGGGATTAAAAATAAAATTGATATAATAGTCTTAAACTGCATTTTTTATTACTTAAGTTTTTGTTATTCTTAATTGTCATGATACATAACGTCAGTATATCCGCAATCTTGTGCAGATTTCCCATATAAATTTATTGATTATTAATGGTAAAGGTAGCTTAATTATTGGTGATTTCAAATTTTCTAATGTAAAATCTACAACATAAAGATTTTTATGTATCTTTGATCCGGGTTATAGGTGAATCTGGCAATTTAACTAAAAAAGAAGTAGAATATGCAATATTGACATTCTATTTGAAAAGTATGTTGCATCTTAAACTTTATACATAATTCATCCATTTTATCCTCTTTATGTTATATACTACGACTAGTATATGGATGTGTTATTATATTTGAAAACGTAATAGTAATTAACAATGAGTTTTAATCTGTCATCCGGATACCAACCTCGCGGAGACCAGCCGAAGGCTATTCATGAATTGGTTACAGGATTGAACAAGGGCGAACCCTATCAGGTTCTGTTGGGTGTCACAGGATCGGGTAAAACATTTACGATGGCAAATGTAATCCGGGAGATTGACAGACCCACTCTGGTTTTGACGCATAATAAGACATTGACGGCACAGCTATATGCAGAGTTATGTGAATTTTTCCCCGACAATGCAGTTGAATTTTTTGTTTCCTATTATGATTATTACCAGCCGGAAGCATATATTACTCATTCAGATACCTATATTGAAAAAGATCTTCAGATTAATGAAGAAATTGACAAATTAAGACTTAGGGCTACATCATCACTTTTGTCCGGTAGGAGAGATGTGATTATTGTTGCTTCGGTATCTTGTATCTATGGCATGGGTAATCCGGAAGATTATAAAACAGGGATTATCCGTATCCAGCAGGGAATGACTATTTCCAGAAATGCATTTCTGTACCGGTTGGTAGAAAGTTTGTATTCCCGTACAGAGATTGATTTCAAAAGGGGAACTTTCAGGGTCAGGGGTGACACGGTGGATATCAATCTGCCCTATGTTGATTTTGGTTACAGGATTGTTTTCTTCGGTGATGAAATAGAAGCGATTGAGCAGATTGAACTGGAATCCGGCAAACGCATTGTCAAACTCGAACATGCAGCTATTTTTCCGGCTAATCTTTACGTAGCTCCCAAAGATAAGCTTCAGCAAATCATCAGGGATATTGAAGATGAATTATACCACCATGAACGTTTTTTTGAATCGGAAGGCAGATATCTGGAAGCGCAGCGTATACATGAACGTGTTAACTTCGATCTGGAAATGATCAGGGAACTGGGTTACTGCAATGGAATAGAGAATTATTCCAGATTTTTTGACGGTAGAAAACAGGACACGCGTCCTTTCTGCTTACTGGATTATTTTCCTGAAGACTATCTGATGATTATCGACGAAAGCCATCAGACATTGCCACAGGTACGCGGTATGTGGGGTGGTGACAGGGCACGCAAAATCAATTTAGTCAATTATGGTTTCAGGCTTCCTTCTGCCCTGGATAATCGTCCACTCAATTTTGATGAATTTGAATCTATGATCAATCAGGTTATCTATGTGAGTGCTACACCCGGTGATTATGAATTGTCCAAAACGGAAGGTGTCGTTGTGGAGCAAATCGTCAGGCCTACCGGATTGCTGGACCCGCCGGTTGAAGTGAGACCCAGTATTAATCAGATAGATGATTTACTGGAAGAAATACATAAACGGATAGATATAGATGAACGTGTTCTGATCACTACATTAACTAAACGTATGGCAGAAGAACTAACTAAGTATCTTGAAAAACTAAATATTAAAGTTAGATATATACACAGCGAGGTGGATACAATGGAAAGGGTAGAAATTATACGCGGGCTACGTTTGGGTGATTTTGATGTTTTGGTTGGTGTTAATTTATTGAGGGAAGGCCTTGATATGCCTGAAGTTTCACTGGTTGCAGTGCTGGATGCTGACAAGGAAGGTTTTTTAAGAAATGTACGGTCATTGACCCAAACAGCTGGCAGGGCAGCCAGAAATAGTAATGGATTGGTAATATTCTATGCCGATAAAGTCACCCAAAGCATGCAGCTTACAATTGACGAAACTAACAGAAGGCGTTCATTGCAGATTAAGTACAATCAGGAGCATCAGATTATTCCTACTACGATTTATAAATCTAAGGAAGATATTCTGGCGCAACGGTCTATCCTGGATATTAAAGGCAAGTCATTAACAGCTATTCCTGTTGCAGGTTATGATGTAGAGATAGCTGCAGAAAGTGTAGTTGAATACTCAGACAGGGAAAGTATTATAAAGCTCATCAATGAAACTGAAAGTAAAATGAAAAAAGCTGCAAAGGATATGGACTTCATGACAGCAGCACAATTAAGGGATGAAATTGCAGCTTTGAAGAAAAAATTATAAAAAATTTACAACTATCACAATAGATTACAAATAAAAAGACCTGCAACTTGTACAAGTTGCAGGTCTTTTTATATTCATTAATAAGAAGATTGATTCTTATTTCTTTGTAGCAGCTGCATAAGCAGTTTTCAGGCTTTCTACAGCTGTATTGGCTGCAGCAGCAAGTTCACTCTTTTTAGCAGTCCATGCTGTGATTTTATCATTTGCCTGAGTTACCAAACCAGTAAGCTCAGTAATTTGCGCAGGAACGTCACCTTCAATTTTACCAGCAGCAAGACCATCTTTCAATGCAGTAACTTTAGCTGAATTTTCCATCCACATTTTTACGAAATCACCCATTTCTCCCTGTAATGGTGTGAAAGCGTCTGTTGTTGAACTCTTGAAATTTGTAACAGCTTCTTTCCATTTAGTAGCAGCATCTCCTTTCAGAGCTACAGTTGCAGCAGAATCCAGCATAAATGTTGAAGCGCTTTCAGTAAAACCAGTCATGTCTTTAGTCAAACCATTAGATAGATCTGTAAGAGCGTTGGTTGCTTTATCCCAGTTTGTTCCCAATTCTTCGATAGCAGCTTTGTGTGCTTCAACACCTGGCTTACATGCAAAAATAAATAACGGTAATGCTAATAAAAATAACTTTTTCATTCTTTTAATAATATTTTAAAATTAAATAATGACACAAAATTATTATGTTCTGAAATATCATACAATTTTTTTTGATTTTATTTTTAATCACTTCAATTGTTAATATAATGTCAATATCAAGATATGTAATTAGTTATACATATTGATATTGTGTATTTAATAGAGATTAACATTCATTAACAGTACAAAGTTCTCAAAAACACCTTCATATTGTCTTTGAAAATTAATAGTGATTGATGCTTCATGTACAGAATTTAATTTTATTCACCTGTATTTACATGCTGCATGTTCTTCATATAAATTGTATCTTGATTCAATCAGATGTTATAAAGTTGATACAAAAAACTATCTTTGCATAAATATCATTCTTATGAAACCTACACTATTGATTTTAGCAGCCGGAATGGGTAGCAGGTATGGTAAGCTTAAGCAATTGGATGCTTTTGGTCCGAATGGTGAGACCATTATCGATTATTCTTTATATGATGCTATACGGGCAGGATTCGGGAAAGTGGTCTTTGTAGTAAGAGATGCATTCAAAACTGAATTTAAAGAAATATTCAGCAAGAAACTGCATGGCAAGATTGATATGGAATTCGTTTCACAGGAGCTCCACAAGATTCCTGATGGATTTGAACTTCCCGATGAAAGAAGCAAACCCTGGGGTACTGCTCATGCTGTATGGGTAGCAAAAGACGTAATTAACGAGCCTTTTGGAGTCATCAATGCTGATGACTATTATGGAGTAGAGGCCTTCAGACAATTAGCTGATTTCCTTTTAAATGCGCATAAATCTGATAATTACGGTGTTGTTGCCTATAATTTGGAAAACACATTGTCCGATCATGGAACAGTAAACAGAGGCGTTTGCCAAATGAATGCAGACGGCTTTCTCTCAGACGTAAAAGAGTGTGAAAAAATCAGAAAACAAGATGATGGGGTTATTAGATATAAAGATCATGATGCCGTTCACGAGTTGCTTCCATCGACATTGGTATCAATGAATATGTGGGGCTTTCTACCTTCTTATTTTGATCATTTTGATGAAAATTTCAAGAATTTCCTATTACATAAAGGACATGAACTGACATCCGAATATTACATTCCAGCACTGGTAGATCATCTTATAAAGAATGAGATCCTGCAGGTCGAAATCATTGAAACCGGATCGGACTGGTTTGGAGTGACATACCAGGAAGACAGACCGGTGGTAATGGAAAAACTCAGAGGATTAATAGATAAAGGTGTTTATCCGGAAAATCTTTGGAATGCCTATGTCTAACGAATCAGGCAAATATATAATTGCAATCGGCGCTATCCTGATTGTTCTTGGTGTAATTTGGTATTATTGGGGTGACAAACTAAGTTTTATCGGAAGATTACCGGGGGATATCCGTATAGAAAGGGATAATTTTTCTTTTTATTTTCCCATCACTACTATGATAATTGTTAGTGTGCTGCTTAACCTTATATTTCGGTTGTTCAGGTAATTTATAAGGTATCTAAAACTTCAACTGAGAAGTATAGCTTGTTCTATAAGCTGCCCAGAAGCTGTGATAACCGGAATACAATTCCGTGATCTCTGAATCCATTTTTATCAAATGAAAAAGCATAATCAATATCAAACAGGTGTATGGGACCAATCTTAAAATTTTCTATTCCGATAAAGGGTTCCAGATAATAGCCTTTGTCAGGCACATAAAGCCCGGAAGTGCCTAGTGTTAGTCTCAGTGGTGTTTTATTGATTAAAGGTATTTTGTCAAAGACAAAACCATTGAAATGGTGGCGGTAATTGAATTGAATATAGTACCTGTCAGTACTATACTGATAAAAAGGTAGCAGATTAAAACTGCTCAAATCGGGATCAATTGGAATGGCAATTCTGTTGGCGACAGGGTGGAGGAAGTCGGCAAAATATCCGGGTTTACCTTTGATAAACAAGCCTCCTTCTATATTGTATCTGAAATAACCGATCTGTCGCAGATTGACATTCTGATCACGTACTTTTACCGTAAGTTTTTGGAATGGAGACCGATCACTGTTGATTGGAATACCCAATATATATTCCGCAGTTATGACCGGCCTATCCGTAGTATGTCTGATTTTATAGTTAGGATATGAACTGTAAGTCTGACCGGGTCTTAGGGTGATTTTGATTTGGTTCTGGAGAATTTCGTTTTCAATGAAATAGGATTCCGGAAGGTTGACATTCGGGATATTTTCTTCATATTTCAGATCTTTCTTTCTGAAACTGTATTGCGTGTTTACTCCAACTGGAGAGCGGCTGGTATATGTAGATGAGAGCTCTGTATAGAATCCGTTGAAGATTTCCTGAAAATAATTTACACCGGCATACATTTCACGGTATAATCTGATTTTATTGGTTTTGGACCATAGGGATGACCAGGCATTACTCCGCTCATTGATAGGGTTCTGAGCGTCAAACTGACTGTTTCTCAATCCGGAAAATAGCTGTATTCTGCCAAGACTGTAGTTGTCAAATGTATAATCCAACAGTACAGCCGGTTTGAAGGTATGGTCAGCGAACCCATAACTGACTGATGGCTGTATTTTGAATTTCCTCATTGAGGTATCCTGGATAGCCCAATATGGATTAAGATTGAGTACAAAACCTTCAACTGCATTGAATTTGATAGCTGACAAGGGTGACGGAACGGTAAATGACCGTTTTTTATAGGAATTATTATGTGTATACCCTAATATTAAATGTATGGGTTTGAACTTATTATCTGCTCTGTCCATCGAATCCAAAAACGAACGTGAAGACCAGATAGTCAGCAATGAGTCTTTTTTGATATAGTCTTTCTCTTCTTCCATGGTTAGAGGCACCGGACGTATCTGGTTCCAATAGGCTGTATCTCTTTTGAGAGCGTCTTTTTTTACACTGAATGTTTCTTTACTTTTAAAAATTCCGGTTATATCAGGATTCAAAATGTAATTTGAAAAAATATAAGTAAAATCACCGCCGATCTTAAAACCCAGTAAGCCGGCCTTAAACCTGAATATCTGGCTGAACATCTTCCATGTTTCTCTGGATTCAACGGGTATGAATACCTGTTTAACTTCGATGGTGTCTATATATGTATTTTTAAGAGCTACACCATAGAGTTTTAAATCTGTACTATGTATCGTCCAGTACCCGTCTGTTATAAAGATATACCCGTTGAGTAAAGGAGCATTTTTTGATTTGGGAATAATTCGAATTTTGTGAATAACAAAATTGTCTTTGTCTTCATACGTTTGCTCTAATCTGAACGTATAATGTGCAAAAGCATTGTCAGCCAGCGGCGATATGATAGAACGGCCAAATTGCAGATACTCTTCATACAGGTCAAATGATGCCCACGAAAACTGATTGGCTGTGAATAAACTATTATCACCCGATTTTATAGTGGAAATCATTTCTTCCTTGGTTTTATCGGGCAATTCAAAATAAAACCGAGATTTGGATTCTGAGAGATATATGATTCCTTGCCTAAGGGAATCCAGTATTCCATTGAGATTGCCTACTTCTTCCCCCAATATTTTTTGAGGTACTTCAAGCAGTTTTACCAAACCTTTAACATACAGATCCGCTTCCAGACTGTTAACTATGTTTTTATTGGTCTTTCTGTGTGCAATGGTCTGACGCATGATAGGGTAGGCAGGATCTTCCGCATCAGGTCGTATAACAAGCTCATTCAACAATATCTGATCAGCAGCCATAGTTACATTGAGTGTGACAGGCACACCTTTATAATCGATTGTTGCTTGAAAGTTTTTAAATCCCACATATTGAAAGTTGATAATGGTTTTACCGTTTTTGGCGATTTCCAATTCGTAATATCCATCTGCATTACTGACAGTACCGTAAGTTGTTCCTTCTATATATATGGCAGCAAAAGGTAGTGCCAATCCGTCTGTATCGACGATTTTACCATTTATCTGGCACCAGGAAGGAGAAACATTTATTAAAAATATAAAAAATGAGGAAACTATTGATATTCTGTAGTTGAATAATCCGGGGTTATGCCGCATTGCTGTCAAAAATTAGGTGGCAAATATACGGATTCTTAATCGGTATATTTAT
>JADZFD010000041.1 GCA_020850225.1 Saprospiraceae bacterium | reverse complement strand
TTTTTACAGACATGCAAAGAAATGAAATATTCAAGAATAATGTAAAAAGTGAGTAAAAAAACAGCATTAAAAATGTCCACTTGAACCAAGCGTCTAAAAAATAGCATTAAAAATGTCCATTACTCCTCTTTTTATGTACTTCTTCGTTACCATTCAATACTCCCGGATAGTTCATCATTTCAGAAAGATACCAGATGTCATCACTCTGTAATAGTAAATCAACCTGATCAGCATCGATTTCTGCTCCGGCATTTTCAAAAGATGTTGCAGGAACGCAGGAAGGTGCACCCCAGAAAATTTTCAATTTTGCACCTCTGGCATTATCTATCATATACCTTATCCCTTCTATACCACAAACATTGGCTATTTCATGCGGATCTGAAACAGTGGCTACGGTACCATGAATCAGTGCCTTTTTGGCAAATTCATAGGGAGTTACCATCGAACTTTCAATATGTATATGCGCATCAATAAATCCGGGAAGTATATATACATCCTGTACTTGTTCAGTGGGAATGATATTCTCAATATTTCCTGAATCATTAATATTTATGATCCTTTTTGATATCATGCGGTTTTCGATATCAATGAAATTTCCGGATATAATTTTCATATTTTCAATTACTGACATTTACATTAAATATTTAATCAATTAAATATTTGGGATTTTTGAGCTCATCTTTAAAAGTGCAATATAAATTATTTGAGAGTACTTCTTTTCTATTTCCTGATATATTTTTAAAAAGCAAATGAAATCACTATATTTTTCAATGAAGAATTGGTTAGCAAGGTATTGTTTTATTTGGACTAAGATAAAATTTTATTTCTGTAAAGGCTTTGTACCATATTATTATTTATAAAATCATTATTCGTTTAAGATACAATGGAATACCTGATATACCTCATATAGACACAATTGTATTGAATATTAGATATTAATCAACGTATTGACTAAAATATTTTCTACCTTTGTTTGGATTATAAAGAGGGAAGATATGATTGAATTAGGAAAGAAAGCTTCATTGAAAATTGTCAAACGTACAGATTTCGGATTTTATCTGGATGGTGAAAATTTTGGTGAGATTCTCATGCCGAAACGCTATATCACACCGGAAATGGAGATAGGCAAAAAGGTTGATGTATTTGTTTTTCTGGATGGAGAAGAACGTATTGTAGCAACAACTGAAACGCCCTATGCACAGGTTGGTGAATTCGGGCGTATGAAAGTGAATAAAATTGAAAAAGTGGGTGCCTTCCTTGATTGGGGAGTAAGCAAGGAATTGCTTGTTCCTTTCAGTGAGCAAAAAATTAAAATGGAAGAAGGACGTTATTATTTTGTCTATGTTTTTCTGGATACTGTAACTGACAGGATTGCAGCGTCCATGAAAATCGAAAAGTTCCTGAATAAATCAAAGCCGGAATATAGGGTAGGAGAGCAGGTATCTGTTATAATCAGTTCAATTACTGATATTGGATACAAATGCATAACCCAGGATAGATTTCAGGGTGTAATGTACAAGAATGAAGTGTACAAGAAACTGCAAGCTGGTGATAAACTGAATGTGTTCATCAAAAAAATACGGGATGACAATAAATTAGATTTTTCTTTGGAACCTATCGGGTACAGCAAGATAGACAAAAACGCAATGCATATTTTGACACTTCTGAATAAGTCCAATGGCAAATTACCCTATAATGATAAAACTGACCCTGAAGTAATCTATGAGATTTTCGGATTCAGTAAAAAAGTTTTTAAACAAGCCATTGGTAATCTCTACAAACAAAGAGAAATAATCATTAACTCAAACGGTATCGAAAAGGTTTGACTAAAGAGATGGTGTTTAAACGCCTCCGGTCTGTATTTATTTGGATTTGTTATATTGTTCTGTCATTTCTTTTGAAACAGCAGATGCAAACATACTGACATAGGTTTTACTGTCTATTTCGAGCGTAATAATATTTCCTTCAATTTTATTTATCTGGCCTATAATACCGCTTGCTGTAACAACTATATCACCTTTTTTCAGATCAGCAGAAAAGGCGTTCTGTTCTTTTTGCTTTTTCATCTGGGGACGTATAAAGAAAAAATAAAATGCTGCCAACATTAATACTGGAAATAATAACCCTGAAAGTCCGGCTGAAGATTGTAATATAAAAGATAGGTACATTGTGAATATATTGTATTTAATTGATGCGCAAAGGTAGGTTATTTAACTTTATAAAGGAATTCAGCAGACAAATTTTTAGTTATATATATTATGAAAAGGTTTATGGCTATCAGAAAAATTTATTTTCTAAGAAAAATAGAGTGATAAATAATGGCTGACTACACCCAGTATTACAAATATATGCCATATTGCATGACTCAACCTGATCTTGTGATTAATGAAGAAGTAAACTCCTATTGTATAAAAAACGCCTCCGGCTACCAAGAGGAATTTGGAAATATAAGGCATTGAAGCTGTGATGTCCTTGAAGATAAGAAGCACCATCCATCCAAGAAATATATATATGGTAAGTGATACTTTTTTGAATCTGTTTTTCTCCAGGATCCGGAATACGACTCCAAATGCAATGATAATCCAGTGAATGGTCAGAAAAGTAAATCCCCATTCTGTATTCATGTACAGGTAGATAAATGCAGTATAGGAACAACCGATTAAAATAAAAATGGCTACATAGTCGAACAGTTGCCATATTTTTTTCCGTACAGGATTATTGGCTAAATGATAGAATGCGGAACAGGTAAACATAAAGCTGGCTCCGATACTGTAAATCGTAAATGCTATGGCCTGTTGTTTTGAATTTGCATGATATATCAGAAAAGGACTGACAAAAATTATAGCCATTAAACCAGCAAAATGCGTAATGAAATTAAATTTCTCGTCCCGGTTTAATCCGGAATATAACTGGGAAATAATATTATTATACAACGGTGACATTACATTCCTAATTGTTGTTGATATTTAGCATCTATGCCGGTAAATTTATATTCTCTTGCCTTTTGAAGATCTGCTTTTGCCTCATTTTTCTTGTTTAACATGAAGTTTGTGACTGACCTTTCGTAAAAAACAAGTCCTGGATTACTTATCGGATGTTTCAACGCTTCTGTATATGCTGTCAGTGCCTCATTGTTTCTTTTGAGCATACGTAAGGCGCGTCCTTTCTCATACCAGAGGTCTCCGTTGCCCGGCACAAGACTGAGATAGGATTCGATATCTTTTAATGCCAATTCCACATTGCCGTTTGCATGATACATAATGGATCTGTTCAGATAACCAACAGCATGATCAGGTTTGAGTTTGATTCCTTCAGTCAAATCTTCTATTGCTTTTTCAGTATTGCCCAATCGTGCATATACTGCGCCTCTGTTAACTCTGAATTCGCCATCACTGGGTAAATATTCTATTGCTTTATTGTAGTCATTCAATGCCAATATCAGCGTATCTCTACCTTTTGCTGCTTCGAAAAACAGTCTTGCCCTGCTATTATAAACCTGGGGTTGATGCTCTTTAAGTTTAAGTGTAGATGAGTAGTCTGCCAAAGCTTTGTCATACAATTTTTGCTCCCTGTAATAATTGGCTCTGTTACCAAACGGTAATGTCGAATTGGAATAGTAATTGAGTACATGAGTCCATAAAGTACCACTATTATTCCAGATTTTGTTTTGGTTGAAAGTCATCCATCCAAATACTACAAATACAACAGCCGCACTTCCCCATAATGTAGCAGATTGGGTAGAAGAAGTTTTTAACCAGTAGTCAAAATAATATCCAATTATAAAAAAAAGTCCGAAATAAGCAATATATGTAAATCTGTCAGCGAGATATCCCTGACCTGCACCCAATATCTGCAACAGAAATATAATGTTGACTATAAAGAATATCATACCGAAGAATATGGCTTTCTTTTGATTTATGTATGTTTTATAGAGCAGATACAGTATGATTGGTGCAATAAGAATGGATGGGTAAAAATACCAGGGAAATGAAGCAGGATAAGGATAGAGCGGTGATAAACGGAATGGAATTACAGCTTTGATAAGATAAATGATAAAGCTGAATGCTCCCAGAAAAATGCGATGTAAAAAATCAAAATGCGTGATTTCCTGATCTGTACTTAATGAACCAAATTTGTTGAGAAAGACAATTCCGATAATTCCGAAAATCAGGGAAAGTGCAAAAAGTGGTATTTTACTGAAAATGCGCTTTAAAAAATCTGATTTTGTCCACGGTGAATCCATATAATAATCAATAGCAAGAAAGCTCAATGGCAGGGAAACGGCTTGAATCTTGGAGAATAGGGCAAGCAGAAACAGCACAACTATCCAAACCCACCTGTAAGTTTTATAGTCTATTTTCAATTTGACATATTGTAAAAGTGCTGCCAGATAGAAAGCACCGAACAATACATCTTTTCTTTCTGTAACCCATGCTACGGATTCAACACGCATGGGATGTATGCCAAACAATAGAGCAGTAATTACGGCACCTTTCCAGCTAATTCCTAAAAGTATTACGATTCTGTATACTAAAAAAACACATATCAGGTGTAACAACACATTATTTAAATGCCAGTTGAAAGGATTGTCGAGTCCGAACCAAAGTTTTTCGATGCTAAATGTCCAGATAGGAAGCGGATTGTAATTGCCAATGACTCCGGATGAAAATATCTCCTTCGTGTTGGACCAGAAATTGTCGTGTGACACTCCTGTGACTAATGCATTCTCATAGAAATTGCGGTCATCATCCCAGTTGACAAAATTATTGTTCAGCGCTGTATAAAAGCATGCAAATGTAATGAGTAAAACGATAATACCCGGCAACCAATATGAACCGACTGCTGAAATACCGGTAGTTGAAGCGGTCGCAGATACAGAAGGTTTTGTTTGAGCTCTCCTTGTCTCTTTGATTTTGTGTTTTGCCATAATTATCAGTATTAATTTATGCTAATGACAACAAAGATATGGTTTGTTCTCAATAAAATACAGATAAGAAAGGTTAAATATTAACTACACTTGTTGAATTGGTAAACTTTGTTCATTCAGAAATTCTGAAATATTCAATGCTTTTTCCGGTCTGATTGGCTGCCCGATTTATGTTTTGAGTTTGTGCGTTTATGCTGACTGAATAATTTATGATTTGGTTTTTTGGAACCGGATGATACTTTTGCAGGTTTGGAATAGTCAATATTCAATAATTGAAGGAGTTCTTTTTTTTCAATGGAATAGTATTTTCCAGGTTCTAATTTTCCTAATTTAAGATTTTCTATCTGCGTTCTGACCAGTCGCAATACCGGGAATCCAACTTTAGCAAACATCTTCCTGACTTGCCTGTTTTTGCCTTCAGATAATTCTATTACTGCCCAGGACGTTGGTATTTCTTTCCGATACCTCACCGGCGGATTCCTTTCAGGCAGTACAGGCGCTTTATGTAGTTTTTTAATCGAACATGGTTTGGTTGTATAATTGGAAGCAGCTAATTTGATTTCTACTCCATTTGCTGCCTGATGAATAGCTTTATCCGTTATATCACCGTCCAACTGAACAACATACATTCTTCTGTGCTTCTTATCAGGATGCAGCAGTGCTTCATTCAGTTTTTTGTCATTTGTCAGAATCAGGAGGCCTTCAGAATCCTTGTCTAATCTGCCTATAGGATATATATCTTTTTCAACATTAATAAAATCAGCCAGTGTGACATGGTCAGGTCCTTCCTTACTGAATTGGTTTAAGACATTGTAAGGTTTATAGAAAACGTAATATGTGTATGCCGGGCTGATTTTTTGCAGATTTTTGTATTATATAGGATGATATATTTTTAAACATTGAATCTGAAGTGCATAATGTCTCCATCTTCTACAACATACTCCTTGCCTTCAACACCCATTTTTCCGGCTTCCTTGACAGCGGCTTCTGTCCCGTAATGTATATAGTCTTTGTATTTGATAACTTCGGCACGAATAAATCCTTTTTCGAAATCGGTGTGTATGACACCGGCTGCTTGAGGAGCTTTCCAGCCTTTTTTAATAGTCCATGCTCTAACTTCCTTTACTCCTGCTGTAAAATAGGTCGATAGATTGAGTAATTTATATGCTGCTTTAATAATTTTATTTACGCCAGGTTCTGTCAGCCCCATAGCATTAATAAATTCCATGCGTTCCTCTTTGGATTCCAGTTCTGCTATTTCAGCTTCGATACCTGCGCAGATTAGAAGTACCTCAGCATTTTCATTTTTGATAGCTTCTGCAAATCTTTTGGTATGTTCATTTCCGTCTGTGACCGCATTTTCATCCACATTGCATACATATAAAACAGGTTTGGATGTCAACAGTGACAAATCCTTAAACAGGTCTTCATATGCTTCATCCACTTCAAAACTTCTTGCTGGTTTTTCACTCTCCAGATGTTTCAACAGATTTCCTGCCCATTCGACATGGATAGCATCTTCCTTGGCTCCGGATTTAGCTTGTTTTTTGAGTTTGTCAATACGCTTTTCCATCGTATCTATATCCTTGAATATCAATTCAAGGTCAATGATTTCCTTATCTCTTACCGGATCAACACTGCCATCAACATGAATGACATTGTCATCTTCAAAACATCTTACAACATGTATAATCGCATCGACTTCACGGATATTGGCAAGAAACTGATTACCAAGACCTTCTCCTTTACTTGCTCCTTTGATGAGACCGGCTATATCCAGTATTTCAACACTAGTAGGAAGTACCCGTTGTGGCTGTACCAGTTCCTCTAGTTTGTCCAGACGCTCATCGGGCACAACAATCATACCCAGATTGGGTTCTTTGGTGGCAAAAGGATAATTGGCAGCTAAAGCTTTGGCAGATGTCAGTGCGTTGAAAAGGGTTGATTTTCCTACATTTGGAAGACCAACTATACCACATTGAAGACCCATAATATGTTAGTTTAAATATCTTTTTTGAAATAAGCCGCAAAGGTAATATTTTTTGACGGCTTTGACTATATAATGTGTATAATTCTTAAGAGGCTGTGGAAATTGAGCAGTAGTGAAAGTAGTGTTTGAAAGTTTGAAATTTTCGTATTACATTTTGGCAGCTTGAAGCAGGTTGAGAATTTTAGTATTAATGTTGATGCGGGAACTACAGTTTAAATTAGCACTAATGTTTATACAGAGTAGTTTCCCCTGCTTGTGTTCTAACTGCTTGATAGGTACTGGTATTCTTGTCGTCCGTGTCTGTAAAACATTGTCATTGTTGAGTTTCACTGTCTTTATTGTATCGGTTTGTGTATCGGGTGTTTTAATTATTTCAAGAGGGAAGGAGAAAAAAATGAATTTCTTCCTGCGTTGGGAAAAGACAACTTACATTCTTCAATATTCAGCTTACAGTCAGTCATTTTTTTCTTTTTCTGTAAGTCCATTGCTGTCAGTTGTTATCGCTATTTGTAGATTTAAGATTGTGAATTAGTCGTAATGCTATTTTCTCTAATTGCTCGTCTAAATTGTCAATGGTTGCTCTGGCATCGTCAATTAACATTTGTGGTTTCATATCTTCAACAAATGCTAACATAATCCACAAATTGCAAACCCCATCAGGTCCAAAACATTCTTTACAGTCTTGGACTTCGTCAATTTCGAAGCTAATATCTTCTAAATCCTTTCCGTCTGTCAGCATTGTTAGTATTTCAGAATAATGCGGGCAATCTTTGTAATTCATATATTTAAATTTAGTTGAAGTTGGCTATCCTGCCATTCCGTTTATAAATGTTTCTACAAAATCCACAATCCTTTTCAAAATTCGGTCGCCTAATTTTTTGCGTTCAAGTAAACTTGGTTTTTCGCCTTCAATGAGTTCTAACACTTCATCTCTCAAAGGTTCTCTTTCCGCAAACAAATAGTCCTCAATTAACTTTTCTGTTCTGTCTGCTGAAAGTTTTTCTTCTTCTACAAGTTTATTAAATGCCTTTTGCTGTTCTTCGTTCCAATACTTGTCAAACTCTGGAGCAACTTCGTCTGTGTCAACTATTACAGGCAAATTCTCTTTGATAAATTTCTCTATCAATTCTCGTTTGCTTCTTAGTGCGGCTTCAGTATTCAACAGATTGAATATTTCTTGCTCGGCTTTGGTAGTGTCTTTCTGTGTTTGCGATTTCAGTTTTATTAAAAGCTGAATAATGTATGAAACATTGATTTCATCACGGTGAATCAACTCCAATTCAAAGTCCACATCTTCCAAAATGGAAACTTTCTCCTTTTGGTGGTTGCTTTTTACTTTGTCGTAAAGGTCAAGATACTTGCTTTTAAAGTCCTCAAACAATTGCTCGTCCATTTTCAAATCTTCCCATTTGAAGTCCGAAAAGGCTATGAGAATGTTTTTAATTCTCATCAAGTCACGAAATGCCTTAATGAAGTTCAATTCATCATCTTCGCTTTCTAAATCATCAACGCTGTCTGTGGTTGGAGTTAGTGATATTAAATGCTCAAACGCTTCATCAAACTTGGCTGTGTAATCTTCATAAGGTTTCATTATGATAACCTCAATCGCTTCTTTGTTGCTGAATAGGGTAATGGCTTCGTCTGTTCTGTTTTTTAGATTTCTGAAAACCACAATATTCCCTTGTGATTTCTGTTCGTTTAAAATTCGGTTGGTTCGGCTGAAAGCTTGTATCAATCCGTGATATTTAAGGTTTTTGTCCACATAAAGCGTATTCACTTTTTTGGCATCAAAACCTGTAAGGAACATATTCACCACCAATAAAACATCTATGCGATTGTTTACATTTTCGGGTTGGCGTTCACGGTCTTTCAGTTTCTTTGAAATATCGTTGTAGTAGTTGTAAAAATCCTCACTGGTTTTAGTGGAATATTTTACATCATACAATTGATTGTAATCTTCAATGTACTCGTCCAATTTCTCACGGCTATGCGAATTGACAATTGATAATTGATAATTGACAATTGGTTCAGCAGCAATATTAAAATTTTCCATTATCAATTCTTCATTATCCATTTCCAAGAACCCATTGGCATCTGCATCATCTTCGTTGGCTGCATAGCTGAAAATAGTAGCAATATTTAGGTTGTGTTCTCCTGCTAATTTTTTACGTTTGAAAATATCGTAATAGCGAATCAATGACTTTACGCTGTCCACACAAAACATTGCGGAAAAATCTTTGCTATGTGTTTTTCGGTTGTGATTGTTGATGATGTAATCGGCAATTTTTCCTAATCGCATTTCATCTTCCATCAACTCCTGCGTGTCAATGTCTTCCACCTCAATATCAATTTCGGTTGCTGTATCTTTTTGTTTGTATCTGCCTACATATTCAACCGAAAATTTCAATACGTTTTCGTCTTTGATGGCATCTGTAATCACGTATTTATGCAAACAGTCTTCAAAAAGGTCTTTGGTGGTTCGTTTGCCTAATTCGTTTTTATTGGCATTGTCAGCAAATATGGGTGTTCCTGTAAAACCGAATAGTTGAGCATTGTTGAAATACTCCTTTATTCTGTTGTGGGTTTCTCCAAACTGGCTACGGTGGCACTCGTCAAAAATGAAAATGATACGCTTGTCTTTCAAGTCCGCCATTTTCTTTTCGTACTTCAATTTGCTGATGGCAGTATTGAGTTTTTGAATGGTGGTTACAATCAATTTGGTGTTTTTGGCTTCGCCTTTTTTGTCTTTGTATGTGCCAATAAACTGTTTCACCAAATTGGCGGTATTGTCTGTCCCGTCAATGCAACCGTCACTAAAACTGTTGAACTCTTTGGTGGTTTGATAGTCCAAATCTTTTCTGTCCACTACAAAAACAACTTTGTGAATTTCTGGTAAATTCATCAAAATCTGACTGGCTTTAAAACTGGTTAAGGTCTTGCCCGAACCTGTGGTATGCCATATATAACCGTTTTTGTTGGAGTTTTTTACTCGTTCAATTAAGGCTTCAACTGCATAAAACTGATACGGACGAAGCACCATTGGGATTTTATAGGCTTCATTCAGTACAATGTACTTGCAAATCATTTTACTGATGTGGCAAGGCTCTAAAAAAGCATCTGTAAAACCGTTGAGAATATTGGTCAATCGCTTGTTTTCAAAATCTGTCCAATAGAAAGTTTGCTTGAAACTTTGGTTGCGGTTGTTGGCATAATACTTTGTATTTACACCGTTGCTGATGATGAAAATTTGAACATATTGATACAAGGCTGAATTTGCACTGAAAGAATGACGTTGATAACGGTTTATTTGATTAAATGCTTCTTTGAGTTCTAATCCTCTGCGTTTGAGTTCTATTTGAACCAAAGGCAAACCGTTGATTAAAATCGTAACATCATAGCGGTTTTTGTATTTTCCTTCTTGTGTTACTTGGTTGGTTACCTGATATTGATTTTGACACCAATGTTCGGTATTCAGAAATTCAAAATAGAGGTTGTCTCCGTTATCTCTAATGATGTGCTGCTTTTGGCGAAGCGTTTTTGATTTTTCAAAAACCGAACCTTTGTTTAATAGGTTCAGCACCTTGTCAAATTCGGTATCTGAAAAAGAAATGTTGTTATGCTTTTCTAATTGACTTTTAAGGTTGGTTAAAAGTGCTTTTTCGTCTGAAATAGAAACATAGGAATAACCCAATTTTTGTAACTGGGCAATCAATTGTTCTTCTAATATTTGTTCGGATTGTTTAGCCATGAAATTTATCTTTTACCCATTTTAAAGGATTGTTTTCAATATAGGTTTGAATGTTTTCAAATGATTGTGCATCTCGAATGATATGGTCGTGAAATCGTGTTTGCCATCCGAAATCTGCGTGAATTTTACGCATTTCAAATGAACAACGCCCTTTGTACCATCTAATTATTCGGGATATATTATGGCGAAACATTGGATTTTTTGTACCTGCAAATCCACCGTTTATTTCCGTTGGGGACGATATTCCCGTTGGGGGTAGAGACGCGATTAATCGCGTCTCTACCCCGACGTTGGGCGTTTCCGATATGGGTGGAACAACGTCATCCATTTTATTAATTATCAATATTCCGTGTGTATGATTGGGCATTACCACAAAATTGCCCAATTCGATAAATGAAAAATGTTGGGGTATTTCCAACCAATATTTTTCTGCCAATTGACCCAATTGATTTAATTGCATTTTACCATCCGCAATTTCACCAAAAAAATGTTCCCTATTTTGGGTGCAAATGGTTATGAAATAGGCACCATTTGATCCATAATCCCAATTTTTTAATCGGGCAGAGGGTATGCGGTATTTATTTTTGAATTTATCCATTTTACACAAACATTTTCTGCAACAATCCTTTTTTCCACTTTTCATAATTGATAATGGATAATTGACAATTGATAATTTTTTCATCAATGGCAGATAGGAAATTGGCGATGGCGGTTTGTTCTTTTTTATCTATGGGTAATAATAATTCAGCACCATTCAAAAATGTGTCGTTATTGATATTCATTGTATTCTTAGCACCTTTTTGTACTAAAGGACTTAGATAATTCAAAGTATTAATTGCTGAATTGAAATATTCGTGAAGTATATGACCCAATGCATATGTCGTAGGTTGAAATACACAGTATAATGGAGATACAACACCAATTCTTCCTGTTCTATTTTGCTTAATAATTCCAAATGGAAAATCAGATGTAGGGCTTTTTGTGTAAACCAAATCACCTGGAAAAATCAATTTATAATGTAGTATTTCTTTTGCCGAAAATGACCGACCTAAATGTTCAATTTGATTTATTACACCTTTGTGCTTAGCAACAGAAAATACTTCTTCTGTTTCTTTGTTTTTATTTTTCAATTGGTGTTCCATACAAACCTCCCCCAACTTTTTCTTTTCCCATTCCGGAAAATCCTTCCCATCTTTATCTTTGAAGCGTAATTGTCTGAATTGGGATTTTTGGGAGTTCAGGATTGTAGGATTATTTTTCACTTCATCATTCATCCTATCATCCTCTAATCTTTCTAATCCTAATGCTGACGAAAAGAGTTGTTGCATTACCCCTTTTTTGTATTGCTCTAAAAGGCTGTGTTTCTTTTTGAGGGCTTGGATTTTTTCGTCCACTGCCGTGAGGAAAGAGGCGATTTTGGTTTGCTCGGAGGGTGATTGGATAGTTGATAATGGATAATTGATAATTATGTTAGACAAATCTGTTGAATTTATTGCAGGATAACTCGTTCCAGTACATCTTTCTATTACTTTATCAACAAATTTTTGATAATGAAGATATTGAAATAGAAATTTAGAATCTTGTTTTGTTCTTATTTGAGCATATCCAGTAGATGCAACATAATTTCCCTTTTTATTAAAATACAAATTATTCATCTGGTATGGTCTTACCATTTGAAACAAAACATCTTCTATATTTAAAACTCTTTGAGCTCGACTTGGTGCTTCTAAAAGTTTAATTTTATTTTCTTTTAATAATTCACCATTTGAAACACTCTCCAAATCAATGTAGATAAATGATTCTGGCAGTTTTTTGTTTGCAGGGTTAATTTCAGCAATATTCCCTAACCTGTCCGCTACCCAAGGTTCAGTATATTCTTTAAATCTCAATTTTGGCACATTCATATTATCCATTATCAATTTTTCATTATCAATTATCAATTATCCATTATCAATTATCAATTATCAATTATCAATTATCAATTATCAATTATCCATTATCAATTATTTTTCTTACTTGACTTGATAATAGATACCAAAAGTTTTAGAATTTCATCAATATCAAATTTTAACGAATCATATTGTTTTTGATCAATATAATCTGCTTTAAAAAGCAAATCAATCCAATAATCAGTTTCATTTGCTTCTTTCAGAGAAATGGATAATTTATTTATAAAATCGGCTTTACTTTGGCTATGTTCTGATTCTCTTACATTTGCTCCAATTGAAGTTCCCGAACGCAACAATTGTTTGGAAAGGATAAACTCTTTTTTTGTATCACACAAAAATTGATAGAGCCTAACTATCCTAAGAGCAAAATCAAATGTTTTTATTTTTACAATGTTTTCTTTCATTATCAATTATCCATTTTCCATTATCAATTATCTATCTATACTAAATGCTTGTTTTGTGTACATGTTTGTATAACGTGTTAACGAAATGGCAGTTTTGCTTACACGTTTTTGTGTTGTGTTAAAATTATACGGAATAATCATAGTTGATAAAAAGCTGCATTAAGGCTTGGTTTATGTAAAAATTATCTTTGCCAATTTTAACTTTAACCAGAAAACTTGGTGTAGCTACCATAATTGCCTCTAAGTATTTTGATGCCGTTTGCCGCGTTACGCCCAAATCTTCTTGCAAAAATTCAATTTTGGTGTAAGGGTGTTTAAATAGATTGTTTATTAAATCCTGGCTGTAAATTTTGGGGCATTGGGTCCTGATAATATTTTTAGCCTCCTGCATTTGCTTTTTAATTTCTTTTATTAAGTCGGTGCTTTGTTTGGATATTGTAACCGTGCCATCAAGCATAAATAGTATCCAGTCTTCCCACTGGTTAGTGTCTCTTACCTGCTGCAGTAGTCTGTAATATTCGGCTTTGTGTTGTATAATATACCTGCTCAGATATAATGAAGGGAAATCGATAAGGTCTTTCGCAATCAAATAAAGTATGTTTAAAATTCTGCCTAATCTGCCATTACCGTCATAAAAAGGATGTATGCTTTCAAACTGGTGATGGATCACAGCCATTTTTATCAAATGATCCTCATCGCTTTGTTCATCATCGTTCATATATTGCACTAAATTGTGCATGTAATTCTTAATATCTAAGGCAGACTGAGGCGGTATATATATTATTTCCTGGGTTCTATCGTTTTTTAATTTTGTTCCGGGTACAGACCGGTATCCTGCATCGCTTTGTTCCAATATCCTATGTATTGCTAAGATGGTAGCGTTCGTAATCAATTTTTCTTTTTTCACTATTTCATAGCCATCTTTTAGTGCGTGTGCATAACGTTGTACTTCTTTTGCTGCAATACTTTTAACCAGATTCATGTTTAACTCAGCTCGGTATAATTCATCATGTGTAGTGATGATATTTTCTATAGCAGAGCTGTTTTTGGCTTCTTGCAGGGCTAATGTGTTCAACAATATAGAAATATTAGGCAATGAAGTATGTACACCTTTCAACTCCGCTAATGCCGCTCTGGCAGCAGCTACTTTTTTGAGGACATTTTTGGTTTCTACATCTTGCTTTAATGGCAATGTTGGAATATTATACATAAAATTCAATTAAAAAGGCGCTGAAATTCCTAATTCTTTACAAAATACTGCAATACTTTGGTCGGTGGTATTCATTTCCTTATCCAATGCTTTTATTTCTTGGGCAATGGCTTCAATGTCAATTTCTGCTTCTGCTTCAAAAGTATCTACATAGCGAGGAATGTTGAGGTTGTAATCGTTGCTTTCGATGGTATTGAGACGTTGCAGTGCAACGTCTGTACGGATAAAAGCTTTCTTGCTGTATTTTTCGGTTTCTGTTCTGTTGCGGTAGGTGTCAATAATTTTATCAATGTCTTGTTCGCGTAGCATATTTTGGGTTTTTACCTTTTCAAAATGCTGGCTGGCATCAATAAATAAAATATCATCAGGATTTTCTCTACATTTTTTGAAAACCAAAATACAAGTTGGAATACTTGTGCCATAAAATATATTGGCTGGCAAACCAATTATTGCATCTAAATAGTTTTTGTTTTCAATCAAATATTTACGAATGTGTTGTTCTGCACCACCTCTAAACAATGCACCGTGTGGCAATACAATAGCCATAGTGCCATTTTCAGCTAAATGATAAATCATGTGTTGCACAAAAGCAAAATCCGCTTTGCTTGACGGTGCTAATTTTCCGTATTGGCTAAAACGGTCGTCACTAGTAAAAATTGGGTTGGCACTCCACTGAGCCGAAAATGGCGGATTGGCAACAATGGCTTCAAAAGGTAAATCGTCTAAATGTTGTGGATATTCCAATGTGTCTTCTTGCTTAATGTCAAACTGGCGGTAATGCACGCCGTGCAAAATCATATTCATTCGGGCAAGGTTATAGGTGGTGCGGTTCATTTCTTGTCCATAAAACATTGCCACGTCTTTTACTTCTCTTGCCACACGCAACAACAAAGAGCCAGAACCACAAGTAGGGTCGTAAACAGATTTTAGTTTTTGCTTACCTGTGGTAACAATCTTTGCCAATATTTTAGAAACCTCTTGTGGAGTGTAAAATTCACCTGCTTTTTTTCCTGCACCGCTGGCAAATTGTCCAATCAAATATTCGTAAGCATCACCCAAGACATCTAATTCCGTGTTTTCTAGCTTAAAATCGATCTTTTCTAAATGAGAAAGTACTTTTGCAATAATTGAGTTTCTTGCATCAGGTGTTTTACCTAATTTGGTGCAATTCAAATCCATATCCTCAAAAAGGTTGTCAAAATCCTCCTCACTATCCGTACCCATCGTACTCAACTGGATATTGGTCAGTATTTTTTGAAGGTCTTCCAATATGAAATTTGTTTTGCTTTCGTCAAAAAGGTCAATGTCTTCATTGTTACCCATTCCTCTTTTCTCTACTTCGGAAAAAAGCTCTTCGGGTCTAAGGAAATAGCCTAATTTCTCCAAAGCCTCTTCTTTAATGGCTTCCAGAAAATCGTTGGCTTGGGGTGTTTTTGGCGTTATTTCCCGAAACTTGATTTTGTCTTGTTTCAAGATGTCGTTAGCGAAAAGCTCCATTTTCTCGCTCAGGTATTTGTAGAAAATGAAACCCAAAATATAATCACGGAATTCGTCCGCATTCATTTTGCCTCTCAGCGTATTGGCTATATTCCAAAGTTGTTGTTCTAATATTCGTTTTTGGTCTTCACTCATTTGAGAATGTCTTTATTTATTTAGTCCGTAAAGTTAGTTTATTTTGTCCATTTTTACACGTTTTGGTGTAAACCGTGTGTATAACAAATTGCACTTTTATTGTAAATCTTATTGCTTCACTATATTTTGTCGCCTCGAGCCGGCTTGGCTTTTACTTTTTTCATTGCCAAAAAAGTAAACAAAAAGTCTAGGTCAAAAAAG
>JADZFD010000040.1 GCA_020850225.1 Saprospiraceae bacterium | reverse complement strand
CTTTTTTGACCTAGACTTTTTGTTTACTTTTTTGGCAATGAAAAAAGTAAAAGCCAAGCCGGCTCGAGGCGACAAAATATAGTGAAGCAATAAGATTTACAATAAAAGTGCAATTTGTTATACACACTTTAGGCTTCCATAAAGTATTTATTGAATCATTTATACTATTTTTGTGTTTTTTAAATTGACAAATTACATAATTAAATTATGAGATATTTTGTGTTTTATATTTTCTTTTGGGCGATTACTTCACATCAGGCATTTGCTCAGAAGCAGATTACCGTAGAAGAAATATTTGAACAGTACAGATACAGAATAAATACGGTTCCGGGCTTTAACTTCATGCAGGATGGCAAGCATTATTCTACACTTAAAAAAAATGCAATCCAGAAGAATGATATTACCACGGGAGAAGTTACAGAAATCATCCTTGAAGGTACACAGTTTAAGGATAAAGCTAATTTTAGTGGCAGAATCAATGGATATGATTTTTCAGAAGATGAATCCAAAATCCTGATAGAATCCGAAAGTGAATCGATTTACCGTCATTCTTCACAGGTAAAATGCCATATCTATGACATTAAATCTAAAACACTGACAGAAGTATTCGCACAAGGAAAGGTCATCAATCCACAACTGTCTCCGGATGGTACCAAGGTAGCTTTTGTATTCAATAACAATCTATATGTTCAGAATCTGAGCAACAGCAATATAACACAGATAACCAAAGATGGATTGAAAAATAGTATCATCAATGGCATGTCAGACTGGGTATATGAAGAAGAGTTTAGTTTTACAAGGGCATTTTACTGGTCTCCGGACAGTAAGAAGATTGGTTTTATCCGTTTTGATGAGACCAAAGTACCTGAATTTACCATGCAACTCTATAATAACGAAATGTATCCCGAAAACGAAACATTCAAATATCCGAAAGTAGGCGAAAATAACGCTGAAGTGACGGTATGGGTCTTTGAATTTGCAAGGGGAAAGTCAGTTAAAGCAGACATGGGCGGCATGACCGAAATGTATGTACCCCGGTTAAAGTGGACAGCAGATCCAAATCAGTTGTGTATATATAAGCTCAACAGGCATCAGAATCATTTGCAGCTTTATCTGCTGGATACCAAAAACTTCAGATCTTCGGTATTGTACGAAGAGAAAAATCAATACTATATCTCTGTTGATGACGATCTCACATTTCTGAAAGATAAAAAACACTTCATATGGATGTCAGAGAAAGAAGGTTTTAATCAGATTTACCTGATGGGAATGGATGGAAAACAGAAAGCAAAAATCACACCCGGAGACTATGATGTAACAGCGTTTTACGGTGTAGACGAGAAAAACAAAAGGGTATACTTTCAGGCTACAGATCAGGGTCCGCTTCGCAAAAGTGTATTCTCAGTCAATCTGGATGGTAAAAAACTGTCAAATCTGACACCTGCAAAAGAAGGTAGCAGTTCAGCGCAATTCAGCAGTACTTTTGACTTCTACAGTGTAAATTACAGTACGATCAATACTGCACCAACCTATACGGTATATGACAATCAGAACAAAGTTGTACGGGTAATTGAAGATAACAAAGATTATGCAGATCTGCAAAAAACATATGGTGTTAGTAATGTTGAGTTTTTTACATTTACGACATCAGAGAATGTACAGTTGAATGGTTATATGATCAAACCGAAGAACTTTTCAATATTGAAAAAACATCCCGTTTTTATGACACAATACAGTGGTCCTGGATCCCAATCCGTACTGGACAGCTGGCGTGGCAATGGCTACTGGTGGCAGCAAATGCTGGCTCAATCCGGTTATATCGTCGTATGTGTGGATGGACGCGGTACCGGAGGTCGAGGCGAACAATTCAAAAAAATGACCTATCTCCAGCTTGGACATTACGAAGTACTAGACCAGATAGAAGCTGCCAGATATCTTGGCAAACAAACCTATGTGGATAAGGATAGAATCGGAATATTCGGATGGAGCTATGGCGGTTATATGTCAACACTCTGTCTTTTGAAGGGAAATGACGTGTTCAAGGCAGCTATTGCAGTAGCACCTGTGACCAACTGGAAATGGTATGACAGTGTGTATACAGAAAGGTATATGCGTACTACTTCTGAGAACCCCCGTGGATATGCGGATAATTCACCCGTCAATTTTGCCGACAGGCTTAAAGGTAATTATTTGCTGCTGCATGGGATGGCAGATGATAATGTGCATTTTCAACATACCGTAGAAATGGCAAATGCACTGATTAAAGCCAATAAACAGTTTGATACCTATTTTTATCCTAACAGGAATCATGGTATCTATGGCGATAATGCTACAAGGCATTTGTACACAAAAATGACCAATTTTATTTTAGAAAAATTGTAATTTGTTTATTTGACTTTAAAGGCCTTGTATATTGATATGAACATTATGTATAAAATTATTGTTGCTTCTGTTTCAAAATCATAATTTCCGGTGTTGCATATGAACAGGCAGAAAGCTAATTTACTGAATGCGGTAACGCTTATATTTCTGAGCTTTTGGGTCTACTATGATGCCGTTAACCAGGGCATTCATCAGTTATTTCCCATGGCATTGGGTATTATGCTGCTAGCTATGAATCAGGGTATTATGCTGGACAACCGTGCCCAAATCAGGGTAGCAATGGTGATAACCGTTCTGACACTGTTTTTTTTAGTAAAAATGTCCTGTACAACAATTGAAGATGACAATATGCGTGAAGGTATGTTTTATCTGATTATGTCCGGTACATCTTTGATATCTTTAGTTACTTTCATCACAGCTCGTCCTGTCAAATCCAAACGATGAATTATAAAGATATTAGTTCGTATATTTATATAATGATTATGTCTGTATTCGGATGTAAGGCACAATACACAGATGTGAAGCCTGATTCAGTTGAAGCTTCTGTTAATATAAATAATGTTGTTTCTAATCAGGGTTCAAATCCTGCAGATACATCACTTTGGAGTATTGACTATATAATGGGTAGATTTGACCCGGCAACACATCCGGATTTTATAGTTATACCGGCAATATACAGAGACAGTGAAATCAGATATCTTAGAAAAGATGTCATGCGGTCATTTACAGCTATGTATGAAGCTGCCCTGAAAGATGGCATCCGGCTCAGGATTTTATCTGCAACACGTAATTTTGATAACCAAAAACGCATCTGGGAAAATAAATGGACAGGAAAAACAATACTTGACGGCAATATTAATGCAGCAAGACAGATTGTTGATCCTGAACTCAGGGCACGAAAAATACTCGAATACAGCTCCATGCCAGGTACTTCCCGGCATCATTGGGGAACAGATATAGACCTGAATGATTTTAATAATTCATTTTTTGAACGAGGTGATGGAAAAAAGATTTATGAGTGGCTTACTGCCCATGCGTATGAGTATGGATTTTGTCAGCCTTATACGGCATTTGGAGATGGCAGAAATACAGGATACTTCGAAGAAAAATGGCATTGGTCATACTTACCCATTGCATTGCCTTTGACACAGGCTGCTAAGAAGAAAATGAAAAATGAAATGATTACAGGATTTCATGGCGCTGAAACAGCAACTAAGATAGATATGCTGCAGAACTATATCCTCGGAATCAATACTGCTTGCAATCCGGAATAACATGTCACGTCCGGTTACCTCACTCAAAATAGATACTTCAGTTAAAAGTATCATCCTGCTGACATTGCCCATCAGTATGGCTAAACTGATTCCTGAACTCAACTACCTGTTCAATGCGGCCTTTTTAGGCCACCTTGGAAGTAAGGAGCTGGCACTTGCAGGAATTACCGGAGTTTACTATCTCGTTTTTGCCTCTATCGGATATGGTTTGAACAATGCTTTACTGTCGCTGATGTCCCGTAAAGCAGGGGAAGAAAATAGAAATGCCATCTTCGTGAATTTGTGGCATGGTGTACTTTTGGGGTGGATTCTGGCATCCGTATTCAGCATTGTTACCTGGACTTCCATCAAACCCATAATGTCCTGGGCGGGAATAGAAGGAGACAGTGTCATCATGGCAGGTGATTATCTGCATATCAGGATTATCGGCTTGTTTTTTCTGTATACTTTGCAGATGCAAAATTCTTTTCTCATCACCATTCAGAAAACACGATATCTGATAGTAATAGCTATCGTACAATCTGTAGCCAATATAGCGCTGGATTACGGGATGATTTTTGGTCATCTCGGTTTTCCTGCATTGGGTTTTAACGGGGCAGCATATGCTTCGGTTATATCCGAATTTATAGGAATGGTTACTGTTATGCTGGTGATCTTTTCACTGAAAATAACCAGAAACTACCGGATCAGGGCTAATTTCTCAATTTCTTACAGAAGGATTGCGATGGTTTTTAAGGTCGGTTACCCGCTTATGTTGCAACTGGCATTGGGTACGGCTTCATGGTGGGTGTTTTTCATTCTTGTAAGCCGGAATTATACGAATGAAGAACAGGCAGTTTCACAGGCTATGCGCAATCTCTTCGGTTTGGGAGGTGTGTTCTCATGGGCTTTTGGCTCATCTACCAATACCATTCTCAGTAATCTTATCGGCCAAAAACGACATGAAGAAATATTTGTGGTCATCAGGAAGTTATTGATTGTAAGTCTGTCAGGTATGGGTGTGTTGACGATATTGCTCAATATATTTCCTGGTTTGTTTTTCGGACTTTTCGGTCAGCCCGACCATTTTGTTACAGCAGGCACAGGTACGCTGCGGGTAGTCAGCCTCGCAATGTTGTTTACTTCAGTAGGTGTTATCTGGCTGAATGGAATCATTGCAACCGGGCATACAAAGATAGTACTGGCAACAGAAGCGTTAGGCATTACAGTTTATCTCCTTTTTGTATGGATTACTATTGAAGTTATGCAGTACCCGCTCGAAATAGGGTGGATGTGTGAATGGGCTTACTGGTTGGTGATGATAATTCCCAGCTACCTGTATCTGAAGTACGGTAACTGGAGGAAGGATATCACCTACTGAGATAATCAGAAAGTATAACCATACCCGGCATATATACCTGCAAAAGTGTATTGCTGGCTGAATAGTGAAGTTGTATTATTCCAGTCGTCCGGAATCCATCGCATACGTCCGTTCAGATAGATTCTACCGTGATTATTCAGATTATAACCCAGATATATACCACATGTATAGGATATATCCAATCTTGTTTTGAATTGCGCAACTGGTTGTATTAAGTTGATAAAGGATGTGTCACTATTCAGGATATGACCTTCGGACAGGACAGAAGCATTGAAAACAGCACCTATTTCACCACCTGCAAACCATCGGTTCCAATTTTTTTCGTAACCGAATACTACAGGGAAATCCCACATCTTAAACGAATAATGCCTTGTCTTGCTACCGGATAGTTTTTTCTCAGTAATAATGTCTCCAATTATTGTCGTAATCGTGTCTCCTGTCTGTGAATAAGTTATGGAAATAATGCCCTTGCTCGTATCTCGTTGTGTATAGGCGTAATCCAATCGCATACGCTCGGTCAGTTTAGACCACGAAATGCCGGCTTTCAGAAATAAGGGAGATTTGGAGTGACTCAATTTTCCGTACAATCCCAGATTCAATCCTTCCAAAGATTGTTCTTCGTGTTGTCTTTTGCCCAGAAATCCCAAAGGTTCAGCCTGTAAGCTTTTAATGGATTTTATGGGTAAAAATACACCGGCTTCGGGGATAATCTCAAAAATAAACTTAGAACCTGATGAAAAATCAGGGCATAAAATATTGTCACCAGATAAATTAAATTGGTAGTCAGAATTGAAATTATGTATTACAGTAGGTAAAAGTGGTAGTATTCCTATTGCATAGGATGTTGAAGTTTCAAAAGTATTTTCCGGTGTTCTCTGCCCATCATTTTCCTTGAATACTTCATTGGTGTGGTTTTGAGCTTTATCTTGAATTGGATTTGGTTTTTGAACGTTATTGTTTTGAGTCATAAAGGCATTGTTGCGTATAAATGCGGTTTTTACCGGGTTTTCAGGTAAAAGGATACGTTGGGAAGATGTATAGTCTTGTGAGGTATTGCCGGCGGATAATGCGTATGACAGATTTGTTTCGGCTTCTGTTTTTATCGGTAAGGAAGCATGATTGTCTTTTGCAACAATTGATGTATTACTATCCTGATTGGATATTTTACTAAAGTTATTGTCAGTAGTATGATTACCCGTGTACAACATATAGATTCCGTATCCTGCCGATCCGGAACTAAGAAAAATTAAAAACCATAACCACCATCGGTTCCTGCGTTTTTTATCTTTGTGCAATTGAGCAATAAAGGCTTCCGTATCCAAAGGTTCCTCATTATTACCGAGTTGCTCAGCTATTCTTTTTTCAAATGCTTTATAATCCATGCTTTAACTGATTATAGATTTATGAATTAAGGATGTTTGCCCGTATTTTTCCTGGTTTTTTATAAGCTCGATTAATCTATTCCGGGCTTTACAGAGAGAAGCTCTCGAAGTACTTTCAGTAATACCCAGCATTCCGGATATTTCACTGTGCTGATAGCCTTCCACTACATAGAGATTGAATACGAGATATAGCGTTTCCGGTAGTTGGTGTAGTAATTGTAGTATAGCTTCCACCTGCAATTCACTGTATATATCCGGAATTTCAGCGTATTGCCAGTCTCTGTCTTCCGTGATATGGTCAAAGTGTAACGATCTGAATTTTTTCTTAACTGACAGCGCAGCGTGAACGGCTATTCTTTTTAGCCAACCCTCAAAAGAACCTTTGCCTGTGTATTGATGGATATATTTGAATGCATTCAAAAAACATTCCTGCAGCGCATCCCGTCCAAGGTCATAATCAGAAGTGTAACGGATACACAACGAAAGGAGCCCTGATGCGAACTTTTGCACCAGAGCATCCTGACTAGCTCGGTTTCCCTCCTTACATCCTTTGATTATATCTTCAATATTCACTATATTACAGACACATTTTTAATTGATTTTTACTTTTTCAAAAGCTATATAGCATTCGGTATTTTTATCCGTTACGATGACATAATATTCTCCTTTGATCAACTTGCCCGAATTGTTTAATGCTGTTATATCTTCATTTAACAGGGATGTTTTAAATATTTTTACCGAACCGAGTACACATTGTTCGCATTGAGCTCCCTGAATGAATTCTACCTCTATTTTGCCATCATTACAGACATCACAGCTTGTATGTATGGGTTTTGTTTTCAAACCATTGATTAAACGGGGTAGCTTGATGTTGCCATAAAAAGAACAATCTTCGTTCTCAATGGATATATCAAAGTCAAATCCTGTCTCAAAAACATTGATGGATGCAGGATAAACCAATCTGCCGGATTTGCCACCTGTGGTGTAGAAATTACCAGCCTTGAATGGAGAAGAATCGAAGCTATATGTATTTTTACTACAGGCTGCAGGTATTGTATTCAATGTAAGCGGACTGAAATCAACGCATCTCGTAACCGGGCAACCAAGATTGTCCGTTAAGGTTACACAATATTTTCCTGGTGCAGCAACATGAATGTCTTTATCAGTACTTCCCGTAGACCATCTTAAGGAATAGGGTGGTTGTCCGCCTCCCGGAAAAGCCATGATGTTGCCTTCCTGACAATTCATCTCTATGCCAAGTTCTGGTTTTGAAAACAGATTGCAGAAGGTTTTACTGCAATTATTGGATATGTCTGTGACGGTAACACAATATGTTTTTGGATAATACAAATTTAATTGCCCGCTAAGATATGGCAAAGTCGATTTGTTGTCCCAAAGGTAGGAATACTTACCTGAGCCCTGCGTTACCTGTACAGACAAGGTAGAATCACAGTCAAATACAATTTTTCCGTCCAAAGGACAACTGTTATCACACAACTCAAGCGCTATATTGTGGTGATTATCCTTGTTCAGGAGAGATACACTACTGGTTTTATTGGTTAGATTATCAAAACCGAATACAGATATTTCATCACCTTCATTACAGACTAACGCAGAAATATCCAAATCAAAAGATCCGTTTTTTTTGCATGCAAATGGATAAATATGGTCTTTTATCTTAAGTACAATTACGCCCTGTTCAGGTGGATTGTTCTGACAAAGTAAGGTACCCGAAACTGTAAAGCTGTTTAGTTTGGCTATAATAATTTTATTCAGTTGCGTATCATCATTCAATGGGCCTGCTTCTATTTCTGCCAAAACGCTGTTGCATACTTTGGATATAATTGAAATTTTGAGTTGTTTTCCCTTGGGTACCTTGCCACAAAACATTCCGTTATTATCAATGTAGCCCATTCTGCATCCCAATCCATCTACTTCGATACTGATATTAATATTTTGTGCAGGGTTCCCATTTTCATAGACAACCTGACCGCATAAATCTATCAATGGGTACGGGACATCCAGGTTCCAGAAGCTGAAATGGCTGACTTTTGCAACATACTTGTTTTCCTGTAAAACAGCTGTACCTTCTTCCTGCCAACGACCCTTATTTTCATCAAAATACCAAAATGGAACAATATCAGGTCTGTAGTGCGTGACTGCAGGCATTTCGATGGTAACCTGGTATTCTTTGCGTAAGTTGAGTAGATTGCCTTCCGAATCATGCAATTCGATAGCTATCATTCCTAAAGTACCGAGAACATATGTATTTCCGTTGGCGCCGTCGGCCATCAAACCTCCGGGCATCATATCTCCCATATCCGGATGATTGGGATTAAGGAAGCGCGACGAAACAATTACCCTTCCCGAGTAGGGCGATCCTGCTTTGTTGGCTATGGCATTTGCCGGGAATATAATTTTGCCACCTTCCAATACAGAAATAGTGCCACCTGTACTTCCTGTCAATTCTGACGATTTGTCTGATTTCAGCATTTTTATTCTTGTATAAGCAACATTGTTTTCAAGAGGATAAACGATGTCGGACCCCAGAAAATATCCGTTTTTGCTGACTTTAATATATGTTCCCTGTCTGTCCATTTTAGCATTGCTTATATAGAATATACCAAGTTCGTTGGTACTTGTAGTTGTACTGTAAGTGGAAACATGTGCATTGGCTATAGGCTTGTCGTTTTCATCATACACATAGCCGAGTATGGATCCGGATATTTCCTGATATACCTTAGGAGTAAAGGTGGTTGTTATTTGCTCGGAAGTATCATTGTCTGAATCTTTATGACAAGACCAAAAAGTAACAACGGCAAATACAGCCACCAGGTATATATAAAGGTTTTTCATATTTTCTGTATTTAATAAATCCAACAAATTTATCTGCAAATGGATTGTTTAATATCTTTAAGAGTAGTAATTCAATTAAAACGCTCCGTATTACCAAAAATATTTTGAAATATCTGATAAAAAATGAGAATGTAAATAAATGAAATCATATACATTAAAGATACAAAGTTACAGCATATCTCATTCGTTAAAATAAAAATTGTCAAAATGCTTTATTATATTATTGTTTAATAATATGTTTATCTGATGCACATACAGATATTTGTATTTTATAAGATAATACGATGAAATTATTTTTAAAATAAATGAATTTTAATTAACTTTTTCGAATTTGTTTGTGTTGTATGCATTAACGGAAATATGTAGAATTCCTTTTTCTTCGCTTTAGATTGATATTTTTTTAACCTCTAAAAATTTAAAGTTATGATGAATCAGGAAGTACGTGCTATTATGTCCAAAGACCCGATCGTAGCAACTCCAACACAGACCATTAAGGATGTAGAAGTTTTAATGCTTGACAATTCACTGCAGCAATTGCCGGTAACATTTGAAGGTAAACTTGTAGGAATGGTAACAGTATTTGACCTCTGGAGGGCAAACAGAGAAGGTAAAAGTGACAATACTCTTGTCTCCGATGTAATGAGCACAAAAATTATTAAAATCACGCCTAAAGACAAAGTCGGTACAGCAGCTGAATTGTTTGCAGATCAAAGATTCAAAACCTTACCTGTTGTTAATCTTGATAATGAACTCAAGGGCGTTGTTACTGCATTTGATGTAATCCGCATATCATTTAACGAAGAATATCCACGGCCGATTCTTTTTGAAGAAGCATTCAGATAGTTCTGGCAGGATATATTGAAATTGTATTGATACAGCTGCTTCGGTATTATTTTAATATAATATAAATTGCTTCGGATGGTATAAGAATACATATTTTACCTTACCAGTAAAATTTTGGTAACAGCAGTGTTGGGGTCGAGAGACGTGTTTTCATTGGCAATAAATACGAGATATACTCCGGTAGCAGCCTGAGTGCCTTTATAATCACGTCCATCCCAGATGGCTTGTCCTCCCAGTGCTTTGGTCTCATATACGAGTTTGCCGTCGATATCGGTGATTTTGACATTGGCATCTCTTACGAGGCCTTTGATGGCAATATCACCCTGATATTCTGGTCTGACTGGGTTTGGGTATGCGTATACATTGGATTTAAATGTATTTCCACCACCTAAAGTTGGCGTTTTTACACTTTGTATCCCTCCGGGAGTCACTATGAACATTTCGCCGGTTGCAGGATTATAGGAAAGCCGGTCTACTCTGTTATTGAGTAATGGTGAGTTTTTGGAATCATATTTGGCTATTTGTGAAACACCGTCGGGTGACTGTACAAAGATACCGTTACGGGTACCCAGCCATTTTCTGTTGGCTCCGTCGATGGCTATACTGATGACATCTTCATAGCGAAGCAATGGAGCCGGAATATCATCTACAATTACTTTTCGGGTAGTACCGCGACAATTTTCATTGAATGGATCACCACAGTCAAAGATAACCGGTCCCTGATCCGTACCTACCCAAACGGCACCATCCAGATCCATGGCTGCACAATTTACCTTGTTACCTTCTATTTCACTATTGCTTTTGTTGATATTCCGTACTTTATCGTCACCTTTTGAAGTAATGTCAGCCCCTTCATTATATACAACTATGCCGTTGCCCGGTCCATACACAGGAATCCACTTGTTGCCTTTATTGTCAATGGTGATTTCATGGAGATTGGTACTTCCGGGTACGTTGAAATTGTACCATTGATTATCTTTGGTTAAAACGGCTATTGGTTTTTCAGCACCAAAATTACTGATCCACAGGTTTTCCTTATTATCAAAAGCAAGACCGGCAATACGTGTTCTGGTTTCGTCACCAATGGTTTTCTGAAGAATACTGTTGTCCTTGTTCCAGTGTTGTATTTCTCCTGTATCTTCATTGTAACGAATGAGACCATTAAAGAAACTACCCAAATAAACCTCATTATTACGTGGATGAAGAGCCAGTACGACTAAATGATTGAAGCCATACTGGTTGAGTCCCGGAAAAGTATACGGACTGTAATTTGTCCAGGTATTATTTTGCAACGTATAGTATCCATTGAGAGTATAGGTATATTGAAAATCTTCCGTGACACCATTGGAAGGAACATATGCCTTGTCATTTTTAAATTTTATCCAGGACGCTTCATTGCTGTATGGTGATGAGAATTCCAGTGTTTTACATTTATCAGAATGGATATTATCCAGATATTTGACCGGTATCTGAAGGTCAGCAAACCAGATTCTGCCATTTTCATCCATTACGGCATCCTGAATTTCCTGAACACATCCATAATAATTTTGCAGCATTTCCCCTGACGGGTCAATAAGCATGACTTTGCTTTCAGTGTCTTTTTCTATACCTATAACGAGGTATTTTCCGGAGGCTGATAGAAATTGAATATCTTCTTCAGCGCTTTCGGGTTTGAATATACCTGTAAACCTCCCATCGGAACCAAGCCGGTATAGCTGGTTTAAAGCCAGAAGATATAATGTATTGTCAACAACTTCCAGATCCTTGATTTCTGTTTTTTCAGGCAATCCAAAATTAGCTCCCACTACCTGCCATTTTCCAAAATCGGAAAGATTGGGATTTTGAATTTCAATTCTGTATAGTCCTTTTTCTGTTGCTGCATAATGATAATCACCTGCTGTACAGGTTGCTTTGACACCGAATGGCGTGAAAGTAGTAAAGGTAAATTCATAGTTTTCCGGATTGAAACCAATTATTCCAAAGTCCGTAGCCCATAATGCAAAATCTTTCTTATAAACATGAAAATCCCGTATATCCTTGCTGCCCAGGATGGATGTGTTATTCTGGATAAAAGGAATATTTATAACATCCGTTTTTGTAAAAAAATCAATATTGCTATCCTCATATACGATTACAGTCTGATGGTTGAATGCATCATAAAACAATTTTGAAATACGTACATCTGAAAGGCCGTCTTCTTTGGAGATAAATCGAACCGAAAGGTCGTTTTTGTCAATAGTGAAAAGTCCTCTTTGTGCAGCATAAATGATAACCTCCGGACTCTGGGTGATTCTTACTCCACTTCTGTAAGAAAGGTGGGATTTCCATTGACCCAATGTCAGATTACTTTGTCCGGTAATATTCCATATGGTTAACAGAAGAAAAAAAAGTGTAACACTAATATTTTTAGTCATCATTGTAAAGCGAACTGTTCCTCTATTTATAAAGTAAATTATCCGGTTTTTATTGTAGAAACAGGATAGATTATTTCTTAAAACCAAAGGTAGTTTTTTAATCTGACACATCCATTATTCAGGTATATATGTTTTCATAATGGTATCGTACTATACGGTAATTATGAATGGAAATGAGGAAAAGACACGAAAATATTTGTTTTAACAAATTATTGTGATTCATTACCAAATTTGTTATAACTTTTAATTATCTCTACACGTTAATAGATTCAAATTCCTGGTGGTTGCAGGATGGATTATTATTTATTATGTATTTTTAAATCAGAAACAAATTTATGAAAGGTGTAATTAATTTTGCTTTGTTTTTAATGATGACGTTGGTTGTTTTTTCATGTAAGGAGAAAGTTGAAAGTGCAGCTGAAGTAACACAGGAAGCAGCAAGTGCTGAAGGTGTAGTTTACAATGTTAGTCCGGAAGCTGCTAAAATCAACTGGCAGGGTGTCAAACCGGGAACAACACATCATGGAACGATTGACATACAGACTGGTCAGTTGGTTGTAAAGGATAATCAGGTAGTTGCCGGTAGTTTTGTAATCGATATGAATAGTATAAAAGACCTGGATCTGGAAGGAGAATACAAAGAAATGCTGGAAACACACCTGAAAGGTACAGGAAGTGAAGGAACAGATGACTTTTTCAATGTTAATAAATTTCCTACAGGAAAATTTGAAATCGTAAGTATATCTCCTGCTACCGACGGTAATGCCAATTCATTAGTAAAGGGAAATCTTACACTTAAAGACATTTCCAAAGAAATTTTAATTCCTGCCAATATTACTGTTACAGATAACAACGTAGTAGTGACTTCCAATCCATTTACCATAAACAGAACAGATTGGGGTATAGTCTATAAGTCTAAAAATGTATTTAAGAATATCGGAGATAAATTTGTTGATGATAACATCTATCTTCAGCTGATGGTCGATGCCAAGGCAGATTCTACCCTTTCTTCCAGGGAATAATTTGTATAATTTCTTTATCATATATATAAAGCTATTTAATATTAAGATTAAATAGCTTTTTTTTATTTATGTTTGCCTAAATAAAAAAAATATGGCATTAACAGAATCCAACATGTTAGAACTGGGTGTTAAGGCACCGGCATTCAATTTGCCTGATACTACTTCAGAGCAACATATGACCTTTGAAGATGTAAAAGGAGAAAATGGTACGGTAGTGATGTTTTTATGCAACCATTGTCCTTATGTAATTCATGTTAATACGCAGCTCGTGAGTATAGCCGTGGAATATCTGAAAAAGGGGATAGGATTTGTGGCAATAAGCAGTAATGACGCTGAAAAGTATACCGACGATACACCCGACAAAATGCGGCTTGTAGCAAAAATACTGCAATATCCATTTCCATATCTGTACGATGAATCACAGGATACAGCCCGGGCTTACGATGCTGCCTGTACACCTGATTTGTATGTTTTTGACAAACTTGATGCCCTGTATTACAGAGGGAGACTGGACGAATCCCGACCCAATAATGATAAGCCATTGGATGGGCGGGATCTCAGACTGGCACTGGACTTAATGCTCAGGGGTGAACCGGTCTTGCAAAAGCAATACCCAAGTGCCGGTTGTAATATTAAGTGGAAACAGTAGAAGGTTACAGGTCGCTTATTATTTGTTGGCAGCAGGATTTTTCTCTCCGAGCGAAAACCGGATAGGTAGCATAAACCATACGGATACAGGCTTTCCCTGTTGCCTGCCCGGAATCCATTTGATATTGAGGTCAGACATATTGTAAATTACATTCAGGGCTGCTGTCCCCATACCTGAACCAGGATCAGTGAGTAATTCGACATTACCGATATTACCTTCTTTATCAACTATAAATTTCACCATAGCTTCACCCTGAAGGTCGTTTTTCAATGCCTGAGGTGGGTATGTCAGATTGGCACGGATATATTCAAACAACTTTTGTTCGGCACATTTAGCTTTTTCTGCTTCAGAAATCCTGTAACGCTCACAACCTGGAAAACGAGGCATTTGCTCAGCACGTATGAATACTTCGTCTTCGTTGATGTCGGGATTTACAGGAATTTGTGCAGGTGTTTCAGGTGTGACATTCCGGACAGTTTTTTCTTTTTCCTTTTTGGATGGACGATTTTTCTTCGTTGGTCGTGCAGGAAGACTATTGTCTTTCTCTACTATTGGAGGCGGAGGCAATTCAGTAAATACTTTACCATCCATTCGGGTGTCAATTGGTGTTGAATCAATGACTACAGACGGAGTTTCTGCGAGGGGTAATTTATCCTCTTTTGAAGAACAACTCCAAAGGAACACACCCAATGTAATGCACAAAACCATTGGAGAATTACCACCTGATTTCTTATCTTTGTTTGATAAGTTTGGCTGGCGGAGCAGGTCAGGTGTAATAAATTTATTGATTAAATCAAGCATGAAATTTCACTATTTATTCTTTGTATTTATGGTTCAATGTAATTATCCGGATATAATATATGGAATAAATAAACGTATCAGCAGGTAAAATATTATCAAAATAATTCAATTTAAGGTCGTTGCCAGAATGGCTACCTCATGATTACCAGTTTTCCAAATCCATCCTTGAAATAGGAATCCAATGCTTTATTGGCATACTGATCATACTTGCTTCCATCTTTATGAAGGACATTTACTTTATAGAGATACACACCATTGGCGAGTTTTTCACCATATTCGTCTGTTCCATCCCATCTATATTCTGTTCTGTTGAGACCTATATGCAGCGGTCCTAACTGCTCTCTGGTAATTTCCCGGACGACTTTTCCTGTTACTGTATATATTGTAATTGAAATATTGTCAGGAGGTACATCTCCGGTTAGTGTAAATATAAACTGGGT
>JADZFD010000039.1 GCA_020850225.1 Saprospiraceae bacterium | reverse complement strand
ATGATGTTCATTCCGATTGTATCATTTTTATATTTATATTCCATAGCAAAATATCATACCTGATTTTTAACAGGAATTCCCTCATTTGTTAGAATTGAATGATATTATAAATTACATATCGTATACATCTTTATTATTTATATCATTCAATTAAAACTTGCACAAATATAAATGATATTTCAAACTATAATACAAACAAATATACATATAATTTATTTTTATAATATATGGATTTTTACACCCGCTTCGGGACAATAACCAGACCTTTAAGTATAGTATTTATAAATATTAATTATATCACATAAATTATATTTACACATAGATACGGCGTATGATCTTAATCATTACATTTGCCAGCGTTTATGTATAATATTGAAATGTTTTAATATACTATATTATAATTTTGTATAAAATATATACAGTAAAATATATATTTTATATACTAAAAGCATATATTAATTAAGACAATTATATCTTAATTGTAAAAATATTTTATAACTTCAAAATTTGGATTTTTATGGAATCTTTTCAAACCAATGGTAAAGCAAAAAGTAAGCTAGACTATTTAATGGACACCAAAAAATGGTGGCAGCCACTCACATTCATTTTAATTATCAGTTTGCTGGGTGTGGGTATGATTGGGGTACAAACATATGTAGACGCACCTCCGCTTACCACCTTTAGTTCTAAAGATGGCAAAGTAATATTTGATAAAAAAACGATTGAGCGCGGTCAGGAAGTTTTCCACAAGTATGCTCTCATGCAGTATGGAAGTTTTTTTGGCGACGGTGCGCAAAGAGGCCCGGATTTTACTGCCGAAGCATTGCATCTTCAGTCTAAATACATGACAGAATACTACAAAAATCAGTTTGAGTCTACCCATAACAGAAAAGTTGAATCCTATGAGATGATTCAGTTTGAAGACCGTGTTAAAAAGGAACTCAAACATAACGGATATGATGAGGCTAAAGACATAATCTTCGTAAATGATGCTCAGGAATATGCTTTCGAACACACTAAAAACTACTATATAGATAAATTCACTACTCCTGCGGCTGTAAGAGGCGGAACGATAGAAAATTATATTACGGACAAAAACGAGTTAAAGGATTTGTCTGCATTTTTTTATTGGGGTGCATGGGTATGTACCACTGTAAGGCCAGGTACGGATTTTAGCTATACCCATAACTGGCCGTATGACCCCGGATCTGGAAACACACCTACTTCACCTGTTATTTTATGGAGTGTACTAGGTTTGCTTGCTTTCGTACTGATGTGTGGTATTGTATTGTATTATATTGGTCATTACAATCAGATTGCGGGTAAATTTTTTAAGCCGGCAACACGGGATTTGTTTAATGAGGAAAGAGTTTCTAAATTTAGGCCAGTGGCTATTCAGAAAGCCACCTACAAATTCTTTTTTGTGGCTATTCTTTTATTCTTTTTACAGGTTTCCAGTGGCTTGATTACCATAAATGATTTCGTAAACTGGTTGGGATACCTTGGTATAACACTGGCTGACGGATTACCGGTTACGATATCCAGAAGCTGGCATTTGATGCTATCGCTTTACTGGATTTCAACATGCTGGATTGCATCATCCATATTTATATTGCCTATACTGTCGAAAAAGGAGATGCCGGAATTGGTCAAGTGGGTCAATACCCTGTTTGTGTTGCTGGTAATTCTGGTTGGTGGATCACTGGCAGGAATGGTTATGGGTCCATTGGGATTAATGGGTGACTTATGGTACTGGTTGGGTCATCAGGGTTGGGAATTCGTTGATTTTGGAAAAGGATATCAGGTATTGCTTATGGTTTGTTTTGCCCTTTGGGGAATTATTGTTTACAAAGGAATCAAACCTGCTCTCATAAAAAATCAACCCTGGAATCTACCCAACTGGATACTTTACTCTGTGATTGGTATTCCTGTCTTGTTTTTATCCGGTTTTGTAGCCAAGCCGGATACCAACTTTGTAATAGCTGATTTTTGGCGATGGATGGTTATTCATATGTGGGTTGAGGCCTTCTTCGAGGTATTTATTACCATCATCGTCAGTTATCTGATGGTATTGATGGGACTTGTAAGCCGTCAGGCTGCAATACGTGTTGTTTATTTTGCAACAATATTGTTTCTTGGTACCGGATTATTAGGTATTTCCCATAACTTTTACTGGAATGCCAAACCTGTTGCAACTATGGCTTTAGGGTCAGTATTTTCTACACTACAATTTGTCCCGTTGATACTACTTACAGTTGAAGCATGGAGATTCAAAAATATGCCTAAGTTTGCTGTTGGTGATGTTGAGCATAAAAATCTGGGTAATTTTGGATTTCCCGGTGTATTCAAGTTCCTGATTGCTGTTAACTTCTGGAATTTCTTCGGTGCCGGAGTATTGGGTATTATCATCAATTTGCCGATAATGAACTACTTCGAACACGGTACCTACCTTACTGTCAATCATGCACATGCCGCGCTCATGGGTGTATATGGCAACATATCTCTTGCAGCAATGCTTTTTGCATCTCACCTAACCATTAAACCTCAATTCTGGAATGCTAAGTTAATTAATTTTTCATTCTGGGGTATCAATGCCGGTTTAATGCTGATGGTGGTTTTGGACTTATTTCCTGCAGGTTCTATCCAGTTTAAGGCTGTTGTGGAAAGAGGTTTGTGGTATGCCAGGTCAACTGATTTTATTGATTACGATATTTTTCATACGCTAACCTGGTTAAGAGGTATCGGGGCTACAGTATTTTTTGCAGGCGGTGTTATTCCATTGACATGGTTTATTGTAAGGAATATAGGCAGACTAAAACCAACTGCAACAAGTATCAGTGAAATGGACAATGTTATACTTTCAAAACAGCATCCGGAAGAAGAAAAAGAAGATGTGTTGGAAGAAGTAATATAAAAAATACCCCGGATAATTGTTTATATTCATTTTAAAACCACTGAAAACTATGAACAAAATTATTTGAATTATATTTGATTTTGTTATTTCGGTGCAAATTCAGGTATTCAATTACAACCGAACAGAATCAAATTACAATCGATACCTTGCATTAGATACCAGGGTATCGTTTTTTTATATTGATATTTTATAATCTTAAAACCAATGGTATTATATTTCTGTAACCGTTCTAAAGATTAAAATATATCAATAGTTCAATACTGATAGTTAATCAGGTTTGTATTCAAAAACATACATATGATTATTTGGCATAATATTTGAATTAATGATAATATCTCATTCCAAAAACAAACTTGCCTTCATCTGCCCCCATATAGATGAAGGCTTTTTTTATTAATAAAAATAAATCCGGATTATATTCAGGGGATAGATTACGCTGTTGTCTGATTCTTTTTATTCATAATGTTTTTAAGCCATACCGGGATAACGATTACGCCGGCAGTAAGATAACTGTAGTATCCGAATAATCGCCATAACATCACTATAATTACAGACATACCTACAGGTACGAAATCACTGAAAAATCCGCTGAACAGAAACTCGGCCACACCGGCAGCTCCCGGTGTGGGGCTGAAAGCTTCAATAGCGTGCATAGCCATGCCTCTTGCAAAAATTGTAAAATGATCCGAAATCAACCTGTGCGTATCCGGTACAAAAGCAATTATCAGACAATTAATAGCCAAAAATCGAACAGTCCATGCACCCATAGTACATAAAAAAGCTGAAATATGAAATCTGAATGGCTTATTCCTGATAGCTTCAGAAGTCGTCATAACATCATATGCTGTGTTGCGTAGTGAAGTTCTGAAGCGCTTTAAAATTTTTGTCTTGCTTAATAACAGCAAAAAACGCTTGATAGCCTTAGGGTTGATAAACAGTCCATAGAAAAAAACTATTCCATAACTTACCATAAAGAGCAGAACTGTAATAAAGGTTATACCATATCCGTCAATATCACTAAACGCTGTCATACCGGGACGTATCATGACAGGGCCAATGGTGATATAAAGAAAAATCAGTGCAGATACAAAAAATATTGTATCTATCACCATGGTATACAGTACAACTGAAATCGTTTTGGCTCCGGAAAGTTTTTCCTTTGATAAAAGAAAAAATGCTACACCCGCACCACCCACACTCGTAGGAGATACTGCTGTTGAAAACTCCCAGATTACAATGAGCTGCATCGCCTTCAACCATGAAAATGCGTAATCCGTAACTATTCTCAACCTCATTGAATAAAACATGTGCCGCAACACATACATAAATGCCGCCATTCCAACCCAAAACAATGTATGCAGGTTGAAATCGAACTTACGTACCATATCTATATCCAACTGTCTGGAAAACATCCAGATTACAACGCCCAATCCTATCAGTACAGGGAGGATAACCCGGGAAGTTTTCAGGTATTTGAGAGCAGACGTTTCGTCATGGTGGCTGGCTTCCTCAGGATTTTGTATTGGGTTTTCAGTATTCAACTACTTTGAAATTGTGATGTTAAAATCGGGTGTCAGGTAAATTTTTAATCGTATTCAGATACAATAATCCATTCAGAATATCGCTTAATAACGGTTGAATTGTCGTTAAAGTTGTACGGTAGCAAAAATTACTCAAATAAATCAGCTTTCATTTTCGTAATACAGCACATAGTATTTTCTCCCATGGTGGTCTTCACCCTTTTCTATTTTATTTTTATCACCATGTATATAGATATGAAAGTTCTTATCCAACTTGATGACACTTTTAAATACGCGGGAATGCTTTTTCAAAGCATAATCCGATATTTCAAACTGTTCTCCCATCGTAATTTTGCGCTGGTCCTGGTACTCTTCTTTAAAATCCTGAAACGCTTCAATTACACTGTTGCTTTGAAATACTTGTTTTTCATATTCTTGGGTATCAAAGGAAGTATTGTTTTTAAAATATTCAAAAGATCGTTGCATGATAGCTGCATCGTCTATGGAACTGGTGTCAGAT
>JADZFD010000038.1 GCA_020850225.1 Saprospiraceae bacterium | reverse complement strand
GAAATTTCAAAGTCAATTTATCAAATGAAAATAAGAGGACAGTGGAATCGCTCTGAAATCACTAACAAAACAATCAATTTATTTAAAAAATTAAAAATAGACTACCTAAACTGAGCGGAGTTAGGGTTTAAAACAAAAAAAAGTTAATTATTTTCAAATAATGCATAATTATTTTTTAAATTTGTTCGTTAGTTAATTATTACACAGATTATCTGCATTAACATTAAAATTGTATGTAATTTTAAGTTCAACAGAGTGGTTTATCTGAGTATAACTATATATTTCATTTTAAAATAAATTTTCTTTTCTAATTAAAATCTATTGAATTGATTCAATGTAGTGAATTATATTGTAATCAATAATTTATTAAAATAACGACAAACCACCTCATTTATGAAAATGTTTTTTGTATTTTTCATTGGTGCATTAGCTGCTTTTGGCTACTATTAATTTGTATCTACACCTGCATCTACACCCGTAACCAAGCTTGAACTTCTATCACCAGCTGAATTATACAGCAAATATGAAAATAGTGTTGTACTTATTCATATGGCTTACTATTTTGAAGTATCTGTGTTTCCAGATAAGAAGCACTATTATTCAATCGGGGATTCTCTATTGTTTTTTGAATCTGAGACAGAAGCATTACATAAATTATCTGCTCATACTGGTACCGGTTTTTTTATTTCTGAACAGGGAGAAATAGCAACAAACCGTCACGTAGTTAATCCGGATAATCATGCTGATGAAGTCAGAGATTATTTCGAAGATTTTAATGATTATTTACAAGAATTAATTGACAACGAAATTGGAAGTCTTGAATACAAGGTAGATAGTTTAAAACAAATCGTCCAAATTTATAGATCTTCAGGTTATCCTATTGAAAATGATAGTATTTTGGAGCAAATAATAGTATTGCAGGACAGTATTAAGGGGTTTGAAAAGAAAAAAGATATTAAATTTTTCAATACAGAAGATTTCCAATTTCAAACGCGGGTTGTCTATCTTGGTATTAGCCTGAATAACAGCGATATTGACTATCAAAACAGACTGGGCATGTTTCCTTGTTCAATCAAAAAGGTTGCCACAGGGGAAAATGTTGATTTGGCTATTATACAGACAGACAACAGGACATTGCCATCAGGTGTAACAAATATTTTTAACCTTCAGGATGTAAACGATAGCCTGAATATGAATGATGAGCTGTATTTGATAGCCTATAACAATGGAGATGTAATTGCTCAAACGCAAAATGGTATAAAAGCACAATTTACTCAGGGAACAGTCACTCAAGTACCGGATTCAGAACGAATCTTATATTCTATACCGGCACTTCCCGGTTCCAGCGGTGGACCGGTTATTGACAAAAATGGTAAACTGGCAGCTATTAATTATGCTGGTTATGGTTCTCAAAGTTTCAACAAGGGTATTCCTGTAAAGGCTTTAAAGGACCTGTATTACAATAACAATATGCGTATTGTCAATTAATCCGATTCAGCATACTTAAGTTGTCATTGAACTGTAAATTAATAACTACAGAACGAGATAACAGTACCTATCTTCCAGATATTTATTAGTATAAAATAAGGGAATGGTCCTTTAATACAACGTAAAATTTGATAAAATGGATATAATATAGACGCAGTAAAATTTTATTTGCCTTAATAGGTCGGAAGATTCAAATTTATCCCGATCAAAAAAATATTTAAAACATTGTAAATAAAAGAGTATCAATTGTTTTTTATAACAGTATCTTTTCATACCTTTGCGGCAAATTTTCAAAAAAGATAACACTATCTGAATGAGAAACCGGATTTTATTACTTGTTTTACTGTCATTTACATTTGTATTCAGCGTCTCGGCTCACGAAGATCCTACCGCTGGTCATGAAGCTGAACACGGAAAGTTTGATCCGGGAGCAACAGCCATACATCATATCAGTGACGCCAATGTATTCAGCATACTGGATGCTGTACGTATACCATTGCCTATGATACTGAAATCCGACCAAGGTTGGGATATATTCAGTTCAGGTAAGTTTGCACCAGGTCATCACGAAGACGGTGCTAATGCGTATAATGGTTATGTTATGCATCATGGTAGCGTTTACAGGGTGTCAGAAGCCGGATTTCCAATGGAAGGACTGATACCTGTAAATGGTTTTGTACATAAAGAGGAGCTTGTAAATAATAAAAACAGAGATTTTTATTTTGTCAAATATCAGGATAAGGAATATAGATTAGATGCCAGAACAACGTTGGATGGAGGTATCCTTGGAGGCGGATTTACCTCTTTTATGGATTTTTCGATGACGAAAAATGTAGTGTCGATGATTCTGGTATCTCTCTTTTTATTTTGGCTGTTCAGAAAGGCTGCTCAAAGATATCGCACCAATCCGGATAAAGCACCGAGAGGCATCCAGGGCTTACTGGAGCCATTGATACTTTTTATCAGAGACGAAGTGGCGATACCATTTATAGGTGACAGATATATGAAGTACTTTCCATTATTGTTGAGTATATTCTTTTTTATATTAGGTCTTAACTTGTGGGGTCAGGTACCATTTTTGGGAAGTGTGAATGTTACGGGAAGTCTGACTGTGACGATGGTTCTTGCCATATTGGTATTTATCATTGTAAATATCAATGGTAACAAGCACTATTGGGGACATATATTCTGGATGCCCGGAGTACCTGTTCCTATCCGTATTTTGTTGGCGTGTGTAGAAGTGATGGCATTGTTTATCAAGCCTCTTACACTTATGCTGCGTTTGGCTGGTAATATATCAGCTGGTCACATTGCTATACTGAGTTTTGTGGGGCTGATATTTATATTTGGAAAGTCAGGAGAAAGTTTGGCAGGAAGTCTTGTAGGTACTGCAGTATCAGTTCCATTGACCATGTTTATGATGGTTATCGAATTGATTGTAGCATTTGTACAGGCATTTGTGTTTACGATATTGACAGCTTCGTATATTGGAGCAGCTATAGAAGAAGCACATCCTGAAGCAGCACATTGATTATTGCTGAAGAGCAGTAATTCTAAGGATAGTTTAATATTTTTTAATCATAATAATTTTTAAATCCATGACAGGAACATTGGCAGCATTAGGTGCTGGTTTAGCAGTAATAGGCGCTGGAATCGGTATCGGTTACATAGGAGGTAAAGCTATGGAAGCGATTGCAAGACAGCCGGAAGCAGCAGGAGATATCCGATCCAACATGATCATCATGGCAGCTTTTGTGGAAGGAGCTGCGTTGATTGCGATTCTTCTTTCAATTCTTATGGCGTAATTCAGCCCTGACAAAACGAAAAGTTAGATTGCGGAGCGGTTGGCCGAGCAATCTTCTTTTTTCTTGTCATATTAAAGATTAATTTTCAAAAACATAAAGCATCATAATTTTAATATATGTTTAGTTTAGTTACTTTTACACCCTTTCAGCCAACACCAGGATTAGCCATTTGGTCATTGGTTATTTTTCTTATTTTTTGGTATATAGTTTCCAAATTTGCTTTCAAACCTATCGCAGAAGCATTAGAAAAGAGAGAAGAAGATATCCAGAATGCTATGGACGCTGCTAAAAAAACTAAAGAAGAAATGGCAAATATGAAAGCAGAAAATGAGAAATTGCTTGCTGAAGCACGTGAAGAAAGATCCAAAATCATTCAGGAAGCTAAGGATATTAAAAATCAAATGATATCAGAGGCTAAAGATAAAGCAAAGGAAGAAGCCAATAAGATTGTTGCCAATGCGGTGACCGAAATCGAAAGCCTCAAGAGAACAGCATTCACTGAGGTCAAAAATGAAATCGGAACGATGGCATTAAGCATTGCTGAAAAAGTGATTAAGAAAGAATTGCAGGGTGATGCAAATCAGGAAGCCTTTGTTAATACATTGGTTAAAGATATTCATTTAAATTAAGCCCTTTAAATCCAAAGGCTAAATTACAACAATATGTCCATAATCAGAATTTCAGCACGATACGCAAAATCCTTACTAGATATAGCTTCAGAACGTAATGAACTGGAAGCCGTAAAAAAAGATATTGAGTATTTTATAGCTGCGCTTCAGAACAGAGATATGCTTCTTTTTCTGAAATCTCCTATCATCCATTCAAATAAAAAACTTTCAGTTATGAAAGCATTATTTGATGGTAAAATGGGAAAGACAACAATGGCTTTCTTTGATATAGTTATCCGTAAAGGAAGAGAAATGTATCTTCCCGATATTGCAAAGGAATTTATCAGTCAGTATAAGCAGCTGAATAATATTTCAACTGTGAAAATCACAACAGCAACACCCATTTCTGATACTGCTCTGAATCAGATAAAAACGAAATTGGTGGATGATAATAGACCCGTTGATAAATTAGACATTCAGACTGAGGTAAATCCGGATATAATGGGTGGTTTTATCATAGAAATCGGAGATAAATTGTATGATGCCAGTGTACTTCGATCATTGGAGCAATTGAAAAAAGAGTTTTCTCAGAATTAATTTGTATATAAATTTAAGTATAATAATCTAAAATAGAACAATATGGTTGATGTAAAACCTGATGAGATATCCGCAATACTGAAACAGCAGTTATCAGGATTCAAAACAGAAACAGAACTTGAAGAAGTAGGTACCGTACTCCAGGTTGGAGATGGTATTGCAAGAGTTTATGGCTTATCTAAAGCACAAGCCGGTGAGTTGGTGGAGTTTGATAATGGAGTCCAGGCTATAGCATTAAACCTTGAAGAAGATAATGTCGGTGTGGTTTTATTGGGACCCGGAGATGGTATCAAAGAAGGTTCTACAGTAAGACGTACCAAGCGTATCGCTTCAATTCAGGTTGGTGAAGGTATGGTAGGACGTGTTGTTAACGGGTTGGGATTTCCTATTGATGGTAAAGGACCTATTACTGGTAAGACGTATGAGATGCCAATTGAAAGAAAAGCACCCGGCGTTATCTTTAGACAACCTGTTACTGAGCCGCTTCAGACAGGTATAAAAGCGATTGACTCAATGATTCCGATCGGAAGGGGACAAAGAGAATTGATCATCGGGGACAGACAGACCGGTAAAACGGCCATAGCCATTGATACTATAATCAATCAAAAGGAATTTTTTGACAGAGGCGAGCCTGTATATTGTATATACGTAGCTTCAGGTCAGAAAGCATCCACAGTAGCTCAGGTAATGAAAGCGCTTGAAGAAGGTGGAGCTATGGCTTATACAACCATTGTCTCTGCTTCGGCTTCAGATCCTGCACCATTACAGTTCTATGCACCATTTGCAGGCGCTGCTATTGGTGAGTTTTTCAGAGATACAGGAAGACCAGCTTTGATTATATATGATGATTTATCCAAGCAGGCTGTTGCCTATCGTGAAGTTTCCCTGTTGTTGAGAAGACCACCGGGACGTGAGGCTTATCCCGGAGACGTATTCTACCTGCACTCAAGATTGCTTGAGAGAGCAGCTAAGGTAATCAATAATGACGAGATAGCCAATAATATGAACGACCTGCCTGAGTCTCTTAAAAAATCAGGACTGGTTAAAGGTGGTGGCTCACTGACAGCCTTGCCTATCATTGAAACACAGGCCGGAGACGTTTCTGCATATATCCCGACAAACGTGATTTCTATTACGGACGGACAGATATTCCTGGAGTCCAACTTATTTAATGCTGGTATTCGCCCGGCGATTAACGTGGGTATTTCGGTATCCAGGGTTGGAGGTAATGCACAGATAAAGTCAATGAAAAAAGTAGCAGGTACATTAAAACTGGATCAGGCTCAGTTCAGAGAATTGGAAGCCTTTGCTAAGTTTGGTTCTGATCTGGATGCTGCAACGCAGTCTGTTCTTGAGAAAGGTAAGAGAAACGTTGAGATATTGAAACAGCCACAGTACTCTCCAATGACTGTAGAAAAACAGGTTGCTATCATCTATCTGGGTACTCAGGGATTGTTGAGACAAGTTCCGGTCAATAAGGTCAATGAATTTGAAGAAATTTTTCTTCTGACTATGGAACGTTCGCATAATGATACATTAGAGCTAATCAGAAAAGGAAATCTTTCAGATGAAGTATTGGCGGTTCTAAAGAAAGTTGGTGCTGAAGTTGCTGATCAGTTTAAATAAACCATTACATTTTTTTCTACTTTTTAAAAAGAATACATGTCAGGTAAGTTAAAGGAAGTCCGGGAACGTATAAAATCGGTACAATCGACACAGCAGATAACCAAGGCAATGAAAATGGTTTCGGCTTCTAAATTGAGACGGGCACAACAGGCTATTACTGAGATGAGACCTTACGCCAACAGACTTGATAAAATGATGAAGAATATCGTATCAAATCTGGATGGTGACTTTAATTCTCCTTATATAGCAGTGAGAGAGCCTAAGAAGGTAGCTATCATTGTCATTACTTCCAACAGAGGACTTTGCGGTGCATTTAATACAAATATTATTAAGGTTGCTGCGGCTTTGGCTGAAGAGACCTATGCCAATCAACTTGCTGAAGGTAATGTCACTTTTGTATTTGTTGGAAAAAAAGGGTATGATGTATTAAAGAAGCGTTTCCCGAATTCGAGAATGATTACCAGCTATGTAGATTTGTTTGCTGATTTAAGTTATGATAATATATCTTCGGTTTCACAGATGGTTATGGATAACTTCCAGGCAGGAGAGCTGGATAAAGTAGAAGTTTGTTACGGTCAATTCAGGAATGCTGCTGTTCAGGAGCCATTAGCCGTTCAGTTTTTACCTGTAAAAAGCGAAAATTCTTTGGATCCATCAGTTAATACTGCAGCTAAAACAAGCAAGGCAGATTATATATTTGAGCCGGATAAGGAGCAGTTATTAAGTGAATTAATACCAAGTATTTTACATACATCTTTTCAGAAATTTGTACTGGATAATCATGCTTCAGAACATGGTGCGCGGATGACAGCGATGGATAATGCAACTACCAATGCCGAAGAATTGATGAAAGAACTTAAAATCAATTACAATAAGGCACGTCAGGAGGCTATCACCAAAGAATTGTCAGAGATTGTGGGTGGTGCTGCTGCATTAAACGGATAATTCTCTGATTAAGAATCTGATCAGAATATATAAAATGCCTGTAGTTAAAAAAATTACAGGCATTTTTTTATAGATATCATACCTATTACCGGTGCTTCAATGATTTATATTATAAATTTTTTAGTTTGTCCGGTGTGTTGGCATTGAACAAAAAATCACATGTATCACATGCAATACTGTTAATATGTCCAGATTTAAGATAATGCTGAAAAGACCTTCCTCCATTTTCAAAGTAAATAGCCAGATTATCCAGACACTGCTTTTCCCATATAGAAAATAAGGGCTCGTAATACCCGGTATGGGCATTGATATACAAGGTACAATCATGAGTTGATTGATGATGATGTATCAAATCCAGGATATGCGCTCTCTGAACTTGAATCATATCGACTGCCAAAATTAAAAAAGGAGGCTGAACTTGTTGATAGGCGGATATAAGACCACCAACAGGACCCTGATCTTCAAACAAGTCAATGCATACAGGCAGATTAAAAGAATGTGTTTCAGCTTGTTTTTTGTTTACAGAAATATAGACTTGACTGCAGACTTCTGACAGTTTTGCTGCTGCCGTTTCATATAGATATTTATCGTTCAATCGAATAAATGCCTTGTCTTTACCCATTCGGGTACTTTTACCGCCGGCAAGCACTATACCAGTCATTTTTCCCATAGTATTCTTTCGGGATGTGTATACAGATTGAATCCTGTGTTTTTAAGAAAACCTACCAGAGTTATATTGTTTGTATCAGCCAGGGAAACAGCCAGTGACGAAGGTGCTCCAACAGCAGCCACGATTTGAATCCCGGCCATAGAAGCTTTTTGTATAAGTTCAAAACTCGCTCTTCCACTGAGTAATAGTATGTGTTTGTCAAGAGGAAGCATTCCATTTTGTAAGGCATTACCGATTAGTTTGTCCAATGCATTGTGCCGTCCTACATCTTCATTATGTGTTATGTAATTACCTTCCAGATCAAACAGAGCACATGCATGTAAACCTCCTGTCATTTCAAAGATTTTTTGTAAATCTCTTAGATTGTCCTGGAGTGTAAGAAGTGTTCTTGATTGAACAAGAGGATGTTGGTCGAAATTGGAATACTGTGATTTGGTTACTATTTGATCAATAGAAGTTTTACCACATACTCCACAACTTGATGTACTGTAAAAATTACGTTCAATTTTACGTACAGCGACTTTATCGTTTTTTGTAATTATATCTACAGTATTGATATCTGTATTTTCCGCTTTTTGAATATCATTAGCATTATAAATCAGGCCTTCGGTAAATAAAAAACCTATTGACAATGCTATGTCATCACCGGGCGTACGCATTGTAATGGATACATGTTGTCCGTTGATATTGATTTGTAAGGGTTCTTCGATAGCAACATAATCAGTAGTTTGAGAAAGTATGCCATCTCTAAACCTATGAATGCCATGTGCTTTGACCGGTATATTTTCTTCTGTTGATTTATAACCGGTCATTAATGAGCTAAATTGGGATTTGGATACAAATCTGATTCGTCTTCATTTCTGTGTGTAAGGCACTGAAAGTCTTTTTCAATCAATATGTATAATCCGTTGGTATCATACCCATCAAAACCTACACGATCATCTGTATTCCATTTTTGAACATAACTTTCAGGGGATTTGATGACTATTGAATCTCCATCAAAGTCAGCACATAATTCAGGAAATTCGCCCTGAATCAGTTTGTAGGTAAGAATTTTGTTACCTATCTGGCTATTATCAACCACTTCTCCATGATGAACGATTTTATCCACTTCTGTTTTTGACAGACGAAGTCTGAGACTATTGCCTTTTATCCTTATTTTCATAATCTTCACTTTAATGCAAATATACTATATAGATATTTAATTTATAACATATCGTTACAATATTTAACAGAATCAAAATATCAATATATTGTTTATTTAAAAATCAAAGATAAAGAACAGATTTCATCTGCTTCTTTTTGGATTTCGAACTAAAATATTGTATAAATTAATTTGTTGATTTTTTATAACCTTTGGCGATTTCCCTAATTCAAACAACTATATTTGCATAATCAACAATACAAACCTATCAGTATGTCACATATTAATATAAATGTTTTTAAATTAACTGTTAGCATAACTTTTATTTATTTGTTTGCTGGAATGACATCGATTCAGGCTCAGCCGTTTACTCAACAAGAGATAACCCGATGGCAGAAACAGGCTGAAAAAGTGATTATAATACGGGATATCTACGGTATTCCCCACATCTATGGAGATACAGATGCGGATGTTGTCTTTGGTCTGATGTATGCTCAGTGCGAGGATGATTATAAAAGAATAGAGATGAATTATATTGAAAAACTCGGGAGAATGTCGGAAATAAAGGGAGAAACCTTTATACATGATGATCTTTTGATCCGGCTTCTAATTGATTCAAAGGAAGCCATAAAAGATTACAAAGCTGCACCCAAATGGCTAAAAAAACTATGTAATGCTTTTGCTGATGGCATGAATTATTATCTCTACAGGCATCCAAATGAAAAGAGGGCCCTGTTGCATCGTTATGAACCATGGTATCCGTTTCTATGGACGGACGGAAGTATCGGTGCTATCAATACGGCAGGTGTTACAGCAGGTGAATTAGGCAGGTTTTATACCAATCCGGAACCACTGATATCTTCTGTTGATACAGATGAGGTGCATCAAAACTTTGATGAGCCGCTAACCGGTTCCAATGGATTTGCTTTTGCACCGGCTCTTACACAGTCCGGAAATTCGATACTTTATATCAATCCGCATGTGACAATGTATTTCAGACCTGAAGTACACTTAGTGAGTAAGCAGGGACTGAATGTCTATGGTGCTGTTACCTGGGGTCAGTTCTTTGTGTATCAGGGCTTTAACGAGTATTGTGGCTGGATGCATACAAGTAGTTTTGTCGATGCCGCTGATTTGTACACTGAAAAAATAGAAAAGACAAAAAGCGGATATACCTATCTGTATGATGGCAAATATAAGAAAGTTGCTGAAAAGGAAATCCGGATTGATTATTCAACTCCAGATGGGATGAAGTCGAAATACTATATAGGATACTACACGGGACATGGCCCTGTTTTTACGAAAAGAGCAGGTAAACTGCTTAGTCTTCAATCGGATAACAGACTTAAAGAAGGGCTCGTACAGTGCTGGAACAGAACCAAAACAAAAGGATTGTCGGATTTTAAAAAAACACTCAATCTGAAAGGCAATATTTCAAATAATACTGTTTATGCCGATCGGGATGGTAATATTGCTTACTGGCACGGCAACCGTATTCCGAAGCGGGATACTATGTATGACTGGAATGAACCGGTTGATGGTACTATCAGGGCAACATCATGGAAAGGATATCATAGTATGGATGAGATTGTTCACTGTATCAACCCGCCAAATGGATGGTTGCAAAACTGTAATTCGACACCTTATACCTGTGCCGGAAAGTATAGTCCAGTCAGGAAAACCTATCCACTGTATATGGCACCGGATGGAGAGAATTTTCGAGGTATCAATGCTGTAAGAACATTGACAGAAAACAGAAATTACGATTTGAACAAGGTAATTGAGACAGGATATAATACCAGAATGGCAGCTTTCGAGGTGCTGATACCTGCGCTGATAGCATGTTTTGAAAACTATAGCCTGAATCATACAACAACTGAAGATATGCAACAGGCTATAGATATACTGAGCACATGGGACTATCAGTGTGCAGATAATTCGGTAGCTACAACACTGGCAGTAGAGTTTGGCGAACGAATGTTACCTGCTATTTATGCTGTAGATACCGGAAACGAGTATGGGATATCTGATTTGGTAGATAAAGTCAATTATATTGCATCCAATCCAAAAGTTGACCAATGGATGAAGCTTTTGGAAGAAACAATATCTGATCTAAACAAACAGTATGGAACCTGGAAGGTAGCGTGGGGAGCTATCAACCGCTTTCAGCGATTATCAACGGATATTGAAAACAGGTTTGACGATAGCCAACCGAGTATTCCTGTGGCTTTTACTTCGTCACTTTGGGGTACATTGCCGTCATTTGGCAGTAAACGGTATTTAAATACTATAAATCGGTATGGCTTTGGAGGCAATAGTTTTATTTGTGCTGTTGAATTTGGGGAGAAAGTACGTGCAAAAGCGCTTTTGGGTGGTGGTCAAAGTGGAAGGGAAGATTCACCTCATTTTTTTGATCAGGGCGAACGATATGCCAAAGGTGAGTTCAGAAATGTTTTATTTTATAAGGAAGATGTAATGCGACATGTTGAAAGTATCCGTCATCCGGGAGAATAGATGATTATCATATCAAAATATAGGTTTTATAATCAAAAAAGGGATTGCCATATTAAGACAATCCCTTTATCTAGAACTACTATTTATTACGTGTTTATTTAAATTTATCAGGGAATTGTTTTGCTATACCCTCTGCAAGAGATTTGGACATGTCCAGTACCATATGACTGAATGCTTCATCATACAGTTGAACAGCTTTTGTATGATCATTTTGTAATAATGCTACTGAATAGGCAACTGTCTGATCTATATGCATCTCCATCATATGTTCCATGTCGTGTTTTGTCCAGTTTGAAGGGTTGGCTGTACTCAAAAAAGCACCGATTTCTCTTGCATTCACATACCAGTTGTCTAAAGCTGTTTTTAATGCTGCTTCATTATTGTCTTTGGCAGCGGTGAGTACGGGTACTGCTAATTGAATGTGCTCAGTTAATAGCTGAGATAATGCATCACCTGCTGCCTGACCATAATAAGGAACTAGAGCAGCACCTATGTCTTGCTGATTTTTTAACAGTCTGTTCAGATTGCTTTCCAAAGCAGCCGGTTCATGAAAGAATGCATCTACAGTTTGATATGTCCATTGCATATGCTCAGACCATAATTTTTGCATTGCATTATGCAATTCCTGGAATTTTGTTGTTGACAATGGTGATACATCATCTTTACTGCATGATTGTAATGTAAAAATGGTTACAAAAGTGATTAAGGCAAATAATTTTAAATTTTTCATTATCTTTTATTTAATGTTATAAATTCGATTACACTTTTTTAGAGATGATGAGGTTCAAAAAGGTTACAGAAAGATTTAAAAATATAATTCAACATAGCAGTACGTCATATTAAAGATGCGGTATATTTTCTGGGATCGTGTTACAAGTGCAACAACTTTTCAAATAAAAACACTAAATATAAATGAAATCAGGTATTTAATTTATGATTGAATTAATGATTATTTGTAATTATATATTTTGCAAGGATGATAGTTCTTTATTTATATTTATTATAAATTAATGATTATACAATAAAAAAATATAAAAATATTTTTTTTCGATTCTATATTGAATTATCTTGTTCAATAATTTAAGTAAGAAAGAATTTTTTCCAAAATATATGACAAAATAAAATCAGTGAATTTTCAGGAAGTAAATATATCTACATTTAAGACGTGTAAGGCTTTAATAATTAAAGTGTTAAAATTTGAATAAACAATATATTGATGTAATGTTTGTTAAAAGAAAAGTGAATGTTGTAAAAATTATATATATCAAAATAATTTAAATATTAAATATTAGTCAGAAGGATATTTCATATAAATTATATACATTTTGTATGATTAAGTTAGGAACATTGTTAACTCGAAAATTAATTTTCTAATCTGTGTAAAGGCAACAATACCAGACAAGGAGCATATACACTTAAAATCAATATCATTGCAGTTATTTTAATAAAATTGACCTCATGATTCAGCCAAGTAAATCCCTGTCAATCAGAATATTAATTCTAAGTACACTTGCGTTTACAGTTTGTTTTTCTGCCTGGATGATTAATGGCGTATTAGTTACATTCCTGACCAATCAGCGCATATTTGATTGGAGTCCTATACAAATTGGCTGGTTATTGGGCGTGCCTGTTTTAATAGGCTCGGTATTCAGATTACCAATCGGTATTATGACTGATAAGTTTGGAGGCCGGTGGATTATCACTGCCATTTTATTATTAAGTGCATTGCCCATGTATTTTTTATCATTTGCCAATGATTATACCACGTTTCTACTTCTAAGTTTTTGTTTTGGATTGGCAGGAACATCATTTGCTGCGGGTGTGGCCTATACCAGTCTATGGTTTTCGAAGGAAAAACAAGGTACAGCATTAGGTATATTCGGAGCAGGAAATGTTGGAGCTGCACTCACAACTTTTTTTGTACCATCTATACTATACAAACTCACAAACAATGGAGTAGACCTTGAAAACTGGAGAATGTTACCCAAGCTTTTTGCCGGTATACTTTTGATTATGGCAATAATATTTGTTATTGCAACAAAGAATAAAATTCCTTCAGCATCCAAAACTATGGTACAGAGATTGGCTCCATTAAAAGAATTAAGGGTATGGCGATTTGGTTTTTATTACTTTTTTGTCTTTGGAGGATTTGTAGCTTTATCGCAGTGGCTTATTCCCTATTTTCTTAATGTTTATTCAATGTCAATTATTTCTGCTGGTTTTATGGCAGCTTGCTTTAGTCTTCCGGCAAGTTTGTTCAGAGTAGTAGGTGGATGGCTTTCCGATAGGGTTGGTGCCAGGATGGTCTTATTGTGGACATTAAGTATATGTCTGATATGTATGGTTTTTTTATTTATACCAAGAATGGAAATTCAGGCTCCCGGCCAGGGAGTGGTAGCTAAAAAATCAGGTAAGGTTACATCAGTTAAAAACGATGAAATCATAATATCCGAAGACACCTATTTATTACAGAATATTGAAGGAGATTCCTCACAAGTTGCCATACGTTTTGGTATCCATCATGATCAGGAAGGATTTTTATTGCTTCCTACTACATCTTACCATCAGGTGCCGGATGTACAGGTTGGAGAAGAAGTTGTTAAAGGGCAACTAATAGCAAAAGGAGTGACAAATATCTATTTTCAGGCAAATAAATGGATTTTTTCAATATTGGCATTTATAATAGGTGTGATGATGGGACTAGGAGGAGCTGCTGTATTTAAGCATATATCAGATTTTTATCCACAGGATATTGGTACTGTAGGTGGCATAGTTGGAGTACTTGGAGGACTGGGAGGATTTGTAGGCCCGATTATTTTTAGCTTCCTTTTGAATAAGACAGGTATCTGGACTACATGTTGGATGTTTCTTGCTTTCATTGCTGTTTTATGTATAATATTTCAACGCATTGCTAAAAAGAAAGTAGTTAAGATTGTAAATTAAATGCTTTTTTTATTTGTTTTGCAATTAGCAGAGAGAACGAATATTATATTCAAGTATAATCAATAAAGTTAACACATTGAAATCAAATTTCATTAGAGCAATAAGACAGGGTGTCCAAACGCTTTCACCAGCTTATTTTGCCTTGGTTATGGCTACAGGGATTATTTCTTTGGGCACGTATATGATGGATATGAAGATTGTATCGTTACTACTCTTTGGATTGAACAATCTGTTTTTCATTGTACTTTGGCTATTAACCATTCTAAGGGTATTCTGGTATTTTAATTTTATTAAAAAAGATATAACCAATCACCTGGTTGGACCTGGATTTTTTACTCTTGTTGCCGGAACATGTGTTTTGGGAACACAGTATATACTTATATTTAATCTGTTTGTTATAGCATCCATTCTTTTGGCATTAGGTATTTTACTTTGGTTAGTACTTACTTATACAATATTTACGACACTGACAACCCAACAGGACAAGCCTACCTTAGACAAGGGTATAACAGGCGGTTGGTTGACTGCTATCGTCGCAACACAGTCTATATCTATCCTGAGTGCTTTAGTCGCAACACATTTAGGTCAACCCGGAAGAGTAGAATTTAATTTTTTTGCACTGTCGATGTGGCTTTGGGGAGGTATGTTTTATATCTGGATGATATCATTGATTTTTTACAGATATACCTTTTTTAAGTTTTCACCAGGTGATTTGGCTCCTCCGTATTGGATTAATATGGGAGCTATGGCTATCTCTACCTTAGCAGGATCAGTACTCATACTGAATGCACAGGATGCACCATTTCTTGAGTCATTATTGCCTTTTATGAAAGGGTTTACTGTTTTTTATTGGGCTACCGGAACATGGTGGATACCTATGCTTATTATCCTGGCGATTTGGCGTCACGTTATAAAAAAACATCCCTTACAATACGATCCTTTGTATTGGGGAGCTGTATTCCCACAAGGAATGTATGCTGTATGTACTTATCGCATGTCAATAGCACTTCATATGCCATTTTTATATTATTTTTATAAATTCTTTATTTATCTGGCTATTATTGCATGGGTTGTTACATTTATTGGATTAATCAGGCATTTATTGGCAGAATGGTCAAAAATTAAACAAAGCATCGACAATGTAACAATTTAATGTACAATTTTCTAATATGCACGCATGTTTGCATCTAACACAAAATATTGAATTATGAATTATATTTAAATAATATAGGATAATATTGTAGTAAATACAATCAAATGATTCTGTTAAGAAATTAGAATATTCAATTAAATTTTAAATTAAAAAAACCCTGAAATTCATTTTAATTTGATAGTAAGATTTGCTGCAATAATGACTTTTTTATGATCAGGTTCATTAAATAAGTTATAGTATAAAAATTTTTAGTCGATAAACAATATAAATTTTGTACAAATATTATAAGAATTTATAGTTTAAGTTAAAGAAAATAATCTAATGTTTTATGAACGTATTACTTACAGGAGCTAATGGATATATAGGAATGCGCTTGTTGCCTGTTTTGGTAGAAGCCGGACATGATGTAACTTGTGTGGTAAGAGACAAGAACAGATTTATGCCATCTGAAGATCTGCTTGATAAGATTCATATTATTGAATTTGATTTTCTACACCCGGAAAATGCAGTGCAAAACTTCAGAGACAAACGATTTGACGTAGCATATTATCTGATCCATTCTCTGGGTGATACTTCTACCACTTTAAAAGAATACGAACTTAGATCAGCAGGATGTTTTGTGCTGGTTGCTTCATTGACACAGGTTAAACAAATTATATATTTAAGCGGGATAAGTAACGAAGACAAACTATCAAAACATTTGACTGCCAGAAAAGTAGTTAAGGATGTATTTATTCGATCAGGTATTCCATACACTATTCTGGAAGCTGGTATCATTGTTGGCTCTGGTAGCATTTCTTTTGAAATTATACGGGATTTAACTGAAAAAATTCCACTTATGATTGTTCCAACTTGGCTAAATTCCAAATGTCAGCCGATTGCAATCAGGAATGTGATATACTATTTGCAAAATTGTATTTTAAATGAACAAACTTTTTATAAAACTTTTGAAATAGGAGGGCCGGACGTCTTATCCTACAAGGATATGTTACTTGGGCTGGCTGAGGTTAGAGGTTATAAAAGAGTAATAATTACATTTCCAATTTTATTCCCGGGTCTTTCAGTCTATTGGTTGTATATGGCGACTTCTGCAAATTATATTATAGCCAAGCAACTTGTCAAAAGTATGAAGAATGATGTTGTCTGCAAGGAATTTTCAATAAGGGAAATTATACCACAATATTTAATACCATATAAAGAGGCTATTGAAATGGCATTTCTTAGAATCGAGCAGAATATGGTTGTTTCCAGTTGGACGGATTCAGCATCCAGTAGCTTAAGGCGGCTTGATGTAAATAAGTATATTACTGTACCTGAAAATGGTTGTTTTAAAGATAAACGATGGACTGAAATACCTAAAGAAAAAATCCAGGAAGTAGCTGACCGATTTTTCAGTATTGGAGGAGAAAATGGATGGTACTATGCTGATATGTTGTGGCGTATGAGAGGTATGGTAGATAAATTATTGGGTGGAGTTGGTATGAGTCGTGGAAGAAGAAGTAAAAGTAAGATTGATGCCGGTGATTCACTGGATTTCTGGAGAGTCATTTTGGCAGACCATAAAAACCACCGGTTGTTGCTTTATGCTGAAATGAAATTACCTGGTGAAGCATGGTTGGAATTTGTTATAATAGAAAATGAAACCAGAGCTATTCTTAAACAAACGGCTACATTCAGACCCAAGGGTATTATGGGTAGAAATTACTGGTATTCTATGTTGCCATTTCATTTTTTTATTTTCAGGAATATGCTCAGACGTATTGCAGGTAAGGATAAAATCTGAGTGTTTAATGTTAAGTATTGATATCCCAAAAATAGATATACAATTTTTACTGCCATATATCAGTTACTTATCCATTAACAACATTCCACAATAACAACCTATGAATCAATACAAATCCAATGACATCAAATTAGCTGAACTGGCACAGGAAATCGGTGACTTTAATTGTGCTGTTACCTATTATTCAAAGGAACTGACAAGATTGAGAATGTATTCGGGTGGCAGTACATACAAGGAAAAAGCAACAAACGAACTATCCCTGAAAATAGAATCACTTACTCAATAAATGCCGGATGGCAAATCCATTTTGATGTATAATAGCTGGGCGCTTTCCAAAAGTGCATTTGTAAAAGGGGAGCAATGTGTGAAATACCTCTACCTCGATAAGTATAAGAAGCAAGAGAAGACACCTTTTAGTAAGGAAACACTGGAACTGTTTGACAAAGGTCATTCATTTGAAGATATGGTGAGGGATAATGGATTTCCCGGCGGTGTCAATGTGAAGGATGTGGCAGGAAACTTTGGTTTTTTCAATTCTTATACGCAGTATCTGTTGCAACAGCCTGGCAGACAAGTTGTATATGAGGCAACAATAATCGAAGATGATGTACTTATAATGTGCGATATCCTGGTAAAAAATGATAACGGTCAGGTAGATATATTTGAAATTAAACTGAACAGTAGTTTGAACGAAGCCATACAGAATGATTTGTCAGTTCAGTATCTGATAGCTAAAAAACGATTCGGAGATCAGCTCAGTACTTTCAATGTTATCCTGCGTTCTGACGATGAAGGTCAGGCCTGGACTGTCAGTAATCTGAAGAATGAACTGGAACCCAATAGTATAGAAACGGATAAAAAAATCAATCTTTTTAAGAATGTTTTAGCCGATGGAGAGCCGGAAATAGCTATGGGTGACCATTGTAACAAGCCGTATACATGTATGTTTATAGATTACTGTCAAAAAAGAGGAATTCAAAACTAATGTTGATATAGACCGCTATAATCAAAAGAATTTGACTAAAACTAAAATTTCACCTGATATATCAAAAATACATAATACCTCAGATTATTTCCTGTCTTAGTATAGTTTTTGTAATGATTTTTACAACATCAGCAAAAATCTTTACAGCCTCAAAATGCAATGTTTTCTTAGTAATGAACACCGGATAATCTGGTGTCAATTTGTTATTTAATACCCCTGAGAGGATATTCACATATTAATAAAAATATTATGCTTCTATCTCTTTATTGAAAAATGCTACAAATGCATCTACAGACATGGATCCTATATCACCATGTCCTTGTTTTCTGACAGATACTTCCTTGTTTTCTGCTTCTTTATCACCGACTATGAGCATTAGCGGAACTCTTTTGAGTTCTGTATCCCGTATTTTGCGCCCTATAGATTCCGCTCTTTCATCAATAAAGCCTCTTATATCGTGTTTGGCCAGTTCTGTCAGTATATCTTTACAGTAAGGTATCAATCTGTCTGAAATAGGAAGTAATGCGAACTGATCCGGTGTGAGCCAGAGAGGAAATTTTCCGGCAGTATGTTCGATAAGGATGCTTATAAAGCGTTCCATAGATCCGAATGGAGCCCTGTGAATCATCACAGGTCTGTGTGTTTGGTTATCAGCTCCTGTATATTCGAGTTCAAACCGCTCAGGAAGATTGTAATCTACCTGAATGGTACCCAACTGCCAGGATCTGCCCAAGGCATCTTTGATCATGAAGTCCAGTTTGGGTCCATAAAAGGCTGCTTCGCCATAGGCTGTGACTGTTTCTATGTCAAATTCACTTACAGCATCTATAATGCCCTGTTCTGCTGCCTGCCAGTTTTCATCTGAACCAATGTACTTTTCAGGTTTTTCAGGGTCTCGTAAAGATATCTGTGCCGTAAAATTTTCAAATCCCATCTTCTTGATGACCATTGTAGTCAGTTCCAGCACATTCTGAAATTCGCCCTTTACCTGTTCTTTTGTACAGAAGATGTGGGCATCATCCTGGGTAAATCCGCGTACTCTGGATAATCCGTGTAATTCGCCACTTTGCTCATAGCGGTATACGGTACCGAATTCACCAATACGCAATGGTAACTCCTTATAAGATCGCGGACGAACTCCGTAAATCTCACAGTGATGTGGACAGTTCATGGGTTTAAGCAGGAATTCTTCACCATCTCTCGGTGTTTTTATTGGCTGAAAACTGTCTTCTCCGTATTTGGCATAGTGCCCGGATGTCACATACAGTGATTTGGAACCGATATGCGGTGTGATAACCATCTGATAACCTCTTTTTTCCTGCTCTACACGCAGGAATTGCTGAAGTCTTTCTCTCAGTTGGGTACCTTTAGGCAGCCACATAGGTAGTCCCTGACCAACCTTTTCGGAAAACATAAACAACTCAAGTTCGGCACCTAATTTCCTGTGGTCTCTTTTTTTGGCCTCCTCTATCATTTCGAGGTACTCGGTCAGTTCTTTAGCTTTTGGGAAAGTGATTCCGTATATTCGCGTCAATTGTTTCCTGGTTTCGTCACCACGCCAGTACGCACCAGCCAGACTTGTCAGCTTCACTGCCTTGACAGATGAAGTGTCCGGAATGTGTGGACCGCGGCATAAATCAGTAAAATTACCCTGAGAGTAGAATGTGATATTGCCATCTTCCAGTCCTTCAAGTAGTTCGAGCTTGTATTCATCACCTTTATCATTGAAATATGCAATAGCATCAGCCTTGGATATTTCTTTACGAATATATTCGCTCTTTTGCTTAGCCAGTTCAAGCATTTTAGCTTCAATTTTAGGAAGATCGTCTGCTGTAAGAGTAACGGAACCTGTATCTACATCATAGTAGAAACCTTGTTCTATCGCAGGTCCGATGCCAAATTTTGTACCCGGATACAATGCTTCAAGTGCTTCAGCCATCAGGTGTGCTGAAGAGTGCCAGTAGGTAGATTTACCTTCCTTATCATTCCAGGTATTTAGTTTGAGTGTAGCATCCTGATATATAGGTCTGAAAGCATCCCATATTTCTCCATTGACGGTTGCAGAAAGCACATTACGGGCTAGACCTTCACTAATGGAAAGTGCTATGTCCAGTGCTGTTGAGCCTTCTTCGTATTGTCTGACACTGCCATCGGGCAATGTGATATTGATTGTATTCATAACAAGTCGTTATATTTTAACGGTGCAAAGATAAGTGAAAAGATTTTAAAAATGACATTCCGGCTGCACTACAACATTTCAGAAAGCTCAAACCATTTGTTCTCTTTCTCCACCAACAGTATATTTACTTCATCCAGCGCTTTTGAATACTCCATGATTTTTTCAGGACTGAGTGTTATGTCATCAAATTTTGCAGTAAGATTATCCCGTTTTTCTTCGAGTTTCTGGATTTCTTTTTCTATCCGGGCTACTTCTTTCCTTTGTTCGAAATTTAATTTTCCTTTGGATTCTTCCTGTTGTATGGATTCGTCCGTTTCTGATTTTGTTTCATTGAGTTTTCGTTCTGCATCCTTTTTATGTATGCGGTATTCTGAATAGGTACCATTATAATCATTGACATCTCCTTCCCCTTCCAGAACGAAAATGTGATCTACCAGCTTGTCCATAAAATACCTGTCGTGGGTTACTATAATCAGACAGCCCGGAAAATCCATCAGATAATCCTCCAGTACATTGAGCGTAAGTATGTCCAGGTCATTGGTAGGTTCATCCAGAATCAGAAAATTAGGGTTTTTCATCAGAATCGTCAGTAAATACAGTCTTCTCTTCTCTCCTCCACTCAATTGAGAAACGAGTACTCTTTGCTGTGCTCTTGGAAACAGAAATCTTTCCAACAAGGATTCTGCTGATAGTTTTTGCCCCTTTTCCAAAGGAATATATTCAGCTATATCCCGGATGACATCCACAACCATCTTGTTTTCGTTGACGATGAGCCCGTCCTGCGTATAATATCCGAAAACAATGGTATCACCGATGACAATTTTTCCACCGTCAGGTTCAATCTGCTGTGTTAATATTTTCAGAAATGTCGATTTTCCAGCACCATTCGGACCAACCAATCCAATGCGTTCCCCTTTTTTAAATTTGTATGAAAACGAATTGATGATATTTTTATCATCATATTTCTTAACGATTGCATGTGCTTCCAGGATTTTAGAACCCAGCCTCGAACTCGCAATATTGATCTTCATTTCGTCATTATCGAGTCTGGCTGAAGCTTTTTCCTTTATTTCATAGAAATCATCAATTCTGGACTTGGCTTTTGTACTTCGTGCCTGTGGTTGTCTGCGCATCCATTCCAGTTCCTTACTGAATAATTTTTTTGTCTTTTCCAGATTGACGGCGTCATTGAGTTTTCGGGCTTCCCTCTTTTCAAGATAATCGGAGTAATTGCCTCTGTATACGTATATCTGACCGTTGTCCAGTTCTATAATTTCATTGCATACACGCTCGAGAAAATACCTGTCGTGGGTTACCATAAAGAGTGTCAGGCCAGGATGCTGCAGATAGGTCTCCAACCATTCTATCATATCAATATCCAGGTGGTTGGTAGGCTCGTCCAGGATTAAAAAATCAGGTTCTTCTATGAGGATTTTGGCAAGTGCGAGTCTTTTTTTCTGCCCTCCGGACATTTGCCCGACTTTCTGTTCGAGGTTTGAGAGCCTGAGTTTATCCAGAATTTCATGAATCCGGGCTTCAAGGTCCCATGCTTTCAGATCCTCTATTCTTGTCATACATTTTTGCATGAGTTGTTCATCTCCTGAATTGACAGCCCTTTCATAGTCTCTCACAGCAATAATAGCCTCGTTTTCTGAGTCAAAACAAGCCTCCAGTACTGTTGCATTTTCATCAAGTACCGGTTCTTGTCTGAGCATTGCTGTTTTGATATCTTTGGAGATGACTATATTGGCGTTTTCACCGTCGGAACCTTCTTCTCCGCTGATGACTTTGAGCAGTGTCGTTTTGCCGCTTCCATTTTTAGCTACGAGTGCTATTTTATCACCCTTGCTAATGGATAGGTTGACATTATTGAATAAGACTTTATCGCCGTAGGAACGACTGACATTTTCCAGCAAAAGATACTGCATACAGGTTTATTGATTAAATCATAAGAAAGCACAAATGTACTAAAGAATACGTAAAATCCGGAATCTGATGGCAATTCTGAGGTATGTATTGTGTAAGAATAACATTGAATAATATTTTTTTTCATAAATCGGGTTTTGCATCATTAAAATAAACTACTAAAATAAAACCATTTAATTTGCCTGTTGCAAAACATCTTTCTAACTTTACATCCTGTTATATCAGCAAATTATACGCTATGCAAGAACCAAAACTTAAAACACCTGAGGGTATACAACTGAAAACGTTTTATAATGCGGAAGATGTTTCAGACTGTAAGCACATAGGTTTTCAGGCCGGAATGCCGCCGTTTTTACGAGGCCCGTACAGTACTATGTATATGGTTTCCCCCTGGACGATTCGCCAGTATGCCGGTTTTTCTACAGCTAAGGACAGTAATGCATTTTACAGACGCAATCTTGCTGCCGGTCAAAAGGGATTGTCTGTAGCCTTTGATCTGGCTACACACAGGGGCTATGATTCTGATCATCCACGTGTATCAGGCGATGTTGGTATGGCAGGAGTTGCTATCGATAGTGTTGAAGATATGAAGATATTGTTTGACAGTATACCGTTGGATCAGATGTCTGTTTCAATGACAATGAATGGTGCTGTGATACCGATACTGGCTTTTTATATAGTTGCGGCACAGGAGCAGGGTGTATCTTTATCAGCGTTGACAGGTACGATTCAAAACGACATCCTGAAGGAATTTATGGTTAGAAATACCTACATCTATCCACCTTTGCCTTCAATGAGGATTATATCTGATATTTTTGCCTATACGGCAGCCAATATGCCCAAATTCAACAGTATTTCCATAAGTGGATATCATATGCACGAGGCTGGAGCGCCGGCAGATCTGGAACTGGCGTATACTATAGCCGATGGGATGGAGTATATCCGTGCAGGACTTGATGCAGGTTTGAATATAGATGATTTTGTTCCTAGATTTTCATTTTTCTGGGGTATAGGTATGAACTTCTTTATGGAAATTGCCAAGATGAGAGCGGGCAGATTGTTATGGGCAAAGGTCGTTAAAGAATTGGGTGCCAGGAATGACAAAACACTGGCATTGCGTACCCATTGCCAGACTTCCGGTTACAGCCTGACGGCACAGGATCCTTTCAACAACATAGCACGTACATGTATTGAAGCTATGGCTGCTGTATTCGGAGGGACACAATCCCTGCATACCAATTCGCTTGACGAGGCGATAGCGCTTCCGACGGATTTTTCTGCTAAAATAGCGAGAGACACACAAATTTATTTGCAAAAGGATACGCGTATTACATCATCCATTGATCCTATGGGTGGTTCGTATTATGTAGAAGCGCTGACACAGCAACTGGCGGATAAAGCGTGGGAACACATACAGGAGATAGAATCGATGGGTGGAATGGCAAGAGCAATAGAAATGGGTATTCCGAAAATGCGGATTGAAGAAGCTGCAGCTGCCAAACAAGCCAGAATAGACAGTGGTAATGAACGGATTATAGGTGTTAATTTTAACCAGAGAGACGAAGAGCCGGAATTGGATATCCTGGTAGTTGACAATTCACAGGTTAGGAAAGAACAGGTAGCATCCATTGCACTTATTAAGTCAGTCAGAGATAACAATAAAGTACAAGCCGCTTTAGACAGGTTGACAGAAATTGCTGTAAATGGTGAAGGTAATTTGCTCGAAGCTGCTGTTGAAGCAGCCCGGTTAAGGGCTACATTGGGTGAAATATCATTGGCTATGGAAAAAGTATTCGGACGCTTTACAGCAACCAATAGAACGATCACAGGTGTTTATGCCAAAGAAATCAGTATGAACGAGAAATTTAAAGAAGCACTTCAGCTTTCGGACCGCTTTGCAGCGCTCGAAGGAAGAAGGCCACGTATCATGGTTGCCAAACTGGGTCAGGATGGACATGACAGAGGTGCTAAGGTGATTGCTACCAGTTTTGCAGATCTGGGATTTGATGTGGATATGGGGCCACTTTTTCAGACACCTGAAGAAGCTGCAAGGCAGGCAGCTGAAAACGATGTTCATATCCTGGGTATATCATCCCTGGCAGCAGGGCATAAGACACTTGTACCTCAAACTATGGAAGCATTAAAAAAGATAGGTCGGGAAGATATAATGGTTGTAGTCGGCGGTGTCATACCGGCTCAGGATTACACATACCTCTTTGAACAGGGCGTTGCAGCTGTTTTTGGACCAGGAACAATTATTGCAGATGCTGCTTATGAATTGCTTATGTTCATGATTGACAGAATAAAGTAAGAATATATACTTACCGGTATAATACAGAAATCCTGTTTTACAGTATTTCGAATTTTATTTTATCACTGTTTCCGTACTGATCCGTTATCTGAACTACGTACTGACCTCTGGTACCTTTGAAAGGTAACTCGTGTTTCCCGTTTCGGGTTGTTCCGGCATACCTGTCATTGATAAACCAATAGAGTATACCTTCCTTGTCTCTGTGATAGGCATTCAGGATGACTTGATTTTCCTGAACATCGGTAGACTTCGGAAGGAAGATTTTAACATTTTCAGCAGGATAAATTATTTTTAATGGCTGATCATCGCGGATACAATCGGGATTGTATTCAGGCAAACTTTTGTATCCCGGATGTCCTTCCCTGTAATAATATTCCATAAAGGATGGAAGTACAAAGTATGTTTGTCTGGATACGGCAAGGTCCTTGCAGAATTCAGGTAAGGCCTGTCCATTTCTATCCAGCGGTACTTCAATGTGATAGGTACAGGGCATTAATTTTTGAGAAATTTGTCCGATGTTTAGCTGCATCTTATGCTGACAGAGCAGCCCTGCCAATTTGCCGGACTCCTTACATACGGATATTATTTCTTTTTTTGGATAAACGGGTTTTGATCCAAACCAGGCATTATCAGGCAAAATATTGAATATTTTGAACATAATGGGTGATGCCTTGCTGATTCCTGTTAGATTAAACCTACCTTCACCACTTTCATTTCCCACCCAGACACCCACGACATATTTACCGTTAAAACCCACACTCCAGGCATCTTTATGACCATAGCTCGTGCCAGTTTTCCAGGCTATTTTATAATCATTTTCGTAGAGATCCCACGATTTTTCTTCACGGGGCCTTGTAAGATCAGACATGGTATTTACCGTATAGTCTATAGCAAAAGGTGAAAAAAGAACTTCTGTATTGGTCTTTTTTGATGCTGTATTTTTTAAAATTCTGACAGGTCCGTAAGGATTTGCCAAACCCAAATAGTTTTGGGCTAAACCCTTGTAGATTCTGCTTAAATCCCATAGAGAAGACTCGCCGCCTCCCAAAATAATACTCAGTCCGTAATGTTCGGCACCTTTGTTTAAATATGATAATTGCAATTGCTGTATCAAACTGTAAAAACCCTGTAAACCTACGTAGTTGAGGACTCTGACGGCAGGTACATTGAGCGAAAGTAATAACATATCATTAAAAGGTACAGCACCTCTGTATTTTCTGTCAAAATTACGGGGTTGAAAATCTCCGATAGCTGTGGGAATGTCAGCTACCAGTTCATAAGGCAGTAATTCACCTCTATCCAAGGCATATGCGTAGAGAAATGGCTTGAGCAAGCTGCCGTAACTGCGTGCCGACTGAGCTATATCCACGTAAGAGAACTTACCTTTGGAATTTCTTATATTACCATGGTAGGCAACCAATTGGTTGGTTTGTACATCGAGTATGACGGCTGCCAGGTTGTTGATATCGTCGATTTGAAGAAAAGAGGCTTCCCGATTAACCAACTCTTCTGTATTCAGTTGGATATCTGATTTTACCGTGGTATAAAAAACATTGGTGCCCGGATTATTTGCAGACAAATACCGCAACAGGTGATATGCATGCTGTGGTATGTCCTGAAGGATGACAGGCAGGTCCTCATCTGTATAGAGTTGCAATGTTTCACTGTCAAAATATCCCTTCTGATGTAGTTTTTGTAGCAGTTGATTCCTTTTTTGTTTGAGTTTGTTCCTGTTTTTGGTGAGATTAGCTGTAGATGGCCCATTAGGCATGACGGTAAGTAATGCATATTCAGACCAGGATAATTTATCAAGAGGTCTATTGAAATATCTCAGAGCAGCAGCCTTTATTCCGATAGTATTGCCACCGAATGGTGCTATCCTGCACCATTCTATGATGATATTTTCATCCTTGTTGATCAGGCTGAATTTGATAGCCGAGAGTGCCTCCCAGATTTTATTTGACCAGGAACGTACTGAATTTTTATTTTTCATACGCATTACCTGCATGGCGAGCGTGCTGGCTCCCCTGACGGTACGGCCTGATTTATAATTCGTGTAAAATGATTTTAATATCGATACAGGATTGATACCGGGATGATATCCAATATAAGCATCTTCATACAGAATGATACATGTTTTGAGATGTTCGGGTATAGTATCATCAACAGGAAAACACCATTGTTGCTCTGAAGATACTACAGCTGATAGCAACTGGTTGTCATCTCCATATAACTGTTTGCTGTATGCCGGTTCCTGATCAGGTAAGGGAAATATAATAAAAAGCAGTGTTATGGATAAGAATATGTAAAGTAAAAGTGTTCTTCTTCTCATTATCTGATCGGGAATAAAGTATTTTCCTGCTTTAACGCCGTGATAAATAACTATCTTTACTGCAAGTATATTTTAATAATGTTTCTACGGAATCGCAATTTTCATTTTTCTGTAAGTTTCAGATAGCTCAGATTGATTTACTTTTAATCCATATTGAATATGATTTCACCCGAGGGCATTATTTCCATAGAGAATGTCCTGGATAAACTGGCGTCATAATCTACACTACCTGTAGTTTGTCCTGCTATAATGTTTATAATTAAATCTGTTTCGATACTTGCGACTGATTTTTTGATAGTGTTACCTTCAACAAGGGTGCTGGCAATGGATTTTTTACTGATTAGCTGACCGTTATGATCTACCGTTACCATGACAAAATCATATTGGAGCAATCCCAATTTTAGATATACCACGGCATAAAACTTCTCTTGTTTTGGTATTTTAAAACAAGGAATAAACTCTGTAAATTCATCAATTTCTTTTTCCCATTCCAGTATGATTTCATCAATAAATGACTGAGGAAAAGGATCGTTATTGTTTTCGTATTCAGACTGATATTCGTCTGAAACGATAACCGGAAGTGATACCTCAGGAAAGTAATGCAAAATTTGGTCTGACTTCTTCATTCAGATTATTTGATTACCTTCAAACTTAGATCCATAGTACCTGCAGAGTGTGTCAGTGCACCTACCGAGATGTAATTGACGCCTGTTTCGGCTATTTTGCGTACAGTATTGAGTGTTACACCACCCGAAGCTTCTGTTTCAAATCTGCCGTTGATGTGTGCTACAGCTTCAGACATGATGGGTAATTCAAAATTGTCAAGCATAATCCTCGTTATACCTCCGCGATCCAATACCTCCTGCAATTCTACCAGATTACGTACTTCGATGGTAATGCCCAAATCCAGATGGTTATCGGCAAGATATTCATGTACCTTGTCTATGGCTTTGGTGATGGACCCACAGGCATCCACATGATTGTCCTTGATCATTATCCAGTCATAGAGTCCTGTTCTGTAATTGTCACATCCTCCTGTTTTGACTGCCCATTTTTCTAAAAACCGCATCAAAGGAGTTGTCTTCCGGGTATCTAGAATTTTGACAGGCAACCCTTCGACTTCAAAGGCAAATCTGGAACTCAATGTTGCTACACCGCTGAGCCGCTGCATGGTGTTGAGGACGAGGCGTTCACCTGTTAGCAGTGCTCTTGAATTGCATTCGACATAGAAGGCTTCGTCTCCGTATTGCACATCCTGACCATCCTGGATACGAATATCAATGGAAGCAGTAGGGTCGAGGTGTTTGAATACTGCTTCAGCAAAGGCTATACCCGCAATGACACCTTCACCTTTGACAAGCAGGCGTGCTCTACTGCGACTATCAGCAGGAATACAGGCAAGAGATGTATGGTCGCCTTCATGTACATCTTCATACAGGGCATCTATGATAAATTTTTGTAATAAATCCTGATCAATTGGATACATTTATGAGTATGTTTTTACTTAAAAAATACAAAGATAAAGTATTTCAAATCATTCAAAATCAGATTTCGTGTTGTTAGTAGTGTAAATGTACTTATTATAAATTCTGAATAATGTTGAATTTTACAAAACAGCAGTTCTGAAGTGATCTCAAAACTGCTGTTTTGTATGATTATACAACGGATGAATAATTAATCCGATGTTTATTTTTTTAATACCCGGGCCATGGTTATTCCAATCTCAGCCGGACTTTTTACGACATGAATACCACAGGATGCCATGATTTCCATTTTGGCTTCCGCAGTGTCGTCGTGACCGCCTACTATCGCTCCGGCATGACCCATCGTACGTCCTTTGGGTGCTGTTTGTCCGGCTATAAAACCTACTACAGGTTTTTTGTTGCCTGTTTCCTGAATATATTTAGAAGCTATGGCTTCATAGTTACCACCGATTTCACCAATCATGACGATACCGTCTGTTTCCGGGTCTTCCATCAGTAGCTGTACAGCATCTTTGGTAGAAGTTCCGATTATAGGATCTCCACCTATTCCTATGGCAGTGGATACACCTAATCCGGCTTTAACGATTTGATCCGCTGCTTCATACGTAAGTGTTCCAGATTTGGAAACGACACCTATTCTTCCCTTCTTAAATACGAAACCCGGCATGATTCCAACCTTTGCTTCATCCGGGGTAATTACGCCAGGACAGTTTGGCCCGATTAGGGTACAATCAAATTTTTCGATATAGGCCTTGGTTACGACCATGTCCTGAACAGGAATACCTTCCGTTATACAGATGATTACTTTTATGCCGGCTTCAGCAGCTTCCATAATTGCATCTGCTGCAAATCCGGGTGGTACAAATATGATAGACGTGTTAGCTCCGGCTTTTTCAACAGCCTCTTTTACAGAGTTGAAAACAGGTTTGTCCAAATGTTGTGTACCTCCTTTGCCCGGAGTTACTCCACCGACAATATTGGTACCATACTCAATCATTTGTTCTGCATGGAAAGTTCCTTCTTTTCCAGTGAAGCCCTGTACTATAATTTTTGAATCCTTATTGACTAAAACACTCATTTCCGATTATTATTTTTTATTTTTTTGTTCTATTAATATTATCTCCTCATTATCCAGATGCATCAGGTGTTTTTCTCTTGCAAATTTCTCCTGATTGTTTTTAAGATCTTCGATATCCTTTAGTGACTGAGCGATTTCATCGTTCAGTGCTTTTTTCTCCATCTCAAGTTTAACCATGTTGGATTTGATTCTTTGAATTGCAAAAACATTGTGCTCATCAAAAAACATAACCCACACGATAAAAAATACGGTTACGACAGTATACTTGTTGATCCAGTTGCCGGATATACCGAGTATGGATGCGAGTTCCTGTATGATTTTCTTATTTTTGGACATATTTTGTTACTTTTAACAATGAATAAAAAAAGTGTAGTTGAGACCAGTATATTTAAATTTATTTATCAATCTTTAAAATCAGGGTAGAAGCGATCTGCCCGGAAAGAATGCAGAATCACCCAATTCTTCTTCTATTCTCAGGAGTTGATTGTATTTGGCTATTCTGTCACTTCGGGATGCAGAACCTGTCTTGATCTGACCTGTATTCAAGGCAACAGCGAGGTCAGCAATGGTTGTATCTTCGGTTTCGCCGGATCTGTGACTCATGACAGAAGTAAAACCATTTCTTGTAGCCAGTTGTACCGCTTCTATGGTTTCTGTAAGGCTTCCTATTTGATTGACTTTGATCAGTATTGAATTGGCTGAGTTTTCAGCGATTCCCCTTTGCAATCTTTCTGTATTGGTTACAAACAGGTCATCACCTACCAATTGTGTGTTTACACCGATTTTTTGAGTTAACTTTTTCCAACTATCCCAGTCATCTTCATGCAGACCATCTTCAATTGAGAAAATCGGATATTTTCTAACCCAGCTTTCCCAGTAATCAATCATTTCGTCACTGGTTAGTTTAGGGCCGGTTGATTTATGAAAATGATATAATTTTTCTTTTTCAAGATAAAATTCGGAAGCTGCAGCATCCATAGCGATCATGATGTCTGTACCAGGTCTGTAACCTGCCGTTTCTATAGCCTTAAGTACAAGTTCGATTGCTTCTTCGTTTGATTTAATATTGGGTGCAAATCCTCCTTCATCACCGACATTGGTTGAATATCCTTTGGACTTGAGTACCGTTTTCAGGTGATGAAATACCTCAACACCCATACGCAAAGCTTCAGAAAACATATCTGCAGCCATAGGCATTATCATAAACTCCTGGAAGTCAATACTGTTGTCTGCATGGGAACCACCATTCAGAATGTTCATCATTGGAACAGGTAATATATGAGCATTGACACCGCCCAGATATCTATACAGCGGTTGACCTGATTCTTTGGCAGCAGCTTTGGCAACAGCCAGAGAAACACCCAATATTGCATTAGCACCCAATTTGGATTTGTTGGGAGTATCATCCAGCTCGATCATGATATCGTCTATATACCGCTGTTCGAACACATCTTCTCCTATCAGGGATTCACGTATGACTTCACTGATATTGTAACATGCATTGAGTACGCCTTTACCCAGATATCTGTTTTTGTCGTTGTCACGCAATTCAACAGCTTCATATTTACCGGTAGATGCTCCGGATGGTACTGCGGCAGTTCCGATAGCACCATTTTCAGTAATGACATCTACTTCTACTGTAGGGTTGCCTCTGGAATCCAGGATTTCTCTTCCTCTGATATCAATAATCCTACTCATATTATTTTAATTGTATTTGGTTTGTTTTAGCAAATCAATAAATTCATCAAAGATATAAACTGAATCATTCGGACCGGGATGTGACTCAGGGTGGTACTGGACAGAAAACGCAGGCTTTCCTTTCATTTGTATACCTTCTACTGTATTGTCATTCAGGTTTCTATAGGTTACTTCTATTATATCAGATTTTTCCAGTATGTCTTTTTCACTTACAGCATATCCGTGATTCTGGCTGGTAATGATACACTTTCCTGTTTTCTGATTGATAACGGGATGATTCACGCCTCTATGGCCATTTTTCATCTTATAGGTTGATATGCCATTGGCCAAAGCAAGTAACTGATGCCCCAGACATATACCTAATGTTGGTTTGCCGGTAGCAATAATTTTTTGAACTGTTTCTATAGCATAGTCCATAGCTCCTGGATCTCCTGGACCATTGGAGAGAAAAAAACCATCCGGCGTGAATTCCATTAATTCCTCAATTCTTGTTTTAGCTGGAAAAACACCAACATAACAATCTCTTGCTACAAAATTTTTAAGCATATTTGCTTTCATTCCAAAATCCATTATGGCCAGACGAACCGGTGCATTTTCTGAACCGACTGTATAGAATGGTCTGTTGGAAATTTCGCTTGACAATTCAATACCTGTATATTTTGGTGCTTGTTCCAATGTTTTTCTAAGCGCTTCTATATCCGTAATCTCGGTAGAAATGATGCAGTTCATCGATCCTTTCTCACGGATATTTCTTGCTATGGCGCGGGTATCTATATCATGGATACAGACTATATTCTGATTTTCAAGAAAATCCTGCAGATTGTTGTCTGCTTTTTTCCGGCTGTATTCATCAGAAAAGGATTTGCAGACTAATCCGGACATATAAACGCGGTCAGACTGCATGTCAGACTGTGAAATACCATAATTACCGATATGTATGTGTGTGGTAAGTAATACCTGTTTGTAATAGGACGGATCAGTAAAGGTTTCCTGATATCCGGTCATGCCTGTATTGATACAAACTTCTCCGTATGATGTACCCTTTTTACCAGCTGCCTTACCTTCATAAAAACTACCGTCTTCAAACAATACAACTGCCTTGTCGTCGATATTATGCTCCATGTATTTTTGCAATTCTATATGACCGCAAATATAATGCTAATCTACCATTTTATTACTATACATTACAAGTTATTGATAAGAATCATTGATAATCGGGATAATATCAATTTTGAAATTAAATGTTTTAATCCAAATTAAACTACTAACTTTGCTACTAAAATAACAGGAATATGCACGATCAGGACAGAAAATTTGTAGATAGATGGGAAAGACAAAGGAAGGGAGGAAGATGGATATACGGCCTGACCAACGGTCCTTTATTTGGATTTGTAATTTTTATAATTTTGAATATCTGGAACCTTTCAGACCAATCTTTTTCTGAGATTTTTCTTTCTGCACAGGCATTCAACCAATTGATATCTATGATATTGGGTGGTATTCTTGGCTTTAGCCTTATAGCATGGGGTATGAATGAAAGGACTTATGAAAAAATTATGGAAAGGAAAAAAAATGAATAATCTCCAGTAAAGGTGTTTTGTTGACAAAATAGATGTCTTTACAATTTTCTGATCAAGCCTTCCTGAGCTGTACTGGCTACGAGTGTACCGTCGGAAGAGAAGATTTTTCCCGAGCAGAATGCTCTTCCGTGATTAGCATTAGAACTTTCTACAACATAAAGCAACCAGTCGTTGATATTGACAGGTCTATGTATCCACATGGCATGATCGAGACTTGCTATCTGCATCGGTGTCGTAAAAAATGAAAGTCCGTGTGGAAACAAGGCTGTGATTAACAAGTTGAAATCCGATGCATATACAAGTGCTGCCTGATGTAAGAGCGAATCAACGGGTAATGTGCCGTTGGCCTTAAACCAGGTATGGTTGAATGCAGGCCTGATTTTAGGATTGAAAGGGTCGTATACTTCGACAGGATGGAATATAAAAGGTCCATCGGCTGAAAATATCCCCCTGGGTTCGATATTGAAATTGCCGGCAAACTCAGCAAAAAGATATGAAAAGGATGTCAGGGATTCCGGTCTTGCTACATTGGGCATGGATGCCTGATGTTCAATGCCTTCCTCTTCCTTATGGTAGGATGCAAATAATATGAAAATTTCTCTGCCTTTTTGTGACGCAGCAACACGACATGTATCAAACGAACGTCCTTTCTTGATTACTTCTACCCTGTATTCAATAGGAAGTTCATTGTCGCCGGGATGTAAAAAATAACTGTGCAGAGAATGCAATGTTTTCCCATTATTTATGGAAATGTTGGCAGCACTGACAGCCTGAGCTAATACCTGACCGCCATAAACGCTATGACTTCCAATATTGAGATTGGACCCGACGAAAGTGTTCTCACGAACTGTTTCTAAATGTAGAATGTTTATGAGCTCTTTGAGTTGTGTTTCCAAATCTATATACTAAATGCAAATAATAATCTTTTTTCCGAAGCAGTTTAGTTGAGATATTTTCGTTTATTGTGCGATTTTCTCTTGTACTACAGGCTTGCCATTCACTTCGATAAGCGTATCCATATTGAATTTGGCCTCGTAGGTAACATCGCCATCTTCATTCCACTTTTTTAGTAGTCCATTGCGGATTCCATTTTTGTAGGTAGAAATATATTTTATAGATCCGTCTTCAAAGTAAATTGTATCTCCATTGTTTTTATTGCCATTGATCAGATACATTACCTCCTTGATTTTTCCGTCCTTATAGTAAAATACTGTTTTCCCTTCCTCCATGTCATTGACAAAGTTTCTATCGCAGAGTAATTCTCCTGTATGGTAGTATTCAGTCATTTTACCTTCCTTTTTACCATTGACTAAATTATATTTTCTGGAAACTGGACCATCTTCGAATTTGTCGATTACCTCTTTGGTGGCTGATTCTGTTTTGTCTTCAGATACCTGATTCTTACAGGAAATAAACGTACTAATGGAAAGAACAAACAGCATCAGAAAGAAATGTGAATATATTTTTATCATGATTTTAATATTTTGTTGTAAAGGTAGCAAGTAAAAAGCAGATTCAAATAAAAAAGGGTCAATAAATGACCCCTTTTATAAAAATCTAATTGTTTTCTAATAAACTACTTCTTCCATGGAAGTTCTTCTACTTTTTTGGCAATTCTGTTACCTAAAGCTAATGCTTCATCTCCGTCACATCTGAAGTGAACACCTAATAATACCCTTGACCAGGCTATTTCATTGGCCATTTGCTTGAAACTGTCAAATGTTCTTGGAGTTCCCAGAAAATCTCCTCTGTTTTCGTGACATCGGTCTGTCATACTGTATGAACTTCCAAATATGCTGGACATGATTTCTGAGGCAGCGCCTGCAAAAGTAGCGTGTCCTGAAGGATATGCCGGAAACGGTGGAGTTACACCTGTTTCCTGTGTTACAGGATTGTATAAATTAGTATCAAATGATGGATCCATTACTTCCTGAATATATGTTTCAGGTCTTAACAGATTATATACAAATTTTGAATGCCATGCAGCAATTCCTGCATCACCAATAGCAAGCCCTAATTTGGCATTGGTAACGATGGCTGTTTCAAGCGTAGACTTTTCATTTACAAATACCTGATTTGCGATAGCCAACCATCTTGTAGGAGGACTGAAAGTTACATCCAAAAGGTCATCACTCCAAAATTCACCTATCCATTTGGTAGTATAGGCTTTTTCTGAAGTCTGCTGATCCAAAACTTCAAGTGCCTGTAGGTAAAGTCCTTTTCCAGGATTTTCTGTATATGTACCTACATAGTCTTTATAGGGTTTGCATAATTTCATTTCTTCAGGGATAACAAAAGTTCTGCAATTCCCACCCTGAGCATACAAACCATCACTTGGTCCAGGAAACGTTGGTACCCATGCTCCCGGCTCATTCACTCTGTCCTGCCAGTTATTACCTTTGAAAGGGTCGTTGTACAATTCAAATCCTACTGCATCCGTTCTGTACCAATCCCATACAGCCGATGCAACAGCTATACCATGGTTTTTGGATCTGGTAAATACTTCAGCACTTACCTGTCCGGCATATTCTTTTTCAAGTTTATCATTTAATGCTTTTATTTTTGAATAGTATTTGGGATCCATTCTGTTAAAGAAATTACTAAACATTGTATAATTTACAGCATTAACAACTGTTGGCCAGTGGTACTCCTGATTGGTAAATGCCTTTGGGATATTCAAGCCTGGCATACTGCTTGCAATGGATTGATAGTCAGGCATTCCGGATACTGTTGCCTCGTAATTGGCCAAACCAATATATCCGATTGAAAAAGCTGTACCTACGGGTCTGAATCCCGCGGCGTACCTTTCAAGGTATGCATACATATCATTCCATTGATGTATGGATTGATAATCATACTCCGAAACCTTTTTAAATTCATTGGTGGTTTCGTCCGCAATATCCTTTTTGCAGGATACTGCAACCAATGCAATTAGTAGCAGACTAAATGCTAATTTGGAAAAACTCTTCATCGCTGTTTAAATTTTTGTATTTATAAAATAATAGTTAAAAATATCCATATTTCTGATATTCGGATAAATTTATCCACAAATATATGTCAATGTCTCTCACATGACAAAATAAATGCCGTAAATCATTTATAAATTTTATTTATGAATGATTTTAATCATGTAAAAATGTTTTGCAATAATTTAAATAATATTATTAAATCCAAATAAAATATTATTATACAGATGTAAAGTGTTAACATTCATACATCGTAGTTGATATATTCTGCAATATTGTTTTTATTATCGTATTTTTAATAATAAGACAAATTTAATGGGATTTAATTGAAGTATATCTTACTTTGTAAATGATGATTTGAATATAGTATTTCAAAACATTAGATTGTATTATGAAAAATAAAGGTATTAGCAGTCAAGCCATGAACTGATTAAACCCTAAGTTTTTTTCATTGTATCATGAAAGGGATAATCGTTTCTTAAACGTACGAATTATGGATAATATTTTTTGGGCTTGCACTGAATCAAGTAGCATTCATTTATCCAAAAGTAGCTTTATTTTGATTTAAAAAACTATTCAGATATTGAGATACTAAGAATGAAAGTAAAGTTGCGTAATCTGGAATCTGCGGTTGTTTTTGGGAATAAAAAAGGGTCTGTAATTACAGACCCTTTTTTTAAATAATTTTTCTATAGTTTTATTTCTTCCAAGGAAGTTTATTAACTGCATTACCTATTTTAGTCCCATAGAGTAATGCTTCATCGTTATCTACTCTGAAGTGAACACCTAAAGTAACTCTTGACCATGCAACTTCATTAGCCATTTGCTTAAAACTCTCAAATGTTCTTGGTGTACCTAAGAAATCTCCTCTGTTTTCATGGCATCTGTCCGTCATACCATAAGAATATCCGAAGATACTGGACAAGATTTCTGAAGCAGAACCGGAAAATGTAGAGTGTCCGGATGGGTGTGCAGGGAATGGTGGTGTAACACCTGTTTCCTGTGTCACCGGGTTATTCAGATATGTATCGAATGATGGATCGATATTCTGCTGAATATAGGTTTCCGGTCTCATCAGGTTGTAATAATATTTTGAATTCCATGCGCCTACAGCGGAATCATTCATTGCCATACCTACTTTAGCTCCTGTTATAACAGCAGTTTCTAAGTTTGAATTTTCTAATTTAAATACCTGATTGGCAATAGCAACCCATCTTGTTGGCGGGCTGAAAGTAACATCCAATAAGTCATCACTCCAGAATTCTCCAATCCATCTGGAAGTATATGACTTTTCAGATGTTTGCTGATCCATTACCTCCAATGCCTGAAGATACAGACCCTTACCCGGCTCATCAGTAAATTTACCTACATAATCTGTGTAAGGCTTACATAATTTAAGATCCTCACCAATTGCAAATGTACGGCATTTACCTCCCAATGCATATAAACCCTCTCCAGGGCCAGGGAATGTAGGTACCCAAGCTCCAGGCTCATTGACTCTGTCCTGCCAGTTGCTTCCTTTAAATGGATCTAAGTAAATTTCAAAACCTATCGGGTCTGTTCTGTACCAATCCCATACAGCAGCAGCAACAGCTATACCATGGTTTTTAGATCTTGTGAAAACTTCCTGACTAACTTCATTCTGGTACTGCTTCTCATATTTGTCATTTAAAGCCTTAACTTTAGAAAAATATTTTGCATCCATTTTACCAAAAAAATTGGAATACATGATATTGTTACAGGCATTAATTACAGTAGGCCAGTGATACTCCTGATTGGTAAAAGCTTTAGGGATATTAAGACCTGCATACTGCGGAGCCAATGATTTGTATTCCGGCATACCGGATACGGTAGCTTCGTAAGCAGCAAATCCGATATATCCCAATGAAATACCTGTACCTACAGGTCTGAACCCTTCGGCATAGCGCTCTAAATATGCATACATTTCATTCCACTCATGTACGATGGTGTTGTCGTATTCGGACACTTTTTTAAATTCATTGGTAGTGTCATCCGCGATGTCTTTTTTACATGAAGCAAAAGCCAAACCAATCAGTAGCAGGCTGAAAGCCAACTTCGTTAAACTTCTCATTTCAAACTTTTTTTAAAAAATAAAACAATTAAATTTCTATTACTTAATTCTGTATTTGGTATAAATTCCTTGATACAAAATTCTGAGCAAAGGTATAGATATTTAACTGATGTTCAAAATAAATACAACAAAATATTGCATCAATAAAATTTATAGATCTCATAAAATTATGTAATTCGTGACTTTCAATAAATTATGGATATTGGAATGTAGTATATGAATTTTAACAAATTACTATTAGTTTAATTTTTAATCTTTTTGACACTTTTAAAGCCTTAAAAGGTTAGTTTTGCAGTAAATTTTAAAAATCAGACATGGATTTTTTGTATGAAATCAGAGTAGGTCTAAGTAATGCTATATTTGAATGTTATGGTTTGAATATACATCATAATGATATCCAGGTTAGTGAAACCCGTAAGGAATTTAATGGGGATTATACATATGTAGTTTTCCCTTTGGTTAAGGAATTGAAATTGAAACCAACGGATATAGCTAAAAAATTGGGCAGTACATTGGTTGATAATTTGGATATAGTAGTAGGATATGAATGTGTTCAGGGTTTTTTAAACCTTAAACTTTCAGATAGCTTCTGGATTGATTGTCTGCATCGTATTAGTAAAGAAAATAAGTATGGATATGCTACATCCAATTATAAAAAAGTACTCGTTGAATTTGCCTCACCCAATACCAATAAACCCCTTCATCTCGGGCATATCCGGAATATCCTGTTAGGCTGGTCATGCAGCAGGATACTTATAGCCAATGGTTATGATATCATTAATACGCAGATTGTCAATGACAGAGGTATAGCCATATGCAAAAGTATGCTGGCATGGCAGAAATTTGGCTCCGGATCTACACCTCAATCCACAGGAATCAAAGGTGATCATTTCGTAGGTGATTATTACGTGCTTTTTGAAAAAGCTTTTGTAGAGGAATACAGCACATTTCAGCAAACTGCCGAAGCTCAAATAGTATATGTTGAATCAGGTTCTTCCGATACAAAGGAGGATTTTTTTAAAAAATATAAAAATCAGTATTTTAATACTTACAGTACACTCGGAGCTGAAGCCAGAACTATGCTCCTCAACTGGGAGAAGGGAGACCAGTCGACACTCGAATTATGGAGACAAATGAATCAGTGGGTATATGAAGGCTTTGATGTGACCTATCGGAATATGGGCGTTGACTTTGATAGTATTTATTATGAATCTGACACGTACTTGCTTGGAAAAGATGTAATTAATGATGGACTCGATAAAGGGTATTTTTATAAAAAAGATGATGGGTCGGTTTGGGTAGATCTGAGTAACGCCGGTATGGATCAAAAGATTCTGCTGCGCAATGACGGTACATCAGTATATATCACACAGGATATAGGTACAGCAAGACAGCGTTATCTCGACCATAAAATGGATGGCATGGTATACACCGTAGCTGATGAACAGGATTATCACTTTAAAGTGTTATTTGAAATAGCTAAAAGAATGGGTGAGCCGTATGCTGATGGTCTGCATCATCTTTCGTACGGAATGGTAGACCTGCCAACCGGTAAGATGAAATCACGTGAAGGTACGGTTGTAGATGCGGATGATCTAATAGACGAAGTTATTGAAGAAGCAAGGATATTGTCAGCTGAACGCGGAGAAATCGAGTCATTGTCCAAACCCGATCAGGAAAACATACTCCGTAAGATCGGTTTAGGTGCATTGAAATATTTCATCATTAAAGTGCAGCCTCAGAAACGCATGACTTTTGATCCCAAAGAATCTGTTGATATGCAGGGGCAAACAGGACCATATATTCAGAATGCATACGTAAGAATCCAGTCAGTCAAAAGAAAAATGACGGACAATGTGCATATCGAATGGAATCAATATGAGGAGATAAATGAATTTGAAAAGACATTAATCCGTCATCTGATTAATTTTCCGGATATCATAAAGCAAGCAGGTGAACAACTGGATCCATCGACTATAGCCAATTTTGCTTATGCGCTGGCCAAGGATTATCACAGGTTCTATCATGAGGTAAGGATACTCAATGCAGAAACAGAAGCAGCGAAAATATTCCGCACAGTGCTTAGTGACCGTACCGGATACGTACTGATGACGGCTATGGATCTGCTCGGTATTGAAATGCCGGAGCGTATGTAATACTATAAATACCATTTTGAAAAGAATAATTAAAAAATAGATATGTCTGAAGAAAATAGAGCATCACTCAATTTTATAGAACAAATTATAGAGGAGGATTTAAAATCAGGAAAACATAACGGCAGGGTATTGACAAGATTCCCGCCTGAACCGAATGGCTACCTGCATATAGGACATGCCAAAGCTATTTGTATCAATTTTGAAACAGCTAAAAAGTACGGAGGAACTACCAATCTGAGATTTGATGATACAAACCCGACTACTGAAGATACTGAATATGTAGATAATATCCAGCAAGATATTAAGTGGCTGGGATTCAACTGGAATGAAGAACCTTTGTATGCATCGGACTATTTTGAACAATTGTATGGATATGCAGTTAAACTGATTCGTAAAGGCCTGGCATATGTTGATGACAGCACGCCGGAACAGATTGCAGAATTGAAAGGTACACCATCAGTACCTGGGACAGACAGTGCGAATAAATCCAGGTCGATAGATGAAAATCTGGACTTGTTTGCACGGATGAGAGCCGGTGAATTCCCTGATGGCTCCAAGGTATTGCGTGCCAATATAGATATGACATCACCCAATATGCTCATGCGGGATCCTATTATTTACAGGATTAAGAAGGAACACCATCATCGTACGGGTAATCAATGGTGTATCTATCCGATGTATGATTTTGCACATGGCCAGTCTGATTCCATAGAGGGAATCACACATTCCTTATGCTCTCTTGAATTTATCCACCACAGACCCGTATATGACTGGTTTATTGAAAAACTTGAAATCTTTCCAAGCAGACAGATAGAATTTGCACGCATGAATGTGGAGTATATGATAACCTCCAAGAGAAAGTTGTTGAAATTGGTTAATGACAACTATGTTAGCGGTTGGAATGATCCGAGAATGCCAACTATATCAGGAATGAGAAAAAGAGGTTATCCGGCTGCAGCTATCCGTACATTTTGCGATAAGGCAGGTGTGGCAAAACGTGAAAATACGATCGAAATCAATTTGCTGGAAGCTTGTGTCAGGGAAGAATTAAATAAAACTGCCTTAAGGGTAATGGTTGTAATGGATCCGATTAAGGTGGTGATCAACAATTATCCTGAGGGTCAGACGGAGATACTTAAAGGTGAAAACAATCCTGAAGATCCGGCTGCAGGCGACAGAGACATTACTTTTAGCAGAGAAATCTATATAGAAAGGGAAGATTTTATGGAAGTGGCACCGACTAAATATTATCGGATGACCCTCAATGCAGATGTCAGATTAAAACACGCCTATATCCTGCATTGTACCCATGCTGACAAGGATGAACATGGTGAGATTACAACTATATACGCTGATTATTATCCCAATAGTAAATCCGGAGAAGATGTCTCTGGTATCAAGCCCAAAGGAACATTACACTGGGTGAGTGCAGCGGACAGCATACCTGCAGAAGTGCGGCTATATGACAGATTATTTTCCGTGCCTGATCCTACAGGTGATGATAATGTTGATTTTTTAGAATATTACAATAAGGAATCCCTGACCATTGTAAATAATGCAAGGGCTGAGTCTACCTTATCAGTTGCTCTTCCAGGTACTCAATATCAGTTTCTAAGACAAGGGTATTTTTGTATAGACGAAGAAAGTACGCAGGAACATCTTGTTATCAACAAAACTGTTGGATTGAAAGAGAGTTTCAGTAAAGAAGTAAAAAAAGCATAATTCCTGAATATGGTGCTTTATGGATATACAAATAGTGTAAAATGATGGATAATATTCAGATCATAATGTGAAATATTTTATTTTTGGCAAGGAATTGGTAATAAATTGAAAGTGATTGATATGGCATTATTTGCCAATATCCTATCAATAAGAGTAATACTTTATTCAATCTTTAATTATATCTAATAATATATTTTTGTGGAGCCCAACAATCCCTCATACAAAATACTGCAACCGCTGATTCTGGCAGCAACCATATCCATAGGAATGATGATTGGATATAAATTGAATGATAAGCCTGAAATGAATCTTATATCAAAGCAGGTATTCCCTGAAGACAGCCTGAACTATACTGGTAGAATTGAGGAGTTGTTAAGGTTTATTGACAACAAATATGTAGATACTATAAACAGCGAATTACTTACAGACACAGCTATTCAGGCAATTTTGGCCAAACTGGATCCGCATTCTTCCTATATGAGTCCGGATGAAACCAAATCTCAAAATGATGAAATGAATGGTAATTATTATGGTATCGGTGTGGAAAATCATTTTATTAACGATACTGTTATAATCAGTAATGTTTTTGAAGGAGGACCGGCAGCTCAGGCAGGATTGAAAGTATTTGATAAGATAATTATGGTTGATGGCGATACGGTTGCAGGTAGAAAACTTGATTACGAAAATATCAGAAAACGATTCCGAAAACAACTCGGTCAGCAGGTAGAATTGAAAATACTGAGGTTTGGCAAATCCTATGATTTTACGATACAGGTCGGCGGCATAAAAGTAAAATCCGTGTCATCAACCTATTTATCTGATATAGAAACAGCTTTGATTAAAATCGACAGGTTTGGTACAAATACCTATAAAGAGTTCATGGAAGAGGTTGAAAAGGAGTTTGGCAAGAATAAGGCAAAACATCTGATCCTGGACTTAAGGAGTAATCCGGGTGGTTACTTACCGGAAGCCATAAATATATTATGTCAGATATTTAAGGAAAAAGACAAATTGTTGCTTTATACTGAGGGACGGTCAGGCAAACGCAATGAATACAAATCAACAGGAAAATATTTTTTTAACATTGATAAGGTTATTGTTCTTATTGATGAAAATTCTGCTTCTGCAAGCGAAATTATCGCCGGTGCAATTCAGGATTGGGACAGAGGTATCATCATAGGCAGAAGATCCTATGGTAAGGGATTGGTTCAGGAACAATATCCTTTAAACAATGGAGGAGCCATCCGGTTGACCGTTTCCAGATATTATACACCATCCGGCAGATCGATACAAAAAGATTATTCTGACTCCGACTATTATAATAAAGATATCATAAGAAGATATGAACACGGTGACTTGTTTTATAAAGATAGTTCTACTGTCAAAAATGCAACAGTTTTCCATACTAAAATATATAAAAGAGAAGTATCCAGTAACGGAGGCATAACACCTGATATATTTATTGGATTAAAAGATTCAGGAACTGATTTTTTAGCATTTGAGGAATACAGTTTACTGCCTGAATTTGCTTTTAAGTATATTTCTATGAATCCGGCACTCTTCGGTAACAAAAGTATTCAGTTAAAAGATGATGCACAATACAGAAATGCTTTTGAAATATTTATGACATCCCGCCTGGGTGCAGCATATGTAAAAAAGAAAAATATCAATCCTTCCTATTATTTTGATGAGTTCAAAATGAACATCAATAAAATTTTAAGTAAAATCGATAAAGAAGGTAACCCTTATATTAAAGGTGACCAATTTATGATTGCAGCCATCGCTGCTATCAGGGAAAACAAAAGCCTGAAAGATATCAATCAATAGAAACTTTAATATTATAGGATTCATCTGTTAGATTAACAGGAATTATGTAAATCTATAATGGTTTTAATCATGTCAATAACTTTAAAGCAATTTTCTGTACTTATCTTTATCGTTGGTTATGAATAAGCTGCATAATTAAAACGACAACTACAGAAAGAAAATCAGACAAATACATATAATGTATATTTTTAATACGTAGACTATGAGATCCTTATTAAAAACTCCAATTTATAAGACATTGTAATTGTGTAACTATACATATTAAAAAAAATAATTATAAAAAAAACATTAATTTTCTTTGTATTATATATTATAAATATTTTACATTTGTGCTTTGATTATTGATGTTGAGCGTGTAGGATTATATTTCTGAAGTCTCAGCACGGTATCACAAACACCCGAAAACAGTATATCAGGCCATTAGGACAACAATAGTATATAGTCTTTAAATATGGCATACAGAATTGGATTTATTTACATTAAATAAAGCTCATGTGCGGAGTGATTCGTGATGAGTGAGTAGCTATTATTTTTTATTAATTTTCTAAACTCAAAATTGGATCTCATGATGGAAACAAATTTTACTAACCCCCGCCACTTGATAAGATTGATAGCAATCTTGTTGATTGGTATTTTTATAAATACGGGAGTTACGGCTCAATCCTGTGTTTGTAAAGCTTCAATTCAGGCATCCCTGAATGAAAATGGTACGGCCACTATAACAGCATCAATGTTGTTGGCAGATGGATCTACTTGTGGTAACTCTCAAACTGTAATGGTTTTAGAGACACCAACCGGACCATCTATACCAGGTAGTCCTGTTATTAATTGTTCATATGTTGGCAAAAAACTTTATGGTAAAGTTATCAACGGAAACAATTCATGCTGGACTGAAATTAATGTAGAAGATAAGATGGTACCTGCCATTGATTGCCCTACATCACCTATGACGCTTACATGTTATCAAATGAGTACCTTTACTCCGAATGTATTTGATAATTGCGGTGTTGTAAAACTGGATACTGTTTCTGAAGTAGTGACAGTTAATAACTGTAATCTGGGATGGCCTACTAACATTCTGAAAAGAGTAGTTCGCAAGTATCAGGCTACAGACGCTTCAGGTAATAAATCAGCTATTTGTGAAGTTCAGTTTAACGTGACAACTATTGATTTCGCAGACATAGATTATCCTGAAAATTTTTCAGTTCAGGGTGGCAATGCACTGGCATGTGACGGTACAAACTGGGCAAAACTTCCTAATGGCAATCCATCACCATATGGTGACGGCATTAAGTTTGGAACAGGAACACCTACAATAGGTGCAGTTAACCTACACGATAATCCGGATATGTATTGTGGGCTTGCGGTTACATATAGTGATACAAAACTTCCTACAATCAATTGTGTAACAAAAATAATGCGCGTTTGGACTATACTTGAATGGTCCTGCAGAAATGAACCTGTTAGAAATGTAACACAGCTTATAGAAATAACAGATGATAAAGGTCCTGTTATTTCGGGACTTAAAGATATTGTTGCTTCGACAAGCAATAATGTGTGTGAAGCAAAAATTACACTGCCTACACCAGATTTGAATGACAACTGTGCGGATAAATCTACATTGACAGTTGATATAACTGTATATATAAATGGAGGGACTGTTCCTGGTCCGTTTATCAAACACGGACAATCTAAAGCAGTAAGCCTTCCTGTAGGTGTTCATACGGTAGTATATACTGCATATGATGACTGTAAAAACTCAACAACTTATACTATAACAGTAACTGTTGCCGATAACACGCCACCAATAGCGATATGTGATGAACTGGATCATGTTGCCTTAACATCTGACGGAACTGCACTTGTACCGGCAAATGTATTTGATGATGGTAGCTATGATGAGTGTTCATTATTTGGTTTTGTTGTAAAGAGAATGAATCCAAATACATGCGGACCATGTGAGACACCTGCTTTACCAGGTTTTACATACTTAGGTGAATATATTGTAGCAGGTAAAACACATTACTATTATCTGTCAAAAGATAAAAAGACGTCTTCAGTAGCTTATAAAACAGCGAAGGCATTTGAAGGAAATGTTGTGTCTTATAACACCCTTGCTGAAGCAACATGGGTTAAAGATCAGGCATATTCCAAGTTACCTACAGCTTTTACAGATCCCATTCTTATAGGTCTGAATGACATAAAAGAGGAAGGAAAATTTGTTTGGTCAAGTGGAGAGTTAACGACTTACACATTCCCATGGGCTACCGCACAACCGGATGGTAGCGGAGATTATGTAGTTCAGGGTAAGGATGGTAATTGGAGTGATATCGATAATGAATCCAATGAATATTACTATGTGGTTGAGATTGAAAACCCTTGTGGTTTCAGCTCATATGCCAAATTCTGCTGTGTGGACATACCTGCTAATCAACTGGTTGTTTTCAGAGCGATAGATGCTTCAGGTAATTACAATGATTGTATGGTTAATACAGTAGTTCAGGATAAGATTGGACCAACAATAACTTGTCCGGCTGATCAGACAATCAACTGTGATTTTGTATATGATTTGGATAATCTGTCCAAAGACTTCGGAAGTGCTGTTGCTTATGATAATTGTCAGACGTTGGATGTTGTTGAGACACACGTAGAAAACGTAAGTAGCTGTAGAGTAGGTAGCATAACCAGAACATTTACAGTAACTGATGCAGGAGGAAGAACAGCCTCATGTACACAAGTGATTACTATCAAAGCTTTAGCTCCGTATACAGGTCCGACAGTTGATGAATGGCCGGCAGACAAGTCAATTGTAGGATGTGGTAATCCGACATTACCGGAGTTTTCACCGGATGCCTTGGGTAGACCTGTTTTATCACACGGACCATGTGCATTGGTTGGTGCTGATTATGTAGATCAGGTATTTTCATTTAATAACCCGAATAGCCCTGCTTGTTTTAAAATAATCAGAAAATGGACGGTGATTGACTGGTGTCAAAGAAATTTAAATGGTAGTTATGTAACATGGACTCATAATCAGGAAATTATGGTAACAGATAACGTTGCTCCTGGATTTGCACCACTTTTGGCAAAAGTTTCTGTTGATACATACGATCCTGCATGTGCTAATGGTACTATTACTTTGACAGCATCCGCTACGGATAATTGTACAGTTACACTTAGAAATTCATATAAAATTGACTTGAATAATGATGGTACAATTGATTATACCTCATCTGTTGGAAACGGAAATTCAATCGATGCATCTGGCAGCTATGCAGTAGGCGAACACAGAATTATATATACATTCGAAGATAAGTGTGGAAATATCTCTACAAAAGAGCAGCTTTTCAGTATTGTCAATAAGAAGGCTCCATCAGCAACTGTTATCAAAGGCTTATCCATCAATTTGATGAAAGTAGCCAACGGAGGAATGGCTGAAGTTTGGGCGACAGATTTTGACAATAAATCATCCCATCCATGTGGATATGCACTCGTCTTCTCTTTTACTGAAGTAACTTTAGGTAGCAACGGAGAATTGGTTACAACACCTAATTTGGTATTTGATTGTGATGATCTGGGAGTTCAGGAAGTTACAATCTGGGTAGCAGCCAAGACACCAGCCGGAGATATTGTACAGGCATCAGTTGTAACATTTATTGAAGTTCAGGATAACAACGGCGTATGTACAGGAAACAGAGCCTCAGTAAAAGGAACACTTGCTACTGAAGACAATCAGAAGCTGGAAAATGCCGGAGTTAGCCTTGTAGGTTCTGAGATGCACCAGATAACAAATAAGGAAGGAGCATTCAATTTCAGCAATATGGCTAAAGGTGGTCAGTATATTGTTACTCCTGAGAAAAATGACGATGCGCTGAATGGTGTTTCTACTTTTGACCTTGTTTTGATTCAGAGACATATACTTGGTTTGGACAACATCGTTTCTCCTTACAGACAGATTGCGGCAGATGCGAATAAAGATGGTAAAATATCAGCAAGTGACTTGTCAGACTTAAGAAAACTGATACTGGGTATCACTGATAAGTTCTCCAATAACACATCATGGAGATTTGTTGACAAAAACTATACATTCACAGATGTTAAAAATGCACAAGGAGAGGCCTTCCCAGGAGTATATCATATAAACCAATTGAATACAGATATGAAAACCGATTTTATAGCTGTAAAAGTAGGAGACGTCAATGGCGACGCTCAGGCTAATAATTTTAGCAATAATATCGAGACAAGATCTGCATCCCAGGTAGTATTGTCAACAAATAATGTATCATTTGATATGGGTCAGTTGGTGACCATACCAGTAAAAGTTGCTGACCTGGTAAACATTTCAGGTATGCAGTTTACGTTGGCTTTTGACAGCGATATGCTTTCTCTCACAGGTATCAATCCTGGAGTATTGAACGTTAATGACAGCAACTTCGGCATGAATAATATCCATAACGGTGTATTAAGCGTAAGCTGGAATACTGGAGCTGCTATGAAATTGGATGCGAATGCTACATTATTCAGTATTACTTTTGCTACTAAAGATAAAGGTAATATTGGTAATGCAATCCAGATTAATTCTGATGTATTAAAATCAGAAGCTTATGATGCTAATGATGATGTCATGCATGTAACCTGGAGAGTTAACAGTGCTAATGAAGGTTTTGAATTGTATCAGAACAATCCGAATCCATTCAAGCATGCTACAGTAATTAATTACAGCTTGCCTCAGGCTATGACTGCTCAGTTTACGATCAGTGATGTTACAGGTAAGGTAATTAAGACATGGAGTGTTCAGGGCGACAAAGGTCAGAACAAGGTAGAATTCACTCATGATAATTTACCTGCAGGTATATTGTACTATACAATTCAGGCAGGAGAATATGTAGCTACCAAAAAGATGATCGTAATAGAGTAATTGAGTTTTTTTGAAATAGTTTTTAAGGTTTAGATTGAAGCCTCTGTATCCTCTCAAGGTACAGAGGCTTTTTGTTGTATATATATTATATGAGCCAAGAAAAAATATAATGCAGAAATTTTTTCGTTCATCTTCTGTTGAGAAACATGATAATGATTTCAGTCGATAAAAAATTTAACTTTTCAGGCATAAATCACAGGCATTTCTAAAGTGATGCCACGTATTATTAATGGAGAAATTGAGGAGATTTTACCTGAATATCGAACTATTTTGTATATAGAATTAGGTATTATATGTATATTTGCACTGTTTTATGGCAAGAATCATTGGGATAGATTACGGTATTAAAAGATGCGGGCTGGCTGTTACAGATCCGTTGCAGATTATAGTATCAGCATTGGATACTGTCGAAACGGGAGGATTGATTGGGTTTTTGGAGCAGTATTTGACTAATGAATCAGTAGAGAAAATAGTCATCGGCTTACCTGTTCATAAAGATGGCAACTTTACATTTTTAAAGCAGGATATTGATCTTTTGGCAACAAAACTTCGTTCAAAATTTCCGGATATAACCATCGATTTTGCCGATGAACAATTTTCATCGGTATATGCCAAAGAAATTATTCTTCAAAGCGGGATTAAAAAGCACAAACGCAGGGATAAAGCCCTGATAGACAAAGTCAGTGCTGTAGTGATTCTGCAGCGATATTTAAACCATATTTAGAATTCATGATATTACCTGTTTACATCTTCGGACAACCTGTTTTAAAAAAGAAAGGACTGGACATCGGGCCGGATTATGAAGCATTGGATACGCTGATAGCTGATATGTACGAAACGATGTACGGGGCCAAAGGTGTTGGTCTCGCTGCACCGCAGATCGGTCTTAATATACGGTTGTTTGTGGTTGATACCGTCCAGATGATGGAGGAAGACAAAAAAGACCAGGGTATCAGAAAAACATTCATTAATGCCCGTATTGTCGAAGAAAGTGGTGAGCCCTGGTCGTATGAAGAGGGATGTCTGAGTATTCCAAATATCAGCGGAGATGTTGAAAGAATGCCTAAAATTAGAGTCACTTATATGGATGAAAACTTTATCGAAAAAGATGAGGTATATGATGGTATCCATGCCCGGGTTATTCAACATGAATATGATCATATTGAGGGAGTTCTTTTTACAGAAAAATTAAAACCACTCAAAAAGAAACTGATTCAGCGAAAACTCAATGATATTAAAGCCGGTAAAATGCAGGTAGACTATAAGGTGAAGATAGTTCGTCCCTAAGATACTGATGCAGTTGAATAGTTATCTTAATTTTATGAACCTGTAGAAACTACATTATTTTCTTCCGAAGTCGGCAGGGATTTCTCCCCATACATCCGTTTCCCATTTGATTATAGGGTTTTTGAATGTATTTGAATGTAACCAGTTTT
>JADZFD010000037.1 GCA_020850225.1 Saprospiraceae bacterium | reverse complement strand
GTAGTCTCGTTTAATTCGCTCATAATGTAGAAGCTGTTTTTGTTGTAAAATGATACATACAAAACAAGAAATCAAGAAATTAGTTCGGAAGCTGATATGAAAACTTAAAAGAAAAATCAGAGTCCGGAACCGTGGCGCTATAAAATATTCTAAATAGAACGCCTACTATCTTTTGAATCCAAAAAATCAATGACAAGACTTTTACACCCGAATATCATCCCGAAGTGCCCACCTGATAAAAAACGGTTTGTACAGAAAAGGCATCACACTAATTTTATTAAAAATTTATATCCATCGGTTGAGATACAGACGAATGTGACTTTGATTGAACCATTTCAAAATATCCTGAATAATCGGAAAAATTATAAAATTCTTACATCCATAAAATGATTAAGCTATGAAAAATTTAATTCTACTCATTTCCATCTTGTTGTTTAGCTCCGGACCTTACCTTCAGGCACAGAGCAGTTTCAGTACCGACTTTGAGTCGTACAATGAAGGAGACTTGGTGGCAAGCAACGACCCTACCCACTGGCGTACATGGTCATCAGAAACAGGTGGCACATCAGATGATGCGAAAATAACATCCGAAAGGGCGGCAAGCGGCACCAAGAGCTTCAAGATACAAAATACCGTCAACGGTGGTGGGCCAGAGGACCTCATCCTTAAATTGGGAGAGGCCTACACTACCGGCACTGTTACTTTTGGATTCAAAATGTTTATCGAACCAGGAGGGCGAGGATATTTTAACCTTCAAAGCGGAGAACAACCCGGACTGTTTGGCCTTGATTTTTTCTTTCAGGAATTTGGTGAGGTTATAGGGTGGTCGCATCAGAATTATATTTATAACACCAGTAGTCATCCGATAGGAGAATGGTTTGACTGTAAGATCGTGGTTGATCCTGCCAACAATATGTGGACATTGTCAATAAATAATCAGTGTATTCAGGCATATCGAGGTAATTATGCTTCAGTATCGGGTGTAGATTTTTTTGCTAATCCGGGCACCAATTATTTTATTGACGATGTTTACTACAACTATGATCCTACGCCTGTAGTATATAGCGGTGCTGAAGCCGGACTTATCAATTTGAACATTATTAGTTCGACCCAGATAAAAGCTTTTCCTTTCAGTTTTTCTAACCAGATATACAATGCTGGTACAGAAACAATTCATGATATTGATTACAAAATAAAATATCAGGGCGTGTATTACAACCAACATCTTGACAGCCTCGATATAGAACCCGGAAATTACGGTGAGATTACTTCAGCCATTACACTCAGTCTTCCGGATGGGCTGGACACCGTTTTTATGGAATTGGTGAGCGTTAACGGAAAACCTGATTTTGTAGAATGCAATAATTTTTCATCAAATTATGTGTTTGGTGTAAACCCATCACCTAACCGTAAGGTGATATTGGAGTCAAGTGCGAGTACAACAAACGGCGCATCACCTGTAAGTTACAGTGCATTGCAAAATTGCAGAACTTTTTACAATGGTTACTACATACCTGTTGCAGTACATATTGATGACCCGATGGCAGTACCGGCATATCAGAATTCTTTGGCACCGTATATTTCAGCAGAGAATATACCTCAGTGTATGGTTGACAGAGACTATGTTGCCGACATCACCAATCCGGACGGTATTCTAGGTATTTCTCTTGATTATCTAAGCAAAGAACCAGATGCCCTCATCAATATAGGTGCCAAGTATGGAACCGATACCAGCCAGCTAAAGGTATCTGTCACTCTTGATTTTACAAAAGACGTCCCTGAAAACTACAGTGCTTATCTCATTCTGAAAGAAAATGGCGTACACAAAAATGACCCTAGTTTTAATCAGGCAAATTATTTTGCCAACAATGCTTATGGCCCAATGGGCGGGTTCGAAAACCTTCCTGACCCTGTGCCTGCCTCACAAATGGTATATAATGACGTTGCACGGTTTTTTGACAATAGTAAAAATAATTTTGTGGCGCACAAAACGGGTGACGCTTACACTTATAATTATTCAATAAATCTCCCTACTGACTGGGAAAAAGACAGTTTAACAATAGTAGCCGTATTACTGAATAATAATGGAATTGTATCTAACGCCAATGACGCTACCATTGCACAAGCCGTCCAGAACGGGTATATCCTAGCTACCAACAACCCGATTACCCAGTCCGACATCAAGATTTATCCAAACCCGGCTGCCGGTAATACGAACATAGCATTGAAGCTAACCGACCCTACCCCTGTGAATATCAGCATTCAGGATATGCTTGGAAGAGTACAATACACCGAAAACCACGAACTGCTCCAAGGTGAAATCAACTTACCGATAAACTTGACCCATTTAACTCCGGGTACTTATCAGGTATTGGTAAAAACTGAGTCTGGTACTGCTAACAGTAAACTGATCATTGTCAGATGAATGCAAGTGGTTTTGTAAACGAACAATTTTATTTTCATAAATAAATTTGGATGCTTGAATGATTTAGGTCTCCGGCTGGGTATCTGGTCGGAGACATTTTTATGTGCGATACAAACAAATCTTCGCGTAGTTAGCTGGGTTC
>JADZFD010000036.1 GCA_020850225.1 Saprospiraceae bacterium | reverse complement strand
TAAATGTCGAACCCGTTGACACCGTCAGCACTCCGCCATAACCTATCAGTATCTGCCCTGCTGCATGCGATGCATTTCCACTTAAGGTCAATGTCTTGCCATATAAAATCTTTTGTGATACTCCACTCATCGTAACCATGCCACTTACTGTCACTGTGCCTGTCACTCCTGAATTTCCTATTTGTCCGCCTGTCCAGGACAATGAGCCTGTAATATTCAGGTCAAAATTACCTGATAAAGTACCTCCATTGAATGTCAGGTTATTGACTTGTTGATTTACAGTTAGGGTTACTGTTCCTGCGCCTATCGTCGCGTTATCACATGCACCAGGCACACCATTGGGTGTCCATTTGGTAGGGTCTGTCCAGTCGCCTGTGCCGCCTGCCCAGGTGAAGGTACCACCACAAGTAGTCTGACTATTGGGATTACCTGACGCAGCGGTAGTATTATATGTCCTTCCCGGAGTACAATATTCATATACTCTGAACCAGTAAGTCGTACCTGCGGTAAGTCCGGATACGGATACACTATTACCTGATCCATTGTATATTACCTGCTCACCACTTCCACCATACACCGGGTTAGCTGTAGGATTGGAACCATTTGTGGGGTTTGTAAAGCTATTACTTGTATTCATGATGACCACACGACCGGCTCCATTGCCATTGGTCCAGGATACATCCATGGATGTTTGTGTCTTATTGGAGAAAGCTATGGCAGATGCCTGGGTGGAAGGTGCAGGGCATTCCTCTACTGTTAGTAAGATATCATTACCGGTACCGCCTATATAGGTTATCTTGGCATTCAATCCGCTACCTATAAAGTTTGTGATTATTCCTCCTTCTGCTAAACCACTGAATGTACCTATGATCGCATCGTTGCTGTCATTACTGACTATCGTAAATACATCTCCAACTGTAGGCACAAAACTATTGTACGCACTGGTGTTCAGTGTACTGCCGGATGCATCAAAGGTGCCATTGACAATCAACTGATCATAGTCTGTACATACTGTAGTACCGCCGATCTCGATATCCAGGATATAATTATCTACATTACCATTGATCGTCAGACAGTCCGGTGATGCACCGGGGGCAATGGTACCATTGTTGGTGAAGGTGCCATTTATAGCTAAAGTACCTTTTCCTTTTATAACGCCTGTGTTAGTGTTATTAAATAATATGCCATTAGCTATTGTTAATGTTCCTGCTGCACTTCTTGCAAACGTTCCATATATATCTATCGCTGCTGTTCCCGAATAGTAACTAATAGAAGCCGTACTATTCGCTGTGAAGGTAGAGCCAACTGCAATATTCAATTTACCTCCGTAGCTAATTTGAAGACCTGATCCGTCATAGGTACCGCCGCCGCTCACCGTCAGGGTCTTGCCGTATATAGACTTTCCTAATGATCCACTTATCGTAGCCAATCCGCTTACTAATACTGTGCCTGTCACGCCTGAATTCCCTATTTGTCCACCTGTCCAGTTCAATGCGCCTGTAATGGTGGCATCTCCTACATTCACCATAATCCCACCTGACATATTATATCCACCACCTAAGGTTAAATTATATGGCGTTCCTATGGTGCCTCCATTTATTGTACCTCCGCTCTGGGTGGTTAATGTATGTGATAATGTAATGTCACTCGCCAGTGTTAGTGCACCATCTGTGATTTCTATTGTTCCGGCTCCACTACTGGTAGTGCCATTTAAGGTATAGGTACCCGAGCCAAATGTAAATTTTCCTCCCGTGGCTATCGCAAATGTTCCCGTTTCTGTGCCGCCTCCTTGTACCAGAATATTGCCATCCGTCACACTTACTGTACCATAATTATTAAATAATATTCCATTAGTTATTGTTATTGTTCCTGCTGCACTTCTTGCAAACGTACCATATATATCTATCGCTGCTGTTCCTGAATAGTAACTAATAGAAGCCGTACTATTCGCTGTGAAGGTAGAGCCAGCGGCAATATTCAATTTACCTCCGTAGCTAATTTGAAGACCTGATCCGTCATAGGTGCCGCCGCCGCTCACCGACAAGGTCTTGCCGTATATAGACTTTCCTAATGATCCACTTATCGTAGTCACTCCGCTTACTAATACTGTGCCAGTCACGCCTGAATTTCCTATTTGTCCGCTTATCCAGTTCAGTGCGCCTGTAATATTCAGGTCAAAATTACCTAATAAAGTACCACCATTGAAAGTCAGGTTTTCAATCTGAGAATTGGAAGCCAGCGTTAGCGTGGATGTGTTTTCTATTGTTCCGGCTCCACTACTTGTAGTGCCATTTAAGGTATAGGTACCCGAGCCAAAAGTGAATTTTCCTCCCGTGGCTATCGCAAATGTTCCCGTTTCTGTGCCGTCTCCATTTACCAGGATATTGCCATCCGTCACACTTACTGTACCATAATTATTGAATAATACACCTGAATTTATTGTTATTGTTCCTGCAGCACTTCTTGCAAACGTTCCATATATATCTATCGCTGCTGTTCCCGAATAGTTACTAATAGAAGCCGTACTATTCGCTGTGAAGGTAGAGCCAGCTGCAATATTCAATTTACCTCCGTAGCTAATTCCAAGACCTGATCCGTCATAGGTACCGCCGCCGCTCACCGACAAGGTCTTGCCGTATATATTTTTTCCTAATGATCCACTTATCGTAGTCACTCCGCTTACTAATACTGTGCCAGTCACGCCTGAATTCCCTATTTGCCCACCTGTCCAGTTCAGTGCGCCTGTAATATTCAGGTCAAAATCACCTAATAAAGTACCACCATTGAAGGTCAGGTTTTCAATCTGAGAATTGGAAGTGAGCATAGGAGTGCCACTATTCAGGAATACATTATCATTAGCTCCTGGCACACCATAAGGTATCCATTTAGCAGGATCTGACCAGTTGTCACTAGTGCCACCCCATGTATAATTTATGCTTGGAGCCGGATCATTCAAATACGTCCATGCTATCGCTGAAGTGCTGCCATAGACTATTCTGATACCATCAAAGCTTCCTGTCGGGTTATTTGTACTTCTGTTGTGCCATATCACATCGCCTACTGTGGATATATCATTTCCAGACGACTTTGTCGCTTCTGCTGAACCGGTTGACGGCTCTGAAGACAATGATGGATTGACCCACAGGTGTACTTCATCATTTGAAGTCCCTGTTACTCCAAGATACCTGACCACTACAAGGTAGGTAGTACCTGTTGATAACACTGTAGAGCCAAAAACTGCATTTCCGACATTATCTTGCTTGCCAATACCCAAAACGTATCCACCGCCACTGGTTTTGGCAAAGACTCTGGGCGCATAGGTTGTACCACCATTGGTGGAAGACAAGGACATAAAATAGTCTCCGGTACTTGTTGTTGAGCTTAAATTAACCAGAAAAGACCAGTACACCGCACCATTAGCCGCAATAGTTGTCTGTGTAAAACTTTTATACACCCTGCTGGTTGTTCCGGCAGGTGATGGCATCTGACCATAATTGCCTCCACCACCATTATAGCCGGTATATGTCAAAGGTGTAGCATTATCAACCGTAGCATCCGGTCCGGATCCACCCTTAGTCCATGATCCCTGCCCTGCAAGGTTCGTACCCGTGGTATAACCGGTCATATCTTCTACTAAAAGAGTCTGTCCATTCATCATACTTACACTCAAGACAAAAATCAAGGACATTACTGCCGTTACTGTGTATTTTCTTAACATGTTAAAATATTTTTTATTACTAAAAAAGTCTGATATAAAAGGTAGATTGCCAGATTGTAGGGTAGATTGTTTCATATTATTAAGTTTATTAGTATCTAGATTAATATAATGTATATAAGCAGCCATAGGTTTGCTTATTGTCTTATCGTTCATGCCGGATATAGTTGGTTCAGTGCGCATATCGTGTATTTTTATTATATCAGATAATCAGAATTGCAGGTATAAATGAAATAGTCAGGTATGGTATTGACTCCATCCTGACTAAGGTTCATTGTATGAAAATTTTCCGTTTTGTAGTTCATGCCCGTTAGAGAAAAATTATGCTCTGCTGTGTAGTTGGCGGTCGTTGCAGACAAAGTAATGGCGGCAGGTACGGCGATCTTAGCAGCTGTACCTGAAGTTTGTCGCCAGAGTCCGCCGGCACCGCCGGATCTGTCATGTTTTCTTTGGGCTACACTTTTATATGTAGCATATGTTGCATCTGCATCCGTATATACAGGTATGTAATCATAAAAATCTACCTGAGGCTGTACAGCTGTGGTTATGCTCAAATCTTTTGATGGAGATGTCACAACAGATGTATTATTTTGCTGTATACCTTTGCATTCGTTGGTTGTGGGCGTTGCAGGGGTCTTATCCGTACTGATGACGGCACCGGCAGTCCTGACAGGTATGGATGTATAGCCGTTGTCCATCATTGTCCGGCTACCTGCATCCTGAAATGTGGTAGCAGTAATGGCCGCTATCAGTACAAAGGATGCAATAATTATATGTATAACATGGTTATATTTCATAGTTTGTAGTTTTGTAGTTCTGTTATATCATAAGTAGTCTCAGGATTACCATTTACACAACCGGATACAGTATCGTGACAATATGTATCTTGTTTAGTCAAAATAGTATATACGTTTCTATCCATATAGTACCAATATAACTGTGATGTATCAATGGTTAATAAAAAAATAATGTAAAATCAGTGTAATTAATCGCTGTAATCGTTCAAGTCATCCCATTCCGTCCGTGTACGTGTAATATCCATCATCCCTTTGTATTTTTTATCATTGTCAGCATCTCTTTTCCTGTCATCTTGTTCGTCTTTCTTCACAACAGATATAGCAACAAAAATAAAAGCGTAAACGAAAATATTCTGAAAAACGCTATCTTCCGAATGATTTCCGTGTGTCGTGTATTCCGTCTTTTTTAGATTACTGTGGTTTTTTAAGTTACAGTAGTTGTACGCTTCATAAGTATCTTCCCGACTTTGTCCTCTAACACATCTATAGTTCAGCGATGCTAAAAAGTACCGGTATCGAAAATTTTACAATTACTTCCTTCTTCTTTTCTGATAATTTAATCCACAAACTTTCGATATAGCAAAGATATATTTTTAATCTTAAATTAACGTTAATTTTTTTACACTTTTTTAGGAAAATATTCACATATTTTTATCTTATATATGTATTGCTTATGGTTTATAATGATTTTTTATAGGGTGGTTTAGTTGGTGGAGTTGTTTAGGTGTTGGAGGTGTTGGAGGTGTTGGAGGTGTTGGAGGTGTTGGAGGTGTTGGAGGTGTTGGAGGTGTTTAGTTGTTGAGGTGTGGAGGTGTTTAGTTGTTGAGGTGTGGAGGTGTGGAGGTGTTGGAGGTGTTGGAGGTGTTGGAGGTGGTGAGTTCCCCCCGATAGCTATCGGGGCTATCGGGATGAGGTGTTGAGGTGGTGTCACTGGCTATCGGGAGCGATACAATAATCAGGTATTGACTGGTGAACTGGCAGGTAACACTATGTCAGACGCTTTGTAAATCTGTGAATGCACAAAAAAAGGAGTAAAATATCTTTTACTCCTTTTCTTAATTTTCAAATTGACTTCAGGAAATTATCTTACTGTGTCAACTACAGCTTTAAAAGCTTCAGGATGATTCATGGCAAGGTCTGCCAATACTTTACGGTTGAGGTCAATGTCTTTCTGATTCAACAGGTGAATAAATTTAGAGTATGACAACCCGTGCATTCTGGTAGCAGCATTAATTCTGGCTATCCAAAGTCTTCTGAATGCTCTTTTTTTGTTTCTGCGATCTCTGTATGCATACAGCAAACCTTTTTCGACAGCATTTTTGGCTACGGTAAATACTTTACTTCTTGCACCGAAGTAACCTTTTGCTGCTTTTAAAATTTTTTTTCTTCTTGCTCTTGAAGCAACAGCGTTAACTGATCTAGGCATAATATTTAAAAATTTAGTTCAATACAGGGATCATCAGATACTTATTTCCTGTATTCTCGTTAAAAAAAATAATTTACTTACAAAGAAGTCTTTTTACTTTAGCGTAATCGGCATCACTTACCAATGTGCTACCCAGCAATCTGGTCTTTGCTTTTTTGGATCTTTTTCTCATCAAGTGGCTTGTATTAGCCTGAAATCTTTTGATTTTACCTGTTCCGGTAAGGCTAAATCTCTTCTTTGCACTTGAATGGGTTTTCATCTTTGGCATAACAAATTCATTTAGGGTCGCAAAGGTAATCAATTATTATATATAATAAGGATTTTGACCAAGTTTTTTTTAAAGTCCGGAACAATTACTTTTTCTTTTTGGGTGATATCATGACGATCATCCGCTTACCTTCGAGTTTAGGCAGTTCTTCGGCTGCACCATACTCTTCGAGTTCCTTGATAAATCTCAGTAGTATCAATTCGCCCCTGTCTTTAAAGACGATTGCCCGTCCTCTGAAATGGACATAAGCTTTTATTTTTTCACCGTCTTCCAAAAACTTAACTGCATGCTTCACCTTAAAAGTGAAATCGTGGTCATCCGTATTGGGTCCAAACCTGATCTCCTTAATAACCGTTTTAGCTGTTTTGGCTTTAAGTTCCTTTTCTTTCTTTTTGCGGTCATATATAAATTTTTTATAATCGATGATTTTACAAACCGGCGGATCGGCATTCGGGCTGATTTCCACCAAATCCATTTCCATTTCTTCCGCCCACTGAATCACCTGATAGGTATTAAAAATACCTGTTTCAATAGTTTTTCCGGCTACTTCACTGACTTCTTCCAGATTATCGCCGACGAGCCTTACCCGTGGCACTCTGATATCATTATTCAGTCTGTAATTAAATTTGTCATCCTGTGACTTGTTGTTAGGTTGGATTCTTCCTTTTGCCAAATGAATTGAATTTTTCGATTATTTTAAAAAAAATTAAGCACAAAAATAAAAAGATAAGTGCATTCATTGTATAAAATCAATGCACTTATTCCACATTATTTAATAAAAACACCAATAATATTTAAAAACAACACACAAATTACTGTTGAATGTCCTTTTTCTTAGTGGCTGATTTGCCTAATGATATTACAAGGCCACTTTTATCTTCATTAAGATTAGCAATCAGCACAGCTCCTTTTCCGGGATTTTCACTCAATATAAACTCTGCCAGCGGATCTTCAATATACTTTTGAATCGCTCTGTTGAGCGGTCTGGCACCAAACTGAGGGTCATATCCTTTTTCTGCAACAAAGTTTTTTGCATCTTCCGTCAATGACAATTCCATTTCAAGGTTCACCATTCTGTCAAACAGTTGCTTCAGATTAATATCTATAATCCTGAATATATGCTCTTTTTCCAGATTATTAAAAATAACCACGTCATCTATCCTGTTCAGGAATTCGGGTGAGAATGTTTTCTTAAGTGCAGCCTGAATTACTGACTTTGAGTTCTCAGCAGCACTTTCTACCCTTGAGGAAGTAGCAAAACCCAGACCATGGCCAAAATCTTTCAGTTGACGGGCACCGATATTGGATGTCATGATGATAAGTGTATTCTTGAAATCCACCTTTCGACCCAAACCATCTGTCAATTGTCCGTCGTCCAGTACCTGAAGCAAAATATTATATACATCCGGATGTGCTTTTTCTATCTCATCGAGTAGTATCACAGAGTAAGGTTTTCGGCGTACTTTTTCGGTCAGCTGACCTCCTTCTTCATAACCTACATATCCCGGAGGAGCTCCTATCAATCGGGAAATACTGAATTTTTCCATATATTCTGACATATCTATCCGTATCAGCGCATCCTCCGAATCGAACATATATTTTGCCAGTGCTTTAGCCAATTCGGTTTTACCAACACCTGTAGGGCCAAGAAAAACGAATGAACCGATTGGTTTTGACGGATCTTTCAACCCTACCCTGTTTCTTTGGATGGCTTTGGTTACTTTCAGTATGGCTTCATCCTGACCAATGATGACACCTTCCAAATCCTGATTCATTTTAACCAGTTTTTTGGATTCACTCTGTGCTACCCTGCGTACCGGAATACCTGTCATCATCGAAACCACCTCAGCAATATCATCTTCATTGACCGGGTATTTTTTGGTTTTGACCTCTTCTTCCCATTCTTCCTTATGTTGCTCCAGTTTTTTCTGTAATTTAGATTCCTGGTCTCTTAGATCTGCAGCCAATTCGTATTGCTGACTTCTTACCGCATTATTTTTCTTTTCCTTGATCTCTTCGATTTCATTTTCAAAATCTTCGATATATTTTGGAACGTGAATGTTTTTAAGGTGCGTTCTGGCTCCTACTTCATCCATAACATCTATGGCCTTATCGGGAAAAAATCTGTCAGAAATATATCTTTCGCTCAGCTTAACACAAGCTTCCACTGCTTCATCGGAATACTGTACATTATGAAAATTTTCATAGGTTCCCTTTATGTTATGCAGTATATGTATTGTTTCTTCTGCTGAAGGCGGATCGACCAAAACTTTTTGAAATCTCCTGTCCAAAGCACCATCCTTCTCTATATACTGGCGATATTCATCCAGGGTTGAAGCCCCTATACATTGCAATTCGCCACGTGCCAGTGCCGGTTTGAATATGTTGGAAGCATCCAGAGATCCGGTAGCTCCACCTGCGCCGACTATCGTATGTATTTCATCAATAAACAGAATAATATCGCGTGCCCGTTCGAGTTCATTCATGATGGCTTTCATCCTTTCCTCAAACTGTCCTCTGTATTTGGTTCCAGCTACGAGGGCTGCCAGATCCAGCATGATAACACGTTTATTGAAAAGTGTCCGGGATACTTTCTTCTGTACGATACGCAGGGCAAGACCTTCCACAATGGCTGTTTTCCCTACTCCGGGTTCACCGATGAGTATCGGGTTGTTCTTTTTGCGCCTTGACAATATCTGTGAAACGCGTTCTATCTCAACTTCCCGTCCGATGATAGGATCCAGTTTTCCTTCTTCAGCGAGCCTGGACACGTCTCTTCCGAAATTATCCAGTACAGGTGTCCTGGATTTGGAGGATGACTTTCTGGCAGTCGAAAACTGATCGTCATCATCATCCATCGGTACATCCGAATCTGATGGGCTTTGTCCCAGAATATCCAAACCAGGTGGTTCCAACTCATGCTGAACATACTCCAGTTCAGAACTGAATGATTCATAATCCACGTTAAATTCATTCAATATCCTGTTGGCTGTATTATCTTCATGTTTTAAAATGGACAGCATCAGATGTTCGGGTTTTATTTCATCACTTTTATAAACTTTGGCTTCCAGTGAAGTTACTTTCAATACCTTTTCTGCATGTTTGTTTAATGGGATACTTCCGTAGTTATACCCTGGATTAGGCTCGGCTTTACCTATATGCGATTGTTCTATCTTATTGATCAGTTCTTCAATATCAACCTCCAGAGAATCCAGTACTTTGACGGGCAAACTCTCTTCTTCCTTCAGAATTCCCAAAAGGAAGTGCTCCGTTCCAATATAGTCATGCCCCAGACGTATAGCCTCTTCACGACTCAATTGAATGATTCTTTTTACTTTAGGTGAAAACTTTCTGTTACTCATTTATTATAATGTATGATTAATAATTTTTTTAAAGGAATTTATCTTCACGATTTATAATAGCTACAATACCATGCCACAGTAAATTTCCTGCAATTTTGTCAGGTTATACAAATATATATAACTTTATAGAAATATTATACAAAGTTAAGACTTATTTTATGCAATTCAACACAAATAATTAAAATTGAATTAATTCATACTGTGTAATTCACATAAAATTAACCATTTTACTAAAAAAAAGTAGCTATTATACAATATTATGACTCCTGACTCCTGTGTTTGATTTATTGTGCATATTTCATATATCGCCGGCTATGATTATTTTGGTATTATTAGTTCATGCCGGTATATAAAATGTAAAAAATTACAGCGATTCACTGCTTTTACTCGTATTCAAAACAGAATATAACATCAGGTGATCATAAAAAGTTCGGTTCTGTCCGGATAATTTCCATTCACTGTGCTATTTTGTAACGATATTATGGTAAATGCAGACAAAAATCATGACTGAACGTTCAGCATTAATAATCCGGTTACTATTATATATGGGGAGTCGGTGGAACCCGTATCTGATTAGCTTATAATATTCCTTCCATATCCTGTTGAAATCACATGTATAACACGCAACTATCAAATATAAAATTACAGAACGTGTGCATAACAAATTGCACAAAATTATGATATTATAATATTCCTGATTATACATGTAACTAAAAGGTGTGTATAACAAATTGCACAAAATTTTGATAATATAATATTTCTGATTATACATGTAACTAAAAGTCAAGCAAATCATTTTTTCTTAATATTGTTAAGAGCTATTGATTTAGGCTGTATGATTTAACAAACCTGGTCAAAAACAAGCGATAGTGATCGTAATGTCAAAAGTGCGTCT
>JADZFD010000035.1 GCA_020850225.1 Saprospiraceae bacterium | reverse complement strand
TGTCTGTCAGCGTATCATAGGTGATACACCGCACTTCTCCCGTCAGCGATGCCGCCGGTGCAGGATAGTTGCCATCCTCGTCTATCAGCGATGCCTGTACATTGAAGTTGTTGTAGCGGCCATTCTGATAGGTCGCCGGATTGTGCATGTATTGCGGTACCGTACCGTCATCATTGATAAATAAAGGATTGTAGTTGTACTGGTGCCAGATCTTTCGCGCAGGCGCCCAGCGCTGCCCTTCGGGTGGACCGAAAATGGTCAGGCGACCGTTATAGTCTTCAAATAAATTTGCACATGTAACACAAATTATTGCATCATTATTGTTATTTATTCCTGCGATAATTGGCATTTCACCGGAGGTTCCTGAAATGCACTCTTGCTCTGCAATAACTACAGGTATTCCATTTATTTCACTGATAATCATAATTTTCTCTTCATCTCTAACTACTATTTCCTGAATACCGTCACCATTAAAATCGAACATCGAAACTCCTGCATATCCCGACCCTTCCATTATTTTAAGTTTCCAAGTCTCTAAAATAAATGGTGTATTATTATAAGTGAATTTTCTTAACGTATCACTTGATACTATTATGATATCAGGTTCGGGGTTATGGTCGATATTTCCAATACATAGATTACCAAAAAGCTTAAATTCATTAAAGCTATATTGGGCTTTTAATTCACATTTGTTATTTTTAAAACTGTAGATATAAAGGTAGGTATATCCGCTTCCAGCTGAAAATACGAATACATCAGGCTGGCCATCCAGATTCATATCAATTACTGAAGTTTGCCCATCTATAAGTTTACCATCAATCATCATATTATATGGGATCATTTGGTTACCAGTCATCCCGTTCGTGTTGATGATTTGTACTTTATATATTGTATAGCCTGCTGCCAACTCCAAGTCCGATGGATCATCGTCCAGATTAGCCGATATTGAATTTGATGAATGAAATGATACCCCACAACCATTCTTTCCTCCGTCTACTAATTTAACTCCTGTTTCAGCGTTGAATATTTCATTATGAATAAATACCTCCGGAATACCATCCTGATTGAAGTCGGCCAATGATGGATAGCCGCTTTCAAGATCAACATTGTTTCCAAATTTTTGATCCGAAATCCAATATATGCTGCCATCCATATTGTAGCAAACCAACTTATTACGAACACTAATATTATTAAAACCTACATCTGCACAGGCGACAATAACCCTTGATTCATTACCTAAACTTAAAACTACAAAGCTATTCTTCCAAACAAAAAAATATGCTGTTGAAATCTTATATTTCAAATTCAGTTCTTCTGCATCATATATCAGTATTTCTTTAGACGCCACCCAATCATCATTATGTCCCTGATATCCTGCAATCAGGATTTCCGGCTTACAGTCACCGTCAATATCTTGAATTACTGGTGTTCCGAACTGTGCCACATATTCCTTACTTTCCCATTGTTTTTCCATTTTGATTTCAAAGTTTGAATCAAATCTTTTTAAGATATGACATTGGGTATCCTGAGGGCATAGCGTTGATTGGGCGTTTATCATTAGGCTGCTGTACATAAGTAAAATCAACTGTAATAACCAAAATTTACTCATAATGTAATAATTTTATAAAGGGAAGGGACTTTTATACTTTCTCCTTCCGATGTTATTTTTAAATATTACCTACTATTTTACTATTGTTTTACCAATTTGAGATACTGTACATGCCCGTCGGAATCTAAATAGCTGAGTATGTACACTCCTCTGCTACCTGGAAATTCCAAATTGAAAATTGACCCGGTAAAGGCTCCTTCAGATATGCTCCTGCCATTTATATCAAATATTTTATAAGTTGTTGATTCCTGATATGTATAGATTGAAATCTCATCCGAACTGAATGGATTGGGAACGACCTTGAGTAATCTATTATGCCGCCTTTCTATTCTACTGTTCAGTACCTGATTACCTAATTCTTCACAGTCGGGTTTGGCTATCCAAATCATTTTAAAACAAGATGCATTATTGCAATTATATATGATGACCTGCTCGCTACCCGTAAATGGGCCAATAATACCTGACAGCGGCACTGGTGATCCTACTGTAGCTCCTGATTTTCTGTAACACAAACTAAGTCCATTAGGGTTGGATATCTGCAACTGAACATAAAAAATACCGTCACAATCTAATGCTCCTTCCTGATATACCTCTAACTGACAGTTGGCAGTCGAACAAGGTTTTGGTGGACAGATTACTACATCTTTTATACAGATATCGTAGATCAATTGAATATTCAAACAACTCTGTGTTATGTTTCCTGCATTGATGGTATATGTTGTTCCTTGATTTTTAAGTGTATTATTCAGATAGTACGTCCCACTACCGGGCACATAGATATCATAACTCCATGTATTCGGTGTTTGTGACCAAAGTATTTCTTGTCCCATAATCATCAGCGATATTAAAAAAATATTTCTAAAACTGTAAGATTGTAAGATTGTAAGATTGTAAGGTAAGAAAAATTGCTCATAATTAATAATTTATGGTGTTAATTAATTCGTAATATCTTGTTTTCTTTTTTGATCCATTTGCACTTCATTTTATATCCGTATTCGTGGCTGTCAAGATGTTGCAAACTTATAAAGTACTTTTGTTATTTAGTACTGAATACTATTGATTCACCCTTATACTATGCAAATATAACTATAATATTTTAATAAACAAATGGGGTTTGAATAATATTATTATAGGTAATAGGTAATAGGTAATAGGTCCCGATAGCTATCGGGAGACAATTGGCTATGGGTCCCGATAGCTATCGGGAGGCAATAGGTAATGGATATAAGGCTTATATATTGACAGGTCTTTCTAATCCACGCATTACCAGATACTCCAATATGCATGCTGCACATTCCTCCTGCTACCTGACTACCGTCACATCTCCCTTGTGGGTCATTTTTGTGCCATCAGGCAACTCCGTCTCGGCTATCCAGATATATACTCCTTCGGATACTTTCATTCCTTTGTACGTACCATTCCAGCCTTGCTCCGGCTCATTTGTCTTCAGATCCCTGCCTTCATACATCAGGTTGCCCCAGCGATCATAGACCTGCAGCTTCCTGATATGTACACCTTTCGTCGTACTATATCCCGTAAAATACCCGTTCAAACCTGTTTCGCCACTTATG
>JADZFD010000034.1 GCA_020850225.1 Saprospiraceae bacterium | reverse complement strand
TTAAAAAAATAAAATTTTCCTAAATTGATAATAACCTATCAATATAATAGTTAATTATTTACTAAACCGATACACAACGCATTTTTTAACCGTTATTTATTCATTATTTTGTACTTAAATTTCAAATTATTTTATGCGCAATTTTTTATTATTGAGTTTCCTTATAGGTGTACTCTATGTAAATGTTACTGCTCAGATACAAAGCGGGACTGTCATTTATAATCATACGAGTAGTTTTGATACGAAAGGTATGCCACCACATATGGCTTCCAGTATGCCCAAGTCGGCAGTAAACAGTATGGAATTACAGTTCAATTCGACTCAGTCACTGTATCAGAAAAACCCCAACTTCAAGGAGGAGGTAAACCCCAATGACAATATGCCTCGTTTTTTTAAAAGAATGCGGGAGATGTCAGTAGCGACCTTCTATAAAGATATGAATAATAGCCAATTGCTGGAACAGGCCAGCTTCTTCGGTAAAGACTTTCTGATAGAAGACAGTATCTCAAATATTAAATGGAAAATAAGTGCCGGAGAACAAAAAATGATTGCCGGTTATACCTGTATGAAAGCGTATTACAAGGACAGCACATACAATCTGGTAGCTTTTTTTACACCTCAGATACCTGTCAGCCAGGGACCGGATATATATAGTGGTTTGCCGGGGTTGATATTGGAGATTCAAAGCGCTGATACGCATATTATTGCCACAGAAATAAAATCAGGTGATGTCAGAATCCAAAAGCCCGGTAAAGGAAGCAAAATGACTCGAAAGGAGTTCGCAAAATTAAAGGAAGATAAAATCAAAGAACAATCTGAAATGTGGGGCGGGCAAAGAAGTTCAAATATGAGAATGCCTCATTAAAATATATTCCATACCCCATTCATTACACTAAAAATAATATTTATGTCCAGAATACTGTTTATTATAGCATTTATAGCAACTTCCATACTTCTAAATGCACAATCCTATAGTGTCAAAGGTATCATTCATGATAAAGACAAACTCAGTGTCATAGGAGCGGTCGCAGTCGTGCTGCATCCAGTAGATTCTACAATGGTTGGTTTTTCAACTACGGACAATAATGGAGTTTTCAAAATAGAAAATCTGAAGTCAGGTGATTATTTGCTGCAACTTACCTATATAGGATATGGTACCATACAGCGGAAAATATCATTAAAACCGGATAATCAATTACTGGACCTGGGTATAATAACCATGATGGAAGAGGGTGAATATCTAAAAACCGTAGATATATCAGCTGAATATATCCCTATCAAAGTTACTAAAGACACACTTGAATACAATGCTGATGCATTCAAAACCCAACCAAATGCCGTAGTAGAAGATTTACTGAAGCGATTACCCGGTGTCGAGGTCGAATCCGATGGTAGTATAAAGGTAAAAGGAGAAGATGTAAAAGCTGTAACTGTTAACGGAAAAGATTTTTTTGGTGGTGATCCCAAGATGGCAACTAAAAACCTACCTGCAAGTGCTGTAAAAAAAGTACAGGTATTCGAAAAAAAGTCAAAAACTTCAGAATTTACAGGTATCAACGACGGTAATGATGAAATGACCATCAACCTGGAGCTGAAAAAGAATATACAGAATGGATTATTCGGCAATGTCATGGGCGGATATGGAACTGATGACCGTTATGAGAGCAAGGCTATGATTAACAGTTTTGGTAGCGAAACACAACTTTCAGTACTTGGTGCAGCCAATAATATCAATAATACAGGCATCGATGTAAGTGATTATGCTGCCATGCAGGGATCATCAGGCGGCAGAGGAATGGGAATGGGCAGATTTAATTCTTCAGGTTTACCTCTTTCATTCGGTCAAAGTAATACAGGTGAATCCAAAGCCATAACAGCAGGGCTTAACCTGAATCAGAATCTGAGCAGTAAAAACAGACTTACGTTCAGCTACTATCTGACGCAAAGCAAAACAGATCTAAAGCAGTCAACTCTTACCAATTCATTCCTGCCATCCGGAACCCTTATATCCAACAATGCGTATAATTCCGTAGGAAAAAATATCAACCATTTCTTCAATACCAATATTGAACTCAAACTGGATTCTACAACTGAAGCTACTATCAAAGGTGGTTTGAATATACAGAATGGCTATAGCAATCTGGGTCAATTGGATACCACATTCAATTTTAGCCGGTTACTGGTCAACCTGAATGACCAGTTAAAAAACAATGATAACGATGGCAATAATTACAATCTCAGTCTGAGTCTGCGCAAAAAACTTAATAAACCTGGCAGGACAGTCAGTCTGGATGGTGCATTGGGTGCATCTGAAAAAGAAAATTTCAACAGACTTCTCAGCAAAGTTTATGGCAGTAATTTGATTTTTAACGACTCTCTGTCTGTTTTTCAGGATCAAAACCAGAATTCCGGTAATTCCAACTATTCTTTCGGTTTGAATTATACGGAACCCTTATCAGACAATGTTTTCCTGATTGCCAACGCATCCCGAAAAAACAATAAAGCTGACCAGATTAAAGAATTTCTGGATTTGAATCCGGACGATTTGGATGCACCCGGTATCCTCAATGACATCCTGAGCAGGACATTTGACAATAGCTTTATCTATAACACAGGTGGTATAAATGTTCGTCTGAACAAGACTAATTATGCCGCTACTGTCGGAGTTGATTATCAAAATTCAAATTTGGATGGCGTACCGAGTATCGGCGAAAAAGTAAACCGTACATTTAATAACTTCTTGCCCAAGGCAACTTTGGACCTGGATAAGCTGCATATCCGTATGAATTATTCAACTTCCGTACGGGAACCTTCGGTGGATCAGCTTCAACCGATACTTGACAATACAGATCCTTTGAGACCGTATCAGGGTAATCCAAATCTCGTGCCTGAATACAGACATAATCTTAGAATCGGTTATCACTTTTTTGACCAGTTCAATTTCAGGGGTATATTTGCCAATGTCAGAATGGGTTATACAAAAAATAAGATTTCTACTGCTACGGTATTAGATCCGGTTACATTTATCCAAAGTCAGACACCTGTCAATACTAAAGATGAAAAAACGGTTAATGCTAGTTTAAATTTTACAACACCAGTCAACGCAATAGGCGCCAAATTCCGAACAGGAATCAATTCTTCATTAATTAGTGGTATTAATTTTATAAATGGTATCGCAAATGATATTGACCGGTGGAGTAATGGCCTTAATGTTATAGTAGAAAATAAATCCAAAAAAGATTGGGATGGCTCTGTAAGTGGCCGCTGGAGCTTTAATAACAATATATATAAAAACAACAGTGCCCAGAATACGAATTTCCTGAATCAGACATATAATGCATCGCTCATCTGGTACGCTGGTAAAGGTTGGACAGTTGATACTAACATGGATTATTACATCTATGCCGGCGGTTCATTCGGAGGAACAACTGATGTAAAACTGTGGCAGGCATCGGTAGCCAAAAGTTTTATGAATAATAAACTCACCGCCAAATTAAGAGCTTTTGATATCTTAAATCAAAACCAGGGAGTCAACAGAATCGTTTCTGAAACACAAATAGCAGAATCTATCTCAAATACAATAGGAAGATACCTGATGCTGAATCTCACGTATTCCCTCAACTCCATGATATAAAAAAACCATCGCTGGTCTTATGAGATATTGTCACTAAAACAATATCTTATAAGATCGTGATTGGTAATTATTCCAGCTAGTTCCTGGCCGTCCAATAGTGGTATCGAATGTATCTTATTGGATAAGAAAATATCCGCTGCGAGTCCCAAGGTATCTTCTATGTCCAGTGTTATTAATTTTTTAGTCATTATATCAGCAGCTTGTACATTATTTCTATTGAGCAGTTCGCCCCGGTTAACTGCATCCTGATACAATCTGAGCAAATCGTGTTTGCTGATGACACCCGCCAGTTTTTTATTCTCAACCACTAATATGTGGTGTATAGGAAAATGAGAAAAAATTTCCTCGACTTTAAGCATCGTATCGTCAGGGTTTACATAAATTATTTTGCTCGTTTTAATTTTTTTTACCGGCATCTCTGTATTCATAATCATCCTAATTTTGTATAAAGATAAGAGAATGTTTTTAACTGAAACATGATAATTGTCAGTTAACTGATGAAAAATGGTAAGCATCCGATAAACTACGTATTGTTTAGTAGCGTTTCAGGAATGCGTCCGGTGCCAGGTCTCCTATTCTGGTAGTTTTGGTGCCGGCTACTTTTGACAGAAACCATACCATACAGGCGTGCGTATCAACATCTTGTGCCTTGCATATTCCAAAAACAGTAAAGTAATGTCCTAAAGTTTCATCCGTAATATGATGGCCGGCAAACAGATGTTTCTTTCTGCCTAAGGCTAATGGTCGGATGGCATTCTCTAAGATATTGTTGTCCGTCTCTGCCCTTGCAGATACTTCCTGTGTGTCAGATCGCTATTATACCGACCACTCCGCTGGTCACAATTCCTTTTAAGCTCACGGCGGACTACAGATTTATCCTTACCTGTAGCTTCTGATATCTCTTTATGCAGATATCCTTGTTCATTCATTACACTTATTGTGGGTCTTTGTGCTTGTGTTAAGTGACCCATATTGACAACTTTGGACTGGAGTCGATATAGGTACTTTAACATTCAGAGGAAAGGAGTTATGCACCTTTCCTCTGAAAAAAAACTATTACTACCTCTTTTATCTCCCGTAAAGTTACATTTATGATTTGAATCTAAGGCATATATAATCAGGAATATAATATTATCAAAATTTTGTGCAATTTGTTATACACTCTCAGCCCGCTTGCGGTAAACGGCGAGTTAGCGGCTGCTCTATTATTCTGTCCAAAGTCGTGTTGTTTGAAGTTTGTAGAAATACCAGTCAAATGCGGGGTCATAATTTGTGAAGTTGATTTACTCTTGTCTGTTTAGCAAGTGAAACATTGTGAATGAAGTCAGCAATCTTGTCATCGTCCATTCCTTGAACCATAAAGTTCAATGAAGCTCCACCGTCAGATGAAATTGAAATAATGTGTTTGCGAGTAAACCACCACAATGCGAAAAATATTCCGCCAAGAACAAGTCCTCCAATCATTGCTTCACTTTCTTCTTGTCCCGCCATATACACTCCACCATACAAACAAATAACACCGAGGATAATGAATAGGATATAACTTTTGTATTTTATCTCTAAAGAGCTGATGTCCTCAAGAAAAATACTGATTGTAAATGACTGTCCCCAAACACTATCAGTCATTTGAATACGGTGATTTGTCAAAATAATTTTGTCTTTGTTTGAAGTGATTAATTTCTCTTCGTTTGGTAAAAGTTTCATAACAGTTGATTTTTAGTTTTTGCCTACTCTGTCAGGTTTTCAGCTACCCCGTTTTTATAATGTCGGTTGTCAAGGCAAGATGCAGTTTGACTTCATGCAGTGTCGCCAAGAGTTGCCGCTAACGGTTTGGCGCTTGGCGAGGGAGCGATTTTAACGATAAACCCAAGCACGAAGCACAAACTTCAAATTTAGCAAAAATCTTTAAATCGAAGAGATTATTCGCTCTCTTGCCAAACGACTTGTTAGGTACTTTCCTTTGGTTTATAGCTCGTTGATAACAAATTGCTCACAAAAAGTCTTTATTTGTTGCCTTACTTCTCTAAATTTCTCACGTATTTTTTTTTCAGTTCCAATCGCTTTTGCAGGGTCAGGAAAGTTATAGTGAAATTTCTTTGCTTTAGTTGGGAAGAATGGGCAGTGTTCTTTTGCGTTATCGCAAACTGTAATTACAAAGTCAAACGCCACATTACTGTATTCGTCAACATGATTCGAAGTCTGGCTTGAGATGTCAATATTGTCTTCTTGCATTGTTGCAATAGCTTTTGGGTTTACACCGTGTGTTTCAATTCCTGCGCTATAAATAGTTGCTTTCTCTTTGGCAAAATGTCTTAAATATCCTTCAGCTATTTGACTTCTGCAACTATTACCAGTGCAAAGTACTAAAATATTTTTTTTCATTTCTTGTAATATTTTTGTTTGAGAGATAAGCTGATTTTTACCAATAGGATTAAAACGGGAACTTCTACTAAAGGACCTATAACCGCTGTAAATGCTTGAGGAGAGTTTAATCCAAAGACAGCAATGGCAACAGCTATGGCTAATTCAAAATTATTACCAGTTGCTGTAAAAGCAATAGAAGCGTTGGTATCATAAGGTAGTTTTAATGCTTTGTTAATGAAAAAACTGATGAAAAACATCAGAGAGAAATAAAGAATAAGCGGAATAGCAATCTTCACTACATCAAAAGGTAGTTCTATAATTTGGTTTCCCTTCAAACTGAACATCAACACAATGGTAGCTAATAAGGCAATGAGCGTTATAGGCGATATTTTCGGGATAAATTTACGATTATACCATTCTTTCCCCTTTTTTTTAATTATGAAATAGCGACTTAAAAACCCAGCTAAGAATGGAATTCCTAAATAAATCAAAACGCTTTCAGTCACAGCTCGCATCGAAACACTAACATTAAAATCACCCAAGCCTAAATATCCAGGTAAGACATTAATAAATAACCAAACAAAAAAGCTATAAGAAACAATTTGAAAAACACTATTTAGTGCTACTAATAAAGCCGTATATTCTCTATTGGCTTTAGATAAATCGCTCCAAACAATAACCATAGCAATACATCTTGCCAAACCAATTAAAATCAATCCCGTCATATATTCAGGTTCGTTTCGTAAAAACAAAACGGCTAAGCCAAACATTAAGACGGTTCCAACTATCCAATTTAAGATTAAAGAGATGGTAATTGCTTTTTTATCCTGTAAAACTTTGGGCAAAAGAGAATAATCTACCTTAGCAAGCGGTGGATACATCATTAGAATCAGACCAAGCGCCAAAGGAATATTTGTGGTTCCAATCGAGAAAATATTAATGTTTTCAGGAATAGAGGGAAATAAATATCCCAATCCAACTCCGAGTGCCATTGCTAAAAATATCCAGACCGTCAGATAACGGTCTAAAAACTTCATTCTTACATTCATCTTAACAACAGGCTGAATTTGGAGAACAATAATTAGTAGGTTTTTCTGCATATAAAGTAATGCTTCTAATTACTGTTTCATTAGATTTATAATCGGCAATTTCCTCTTCATTGAGATAATCCTTCAAAATATCATCGGGTATGATGATGGGCTTATCTTTTTGAATAGTCAGATTAGAAAAACCCGCTTTGTTTGCATAATTTAGGTATTCATTTTTATCAATTGCACTTGCTACACAACCAGCATACATTTCAGCCGCACTTTTGATTTTTTCAGGCAAGTCACCTGTCAAAACAATATCGGATATGCTAAAGTGACCACCTGGTTTTAAAACTCTATAAATATCTGCAAATACCGCTTTTTTATTTGGCACGAGATTTAGTACGCAATTGCTTTAAATGACATCGGCTACATTCTCGCTTACAGGCATCATTTCTATATCGCCCTGCCTGAATTCCACATTATTAAAGCCTAATTTTTCAGCATTATTTCTAGCTTTGTTTACCATTGCTTCTGTAAAATCAATACCAATTACTTTTCCTGTTTCACCAGTTTCTGCTCGGGCTACAAAACAGTCATTTCCAGCTCCGCTTCCTAAATCAATAACTGTATCTCCTTTTTTAATTTTGGCAAATTGCGTGGGTAAACCACAGCCTAATCCTAAATCGGCATCAGGATTATAGCCTTCAAGGTCATTGTATTCCTCGCTCATGATATGATACACTTCTGTGCTACAACTCCCTGCTCCGCAACAAGAGGAAGCATTTGTTTCTTTGTCTTGTAAAGCAATCTCACTGTACTTTTGCTTTACCATTTCTTTAATTTCTTTTTCGGTCTGCATATTTCTATTATTTTATATTTAACAACAATCTTGATGAATGGTATTGATAGCTATATTTTTAAAATAATTACTTATTAATTCAAAAGTTGCTTCATTTATACAGTAATTAATAGCTGTTCCTTCAACTGTTCCTTTAATTAAGTCAGCATTTTTCAAAACTTTTATATGTTGAGAAATAGTAGGTTGAGCCAATGGAATTTCTTCCAAAATATCATTTCCAATGCACGCATTTACTTTTAACAAATGGTCAATAATGGCAATTCTTGCAGGGTGTCCCAGTGCTTTTGTGATGATAGCTATTTTATTTTGTTCATCTGTGAAAGGGTCTGTTTTTGTTGTTCCCATTTTTTAATTAATTTATATATTGCAATATTACGTTATAGTTTTGTATTATTTTTATTTTAAGAAGAAAATTTTGTTTTTTTGGATTATCTGTTTTGTGGGGATTGCACCTAACGGTTCGGGTATTGCCGAAGTGGCGGATTATTAGCACAGAACTTGATACGAAGAACACAAGTTGAATTTTGCACTTCTGTTGATACGAAGACGTTCAGCCCGCCTATTGCCAATACGATGTTCAAGCAACACCTCCGGTGAGTGTTCTATCTGCTTATTTTAACCGAAAGTGTCAACTTTACTTTTCATTAAAAAAATTAAAGATGAAAGGTAACACAATTTCAGTAAAACCACTCAATGAAAGTGGGAAAATTTGGTTAGAGAAGACTTTGCAACTTTTAAAGGTGCAAG
>JADZFD010000033.1 GCA_020850225.1 Saprospiraceae bacterium | reverse complement strand
TATTTGTCCATCACAATAGGCAATATTACGTGATTCGACTGATAGCTGATTGTTAGAGTTATCTTTAGAGATTTCATCCCGATTGCAAGAGGTGAAGATTAGAGCAAACATGCTGAAAGCTGTAAAAAAGTAATAATAAAAATTAGTTTTCATGATAACAAAGTTAAAAATTTGGCTGTCCGGCAGTTCCCACCGTTTGACCAATAGGGTCGAAGCATCTCTTAAATCGCAATCAGGCTACTTAATTCTCCTGCATCCTATAACGCTGAACGGCTGTCTTAAAATTCCTCCGTTGTATATACGTTTGTGTGTGGATGCTTATAGGGCTTTTAGTAGAATAACTTCTATCTTCAAGATGCACCCTCGACATGATTTCTTTACTTTTCAGATAATCAGGTAAAGGAATCACAAGAAAGAAAGAAAGAAAGAAAGAAAGAAAGAAAGAAAGAAAGAAATTTAACAAATATTTAACTTTATTACTTGTTCCTGACGTTCTTATCTTAGCAAAAGGATATCTACCGTATTATACCTGGTAATTAGTAACATGAATGCCAAATAATATACACAAATATTCTTCTTCTTAACGATACATTTATCATACAAAAAAGCTTGAAAGGCCACATCCTATTTCGACAGACATTCCTATACCAAAATCAATTGCTGTAGCTACATATAATGAAACAGACAACCACCCATGGTTGTTATAGTAGTCATCCATACAGTCTGCTGTATATTGTCCTTTATCTTTTTTTACCTTTGAAAAATTCAGAATACGATCAGACCTTACTTCATATTCAGCTATTTATAATGTTTCCCTGAGCCATTTAAAAAACTCCCTGTGCCAGACAATGCTGTTCTGAGGTTTCATCACCCAGTGATTTTCATCCGGGAAATAGAGCAATTTGCTCTTTAAACCTTTCAATTGTGCCGCATTGAATGCTTCGAGTCCCTGCCCAATGGGTACCCTGTAATCCTTACCGCCCTGAATAATATATATCGGTGTATCCCATTTTGCAACAAGGTTGACAGGATTAAAATCCGTATAACCTTTTCTGTTGGCATCGTCCCAGTACGGGCCGCCTATGTCATTGTTGACAAAAAACATCTCTTCTGTCGTGCCATACATACTCTGCCAGTTGAATATACCGTCATGAGCGATAAATGATTTAAAACGCTTATTGTGGATGCCTGCCAGATAAAACACGGAATATCCGCCATAACTGGCACCGATAGCACCCAGTCTGTCCTTATCGACGTACGGCTCTTTAGCCATTGCATCTATAGCTGACAGGTAGTCTCTCATATTCTGTCCTCCGTAATCTTTGCTTATCTGACGGTTCCACTCAACGCCATGTCCAGGCATACCCCGACGGTTAGGAGCAACTACGATATAGCCATTGCTTGCCATAAGCTGAAAATTCCATCGGAATGAATAGAACTGCGTCAAAGCAGACTGCGGTCCACCCTGACAGTAGAGTAATGTTGGATATTTTTTGGTTGCGTCAAATCCCGGTGGATATATCACCCACACGAGCATTTGTTTGCCATCTGTCGTAGTGATGTATCTGCGTTCTGTACGGCAATCAGCAATATTTTTGTACAAATCATCATTGACATGGGTTAGTTGATTCCATCTTTCTGTTTTCAGATTGAAGGAAAATAATTCTGTCGCTCTGTTCATCGTTGTCCGGGATACTATTACCAGTTCTCCAGTCTCACCAATGATGCCATTCACATCCCAATCACCTTTGGTTAATTGCTGTACCAAAGGCATAATTTTTGTTTTTCCGGGAAAAATCACGCTGAACAATTGAAGTGTTCCGTCGACGGCAGCAATAAAATACAACTTCCTGCCATCATTACTCCACTTATAACTCATTACCGTTTCGTCCCAGTGTGCAGTCAGGTTCATTACGATGCCGTTGGACAGTACTTTAATATCATTTTTATCAGCTTCATTACCATCCGTAGCCATACTCAGCCAGGCTAAGTCACCATTGACTGAATACTGTGGATTGGTATCGTATCCTTTATTATCCGCTGTCAGATTAGTTGTTTTGCCTGTAGCCAGCTCATACTGATAGATATCCGTATTGGTACTCACTACTGCTTTTGTTCCTGTAAGTTTTTTACTCACATACAGGATGTACTTACTGTCGGGGCTCCATATATAATCTTCATCTCCTCCGAATGGTTTTTGGGGACTATTGTATGCTTCCTGACCCATAATATCGATGAAAGATGTCTCCGGAGCATCTGCATTTCTGTATAAGACATGATTGTAGCTGCCGTCATTCCATGTATCCCAGTGCCTGTAATCCAGTGCCGTATATATCTGTGCCGTTGTGTTTGTCATGTCCGGATGAAAATCATTTCCATTGACTTTTTCAATCTTGACCGCCTTGTCAAATAATAGATATTTTCCATCGGGACTGATATTTTTGTCCCTGACGAGACCATCCTTTTTATCCAGCATAACAGACGTACCACCCTGTACCGGCACTTTAAAATATTGTCCGCTAAATGTATTGGAGTCTATATTGGGTGTGGACACCTTATAGACCAACTCCCTGCCATCCTTCGAAATACCGGTAGCAGATACTCGCTTTAACTGCCACAGCAAGTCGGGATTCATACTGACGAGATGTGCTCCCTGAGAAGGCAGTACCGGCTTATCAACCGCTTTTTGTGCAGAACATGATATAAAAAGTATTAGTCCAAGGCTGAGAGAGAGAAAACGTATGTAACTCATAATTATAGTTGAGATTAGATTTTAAAACATACAAAGATATACATTTTACTACAATAACATGTAATCAAACAACTTCTATTTTGCATTAAACCCAATTAATAATCCTACTTTTGTGGCTTGATACGACAATATGAAAGCAAAAAAATCATTTGGACAGCACTTCCTGATTGACGAAGGTATTTCGAGAAATATCGGCTACAGCCTGATTCGTAAAGAAGGTATCCGCAATGTACTCGAAATCGGCCCGGGTAAGGGCGTACTAACCCGTTATCTTGCTGAGCAGGACATAGACCTGCAGGTAGTGGAAGCAGATAAGGATATGGTGCAGTATCTTATACACCACAAACTGATCCCTGAAGATAAAATCATTTTTTTGGATTTTCTCAAGCTTAATCTTTCCAAAGTATTTGACGGCCAGCCTTTTTATATGATTGGTAACTATCCCTACAATATTTCTTCCCAGATTCTAATCAAAATGATCAACTACAAGGAACTGGTACCTGAGATGGTCGGCATGTTTCAGAAAGAAGTAGCTGACAGAGTGGTAGCCAAACCCGGCTCCAAAACCTACGGCATCATCAGTGTACTCGTTCAGGCACATTACGATGGTACAACAATCATCGACGTACCGCCAACAGCTTTCAATCCGCCACCTAAAGTAGAATCAAGTGTCATCCGGCTTACCCGTAAAGAAAACTATACACTGCCATGTGACGACAGATTGTTTCGTACTGTCGTAAAAACAGCCTTCAACCAGCGGCGAAAAATGCTCAGGAATACGCTGAAACCACTTTTTGGAGACGATTCCCTGATGGAAGATCCGTATTTTACGCAACGCCCCGAACAACTAAATGTCGATGATTTTGTTAATATAACCATTAAATTATCCAATCACAAACCACAAAACCATGAGTCTGGAAACCAAAATAGCTGATGACATCAAAGAAGCCATGAAAAGCAAAAATCAGGCTGCCATGCGCACGCTGCGTGCTGTGAAATCTGCCATCCTTCTCCATAAAACCAGTGGAGCAGCTACCGATTTGACTGAACAGAACGAAATCAAGCTCATACAAAAACTCATCAAGCAACGTCAGGACTCCTTAGATATCTATACAAAACAAAACAGGGAAGACCTGGCTGTTACTGAACGGGAAGAAATACATATCCTTGGCCTGTATCTGCCCAAACAGCTCTCTCCGGAGGAATTGAAATCTGCCATCGCAGCCATCATCGCCGACACAGGAGCTACCTCTGTCAGGGATATGGGCAAGGTCATGGGCGTAGCCAATCAGCAACTCGCCGGCACTGCAGATGGAAAGAGTATTTCTGCAATGGTAAAGGAATTGCTGGGATAGTAAACTATTCATACGCTACCTTATATATTTTCAATAAAGCAGCGCATGAATAGTTCGGGTATATACATTATCTCCGGCAGACACAATCAGGACGCACTATCTTGTGTGTAGTGACTATCTCTTGTATCAATTGGAGCGTTTCAATACGATACGGGCAGAATCCAGTATCTTATACGGCTCAAAATAATCGGTCTGTTTATCCCGCAATTCCAACCTGCATTGTATCTCACGTGTTTCGCTGGTAATTTTATCATAATCTTCGACAACCAGAAATGTATTATAGGTCAGAGGAGAATTGTACGCCTCTGAACATGGACGCAAAAATTCAATTGATACTTTAATTACAGTTACGGATACATAACTGATTCAGTATGTGATAGTAGCTAGCCATCTTTACACATGTATGGTGATGATGTCGTCTATCCGTGTCGTGTAGCGGGGCGATAGTTTTTCCTGGCGCATCTTCCATACCCGTTTTGTATCCTGTGCGGCAAGCCGTACCTTCTGCTGTCCGAAATGAGTATTGATGGCGTCGACTACTTTAAAAAGTGGAACGTGGCGTTCGTCCCTGTTTTCAAAGAGAGATCGCTGTAGCCTGTCGGCCTGGGAGAAATCCTGTACCACCACACCGGCTCTTTTGTAGGCAAATCCCTGCTTGAATATCTGCTTCAGGGCTTGCAGTGCAAATTTGGTCAGTTCGATGCCCGAGTTTGTCGGATAGGGCAGTTTGATGACGATATTCCGGCTGTATTGCGGCAGGTCTTCCCTGTGTCTGTTCGTATGAATAAAGACCATCAGCGAGTGGCAACACGAGTTTTGCAGGCGTAGTTTTTCGGCACATGCTGAAGCGAAGGTACTGATGCGCTCTGCCAGTTGTCCGTATTGCGTATAGTTGGTTTCGAATGTACGCGTGGTAGCGATGTTCTTTTTAATCTGAGCTTCTTCCATATCAAGTGTCGGAATACCTTCCAGGTCGTGTTTCAGGCGCAAGCCTGTGATGGACATCATTTTTTGTACGACATCATCCCTGAGCTGCGTAAATGCATAGGCCGTTGCGACATCCATTCTGTACAGGCGTTGGCTGTGTTGTCTGCCGATACCCCATACATCTTCCGTTTTCAGCCACTTTAAGGCCTTGATGCGCTTCTCTTCACTGTCGATTATATAAACGCCCCGGGTTTCTGTCGGATATTTTTTAGCTATGCGGTTGGCTACCTTAGCCAGTGCCTTGGTCGGTGCGATACCCACACTGATGGGGATACCTGTCCATTTCAATACTTTGCTGCGCATACTGGCTCCGTGTTGCTGCAGATCGAAATGTTCAAAACCTGTAAATTTCAGAAAGGCCTCATCGATACTGTATATCTCCATATCCGGCGAATAACCGGAGAGAATGTCCATCACCCGGCTGCTCATATCACCGTACAGGGCAAAATTGGCAGAAAAAACCTGCACACTGTGTTGCTCAAACAGCTTTTCGTACTCAAATGCCGGCGCACCCATCGGAATGCCTGCTGCCTTCGCCTCATTGCTGCGCGCTATCACACATCCGTCATTATTGGACAATACTACTACCGGTTTTCCGTTCAGATCCGGCCGGAAAACGCGCTCACACGAAGCGTAGAAGTTATTGCAATCGACGAGTGCAAACATGCTATACGTCCTTGATAACGTGGGTGACAATGCCCCAGATCATAAAATCATTATCTTCCGTAACCCGTATCGGCTGATACGCTTCGTTTTCGGGAATCAGCCAGACCTCATTTCTGGATATCTGAATGCGCTTGGCCGTAAACTCTCCATCAATATAGCAGACGGCTATCTTTCCATTGGCCGGCTCGATGCTGCGGTCTATGATCAGCAAATCGCCATTGCTAATGCCTGCATTGATCAGTGAATCGCCCTTGACACGTCCGTAAAATGTAGCCGATGGATGCTTGATAAGATGCCGGTTCAGGTCGATGCTCAGGTCTACAAAGTCGAGTGCCGGTGACGGAAATCCCGCAGAAATGCCTTCTTCCACATAAGGCAGCGCCAAAGCTGACTCGGTATCTGCCGAAAAAATATCTATAATACTTCCTGTATGTAATTGTAAAGGTGCCAATGGTATCTCTTGTTTAAGTATGGGCGACCCGCTCTGTATCTCTCAGTCGGCCACCGGATATAGAAAACGACGTATTCTACACCAAAAGTACAATAAAACGACAAATTATGGTATAAAATTATACTTTTTATTTTCCGG